>NZ_JAXCFQ010000008.1:0-315609 GCF_056150265.1 Micromonospora desertarenae
CCGATCACACCCACGAACCCGACAAACACCCCACACCGGCACGGCGGCGGCCCATGTGCCGGCCGCAGCCGACGCATGATCGACTCCATACCGCCGATATGGGGCCATCCCGACCCAGTTGACACCGCCACATCGGCGAAACGGCGCACGCTTCTCAGGCGGATACCGTCACATCGGCGACACGGCGCAGGCCCCGGGTTGACACCGCCACATCGGCGAAACGGCGGGGGGTCCTCGCATGGGGGTGCCGGGGTGTGCGAGGGCTGCTGTTCGCCGAGGTGGCGGTATCGCATCGGGCGGACCGCGGCCACCAGCCATCAACGGCGACATCGGAAGCACGAACGCGCCGCGGACCCGGCACAACGAGGGCTGGCGCCCGTCGGAGAGTTCCGACGGACGCCAGCCCCAGGTGCCTCCGGGCCCTGCCCGGTGCTGAATCCGTCAGCTCGCCCCCGTACCCACGCGGTTGCGGCGACGCCAGGCGAGCGTCATGAGCAGCAGCACCGCGCCGGCGCCGACCAGGCCGCCGCCGAGCTTCATCGGCGTACCGAGGCTGTCACCGGTGACGGGCAGCGGCTGCTGGTCACCGCGCCGGGGCAGCACCCGGACCTCGGTGGAGGCAGTGCGGCCGGACTCGTCGCCGGTCGCCGTGAAGGTCAACAGGCCGGTGATCGACGGCTTGTACGGCTTGGTGAACCGGCCCCGCGAGTTGGTGTACGCGTAGAAGGTCAGCGGTGCCGCGGCCTGGAAGGCCACCGGGGCCATCGCGACCGTGCTGCCGTCGCTGCGCCGCGCCTGGCCGGGGGCCGGGGCGGCGAGCGGGGCGACGCTGACCACGATGGTCACGCGCTCGTTGGGGCCGAAGTTCCGGCCGGTGAGGACGACGGTCTCACCGAGGGTGATGGTGGCACGGTTGACGGTCAGCGTCGCCACCTGCCCCGGTGGGTACGGCGGTGGTTGGGGCGTCTCCGTCAGCGTGGGCGCCGGCTGCGGCTGCGCCGCCCCCGCTGCGGTCGGCACGGCCACCACGGCCAGACCGACCGTGAGCGCCATGATGATGCGGGATAGCCGCATGATGGTTCCCTCCTACTGGTCACAGCTTGGTGCGGTAACAACTTGGGTGGTCCATGGGGTGGCGGTGGGCGTGAGCCACAGCTCGGCCGCTCCGGCGCCGGTCTTCGCCGTCAGCACCGAGACCTCCAAGGTGCGGGAGGCTCCCGGTGCGACGTCCACGTTGGCCGTCGCCACCTGTCGGCGCCGTTCGGTGCCGGAGCCGAGCGCCACCTCGGTCCCGTCGAGACGGGCGTCGAGCACCGATCCGCCGGCCGGGCTGTACACCGAGACGAAGGTCCGCACGGTGTACGGGTCGCCCGCCAGGCCGAGGCCGAGAACGGACTTGCTGAGGCCGGTCTTCGGCGCCGTCGAGCGCAGGGTGACCCGCAGCCGGAGCTGCCGGCGGCCGTCGGGTCGGCATTCGCCGACCGTCAGGTCCGCCGCCGGGCGCAGGTAGTAGCCGAGCTTCGCGCCGCTGCCGTCGTTGAGGAACACGCCGACGGTCGGCACGGTGTCCTGCTCGGGGAGCGTTCCGGCCATCCGGCTGTCGCCGAACGTCCGCTGCTCCTCCGGGCGGGCACTCCAGAACAATATCCGGCGTTCCCGGACAGCACGGTCGAATACGGACAATAACACCTTCGGGTTGACATTCTTCTTGAAGAAGGTGTCGAAGACCGCGGCCGCCGCCGCGGTGAAGTACTCGTCCTGCTGCCGGGTGTCGAGTCGCTGGTAGCTGTCGCTGAGCAGGGTCCGCACCGCGGTCTCGCTGTCCAACGGGGCGTGCCCGGGCACCAGCACCGGCCCGGTCGCCTTGAGCAGGTACGACAGCACCACGGGGTCGACCGCCAGCACGCCGTCGACGTTCATGCCGGTCTGCCGCCGGACCATCTGCCGGTAGAGGTTCGCGGCGGTCGGGAAGTGCGGGGTCAGGTTGACGTCCGCCGGGTAGATGCCGGGCAGGTCGCCCCAGAGCCGGCGCACCTCGGCGGGCACCGTGAACGGCTTGGTGAAGCGCCCCAACGCGGCACTGCTGCCCTGCCGGCCCATCCGCACCCGGCCGTCGTCGGCGTGCAGCACGGCGTACGCGCCGAACATCCCACCGGTGGCCCGCAGCTCCGCGTTGTTCTGCGAGACCAGCAGGTAGCGGCGCGGCCCGTCGACGCCGAGCAGCGGCGGCAGCAGTCGGGCGGCCTGGTCGGCCGCGGCGGTGAGGTCGGCCAGCCGGTCGATCTCGCCGCGCAGGTCGGTCAGCGCCTGGCGGACCTGGCTGACCAGGTCGTCGACGGGCACCTTGGCGAGGCTGGTCCGGGTCTCGCGAACCGTCCGGTGCACGGTGGACAGGTCGGTGGAGAGGGTGCGCAGCCGGGCCACGTCCAACCGCCCCTCGGTGGGCACGAGGCCGGCGAGGTCGGTGCGGAGCAGGCTCGGGAACGCCTGCCGGGCCAGGTCGTCGATCGCGATCGAGATCTGGCGTACGGCGGCCAGGTCGTCGCCCGCGAACGGCGCGCGCCGGCCGACCCACCAGCCGGGGTCGGCGGTCGCCGCCCGCGCGGCCCCGGACTGCTCCTGCAACGCGGCGAGGGTGCGCTGGGCCCGCGCGGTGTCCCCGCCGACGACCTGGGCGCTGAGCTCCCGGGCCAGCCCGGCGGCGTTGACCAGGTGGGCGCGGGCCTGCCAGCCCCGGAAGCCCACCCAGCCGGCGGAGACCAGCAGCAGCGAGCCGACCACCAGCGCGCTGAGCAGGGCCCGACGCAGCCGGGCGCGCCGGCGCCGCCGGGACCGACCGCGCCGGCGGCGCGGGCTTTCGCTCTCCGTCACACCGTTCTCCATTTCCGAAACCGGACAGAAGGGCACGTTTTTCTCTGACGTTCTTAGCACGTAACGAGTCTTCTGGGTCGGAAATGACGGTCTGACCGGTATGCGAATATCGCTCGTCGGTCAGCGGGCGCCGGCGCGGGCCGCAACGACCTCGTGGAGCAGCCCCTCGATCCGGTCCACCCCGGCGCCCAGCGACATCTCCCGCAGGTACGCCTCCCGGCCCCGCCGGCCCATGTCGACCCGGGCGGGCGGCGGGATGGTGGCGGCCAGCCAGAACCGGTCCGCCAGCGCGGCCCAGTCCTCGGGCGGGCAGGAGAGCCCCGCCCGGGCCCGCTCGACCAGCTCGGCGGTGTCGCCGCCGGCGGACGCGACGACGGGCGCCGCGCAGGAGAAGGCTGCCTGGAGCTTGGCCGGCACCGTGCCGCGCAACTCGGGCAGGTCACGGAGCATGACCAGCTGGTAGTCGGCGGCGGCGTACAGGTCCGGCATGTCCAGTGGAGACCGGCGCTCGACGAAGCGCACGTTGTCCGCCCGCAGCTCGGCGGCGAGCCCCCGCACCCGCCGCTCCTGCGCGCCCGACCCCACCAGGACCAGGTCCATCGTGCCGTCCAGCGCGGCCGCCGCGCGGACCGCGGTCTCCAGGCCCTGCCGGTTGCCGATGGTCCCGGCGTGCATCACCACGCACCGGCCGTCCCGGCGGACCAGCCGCTGGGCGGCGGGGCTCGGGCGGGCCGGGTGGAAGATCCGCTCGTCGGTCCAGTTGAGCACCACCCGGACCCGGGCCGGATCCGCGCCGGCGGCCACCACCGTGTCCCGCAGCGACGGCGCGGCCACCGCTATCGCGTCGGCCGCCCGGTAGGTGCGGGCCATCGCCGCGCTGATCCGCGCCGTCCAGCCGCCGCCGTCGGCCGCGCCCGGTTCGTCCCGGGCGCACACGTCCGGCACGTGCAGGACGGTCGGCACCCGGCCGAGCAGCCGCAGCAGCCCGGCCGCGGCGAACGCGGTCGCCGGCGGCTGGTGGACGTATAGCGCGTCCACCTCGGCGAGGTAGCGGCGCCCGGCCAGCACCGCGCTGCCGGCGAAGGAGAGGTAGCCGGCCATCCGCGCCGCCACCGAGGCGTCCCCGCCCGCGTACCGGGGCACCCGCCGGACGGTCAGCCGCTCGCTGCGCGTCTCGTGCTGCCAGCGCTGGCGCCAGCCCGGATAGACGTGCCCGCCCGGGTAGTCCGGGAAGCCGGTGAGCACCCGTACCTCGTGCCCCCGGGCGGCGAGTTCCTCGGCCAGGCTGCCCGGGATGAAGGCCGGCTCCGGCGGGAAGTGGTACGACAGCAGGCCGATCCTCACCGGGTCACCTCCGTCCGGCGCGGACGGTCCGGCGCGGCAGCACCGGTCACCGGGGGGTGCCCCGCGTACGATGCCGACAACCCCTCCGCGGTCGGCCGTCCCCGGCCGGCCGCCGTCGCGGCGACCCGCGCCGCGACCGCGCCGACGAGAGGGGTCCAGATGACCGACCGGGTGCTGTTCGTCTGCCACGCCAACCTGTGCCGGTCGCCGATGGCCGAGTACCTGGCCCGGCGGCTGCTGGCCGATCGACCGGTCACCGTCTCCAGCGCCGGCACCGACGCCGTCGAGGGCCTGGCCATGCACCCGTACGCCGCCGAGGTGGCGGCCGAGACCGGCGCGGACCCGTCGGGGTTCCGCAGCCGGCTGCTGCGCCCGGAGCACCTCGAGGGCGCCACGTTGGTGCTCACCTCGACGCGGCGCCAGCGCTCGGTGTGCACCGCGATGGTGCCGGCGGTGCTGCACCGCACCTTCACCCTGCGCCAGTTCGGCCGGCTGGCCGCGGCGGCCGAGCCGCCGGAGGACCTGGCCGACGACTCGCTGCGGGCCGCCGTCGTGGCGGCCGCCCGGGCCCGGGGGCGGCTGCAACCCGCCGCCCCCGGCGCGGACGACCTGCTGGACCCGATCGGCGGCACCGCCACCGACTTCCGAGGCTGCGCGGAGGAGATCGAACGGTCGCTACGACCCCTCGCCGCGCTCATCGGGGCAGCCGGGTGAGTTCCTGCGTGCGGTCCGGGATCCCGGCGTCGGCGCGCTCGGCGTGCCGGCCGCTGGCGGCCCGGTCCGCCGGTACCGACGTGGTGGCGGTCGAGGCGACCACCCGGTAGGCCTCGTACTGGTACGCCTCGGTCTTCGGGACCTTGGCCATGTTCAGCACGCAGCCGAGCAGGCGCACCGAGACCGAGTTCAGCGCGCGGGCGGCGGCGGCCACCTGGGTACGCGAGGTCCGGCCCTGCTGGGAGACGAGCAGCGCGCCGTCGGCCTGCACGGCCACCACCACGCCGTCGGTGACGGCCAGCAGCGGCGCGGTGTCGATGATGACGATGTCCGCCGACTCCCGCAGCGCCAGCAGCAGGTCCGCCATCGCCTTGGAGCCGAGCAGCTCGCTCGGGTTCGGCGGCGCCGAGCCGCTGGGCAGCACCAGCAGGGACTTGTCGCCCCAGCGCTGCACCACGTCCCCGACCTGCACGTCGCCGACCAGCACGTCGGTGAGGCCGACGCCGGCGTCCAGGCCGAGGTAGTCGTCGACCTTGGGCCGGCGCAGGTCGGCGTCGACCAGCAGCACCCGCCAGCCGGCCTCGGCCAGCGCGATGGCCAGGTTGCAGGAGAGGGTGGTCTTGCCCTCGCCCTGCAGCGCGCTGGTCACGGCGATCACCCGGGCGGGCTCGTGCACGTCGACGAAGCGCAGGTTGGTGCGCAGCTTGCGGACCGCCTCGGCCCGCGCCGAGTTCACCGCCTCGCCGACGATCAGCGGCTCCGACCTGGCGCTGCCCTCGAACGGGATCTCGCCGAGCAGCGGGCTGCCGGTGGTGCGTTGCAGGGTGGCCGCGTCGCGCAGCCGGACGTCGGCCAGGCCGCGCAGGATCGCCAGGCCCATCCCGCAGAGCAGGCCGAGCAGGCCGCCGATGGCGAAGTTGCGTACCGGCTGGGGCGAGACCGGGCTCGAGCTGACCCGCGGGCCGCTGACCACCTCGATCTTGATCGGGCCGGTCTGTCCGTTCGCCGGTGTCTCGACCTTCTGCACGAGTTCGACGAACTTCGCCGACAGCGTCTCGGTCACCCGCAGCGCGCGGGTCTGGTCGGTGTCGGTCACCGACGCCCGCAGCAGGACGGTGCCGGTCTCGGTCGAGGTGCTGACCCGGCGCTGGACCTCCTCGGCGGTCAGCCCGACCGAGTTCTCGGCCACCACGGCCTGCGCGAGCCGGTCGCTGGTCAGCAGCTCGGCGTACGACTTGACGCGCTGCTGCATGAGCAGGCCGCCCTGGTAGGCGTCCGTGACGCCCTGGCTCGGGGTGGTGACGAAGAAGGTCACCGAGGCGACGTACCGGGGCTCGGCCCGGACCGTGACGAAGGCGGTCACCCCGAGCGCCACCATGATCGTGAGCAGCACGATCCACCAGTGCTGGCGGACCAGGCGAAGCTGGCGGTACAGGTCCATCAGGCGCGCCTCCGTACCAAACCGGTAACGCCAAAGAACTTCACGAAAACCCCCAAGGTCGACTTAATCTCGGGACCATTAAAGCCGCTCATACGCCTTTATGTCCGGAGTTATCTGTTTTCGTCGACGCGAGAACGCGCGCCCGGAATTACCAACCCGAGAAGTGGTCGTTCGGCATCGCCCCGGAAGCAGAAAAAGCCCGCCCGGTGCGGGACGGGGACCGACCGGTGGGCGGCGGCGTCACCGGCGGCCGGGAGGGCCGGGAGCGGCTGGTGAGCGAACGCGGGGGTGTGGCGGATCGCCGCCCCGCCGCGGGCGGGACCCTCGCCCGACTCCCATGGCGGGCGCGGTCGGTGTCGTCGCCTGGGGGCGC
Source organism: Micromonospora desertarenae (assembly GCF_056150265.1). Taxonomy (NCBI): domain Bacteria; kingdom Bacillati; phylum Actinomycetota; class Actinomycetes; order Micromonosporales; family Micromonosporaceae; genus Micromonospora; species Micromonospora desertarenae. The sequence goes on from NZ_JAXCFQ010000008.1 coordinate 6,744, forward strand.
CCGGGTCCGAGCCGGACCGGACGAGGAGCCGGGACGGCGAGCGGGGGCGCCGGCCACGCCGACGCCCCCGCTCGCGTACGCCTCAGCGGCGCCGGTCGGCCGGCGCCCGCTCCTCGGCCTCGTCGGCGAGCGCGTCGGTCACCGGCTCGGTGAAGTCGTCGGCCGGCACCGCCACCTCCTCGGCCAGGTCCTGCTCGTCGGCCCGCCCACCCGGCGGCGGCTCGGGAGCGGTGGCGCCGCCGGCGAACCCGTACTCGTTCGGCTCGTCGTGCTTGCTCATCTGGTCGTCCTCCCGGTTTCTCCGCTTTTCGCCTGCTACCGCTCACGGTAGGTGGTGATCCCTGTGCCCGCTGGGCGCCGGCGATAGTCACCCCGGCGGCGGATGATCGCGGACTGGCGCTGCCGTGCCCGGCTCAACGCAGCTCGGCCACCGCCTCCAGGATCAGCCAGAGGCCGCAGATGGCGAAGAGCACAGCGGCGCCGTAGCGGATGGTCCGCTCCGGCAGCTTCCGGCCGAGCATCCGGCCGACCAGGATGGCCAGCGCGTCCGCCGCCACCATGCCCACTGTCGAGCCGAGCCAGGTGCCGAACCAGCCGTACTTGGTGGCCAGGGTGATGGTGGCCAGCATCGTCTTGTCGCCCAGCTCGGCCAGGAAGAACGCGACCGACACCGCGATGATGGCGGACTTGCTGGTCTTCTCCGCCTTGCGCCGCTCCTCCTCGGTGAGGGTGTCCCCGCGCAGGGTCCACGCCCCGAAGCCGAGGAACGCCAGACCCGCGATCAGCGAGATCCAGCCGGTCGGCAGGGCGGCGCCGAGGCCGTAACCGATCGCCACCGAGGCCAGGTGCACCACGGCGGTGGCCACGGTGATCCCGATCAGCACCGGCAGCGGCTTGAAGCGGGTGGCGAAGGTCAGCGCCATCAACTGGGACTTGTCGCCGAGTTCGGCGACGAAGATGACGCCGAAGCTGACCACCAGCGCGACGAGGAAACCCTCCATGACATCCTTCCGGTCCACGCCGGGAGGAGGTACGGGGCGACCTCGACCCGGCTGTACAGCCTGGGTCGAAGGTCTCGCCCGCCCCGCCGCCGGCGGGGCCGCGTGGCCGGATGCGGAACGCACCAGTATGTCGACCACGACATTGGGGGCTACTCCCCTTCGCGCCGGTCAGCCTAGCCGATCACCTCCGCGCGCGGCCCCCGGGGTGAACAGGCTCACCCGGTTCAGTCCGCCCGGGCCAGCGTGACCCCGAACAGGCCGTCCGGATCGGTCCAGAACTCCTCGACGGCGAACCCGGCAGCGGCCAGTTCCCCGGCGATCCCGGCCGGGCGGAACTTCGCGGAGACCTCGGTGCGCAACTCCTCGCCCGCGGCGAACCGGACGTCCAGGTCGAGCACCCGCACCCGCATCGGCCGGCGGGCCCGCAGCCGCATCTCGATCCACTCCCGCTCCGGATCCCAGCGGGCCACGTGGTCGAACGCCGCCGGGTCGAAGTCCGCGCCCAACTCCCGGTTGATGACCCGCAGCACGTTGCGGTTGAACTCGGCGGTCACCCCGGCCGCGTCGTCGTACGCCGGCACCACCACGGACGGGTCCTTGACCAGGTCGGTGCCGAGCAGCAGCCAGTCCCCCACCTCCAGGGCCGCCCGCATGTCGGCCAGGAACCGGGCCCGCTCGGCCGGCAGCAGGTTGCCGATGGTGCCGCCGAGGAAGACCACCAGCCGGCGTCCCCCCGTGGGCAGCCGGTCGAGGTGCCGGGTGAAGTCACCGACGATGCCGCGGACCCGCAGGCCCGGGTAGTCGGCGGCGATCTCGGCGGTGGACCGGCGCAGCGCGCTGACCGAGACGTCCAGCGGCACGAAGGTGCCGAGCCCGCCGTGCCGGGTGAAGGCGTCCAGCAGCAGCCGGGTCTTCTCGGACGAGCCGGAGCCGAGTTCGATCATCGTCTTCGCCGCGGTGAGCTCCGCGATCCGGTCGGCCCGCCCGGCCAGCACCGCCCGTTCCGCGCGGGTCGGGTAGTACTCCGGCAGCCGGGTGATCTCCTCGAACAGCTCGCTGCCCCGGGCGTCGTAGAACCACTTCGGTGGCAGCCACTTCGGATCGGCGCTCAGCCCGGTGCGGACGTCGTCGCGCAGGCCACGGTCGAGGTCCCCGGGTTCGAGGTGGATCTCCAACGGCTCGGTGCTCATCTGGGCTCCCTTCGTACGGGCGACAGGTGCTCTCCCCGGCCGGGCGGCGGTCACACCTGCCCGATGGCGCGCACCCGCACCACGGTCGCGGTGCCGGACACCAGGTGCCCGTCGGGCACCTCCCGCCAGCCGGGTTCGTCGTCGTGCGGTTCGGACGCCAGCAGCACCGACCGCTGTGTGGTGCGGATCGACAGCGCGTGCCCGGCCGCGCTGGCGGCCACCGTCCGCCCGTCGGTGAGCAGCAGGTTGAGCCGGGAACCGGGAGCCGCGGCGGCGACCGCGGCGACCGTCTCGGCCACCGCCCGGGCCGGGTCCACCCCGGCGCGCAGCCGGTGCCGCACCAGCGCCCAGAGCAGCGCCGAGTCGGTGGCGGCGTCCAGGGTGAGCAGGTCACGTACCGGCAGCCCGGCGGCCAGCGGCACCATCGAGTCGGGCCAGCCGCGCACCACCCCGTTGTGGCTGAACAGCCAGCGCCCCTCGGCGAACGGCGCGGCGGCGTTGTCGAGCACCGCCATGCCGACCGTGGCCGAGCGCACCGCCGCCAGTACCGCGCCGGCCGAGGTGACCGCGGCGAGTTGGGCGATCGTCGGGTCGCTCCAGATCGGCTGGGCGCGCCGGTAGCGCACCGGGTCGCCGTCGCCGGGATACCAGCCGACGCCGAAGCCGTCGGCGTTGATCGTCCCGCCGCCGCGCATGTCGCGCGGCGCCCAGGACTGCCGCAGCAGCGAGTACGGCGGGTCGAACAGCAGCTCCCGCAGGGTGACCGGCGGCCCCAGGTAGGCCAGGTGGCGACACATCAGCCGGCACCGCCGCCCGCGCGCCGGGTGGCTGGCGCCGCTTGGCTGGTACGCGTCGCGGCTGCCGGGGTCACCCGTGCGCCTCCTCGGCGGTGGCGTCGCGGGCGCAGCGGAAGCCGCTGAAGATCTGCCGGCGGATCGGGTAGTCCCAGTTGCGGAAGGTGCCCCGGCAGGCGGCCCGGTCGGTGCCGAACGACCCGCCGCGCAGCACCCGGTAGTCGTCGCCGAAGAAGACCTCCGAGTACTCCCGGTAGGGGAAGGCGGTGAAGCCCGGGTGCCCGCGGAAGGTGGTCGAGGTCCACTCCCACACGTCGCCGATCAACTGGTGCACGCCGAGCGGCGAGGCGCCGTCCGGGTAGGCCCCGACCGGGGCCGGCCAGAGGTGCCGCTGGCCCAGGTTCGCGTGCGCGGCGGTGGGGTCGTCGTCACCCCACGGGTAGCGCCGGGAGCGGCCGGTGGCCGGGTCCCAGCGGGCCGCCTTCTCCCACTCCGCCTCGGTGGGCAGGCGCTTGCCCGCCCAGGTCGCGTACGCCTGCGCCTCGTGGAAGCAGACGTGCACCACCGGCTCGTCGTCGCGGACCGGGGTCCACCGGCCGAAGCGGCGGCAGGCCCAGCCGTCGCCGTCGCGCCGCCAGTGCATCGGCGCGGTCAACCCGGCCTCGGTGCGGTGCCGCCAGCCCTCCGGCGTCCACCAGCGCGGGTCGTGGTAGCCACCGTCGGCGATGAACGCGCGATAGGCGCCGTTGGTGACCGGCGCGGCGTCGATGACGTACGCGGGCAGCTCGACCCGGTGGGCCGGGCGCTCGTTGTCCAGCGCCCAGGGGTCGGTGTCGGTGCCCATGGTGAACGGCCCCGCCGGCACCAGCACCTCGGCGCCGACCCGGGCCCGCGGCTCGGGCGGCGGGGGCGCGTCCAGCACCGCCGGGCCGGCGCGCAGCTGGTGGGTGGCGAGCATCGTCTCGTCGTGCTGCTGCTCGTGCTGGACGATCATCCCGAAGGCGAACCCGTCGGCGACCAGCGGCCGGTCGGTGAACCGGATCCCGTCCAGCAGGTCGAAGACCTTGTCGCGGACGGTGCTGACGTAGGCGCGGGCCTCGGCCGGGGGCAGCAGCGGCAGGGCCGGGCGGTCCTTGCGGGGCTGCTTGAACGCGTCGTAGAGGTCGTCGATGTCGCGCCGGACCGGCTCGCGCCCGCCCACGTCGCGGACCAGCCAGAGTTCCTCCTGGTTGCCGACGTGGGCGAGGTCCCAGACCAGCGGGGACATCAGCGGCGAGTGCTGCCGCATCAGGTCGGCGTCGTCGACCACCTCGGTCAGCAGGGCCGTGCGGGCGCGGGTCCGTGCCAACTCCTCGGCGATCCGGCCGCGCAGCCGTTCCAAGCCGTCCCGCTCGGTCACTTCTCCGGTCACCGGTGTCCCCTCTCCGCGACGGCGCGCCGCCGCCGTACGCCTCGGTGGATCTCGTCGTGCAGCGCCGCCGGCAGGTCGAGCCGGGGCAGCGCCGCCAGGGCCAGGTCGAACAGGGTCGCCGCGGCGGCGGCCAGCGCCCGGTCGCGCAGGCCGAACCGGGCGGCGGCGTGCCAGCGGTGCGCCACCGGCGCGGCGACCGCCCGGGCCGCGTCGACGGTGTCGGGGCCGCTGAGCAGGGCGGCGAGCACCCCCAGCGGCAGCGTCCAGCCGCGGCCGGGCTGCGCGTCGAGGTAGCGCAGTTCCAGGTAGCCGCGCGGGCGCACCGGCGGGAAGAGCGTGCTGACGTGGTATTCCAGGTCGTCGGTGGTGGGCGGCCGGGGCAGCGCGCCGTCGATCCAGTCGGCGAAGGTGACCCCGGGTGGCGGGGTCCAGTCGGCGCCGGTGCCGCGCAGGCAGAGCAGCGGCGCCGCCAGCACGTACGCCGTCCAGGCCGGCACCGGGTCCAGGTCGGCGTGCCGCGGCGTCCAGACCGGCCGGGTGCGGGCCGGGTCGATGCTCAGCCAGGCGGCCATCCGGGCCGACGCCCAGCCGGTGGGCCGGCCGGCGTGCCGGTCGGCGGTGGCGAAGGCGGCCAGCAGCGGCGGACCGACCGCGTGCACCAGTGCCCAGCGGGCGGCGAGCCGCTCCGGCTCGCCCGCGTCGAGGCAGATCTGCAGGCCGGCGGTGCTGTACATCATCGTCCGGCCGGCCGGCCCGCGACGGTCGAAGACCTGCCGCATGGCCCGGTAGCGGGGCGTCTCGACGACCGGGCGCGGGAGCCGGTGGGGGTCGATGCCGCTTCGCCCGAGGGTCAGCCCGGCGCCGGCCAGCAGGCCGGTGAGCTGGGCGATGTCGGCCTCGGTGGCCTGGACCAACGCGGCGATCGAGGGCCGCGGCGCGGTGGAGACCTCCAGTTGCCCGCCCGGCTCCACGGTCACGGTGCTGCCGTGCCGGAGCTGCTCGGCGGGGCTGGCGGGATCGAGGGTGACGGGGCTGTGCCGCCCCAGTGCCGTCCGGAGCCGCTCGCCGCCGATCGGGCGGGCGGGATCGGCGGCGTCGTGCACGGTCCATTCCAGTTCGACGCCGGTGCGGGTGGGCGGGCCGGTCTTGAAGCAGATCCGGGCGAGGTGGCGGGCGGCCGCGCCCGACTCGCGCAGCACGGTGGACTGGTCCAGCTCCGGCGACGTCACCACGGGATTCCCCCTCTCCCTGCCGACCTTGGGCCACCGTAACCCGGCCCACCGACAACGATGCGGGCGTCCGCGGCGATCAGCCCCGGGTAGCGGCGCACGGCGCACGGGGACCCGGCCGTGCGAGCGGCCGGCGCCCAGGTGGGCCGGGCCGGCGGTGTCCAGGCAGCCGGCCGGGCGGTGCTGCGCTTTGAGCTGGGCGGACCGGCGCCCGTCCCGGCCGCCGGGGTGGGCGGGGGCGCCGGGCGTTCCCGTGGAACGGCGACTCGAGCGGGGCGAGAAGGGGCCGGCAACCCGCCGGGGCGGGCGCAGGGCCGGTGCTACCGGGGCGCGGCGCCTCGGAGCCGGACGAACGGGGGCCGGGTCAGCCTGCCCGGGGCAGGGGCGGGGTCGGTGTTACAGCGGCGCCTCGGAGCCGGACGGATCGGGCCGGTCAGCTGGCCCGGCGGGCGGGCGGCCTCGGGTCTCGGCCGGCCGGCGGAGCGTCCGGGTCCGCCGACGGAGCGTCCGGGTCGGCCGACGGGATGTCGCGGCCGGCGGCGGGCGCGGCGGGCGGATCGGCGGCGGGCCGGTTCGCCGGCTTGGCCTTCGAGGACTTCTCCGGCTTGGCGTTCTCGGACTTCGCCGGCCTGGCGCTCGCCGGCGTGGCCGGCTCGGCCGCGGGAGACCCGCCCGGCTCGACGGCGTCGGGCGCCAGGGCGTGGCAGTAGTCCTCGACCCGGTCCCGACCACCGGCGGCGGTGACCAGCCGGCCGAACGCCGGCGTGTCCAGCGCCTTCGCCCGCTGCGCCGGCGACTTCGCCAGGAACGCCCGGCACAGCCCGGCGAGCTGCTGCTCCCCGGCGGGCGACGAGGGCCCGCCGGCGGGCCCGCTGGTGGGCGCCGCCGGGTCGGGCGCTTCGGTGCCGCCGGGCGTGGCGGGCCCGCCGCCCCGCTCGCTGCTCGGGGCCGGCGCCGGGGTGGCCGGCGGGGCCGGGGGCACCGGATCGTCCGGGCGGTCCAGTGTGGCGGCGGCGAACGCCGCGCCGGCGGTCGCGGTGGCCGCGATTCCGGCGATCCAGGCCACGGCGCCGGCGGTGAACCCGCGACGGCGCGGGGCCCGCGCCGGCGCGGCGGCCGGACCGGCCGCGCGGGCGGCGCGGAAGGCGGCCAGCGCCGCTTCCTCACCGGCCAGCTCGCCGGGACGGGCCGGGGCGGCCGCCGCCGACAGCAGCCGGGCGAGCGGATCGGTCCCGGTGTCAGTGCCGGGACCGGCGGCGTCGAGCAGCCGGTCGGACTCGGTGCGGTCGGCGGGCCGACCGGACCGGCGCAGGCTCATCCTGAATCCCCTCACGTCAACCGTCCGCCGGCTCGGCGTGCGGCGTCTGCCGCCGCCCGGTACGGGGACGGGGCGGGGTGGTGCTCTCCGACGTGGCCGGCTGGTCGGCGGGGTCGTGGCGTTCCATCAACGCGGCGAGCCGCCGCAACCCGCGGTGCGCGGCGGTGCGCACCGCGCCGGGCCGCCGACCGAGCACCCGGCCGGCGGTCTCCGCGTCCAGCCCGATGACCGCCCGCAGCAGCACGGCTTCGGCCTCCCGGGGCGGCAGGGTGGAGATCAGTGCCAGCGCCGCCTCGGTGCCGATCGTCTCGCCGGCCCGTTCGGCGGTGTCGGCGTCGCCGGCGAGTTCGCTGAGCGCCTGCACGGGCACCGGCAGGGACGGTCGGCGGCGCTGCCGGCGCAGGTGGTCCATTGCCCGGTTGCGGGCGATGGTCACCGTCCAGGCACGGAACTCGCCGCCGGTGAAGCTGGGCAGGTCGCGGGAGATCTGCAGCCAGGTCTCCGAGGCCACGTCCTCGGCGTCCGCGCCGACCAGGGCGGTGAGGTAGCGCAGCAGGCCCGGCTGGAGGCTGCGGTAGAGGTAGCGGAACGCGTCCTCGTCGCCGGCCTGGGCGGCGACGACCGCCTCGGTCAGTTCACCGGACATGGGTCCGCCGGCTCCGGGGCAGGGTGCGGCGGCGCACGCCGGACGTGGCGTGCGCGACGCCAGCCCGGTCCGGCAGCCGGACCTGATCCCGCACCCTCAGCCCCCCGCTGACCTGTTCGCACCCCCGACCGCCGTGGCTCGGACGGTATGTCTGGACACTCGCCACGGCGCGGGCCGGCGGCGTGGGGCCGCGGCGGGGCCGTGGGGCGGGCCCGAGTTCGGCTAACGCTAGGAGCCGGTGGCCGATCCGACAAGTCGGTGACCGTGGGGAAAAGAGTGAGATTTATCTGGCCGAACGGACGGCGAGTCGCCGTAACACCATCCGCGCACGGGACGCTGCGGCGTCACGAATGGGACGGCCAACGCGCTCTTTCCGACCATTCGCCCAGCCCAGCGCGGACCCGAGCGGATCACGTCACGCATCGTCCCGGCCCGGTCACAGCGTATCGGAGGAGATCGAGGTTCCGCTGCCCCGCCCGCCCCGGCCCGCCGCCGGGGACGCCCCGGTCGCGGCGCGTGCTTTCCGGCACCGCTGGGTACGGTAATGCCTGTGTTGTCATCGGAGGTCGTGCTCAGCGGTCGCTACCGCTTGGACGAACGTGTCGCCACCGGCGGCATGGGCGACGTCTGGCGTGCCTCGGACCTGGTCCTCGGCCGTTCGGTCGCGGTGAAGGTGCTGCTGCCGGCGCTGGTCTCCGATCCCGACTTCATCGCCCGCTTCCGCGCCGAGGCACGGATCATGGCCGCGCTGCGGCACAAGGGCATCGTGCAGGTCTTCGACTGCGGTGAGGACGAGCTGCCCGACGGCTCCCGGGCCGACTACCTGGTCATGGAGTTCGTCACCGGCGAGCCGCTGTCGAAGCGGATCGAGGCGCTCGGCCGGTTGGACGTGGCCGAGACGATGTCGATCGTGGCCCAGGTCGCCCAGGCGCTGCACGCGGCGCACACCGGCGGCATCGTGCACCGCGACGTCAAGCCGAGCAACCTGCTGGTGCAGGAGGACGGCTCGGTCGTGCTGGTCGACTTCGGGGTCGCCCGGTCGACCAACGTCACCAGCATCACCAGCACCAACGCGGTGCCCGGCACCGCCCTCTACATGGCCCCCGAGCAGGCCGCCGGCCGGCCGGTCTCCGGCGCCACCGACATCTACGCCCTGGGCGCGGTGGCGTACTGCTGCCTGACCGGCAGCCCGCCGTTCACCGGCGACAACCCGCTCCAGGTGGCCGTCCGGCACCTCGACGACGAGCCGCCGGAGCTGCCGCACGACATCCCGGAGGCGGTCCGCGCCCTGGTCGGGCGCGCCCTGGCCAAGGATCCGGCCGACCGGTTCAGCAGCGGCGCGGCGATGGCCGCGGCGGCCCGGGCCGCGGTCTCCGACCCGTCCGCCCCGACCGCCATGGTGCCGGCGGCGGCGGGCGGGCTGCGCAACGCCGGGCCGGACACCCGCACCGACGTGCCGGCGGCGGTCGGCACGCCGGGCGGGCGGCGGCGCGGCACCCTGGTCGGCGCGGGCGCGGCGGTGCTGGTCGCGCTCGCCGCGCTCGGCGCGGCGCTGGGCGCGGCCCGCGAGGCCAACGCGCCGGCGGTGGAGATGCCGACCAGCGTGCCGGCGACCGCGCCGAGCGGCCAGGCGGAGCAGCCGGTGTCGGACGGCGAGAGTTCGGTCAACCCGGGAAACCGGCCGTTCCGCCCGGCCGGCTCCACCGGCAGCCCGTCGGCCTCGGTCAGCCCGACCCCGAGCGCGCAGCCCAGCGAGACCACCAGCCCTAATCCGGTGCCGAGTGAGACCGCCACGACGCCGGACGATCCCCCGACGTCGTCGTCGGCACCCCCGCCCGCGTCGGACCCGCCCGTCACGCCGTCGACGGAGGCGGGTGGCGGCGGTTCGGCGCAGTGAGCACGGGCCGCCGGGCACTGCCGTCCCACTGACCCCGTTGTTCCCAAAACGGACTCATGATGGCAAGGACGGCGCTATGGTCGGGGGCAGGCGGGGCTTCGGCGCGTACCCCAGGAGGGCAGCCGCGCCGCGGCACCGGTTGACCCGGCACCGCTGGCCGGTCCCACCGCCCTGACGGGCGGCGGGACCGGCCGGCGGGTGTCACCCGGGCGCGGTCACTGGTCGCCGAGGGCCTCCACCACCGGCCGGGACAGTGCCCGGCGGGCCGGCAGCACCGAGGCGCCCAGCGCCGCCAGCACCGCGACGCCCAGGATGAGCCCGAGCTGTCCCAGCGGCAGCACCACGTGGAAGTCCCCGCCGATCCGGCCGAGCAGGGCCATCGCGGCGGCGCTGACGCCGGTGCCCAGACCCACCCCGAGCACCGCGCCGACCAGCGCCATCAGCACCGCCTCGACGGCCAGCATGGCGCGCATCCGGCCCCGGGTCAGCCCGACGGCCCGCAGCACCGCGTTCTCCCGGGTGCGCTCCACCACCGACAGGCTCAGCGTGTTGGCCACCCCGACCAGCGCGATCACCACGGCCAGGCCGAGCAGTGCGGTGACGAACGCCAGCAGCATGTCCACCGTGCTGGTCAGCATCTGCTTGTACGCCCCCTGGTCCATCAGGTTGACCGTCGGGTAGCGGGCCAGGACCGCCTCCACGGCGGCGCGGGCCGAGCCGGCGGAGACCCCGTCGGCCGGGTCGATCTCGGCCAGGAAGCCGCGCCGGTCCGGGAAGAGCGCGGTGAAGTCGTCGTCCGCCACCTCGATCACGTGACCGGGCGGTACCGAGCTGCCCGCCGGCCCCGGCCCGTCGTCGGTGACCACGGCGGCGACCCGCAGCGCCCGGTCCCGCACGGTGACCGTCGAGCCCGCCGTCCAGCCCCGCGCCCGCGCCAGTTCCCGGTGCACCAGCGCCGTGCCGGGGCCGAACCGGTCGAGGTCGCCGGCGACCACTCCGGTCAGCGTCCGGGCGACCAGCGCCGGGTGGGCGGCCCGGATCTCCATTCCGGCGCTGACCGCGCTGCGCTGCTCGTGCACCACGCCCAGCTCGGGGCGGGCGCGCAGCTCGCCGGCGAGGGTCGCCGGCAGGTCGCCGCCGATCCCGGTGACCACGAGGTCCACCCCGATCTCGGCGTCCACGCTGCGCTCGATGCCGTCCTTGGTGCTGCGGGCACCCACCACGAAGGCGGAGACCAGCCCGATCCCGATCACCAGCGCGGTGGCGGTGGCGGCGATCCGGCGGGGATTGCGCACCGCGTTGGCCACGGCCAGGCCGGCGGTCGCCCCGAACAGCCGGCGGGCCGGCCAGCCGAACAGCCGCACCAGCGCCGGCACCAGCACCGGCCCGAACAGCACGATGCCGAAGAAGGCCAGCACCCCGCCGGCCGCGACCAGCACCACCTGGACGGCGAACGCGGCGCCGACCAGCGCGGCGATCCCGGCCGCGAAGACGACCGCGCCGACGGCCAGCCGGAACCGGCCGGCATCCCGGGTGGGCTGCACCGCCGCGTCGGTGAGCGCGGCGACCGGGGCGACCCGGGTGCCCCGCCAGGCCGGCAGGAGGGCCGCGCCGACCGTGATCGCGGTGCCCAGCACCAGACTGAGCAGCACCGTCGGGGCGGTGACGGTGAGCCCGCCGGAGGCCGGCGCGTCGAGGCGGGACATCAGCTCGCCCAGGCCGGCGGCCAGGCCGACGCCGATCAGCACGCCGGCCGCCGAGGCGGCCAGCCCGACCACCGCCGCCTCCAGCAGCGCGGCGCGGAACAGCTGGCCGCGGGTCGCGCCGACCAGCCGCAGCAGCGCGGTCCGCCGGGTCCGCTGGGCCAGCACGATGGCGAACGTGTTGGCGATGACGAACCCGGCCACCACCACCGCGACCGCGGCGAAGGTGAGCAGCACCATGTTGAACTGCTCCAGGCTGCGGACCGCCTCGTCGACCGCGTCGTCGAGGATCTGCTGGCGGGTCTTCACGCTCGGCCCGGCGCCGGCCGCCGCGGCGACCCGGTCGACCAGCTCCGCCTCGGACACACCCGGCCGGGCGGCCACCATGATCCGGCCGTAGCCGCGCTCCCCGGTGACCGCGAGGGCGTCGGAGCCGACCAGGCCGATGAACGGGCCGCCGACGTCGCGCGCGGTGTCGGCCACGTCGACCGTGCCCACCAGGGTGTACGGCCGGGCCGCTCCCCCGGCCCCGCCGACGCGGACCGGGGCGCCGAGGGTGAAGCCCTCGGCGGCGACCGTCGGGGCGTCCAGCACCACCTCGCCGGGACGGTCCGGCAGCCGCCCGGCGACCACGTCGTACGAGCGCAGGGCCGGCTCGACCGGGATGGCGGCGAGCACGGCGTAGCCGAGCACCGGCCGGCCGTCGGTGCCGAGCACGCCGCCGGAGCCGGTCAGCTCGCCGGCCGCGGCGGCCACCCCGTCGACCGCGCGCACCCGGTCGACCAGGGCCGGCGGCAGCGCCTCGGACTCGGCGTAGACCCCGAGGTCGGTGTGCCGGTCGAAGGTGCCGGCCCGCTCGTACGCGCCGGCCCGCATGCCGTCCACGAAGATCAGCGTGCCGGCGACGAACGCCACGCCGAGCACGATGGCCAGCGCGGAGAGCAGCAGGCGCAGCGCCTCGGCGCGCAGTGAGCGCAGGGTCAGCCGGATCACCGGGCCACCGCCTCGCGGGTGGCCGGGCCGGCCGGGTCGAGCCCGGCGAGCGCGTCCAGGACCCGCTCGGCGGTGGGCGCGGTGAGGTCGCGCACCAGCCGGCCGTCGGCGAGGAAGACCACCCGGTCGGCGTGCGCGGCGGCCCCCGGGTCGTGAGTCACCATGACGACGGTCTGCCCGAGGGTGTCGACCGCCTCGCGGAGCAGCCGCAGCACCTCCGCGCCGGCCCGGGAGTCCAGGTTGCCGGTGGGCTCGTCGGCGAAGACCACCCACGGCTTGGTGATCAGGGCCCGGGCCACCGCCACCCGCTGCTGCTGGCCGCCGGAGAGCTCCGCCGGCCGGTGCCGCAGCCGGTCGGTTAGCCCCACCGCGGCCACCACCTGGCGCAGCCAGCCGGGGTCGGGGCGGCGGCCGGCGATGGCCAGCGGCAGCACGATGTTCTCCTCGGCGCTCAGCGCGGGCAGCAGGTTGAACTTCTGGAACACGAAGCCGACCCGGTCGCGGCGCAGCAGGGTGAGCCGGCGGTCGTCCAGTCGGCCGAGGTCGGCGTCGCCGATGCGCACCGCGCCGGCGGTGGGCCGGTCCAGGCCGGCCAGGCAGTGCATGAGGGTGGACTTGCCGGAGCCGGACGGGCCCATGATGGCGGTGAACCGGCCGGCGGCGAAGTCGACGTCGACGCCGTCGAGGGCGACGACGGCGGCCTGGCCGCTGCCGTACCGCTTGGACAGGCCGCGGGCGGTGACCGCGACGCCGGCGGCGGCGTGCGCGGGAGGTGCGACGGACACGTGGGACTCCCCGTGGAGATCGTTTGGTGGGACGTCTCCGACGCTATGGGCGGGCCGGCCCGGTGGCGTCCACCCGCGCGCTCGACCCCGCTGCGACCTCGGGCTCCCCTGACCGGGCGGACCCGTACGACCTGGGTCGTACGCCGGCTCAGCCGCCGGGGGTCACCAGCCCGCTCTCGTACGCCAGCACCACGGCCTGCACCCGGTCGCGGAGCTGGAGCTTGGCCAGGATCCGCCCCACGTGGGTCTTCACGGTGGCCTCGGCCACGTGTACCCGGGCGGCGATCTCGGCGTTGGACAACCCCTGCGCCACCAGCAGCAGGATCTCCCGCTCCCGCTCGGTGAGCTGGGCCAGCCGGGGATCCTCGGTCGGGCCGGGGCCGAGCTGGCCGGCGAACCGGTCGAGCAGCCGCCGGGTGATCGACGGGGCGACCACCGAGTCGCCCCGGGCGACCACCCGGATCGCGGCCAGCAGCTCCTCCGGCGGGACGTTCTTGAGCAGGAACCCGCTGGCCCCGGCCCGGAGGGCGGCGAACGCGTCGGCCTCGGTGTCGAAGGTGGTCAGGACCAGCACCCGGGGCGGCCCGGCGGGCCGCCCGGCGCAGAGCCGCCGGGTCGCCTCCACCCCGTCCATGGTCGGCATCCGGATGTCCATCACCACCACGTCCGCGGCGACCCGGTCGAGCACCCGCAGCGCGTCGGCGCCGTCGATCGCCTCGCCGACCACCTCGAGGTCGGGCTGGGAGTCGAGCACCATCCGGAACCCGGCGCGCACCAGCGCCTGGTCGTCCACGATCACCACGCGGACCGTCATGCCGCCACCACCTCCGTTCCGGCGCTCGACGGTAGCGGCAGCCGCGCCCGCACCTGCCAGCCCCCGGCCAGCCGGGGTCCGGCGGTCAGGCTGCCGTCGTACACCGCCACGCGCTCGCGCATGCCGACCAGGCCGTGACCGCCGGACGGCGCCGGGCCGACCACTGTCCGGCCGCGCCCGTCGTCGACCACCTCGACCAGCACGGCGCCGGGCTCGTGGGCGAGGGTGACCTCGACGGCGGCGCCGACCCCGGCGTGCTTGAGCGCGTTGGTCAGCCCCTCCTGCACCACCCGGTAGACGGTCAGCTCCAGCCCGGCCGGCAGCGACGCCGGCTCGCCGGTCACCGTGTGCCGCACCCGCAGGCCGGCGGCCCGGAACCGGTCCAGCAGCGCGGGCAGTTCGGTCAGCGCCAGCCGGCGGCGCTCCGGGTCCGCGGCCACCCCGGCGCCGCCGGGCTCGGCCGCCGCGCCCGGTCCGGCCGCCGTCTCCGGCCGGCCCTCCTCCCGCAGTACGCCGACCAGCCGGCGCATCTCCTCCAGCGCCGCCCGGCCGGTGTCGGCGACCACCTTGACCGCGGCCCGGGCGGTCTCCGGGTCGCGGTCGAGCATGTACCGCGCCCCGTCGGCCTGCACGATCATGACGGCCATGCTGTGCGCCACCACGTCGTGCAGCTCGCGGGCGATCCGGGTGCGCTCGCCGGCGACCGCGGCCCGCGCCTCGGCCTCGCGCTCCCGCTCCAGGGTGGCGGCCCGCTCCTCCAGGCTGAGCACGTACAGCCGGCGGGTGCGCACGTTGAGCCCCATCAGCCAGACCGCCCCGGTGACCAGGGCGAAGTAGATGGCCGTGGTCCACCAGGAGAGCACTCCCCTGGTCTGCACGGCGGCGAGCACCACCCCGACGGCGGCGACCGCGCCGGCCAGGATCCCGTCGCGGAGCCGGTCGGCGTACTTGACCACGCTGTAGAGGGCGATCAGCACGCCGAGGTCGAAGGCCAGCGGGCCCCAGCCGGCGAACACCTGGACCAGGGCGAGGACGGCCACCACGGCGGCGACCGCCGACGGGTGGGTCCGGCGGAACAGCAGCGCCACCGCCATCGCCACGCCGACCAGGGTGGCCTTCCACCCGCCCGGCTGGGCCACGACGCCGGCGACGGCGAAGAGCACCACCACGCCGGAGACGAAGGCGTCGAAGGCGACGCTGCGCAGCGGGCGGCCGAAGATCGTGCGGTTCACGGTCACCCAGCGTACGTGCCCGGTCGGTCGGGCGGGCGGTCCATGATCGTCGCGGCGGGCCGGGCGGGTCAGGAGGCGAGGAGTTCGCGCATCCGGTCGATCTCGACGGACTGTTCGGTGGCCACCGAGTTGGCGAACTCGGAGAGGGTCAGCTCGGAACCGACCTTGAGCAGTTCGGTGGCCATCTCGATGGCGCCCTGGTGGTGCTCGGTCATCATCCGCACGAAGAGCCGGTCGAACTCGGCGCCCCGGGCGTCGGCGAGCCGGCGCATCGCCTCGGCCGACTGCATGCCGCGCATGCTGCCGTGGTCGTGCCCGTCGACCTGCTCGGGCAGGCCACGGGTCTGCAACCAGCCGCGGAGCATGCCGATCTCCGGGCCCTGGCTGGCCCGGATCCGGTCGGCGATGGCCCGCACGTCCGGGTCGGCGGCCCGGTCGGGGGCGAGTTCGGCCATCGCCAGGGCCTGGCCGTGGTGCGGGATCATCATCCGCACGAACTCGACGTCCATCGCGTTGTGCGGGCGCTCGGCGGCGCGGACCTGCTCGGCGGGGCGGACGGCCGCCGACTCACCGGGCCGGCCGGGCACGATGACCGGCGGACCGGTCGGGGCGGGGGTGGCGGTCGCGGCGGCCGGCCGGGCCGCGTCGGACGCCGGGTCGGCGCTGGCGCGGACCACGATCAGGACCACCAGCGGCAGCACGAGGGCCAGTGTGACGACGGCCAGGGTCCGCGCGCGCCGGTTGGTCATGGGCCACTCCCTGAGGTCGAGGTCACCGCGATGGTATCCATTGACGGACCTGATGAGATGTGACCCAGGTCACATCGACACCTGTCGTCGGACGGTAAGGTGTGGACAATCGTCACCCCCCTTGCGAAGGGCTCGCCGATGATCAGATTCCCCACGCCGCGGACCCGGCGGTTCAGGGTCGTCAGCCTGGCCGCGGCCGGGCTGCTCCTGGCCAGCGTCGTGACCGCACCACCGAGCAGCGCCGGCCTGGCGCCGCAGCCGGCGTCGGCCGGCACAGTGGACACCACCAACACCATTCCCGGCGTCGACGAGATCGTCAGCAGTCCCAACCTGCGACTGATCGCCAACCTGCCCAAGCAGGCCCCGCTGGACGCCACCAACAGCGACCTGGCGTTCCAGGGCCGGTACGCCTTCGCCGGCAACTACAACGGCTTCGTCGTCTGGGACATCTCCCGGCCCAGCGCGCCGACCGTGGTGTCGTCGGTGTTCTGCCCCGGTTCGCAGAACGACATCTCCGTCCACGACGACCTGCTCTTCCTCTCCACCGACTCGCCGCGCAGCGACGACTCGTGCAACAGCACCGGCCTGCCGGCCACGGAGAAGGAGTCGTGGGAGGGCATCAAGATCTTCGACATCCGGGACAAGGCCAACCCGCGCTACATCAAGTCCGTCGAGACGGCCTGCGGCTCGCACACCCACACGCTGGTGCCGGCCAAGGACAACCGCTCCGTCTACCTGTACGTCTCCTCGTACAGCCCGCGGGCGGAGTTCCCGGACTGCCAGCCGCCGCACGACTCCATCTCCATCGTCAAGGTGCCGCTGAAGAAGCCCACCGCGGCGGCGGTGGTGGCCACGCCCAACCTGTTCCCGGACGGCGGCTACGAGGGCGTGCCGGGCGAGAAGTCGGCGACCACCGGCTGCCACGACATCACGGCGTACCCGCAGAAGGACCTGGCCGCGGGCGCGTGCATGGGTGACGGCATCCTGATGGACATCCGCGACCGCGAGGCGCCCCGGGTGATCAACCGGGTCCGGGACACGACCAACTTCGCGTTCTGGCACTCGGCCACCTTCAACAACGCCGGCACCAAGGTCGTCTTCACCGACGAGCTGGGTGGCGGCGGCGCCGCGACCTGCAACGAGACGGTCGGGCCGAAGCGGGGTGCGGACGCCATCTACGACATCACCGGCCGCGGTGACAAGCGGACGATGGTCTTCCGCAGCTACTTCAAGATCCCCCGGACCAACGCCGACACCGAGAACTGCGTGGCGCACAACGGCTCGCTGATCCCGGTGCTCGGGCGGGACATCATGGTCCAGGCGTGGTACCAGGGCGGCGTGTCGGTGTGGGACTTCACCGACTCGGCCAACCCGAAGGAGATCGCGTTCTGGGAGCGCGGGCCGATCTCGACGGAGGCGCCGGTGGGCGGCGGCTCGTGGTCCGCGTACTACTACAACGGCTACATCTACTCCAACGACATCGCCAAGGGCTTCGACGTACTGAAGCTGACCGACTGGCGGACCTGGACGGCGGAGCTGGTCCGGTACCGCGAGCTGAACGTGCAGACCCAGCCGCGCTACCTGGGCTGGTAACCCACGCGACAGGCCGGGCCCGGTCCCCGTTCGGGGGCCGGGCCCGGCCACGTCAGCGGCCGGAGCCGCTCGCCTCAGCCCGCGGGCGGGTACGGGTCGTCCTGGTAGGTGTACTCCGTCTCGATCTTCCCGTCCGCGGTGTGCACGACGAGCTGGCTCGGCTCGTTGCCGTGCGCCGCCTCGCGGCCCGCCTCGACGGCACGCTGCTTGGTGTCGAAGGTGCCGACGACCTGGTTGCCCCGCTCGACCTTCCAGCCGCCACCGTTGGGTACGACGTGGTATTCGTTGCGCTTCATGCCACCTGCCTCTCGTTCGTGGCGGTTCAGGTACCCGGCTCCAGCGGACCGAAAACCGGGCCGGTGGACAACCGTCTATCGCTGCCCTAGCGTCCAACAGATATGCGGAGGACTCTGTGGGGCGCCGGTGTCGCCCTGGTGCTGGCCGTGACCGCCTGTTCCACACCCGACCCGGCCGGCCCCGCACCGGCCACGCCCGCCGTGACCGGCACGCCGATCGCCTCCCGGCAGGACCCGGGCCAGGTCGAGCAGACCCTGACCAGCCTGCGCAAGGTCGACGACCTGCCGCTCTACGAGATGACCTACGTCGGGGCGTACGACCCGACGGTGGGCACGGACGCCAACCCGACCACGAAGCCGTTCGGCTGCTCGCTCTTCGTCGCCGCCGGCGACCCGGCCCGGCCGCTGTTCGCCCGCAACTTCGACTGGGACGCCAACCCGGCGATGGTGCTGCGCACCGACCCGCCGGACGGCTACGCGAGCATCTCCGTGGTGGACATGTCCTACCTCGGCGTCGGTGCCGACCCGACCGGCGACCGGCGGCTGCTCAACGCCCCGCTGCTGCCCTTCGACGGCATGAACGAACGCGGCCTGGCGGTGGGGCTGGCCGCCGACGACGGCGCCCGGGCCGACCGCGACCCGGGCAAGCCGACCGTCGGGTCGGTACGCATCCTGCGGCTGGTGCTCGACCAGGCGGCCACGGTGGACGAGGCGGTCGCCGTGTTCCACCGGTACAACGTGGACTTCGACGGCGGGCCGCCGCTGCACTACCTCATCGCCGACGCCACCGGCGCCTCGGTGGTGGTCGAGTTCACCGACGGCCGGCTGCGCGTCGAGCGGGGATCGGGCGGCTGGCAGGCGCTGACCAACGTGCCGGTCGCCGGGGTGCCGGAGCAGCGCCGCCGGGAGGACCGCCGGTACCAGGTGATCGCCGAGGCGCTCAGCCGCACCGGTGGGGTGGCCGACGCACCGGCCGCCTTCGCGATCCTCACCGACGTCCGTCAGGCACACACCCGCTGGTCGGTGACGTACGGCCTGCGCAGCGGCGAGGTCCGGCTGACCACCGCCAGCGGCGGCGGCGAGCGGCGCTACCAGCTTCCGGTGAGCTGACGCCCTCCGGCGCGCCGCGACGGCCGGCGGACCGGCCACCGCGCGCTGCCTCCGATCCGGGCGGCCGGCGCGTCGCGCGCGCCGGTGCACCGGCCGGGGTCAGCGGTCCGGGATCCGGTCGAGCTGCGCCCGGATCGCCTCGGTGCTCAGCGCCGGGCGGCCGCCCGGGTGGCCGACGGTGGCGCCGGCGGCGGCGACGGCGAAGCGGGCCACCCGGTCGCGGGGTTCGTCGCGGAGCAGGCCGAGGGTGAGCGCGGCGACGAACGCGTCCCCGGCCCCGGTGTCGTCCACCGTGGGCGTCTCGCTCAGCGGCACGAACACCTCCCCGTCCGGCCAGACGAACGCGTTGCCGACCCCGGACACCTCGACGGCCAGCAGCGACGGGCCGCGCCGCAGCAGCTTCCGCCCGGCCGCCAGGCCGCTCTCGGGGTCGGTCGGCTCGTCGCCGGTGAGCAGCTCGACCTCGTGGGCGTCCGCGCGCAGCACGTCGGCGAGGGCCAGCAGTTCGTCGGCGGCCGGGTCCTCGGGCGCCCCGTCGAGCACCACCAGCCGGTCGGCCGACCGGGCGACCCGGGCCGCGGCGAGGGCCGCCGCCGGTGGCTGCTGCAACTGCACCAGCACGGCCCGGGCGCTCCGCAGCGCGTCGGCGGCCGCGGCGACGTCCTCGGGGGTGAGCAGGGTCGCCTCGGGCAGGTCCTCCAGGTAGCGCCAGCGGGCCGCCCGGTCGACCAGGTCGACGATCAGCCCGCTGCGGGTGCCCGCCCGGCGCACCACCGGACCGACGTCCACGCCGTCGGCGCGCGCCCGGGCGAGCAGCCGCTCCCCCACCTCGTCGTCGCCGACCACGCCGAGCAGCCCGACCCGGGCGCCGAGCTGGGCCAGCGCGACGGCCTGGTTGGCGCCCTTGGCGCCGAGCAGTTCCCGGCGCCGCCGCACCGGGGCGCTGCCCCCGGCCGCGGGCACCTCGTCCACCAGCAGCACGAGATCCCGGGCCACCTGCCCGACCGTCAGCACGTCCAGTCCCGCCATGTCCGGGCTACTACCCCCGGCCGGTGCGGCCACGCCCCGTCCGAGCCGACCGCCCGCCCGGGTGCCACCTTCCGGGAGGCGCCCGTCCGGCGCCCCGGGGTCTTGCCGACGCGCCGCGCCGGCCATAAGCTTTGCATTGCAAAGCTATCGCTGACGCAAAGCCAGATGGGAGTACGCCATGGAGCCCGGCGCCACCGGACAGGCCGAAGACACCCTTGCCGCCCTGGAGCGGTTGCGCCGACGCAGCCACCGGCGCGCCCACGGCGGCGCCTGGCTGCCCGCCCTCGGCATCGCCGTACTGCTGCTGGCCAGCACGGCGCTCTACCGGCACCCGCTGACCTCCACCACCTCCATCGCGGCCGAACACCCCTGGTGGGCCGGGCTGCCCGACGAGCAGCGCAGCCCGGTGGCCTCATACGCGTTCTGGTTCGTCGGCACCCCGCTGCTGTTCGCCGGCATCGGCCTCTGGTACCGCTGGCGGGCGCGGCGGCTC
The DNA here is from genome assembly GCF_056150265.1 of Micromonospora desertarenae. NCBI lineage: Bacteria > Bacillati > Actinomycetota > Actinomycetes > Micromonosporales > Micromonosporaceae > Micromonospora > Micromonospora desertarenae. The sequence goes on from NZ_JAXCFQ010000008.1 coordinate 27,027, forward strand.
GGCGTCCGGGTGGCGTGGCCGGTCGTCGCCGGCACCGGGCTCGGGGTGCTGGCCCTGCTGGCCGTGCTCGCCGCGGTGCCGACCGGTCCGGTGCCCGACGGGCTCGCCGCGCCCGACGGGCCGTACTGGCCGGGGCTGCTCACTCCGCTGCTGCCGCTCGCCGCCGCGGTCGTGGTGCTCGGCCGGGCCGAGCGCAGTCCCGGGCTCCTCGCGGCCGGGGTGTGGATGGGCCTGCTCACGGCCTGGCTCTGCACCTCGTTCCCGCTGGGCGCGCTGCCCGGCTGGGCGGGCCGGCTGCTCGGCGGGGGCGGTGGCCTCGGCGGCCAGCTCGGGCTGCGGCCCGGCCACTATCTTGTCCTGATGGCACTTCCCCTGCTCGCGGTCGCCGCCGTCCGGCTGGTGTCCGGCCGCGGTCCGGACCGCGCGTGACGCAGCAGCACCCACCGCACCCCGCCACGGCCCTGGACGACGTGGTCCACCAGCGGGTCCGGCTGGGCATCCTCACCGTGCTGAGCGAGGCGCACGAGTGCCGGTTCGCGGTCCTGCGCGACGAGCTCGGGCTGACCGACGGCAACCTCAACCGGCACCTGCGCATCCTGGAGGAGGCCGGCCTGCTCCAGGTGACCAAGGGCTACGAGGGCCGCCGTCCGTGCACCTGGGTGCGGCTCACCCGGCAGGGCCGGGCCGCGCTGCGGGCCGAGGTCGCCGTGCTGGAGCAACTGGTGGACCGGATCCGCACCGCCACCGACCGGCCGGACGCCGACGGCTGAGCCCACCGCCGCCCACCGTCGCGGCGGGCGGCGGTGGCGCCGTCAGCCGTGCCGCACCGGGAGCTGGAGTTCGGTGACCCCCTGCTCCGGCGCGTCCGGGCAGTAGTCCAGGTAGACCTCCCGGGCGAACCCGTCGGCCCGGTAGCCGTTCTCCTCGATCCAGCGGGCCAGCACCTGCATGCTCTGCTCCACCTCGTCCATCGGGCCGTGGTGGATCACCGTCGCCGCGGCGGGCACCGCCGGCAGGTCGACGACCGCGACGCCGGCCGCCGGGTCGGGGTCGACGCCGACGACCACCCCGGCGTGCACCACGACGGCCTCGCCGCCGGGCTCGCCGGCCGGGGAGTACCAGGCGATGCCCGGCCCGCTCGCCCGGATCCCCGCGGCGTCCAGCCGGCGGAACAGCTCCGGGTAGAGCGGCTGGATCACCGGGCCGACGTCCTCGGTCTGGTAGCTGCGGGCGGTGGCGCTCAACTCGGCGAGGCGCACCGGCGCGATCGGTTTCAGTACGACGTCCTGGGTGGTCATCCGACCCTCCGTCTCGATCATCCGGAGCCTCGCCTCGATCCCGGCCAGCCGGGCGGTGTCCGCGGCCACCTGCGCCTCCAGTTGCGAGCGGCGCAGCCGCAGCATGCCGCGCAGTTCGGCGACGTCGACGGCGTCGTCGAGGATCGCCTGCACCTGGGCCAGGGTGAGGCCCAGCTCCTTCAGGGCGATCACCCGGTTGAGCCGGCGCAGCTGCTCGGCGGTGTAGTAGCGGTACCCGCTGTGCGGGTCGACGGCGGCCGGGCGGAGCAGGCCGATGCTGTCGTAGTGGCGCAGCATCCGCACCGACACCCGGCCCAGCCTGGCGAAGTCTCCGATGGTGAACATGGCGCTCCCTACGGTCGGCGCTGACACCGTGTCAGAGTCAACCGGGGCGCGTCGGCTCAGCCCGGCAGCGGTGCCTCCTCGTCGCCGCGGGTGCGGCGCGGGCCGACCAGTCGGCGCACCATCGGCGCGGCGTTCCACCGCGCCGCGCCGACCAGGTCGCGGGCGTGCTCCAGCACCGTGTAGTCGGGCCGGGCCCGGCCAGCCGCGATGGCCCGGTCCAGGTCGTTGCCGCAGCGGGTGAGCACGGTGTCGAAGTCCCGGCGGACCGGCTCCAGCAGGTGGTAGCCGAACTGCCGGTGCAGCCGGGCGAAGAGCGGCTTGTAGAGCCGGGCCCGCTCGTGCAGCCCGGACGAGTACGACATCGGGTTCTTCGGCCGCCGCCGCACGTAGTCCGGCAGCAGGTCGGCGAAGGCCCGCCGGACGATCCACTTCTCCTGACCCTCGCGCAGCTTCAGCGTGACCGGCAGCCGCATCGCCAGCTCCACCACGTTCCGGTCGAGGAACGGCACCCGGGCCTCCACCCCGTGCCCCATGCTGGCCCGGTCGACCCGCTGCAACTCGGTCCGGCACAGGTTGCGGATCCGGTGCAGGAAGAGCCGGCGGGACGCCTCCGGCCCGACCTCGTGGTACATCGGGTAGCCGCCGAACAGCTCGTCGGAGCCGTCGCCGGTGAGCACCACCTTGACGCCGAGTTCCCGCAGCCGGCGGAAGATCGGCACCGAGACCACCGCGTTGATGATGTCGCCGTACTCGGTCAGCTCGGAGATCCGGATCGCGTCCCGGATCTCGGCCAGCCGGATGTCGCGCGGGCGCAGCTCGACCACCTCGTGCGGCACGCCCAGGTCGGCCGCGAGCCGCCGGGCGTACGCCACGTCGGGGCTGTCCGGCACGCCCACGGTGACCGCGACACAGTCCGGGTGCATCTCGCGCACGTGCAGCAGGGCCAGCGAGCTGTCCAACCCGCCGGAGAGCACCACCCCCACGGTGAGGTCGGTGTCCACCCGGACCCGGATGCTGTCGGTCAGGGCGGCACGGACGAGCAGGGCGGCCTCGTCCGGGTCGTCCACCACCGGCAGCCCCTCGCCGAGCCGGAGCAGGTCGAGGTACGGGCGCAGCCGCACCCGCCCGTCGGCGTCGGCCCAGCCGTGGTGCCCGGGCGGCACCTCGGCGATCCGGGTGCGGTGCCCGACCAGCGCCTTGACCTCGCTGGCCAGGTGCAGGCAGCCGGGGGTGCGGGTCCAGTAGAGCGGCTTCACCCCGAGCGGGTCGCGGACCAGGTAGGCGCGGCCGGTGGCCCGCTCGACGATGGCGAAGGCGTACTCGCCGCGCAGCCGGTCCACCATCCGCTCGCCCCACTGCAGGAACGCGGCCAGCACCACCTCGGTGTCGCTGACGCTGCGGAACCGGTGCCCGAGCCGCGTCAGCTCCCCGCGCAGCTCGTGGTGGTTGAAGACCTCGCCGTTGTAGCAGAGCACCCACCGTTCGTCGGCGGAGGTCCACGGCTGCACCGCCCGTTCCCGGTCCACCACCCGCAGCCGCCGGACGCCGGCGAGCAGGCCGTTCTCGTACCGGGTCTCGGTGACCTCGCCGCGCGGGGCGAGCACCGTCAGCATCCGCCGGAAGATCGCCGGGTCGGCCTCCGGGCCGAGGCTCAGCACGATGCCGCACATCGCTCAGATCCCCATCTCGGCCTCGTACGCCCGGCGCAGCCGCCGCCGCGCACCGGGCGCGAGGCAGACGTGCCAGGCCTGGCCCTCGTCGACCACGTTGGCCTCGCCGGCCTGTTGCCGGGCCAGCAGCAGCGCGGCCAGGGTCTCCCGGGCGCCGAACCGCTCGTACCAGGCCAGCTCCACGTCGACCGCCCAGCCGAGGCAGTGCCCGCTGGGCACCATGGCGGCGTAGCCGAGGCGGCGCAGCCGGTACTGGTGCTCGGCGCTGCGGACCAGGCTGGTCACCCAGAGCGGCGGGGTGCCCGGTGGGGTGCTGGCGGCGAACTCGCGGGCGACGTCGTTGAGGAAGGCGACCATCTCCCGCCGGGCCCGGCGGAACAGCAGCCCCGCGGTGCGCGGTGTGGCGTCCGGCCGCAGCCGGCGGCGCAGCGCCCGCACGCCGCGCCCCAGGATGGTGGCCGGCTGCTCCTGGTAGCGGAAGCGCAGCAGTTCCCGCCGGCGCAGCCACTCCAGGTCCACCAGGTCCTGGCTGGCGTTGACCTGCTCGTCGGTGAGGTAGGTGGGCGCGTCCCGCCACCACATCACGTCGATCCGGGAGAGCAGGTAGATCCGGACCAGGGCGGTCAGGTCGGCGGCCGAGCTGCGCTCGTTCGGCTGGTAGCGGGCCATCTCCAGCAGCAGCGTCTCGCGGGCACCGACGAAGCCCTGCGGGGTGGCGTCGAGCACCGCCGCGATGGCCGGTTCGCGCAGCCGGGCGTCGATCAGCACCTGCCGGGCCGCGGTGGACGGCGCGGTGGCCAGCGCGCCGACCTCCACCAGCAGCTCGGCCACCGCCGCCCGGTAGGCGTCCAGGTCGGGGCCGGGCGACGGGACGCGGCGCGACGGGCCGGCCGGCGGCCGCCGACGGGCCGGGGCGCTCGACGCCGCGGGCGGACCGGGCTGGTGCCCCGGGCTTCGGCTCGGCACTCGCATGGTCGGTCCTCTCTCCCGTCACGACAACGGTGGGCAACCTCTGCGGCACACCGTAATCGGCCGGACCGGGTCAAGCCCGAACAATCCTCCTATCTTCCTCCGAAGGGATACGAGCAGGTCAGGACGGCTGCGGCGCGGCCCGCGGGGGACGAACCGCTACCCGGCGGACGGGTCACCCAGCCGCTGCGTCTCGGCGTACGAGGGCAGCCCCGGCGGGACGCCCGCGCCGTCGAGGACGGCGAGCGCCCCGGCGAGCGCGGCCCGGAACAGCAGGGAGCCGGTGCTCACCCGGGCCACCCCGAGCGCGCCCAGCTCGGCCGGGCCCGGCCCGCCGGGCGACAGCAGCACGTTGAGCGGGGCGTCGATCGCGGCGGCCAGCCCGGCGATCAGGTGGGGGTCGGCGACGCCGGGCACGAAGACCCCGTCCGCGCCGGCGTCCCGGTAGGCACGGGCCCGGCGCAGCGTCTCCGGAAGCGGGTCGGGCGTGCCCAGCCACCAGGTGTCGGTCCGGGCGTTGACGAACAGGCCCGGCACGGCCGCCTTGACCGCGGCCACCGTGGCGGCGGTCAGCTCGGCCGGGGCGAGGGCGCCGTCGGCCCGGCCGTCCTCGACGTTGATCCCGACCACCCCGAGCGCGGCCAGCTCGGCCACCAGGTCGGCGACCTCGGCCGGGTCGTCGCTGAACCCGGCCTCCACGTCGACGGTGAGCAGCACCGGAAGCCGGCGCAGCAGCCGGGCCAGCCGCACCGTCTCCGCCCGGGTGGCGGCCGCGCCGTCGGGCAGGCCGGCGGCCGCGGCGACGCCGAGGCTGGTGGTGCCGATCGCCCGATACCCGCGGGCGGCGAACGCGGCGGCGCTGGCGTGGTCCCAGGCGTTGGGCAGCAGCAGCGGCCGGCCGGCGTGGTGCAGGGCGTGGAAGGCGGCGAAGCGGTCGGTCATCGGGGGCGTACCTCCAGTCGGGTCGGCACGCGCAGCAGCGCGTGCGGTTCGTGGCGCACCGGCGCGGGCACCGGCCGGCAGCGGCGGCGCAGCACGTCCACCACGCCGGTGGCCAGCGCCAGCGCATGCCGCTCCCCCGGGCAGCCGCGCGGTCCGGCGCCGAAGGTCAGCGCCGCGCCCGGGCGGCCGGGCAGCAGGCGGTCCGGCTCGGCGAAGACCGCCGGGTCCCGGTTCGCGGCGTCGAAGCGCAGCAGCACCGCGCTGCCCGGTGCCAGGTCCCGCCCGCCCAGCCGGACCGGGCCGGCGGTGACCCGCCGGGTGCCGCGTACCGGCGGGTCGAGCCGGAGCACCTCGGCGAGCAGGGCCCCGGTGGGCACGTCGGCGGGCCAGGCCAGCACGTGCCGGGTGGCGGCGCCGATCAGGCCGGCGGTGGCGTCGCCGGCCTGGACCAGCAGGCCGATCCGGTTTGCCCGGACCTCCGACGGCTCGGGTGGGGTCAGCGCCAGCAAGGCGGCCACGGCCCGGTCCGCGCGCCGCACCGTGGCCGGGTCGGCGCCGGGATGGTAGGCGGCCGCGACAGCGGTCACCGCCGGCACGGCGGCGTCCGGGTCGGCCAGCCCGAGCCGGTCGGCCAGCACCCGCAGCGGTACGCGGCGGGCGAGCACCGCCATCACGTCCAGCCGGTCGCCGGCGCGGTCGAGCGCTTCCCCGGTACGCCGGGCGGCCGCCGCGCGCAACTCGTCGGGGTCGAGCGCGGCCAGCATCGCCGCGCCGGCGGCGCGCCGGGTCGGGTGGGTCGCGGGCGGGCTGAACCGGCTCACCGTGCCGCGCAGCCAGGCGAGGGTGCCGGGCGGGCCGGGCCGGGCGACCGGCACGTGGCAGGCCGGGTCGAGCAGCGCGGCGCGCACGTCGGCGTGCCGGGTCACGGTCCAGCCGGTGGCCGGGTCGAGGACGGGCGGGCCGCACGGCGGCGTGCCGGTGGCGGGATCGAGGAGGTGGGTCACGACTGTCACCCGGCCGACGGTAGGGCCGGATCGGTTCGGTCCCCGCCGAAGAACGCGCGACCCGACGGGCTGATCCGCCCGACTTCCGCGATGTCGCGGTATCGATGACGCCCGGAGGACCCGAGGTCCGGGAACCGGAGTGGAGCACGCGGCGCCGATCCGGGAGTCGCGGTACCGACGACGCCGGGACGACCCGAGGTCCGGGAACCGGAGTGGAGCACGCGGCGGCCGATCCGCGCCCGCCGGTACGGGGATCAGGCGCGGCCGCCGCCGGTGTCCGTGCTGGTGGCGGGGGCGAGGTCGGTGACGGTCAGGCCGAGCGCGCCGGCCAGCGCGGGCCCGCCGGCCGGGGTCAGCCGGACCGCCCGGCCGGTCCCCCGGGTGAGCCAGCCGAGGTCGAACAGCCGGCCGCAGAGCGCCGCGCCGAGCACGCCGGCCAGGTGCGGGCGCCGCTCGGTCCAGTCCAGGCAGTCGCGCAGCAGCGGACGCCGGCCCGCCGCGGCCACCGGCACGTCGAGCCCGCCCAGCCAGTCCCGACCGGCCGGGGTCAGGGTGAGCCCGGCCCGCTCGTCGAGCAGCCCCCGGGCCAGCATGGTGTCGCGCAGCAGCACGCCGAGCCGGCCGGCCAGGTGGTCGTAGCAGGTGCGGGCGTACGCCAGCGCCGCGTCGGCCCGCACGGCGCGCAGCGAGCGGGCGGGCCGGTCGGCGCCCGGCGCGTGGCCGGCCAGGTCCTCGACCAGCTGGGCCACCGACGGCCCGGCCAGCCGGAGGTAGCGGTGCCGGCCCTGGCGTTCCTCGACCAGCAGCCCACCGGTGACCAGGCGGTCCAGGTGCTCGCTCGCGGTCGACGGGGCGACCCCGGCGGCGCGGGCCAGCTCGCCCGCCGTCCAGGCCCGGCCGTCGAGCAGGGCCAGGCAGAAGCTGGCCCGGGTGCGGTCGGCGAGCAGGGCGGCGAGGCGGGCCAGCGCCGCGCCGTCGGTGCTGGTGGCGCTCATCGGCCCATGCTGGCACGGGCACGGTTCGGCGCGCACCGACGGGTCACCGACTCTTTACAACGTTGTATCCATCGTTGTAGAAACGGACGGAGTCACCCTCGTCGACATTCCCCCACCCGAGGCAGGTCTGATGGGACAACTCCGTCGTGGCGGTGCGCTCGCCGCCGCACTCGGTCTGCTGCTGGCGGCGACGGCGTCCGCGCCGGCCGTCGCCGCCCCCGACCCCGGCTACCGCAACCCGGTCTCGGCCGCCTTCGCCGACACCTTCGCCGACCCGGTGATCGTCCGTGGCGACGACGGCTACTGGTACGCCTACGGCACCACCGACCCGCTGCGCGAGGGCGAGCGGCAGTTCCACCGGGTGCCCATGGCCCGCTCGGCCGACCTGGTGGACTGGGCGTACGTCGGGGACGCCTTCGGCGCCGACCAGCGGCCCCCGTACGCGGCGCCCGGGGCCGGCTTCTGGGCGCCCGACGTGCGCCGGATCGGCGACCGCTACGTCATGTACGTGACGGTCACCGACACCACCGTCTCGCCGGAGGGCAGCGACTTCACCATCGGTGCGGCGACCGCGCCGACCCCGACCGGCCCGTGGACCTTCGCCGACCAGCCGGTGGTGGCGCCCCGCCCCGGCGGCGGCGGCTGGCTGTGGACGATCGACCCCACCCAGTTCACCGACGTCGACGGCACCAGCTACCTCTACTACGGCAGCTACTACGGGGGCATCTCGGTCACCGAACTCTCCCCCGACGGGCTGCGCGCGGTCGGCCAGCCGACCCTGGTGGCGATCGACAACAAGTTCGAGGGCAGCTACGTGCTGCGCCACGACGGCTGGTACTACCTGTTCGCCTCGACCGCGAACTGCTGCGCCGGCCCGGCCACCGGCTACTCCGTCCACGTCGGCCGGTCACGTAGCCCGCGCGGCCCGTTCCTGGACCGCGACGGCATCCCGCTGACCGCCTCCCGGGCCGGCGGCACGCCGGTGCTCACCCAGAACGGCAACCGGTGGATCGGCACCGGCCACAACGGCTTCCTCACCGACCTGTCCGGCCAGGACTGGATCGTCTACCACGCGATCGACCGGGCCGACCCGTACCTGGACGAGCCGTTCGGCATCAACGAGCGGCCGATGCTGCTGGACCGGCTCGACTGGATCGACGGCTGGCCCACGGTCGACGCCGGGGCCGGCCCGTCCGACGGAAACCGTCCCGCCCCGGTGACCACCGGCCGGGTCGACGAGCGGTTCGACGCCGGGCTGGCCGGCTGGCGCGGCACCGGCGGCTGGCGGGTCGCCGACGGCCGGCTCACCGGCAGCGGCACGCTGACCAGCCGGAGCACGCTGGGTGGTGACGTGCGGGCGGAGACCGACCTGCGGCTGGCCGGCGCCGACGCGGCCGGGCTGACCCTCGGCCGGGTCGAGGTGCGCGTCGACGCGGCGGCCGGCCGGCTGGTGGCCCGCGGCGGCGGCCGCACCGCCACCGCCGCGCTGCCGCCCGGCCACCGCCTGACCGACCGGCACAACCTGGCCGTCGAGGTACGCGGCCGGCAGCTGGTGGCCGAGCTGAGCCCGGCCCGCCAAGGCGACCAGCTCGCCACGGTCACCCTGCGGCTGGACCGCCCGGTGCCCGGGCGGCTCGGGTTGACCGCGACCGGCGGGGCCGCCGAGTTCGACAACGTCAGCCTGGCCCGGCTGCACCGGCCGGCCCGCCACGCCGTGCCCGAGCCCCGGACCGGCGCCCTGCTGCCCGGCTGGTCCGACGAGTTCACCGACGGCCTCGACCCGGCCTGGAGCTGGGTGCGGCCGGACCCGGCGGCCACCGTGTCCGGCGGGGCGCTGCGCTGGCCGACGCAGGCCGCCGACCTGGTCGGCACCGGCAACACCGCCGGTGTGCTGCTGCGCGACGCGCCGGCCGGCGACTACGTGGTGGAGACGAAGGTGACCCTCGACCTGGGCGAGGAGACGGTGCGCAACTACCAGCAGGCCGGCCTGGTCGCCTACGTCGACGACGACCGGTTCGCCCGGCTGGCCCAGGTCGCGATCTGGAACACCCGCCAGGTGGAGTACGGCTACGAACTGCCGTTCGCCGGCCAGCCGGTGTACGGCGGCAATATCGTCGGCACCCCGGCCACCACCACCTGGCTGCGGCTGGCGCACCGGGTCGACCCGGTCACCGGCGAGCACGAGTTCCGGGCCGGCTCCAGCCGGGACGGGAAACACTGGACGTGGGGCGGGGTGTGGACCTTCCCGGCCGACACCACGCCCCGGATCGGCCTGGTCGCCCACGGCGGCGCGCAGCCGCCGGTCACCGCGGAGTTCCACTACCTGCGCTTCCACCGCTGACCCGGCGGTCGGGCCCCCGCCGTCGCGGGGGCCCGACCCGGCCGGCTCAGAGCTTCTCGTAGCAGGGCCGGTCCAGGTTGTACGCCCCGGCGGTCGGCCCGGTGAACAGCTCCCGGACCTGGCTCACCCCGGTCGGGGAGGCCTTGTCCGGCTTGTAGACGGCGGTGACCCGCACCGCGCCGTCGTTCGCCCCGGCGGCGTAGTTGCCGGCGGTGGCCGGCAGCATCCCCTCGTAGTCCACCGAGGTCAACGACTTGACCGCCTTGAGCAGCCCGGCCCGGGTCAGGTCGCCGTCGGCCACCGCCTTGGCCAGCGCCGCCTTCATCGGGTACGACCAGACCCACCCGGAGGTGTAGCCGTCGTTCGGGGTGACCCCGGGCAGCGCCTCGCGCAGCGCCCGGTGCCCCGGGGTGTCGGTGCTCCAGGTGTTCCACGGCGCGGTCTGCTCGTAGCGGGCCAGCAGCGCCGGGGCCGCCGGGCTCTGCAGCAGCGCCGGGTTCCAGGTCGGGCTGGTGCCGATGAACCGGCCGGCGAAGCCACGGGCCACCGCCTGCCCGACGATGGTCGCCGCGTCCGCCGGCCCCATGGTGAGCACCACCAGGTCCGGCTTGCCGGCGAGGATGGCCTGGATGGCGCCGGCCTGCTTGTCCGCCCCGGAGTCGGTCTTGACGTCGGTGAAGGTCATCCCGAGCGTCTGCGCGGCCAGCTTCACCCCGGCCGCGGCGTCGTCGCCGTAGTCGCCGGCCAGGTGCACCGCCATCACCGACTTCGGCGCGTACGTCTCGCGGGCGTAGTCGAGCGCGTTCATCGACTCCACGCAGTAGTTCGCGCCGGACTCGATGATGACGTCCTCGAAGGCGTAGCCGGAGGTCCAGGCGGCCGGGGCGGCGATCACGTTGCTCGCCTTCATGTCGCCCAGGATGGCGCCGGTGGTGGGCGAGCCCAGGCTCTGCGCCAGCGCCAGCACGTTCGGCTTGATCTCCTGGTAGACCTGGTTGTGGGTCTGCGGGTTGTACTTGTTGTCCCGCACGTACCGGGTCACGTCCACCTCGTAGTCGCCGATCCCGCCGGCGCTGTTGACCCGCTTCCAGAACGCCTTCTGCGCGTCGGTGATCGGCACCGCGAGGGCCCGGAACGGCCCCTCGGTGAGGTCGGAGATGATGCCGAGGTAGATGCAGCCCTTGTTGCGGTCGACCGCCTCCGGGCACGGCTCGGCGGTGACGCCGACGTCGGTGCGCAACCCGGATTCGTCCGTTGTGCTGTCCCCGCCACGGCACGCGGTGAGCGTGCCGGCCAGCAGGATCAGGGCCACCCCGAGGGCGGTCCGCGACGTCCGTAGTGCCATGGCTTCCTCGCTCGGGTCAGTAGGAGAACGGCCACGCCTTCCAGTAGGCGCGGGCCCGGACCCAGAGCCCGAACAGCCCGCGCGGTTCGAAGATCAGGAAGACGATGATGAGTACGCCGTAGAGGATCGTCTCCACCTGGAAGACGTTCGGCACCTCGTTCGGCTGGGTGCTGATGAACGGCACCCACGCCTGCAGTTCCCGGGTGAGCCGGGGCAGCAGGGTGATGAAGAACGCCCCGGCGATCGCGCCGGAGATGGTGCCCGCGCCGCCGATCAGCACCATGGCGATGTACTGCACGGACAGCAGCAGGCTGAACGAGCTCGGGTCGAAGAAGCCGGTGACGGTGTAGAGCAGCGCCCCGGCGCAGCCGGCGTAGGCCGACGACACCGCGAACGCCAGGGTCTTGTACCGGGGCAGGTTCACCCCGATCACCCCGGCGGCGATGTCCCGGTCCCGGATTGCGGTGAACGCCCGCCCGATCCGGGAGCGGGCCAGGTTCCGGGCGGCCACCGCGAAGACCACCAGCAGCGCCAGCATCAGCCAGTACAGCTTCTGGTCGCGGGTGGCGGTGGCGTCGGTGACCGCGAGCGGCTGGCCGAGGAACTCCAGGGTGGCCGCCGGCCGGCCGACCCCGGCGCCGCCGGTCAGCGCCGACCACTCGTTGAACACGTGCTGACCGATGAAGACCAGGCCGAGGGTGACGATGGCCAGGTAGAGCCCGCGCAGCCGGGTGGCCAGCGGGGCGACCAGCACCCCGGCCAGCGCGGCCACCAGGCCGGCCGCGGGCAGCCAGACCGCGATGTCGGTGACCCCGAGGCCGATCACCCGGCCGGCCGGGTCGCCGCTGATCGCCGCCGCGGTGTACGCGCCGATGCCGAGGAAGAACGCGTGGCCGAGGGAGACCTGGCCGGCGTACCCGGTGACCAGGCCGAGGCCGATCGCGCCGATCGCGGCCACGCAGCAGACCGCGAGCAGTTGCAGCAGGTCGTCGGTGAGCAGGAAGGGCAGCGCGAGCGCCAGCGCCAGCAGCGCGCCGGTCCACCACCGCTTGGCCGGGGTGTCCAGCAGCGCCAGGTCCTGGGCGTACGAGGTGCGCAGCAGCGGCCGGTGTCTCATACCCGCTCGACCTCCCGGGTGCCGAACAGCCCGTACGGGCGGACCAGCAGCACGACCAGCATCAGCACGTACGGGGTGATCACCGAGACGTTGCCGCCCAGCCAGGCGAGGTCGTTGGCGTAGGTGGCGGTGAGTTCCTGGAGCACGCCGACGGCGAGCCCACCGACCACCGCGCCGGGCAGCGAGTCGAGCCCGCCCAGGATGATCACCGGCAGCGCGGTCAGCGCGATCAGCCAGAGCGCGGCGTCCACGCTGGCCCCGGCGGCGGCGAAGGTGCCGGCCACCGCGGCCAGGCCGCCGGCCAGCGCCCAGCTGACCGCGAAGACCGCGCCGACCGACACGCCGTGCGCGAGCGCCGCCTCCTGGTCCAGCGCGGCGGCCCGCATCGCCAGCCCGGTGCGGGTGAACCGGAAGAACGCGAAGAGCCCGGCGACCAGCAGGCCGGTGGCCGCCACCGCGGCCAGGTGCCGCTGTTGCAGCTCCACCGGGCCGAGCGACAGGGTGCGCAGCCCCCACGGGTCGCCGACGTGCCGCACGTCCAGGCCGATGAACGCGTTGACCACCACCCGGACGGCGACGTCCACGCCGAGGGTGATGATGGCGACCACGAACGCCGGGCGGCCGACCATCGGCCGCACGGCGGCGCGCTCGACGCCGAGCGCGAGCAGGCCGGTGCCGACCGCCGCCAGCGGCACCGCCGCCCAGAAGCCGACGGCCGGCGCGAGGTAGGTGACCGCGACGACGCCGGCCAGCATGAACGCCGGCTGGGCGAAACTGATCACCCGGGTGGCCTTGTAGATGATGACGAAGCCGAGGGCGAGCAGGGCGTAGACGCTGCCGGTGCCCAGCCCGCGCAGCACGCTCTCGGTCAGTTCGGTCACCGGTCACCGCCCGGCGCGTACAGCTCGTCGACCAGGTCGGCGAAGGCCCGGGTGACCGCCTCCCGGCGGACCTTCTGGGTCGCGGTCAGCTCGCCGTCGTCCTGGTCGAGTTCCTTGGGCAGCAGCCGGAACCGCCTGATCCGCTCGACCCGCGGGTGCCGGGAGTTGACCTCGTCCACCACGCCGCGGATCAGCTCGACCACCTCCGGCTTGGCGCTTAGGTCGCGGTAGGTGGTGTACGGCAGCCGGCGCCGCTGCGCCCACTGCCCCACCGTGTCGGCCTCGATGCCGATCAGCGCCACCAGGTAGGGCCGGCGGTCGCCGATCAGCACCGCCTCCTTGACGTACGCCGACGCCTTCAGCTCGTTCTCGATGCCGGCCGGGCCGATGTTCTTCCCACCAGCGGTGATCATGATGTCCTTGGCCCGGCCGGTGATCCGCATGTGCGTGCCGTCCACCCACTCGCCCACATCGCCGGTGTGCAGCCAGCCGTCCGGTTCCAGCACCGCGGCGGTGGCGGCCGGGTCGTCCAGGTAGCCGGCGAAGACCCCGGGGTGGCGGGTGAGGATCTCCCCGGTGGTCTCGTCGACCCGCAGCTCGACGCCCTGCTGCGGCTCGCCGACCGTGCCGAGCTTCACCCGGCCGGGCCGGTTGCCGGTGGCGATGGCGGAGTTCTCCGTCATCCCGTACACCTCGTGCATCGGCACCCCGATGCCCATGAAGAAGCGGAGCACCTCGGGGGCGATCGGGGCGGCGCCGGAGGCGGCGTAGCGCACCCGGCGCACGCCGATCCGCTCGCGCAGCGCCCGGTAGCAGAACAGCCAGCCCACCGCGTACGCCAGCCGGCTGGCGGTGGTGTGCCGGCCCCCGGTGGCCACCAGGGTGGCGCCGATCCGGTCGGCCACCCGCAGCCAGAACCGGGCCACCGCCCGCTTCAGCGGGGACGCCGAGGCCACCCGGATGGTGACCGTGGCGAGGATCTTCTCCCAGATCCGGGGCACCCCGAACAGGATGGTCGGCTGCACCTCGCGCAGGTTCGCCGGCACGGTGGCGACCGACTCGGCGAAGTTCACCTGCACGCCGGCGCCGGCGCTGCTCCAGGTGGTGAAGACCCGCTCGGCGACGTGGCAGAGCGGCAGGTAGGACAGGAGCAGGTCGTCCGGGCCGGGCGGGGGGTCGGCCAGCCCGCCGCCCTCGGTGACCGTCCGCACCGCGAAGTCGACGTTGGCGACGGTGAGCATCGCGCCCTTCGGCCGGCCGGTGGTGCCGGAGGTGTAGATCACGGTGGCCAGGTCGGTGCCGGTGGCGGCGGCCATCAACTCGTCCACCGCGCCCGGGTGGGCGACCCGGTGGGCGGTACCGAGGGCCAGGAAGTCGTCCCAGTACAGCAGCGCCGGGTGCGGGTAGCGGCCCCGGACGCCGCGCGGTTCGAGGTAGACGACGCGGTCCAGGTCGGGGCAGTCGTCGAGCACGGCGAGGGCCTTGTCGACCTGCTCCTGGTCCTCGGCGACGAGCACCCGCGCGCCGGAGTGGGCCAGCAGGTAGCCGATCTCGGCGGCCGGGTTGGTCGGGTAGAGCCCGACGGTGGCGCCCCGGACGGCGACGGTGGCCACGTCCGTCCAGAGCCACTCGCGACGGTTCTCGGCCAGCACCGCGACCCGCTCTCCCGGGCCGACGCCGAGGGCCAGCAGGCCGTGCGCCACGGTCTGCGCGGTGTCCCAGTACGCCGCCCAGGTCACCTCCTGCCAGATCCCGCGGATCTTCTCCCGCAGCGCCACCCGGTGCGGGGTGGCCCGGGCGCGCTCGCGTACCCGCGCGGCGATGGTCGGGACGGCGGCGCCGGCGGTGTCCGTGCCGGGCGTGCCGGTCGGCGCGCTGGTGGTGCTCATGCCCCCGCTCCGCTTCGCTCCGCGGCGCCACGAGGCACCGCCGGGCTGTGTCGATGGTTCGCTCGCCGGCGCTCGCTCACGTGGTGGTCACCTCCCCCAGGTAGGCGCGGATCACGTCGGGGTGGTGCTGGATCTCGGCCGGGGTGCCGGTGGCCACCGGTTGTCCGAAGTCGACCACCAGCACCCGGTCGGCGAGGTCCATCACCAGGCCCATGTCGTGCTCGACCAGCACCACCGGGATGCCCAGCTCCTCGCGGACGTCGAGGATGTAGCGGGCCATGTCCTCGGTCTCCTCGAGGTTCATCCCGCCGACCGGCTCGTCGAGCAGCAGCAGCTTCGGCTCCATGGCCAGCGCCCGGCCCAGCTCCACCCGCTTCTGCACCCCGTACGGCAGCAGCCCGACCGGCATCCGCCGCCACTGCTCCAGCTCCAGGAAGTCGACGATCTCCTCCACGGCGGCCCGGGCGGCCAGTTCGGCGCGCCGGGCCCGGCCCCGCCAGAGCACCGCCGCCAGCGGCCCGTACCGGAGGTGGTGGTGCCGGCCGAGCAGCAGGTTCTCCAGCACGGTGAGGTTGGCGAAGAGCTCGACGTTCTGGAAGGTGCGGGCCAGCCCGAGCGCGGCGATCTGGTGCGGTCGCCGGCCGAGGAGATCGACACCGTCGAAGACCACCCGGCCGGCCTGCGGCCGGTAGACCCCGGAGAGCACGTTGAAGATCGACGTCTTGCCGGCGCCGTTCGGCCCGATCACGGCGAACAGCTCCTGCCGGCCGACCGTGAAGCTCACCCCGTCGATCGCCCGGACACCGGCGAAGCTCAGCCGCACGTCGGTGAAGCGCAGGATCTCGTCGGTCATGACAGCCACCGCTTCCGTCGCCGGTAGTGCTTGACGTCGCGGAACGAGCGCCGGCCGGTGTCCGCGCCGGCGTGCAGGCCGAGGTAGAACTCGCGGACGTCGTCGTCGGCGAGCAGCTGCGCGGCCGGCTTGTCGAGCACCACCCGACCGGTCTCCAGCACGTAGCCGTGCGCGGCGACCGAGAGCGCCATGGCCGCGTTCTGCTCGACCAGCAGCACGCCGGTGCCGGCGGCGTTGATCCGCACGATCAGCTCCCGGACCTGCTCGACCAGGCGCGGGGCGAGGCCGAGGCTGGGCTCGTCCAGCAGCAGGTAGCGGGGGCCGGCCATCAGCGCGCGGCCCATCGCCAGCATCTGCTGCTCGCCGCCGGAGAGGTAGCCGGCGGTGCGCCGGCGCCGCTCGGCCAGCACCGGGAAGAGTCCGTACACCTCGTCGAGCCGGCCCGGGATCCGGCGCGGGTCGGTGTGCCCGCCCAGGCGCAGGTTCTCCTCCACGGTCAGCTCGCCGAAGATCCGCCGCCCCTCCATCACCTGGGCCACGCCGCGGCGCACGATCGCGGCCGGGCGCAGCCGGTGCAGCGGCTGGCCGTCCAGGGTGACCTCGCCGCGGACCACCTCGCCGTGGTGGATGTCGAGCAGCCCGGTGATGGCCCGCAGCAGGGTGGTCTTGCCCGCGCCGTTGGCGCCGAGCAGCGCGACGATCCCGCCCGGCGGGACGGTGATGCTCAGGCCGCGGAGCACCAGCATCACGTCGTCGTAGACGACCTCGAGGTTGCGCACCTGCAGCATGGCCGGCGCTCCCGGGGGCTCGAGTGTGGCGTGCGCCACAAGTTACCGAGCATTAAACCGCGCGGAACGTCCCGGCAAAAGATCGGAACGGTTGGATCCGCCGCTCCCGGTCGACGGTCGGCCCGATCCCGCCGGCGGGTGCCCGTGCGCGGCGACGCGGTGGGCCGCCGCGAGCACCGGTTTGGCGGTCAGCCGGCCGGCGTGCCGAGCGGGTGGACCGAGCGGGTCGCGCCGTGGTAGCTGCGCGCGGCGACGAACTCACCGACCGGCCGGGTGTCACCGACCACCGCCCGGGCCAGGCCGGCGTCGGCGTCGCGGAACCGCAACGCCAGGCTCAGGTGCGGCCGCCAGCGCCGCGGCGCGTGCCAGGGGTTGCGTCCGTCGGCGTCGGCGAGGACGTGCCACACCGCCGCGTGCAGCGCGGTCAGCTCGGCGCAGGGGCGCACCAGCCAGACCAGCGGCGCGCTGCCGTCGAGGACCGCTACTTCGCCGAGCCGGGCCGGCAGCGGCAGCGCCGCGTCGACCAGCGCGGCCAGCCGGGCCACCGCGCCCGGAGGGAACTCGTCGGCCGCGGCCAGGGTCAGGTGCGGCCGGTTGGTCGGGTGGGTGTTGCGGGCCAGGCTGGGCAGCCCCGCCGCGGCCAGCCGGCCCCAGGCGGCCCGGACGGCGGCGTCGAGCCCCGCCGAGCAGACCAGTTCGACCGTACGCACGCCGTGAGGTTAACCGGGTGTGGCGGCCCGTGGCGGGGTCCGCGCGGCGGTCGAGGGCGGCTAGAGCCAGCCGGCCTCGCGGGCGATCCGCACCGCCTCGGCGCGGTCGGCCGCGCCCAGCTTCTGCACGCTCGCCGCCAGGTGGTTGCGGACCGTCCCGGCGGCCAGGTGGGTACGCCGGGCGATCACCGCGACCGGGGCGCCGAGTTCGGCCAGCCGCAGCGTCTCCAGCTCCCGGGCGGTCAGCGGGCACTCGGGCAGGGTGAGCGCGTCGGCGGCCAGCGACGGGTCGACGTACCGCCCGCCGGCGTGCACCCGGCGGATCACGTCGGCCAGCGCGCCGCCGGGCGAGCCCTTGGGCAGGAAGCCCCGGGCCCCGGCGGTGAGCGCCTGCCGCAGGTGGGCCGGCCGGCCGTGGCCGGTCAGCAGGACCACCGCGCACTCGGGGCGGGCCCGGGTCAGCTCGGCGGCGACCTGGATGCCGGTGAGCCCCGGCATCTCCAGGTCCACCACCGCCACGTCCGGCCGGTGGGCCAGGGCCGCGGTGACCGCGGCCGGCCCGTCGGCGGCCTGCGCCACCACCTCGAGGTCGGGTTCCAGCGCGAGCAGGGCGGCGACCGCCACCCGGACCAGCTCCTCGTCGTCGGCGAGCAGGACCCGGATCATGAGGCGACCGGCACGGTGGCCTCCAGGGTGAACACCGCACCCTCCCGGCGGACCCGCAGCCGGCCGCCGGCCGCGCCGAGCCGGTCGGTCAGCCCGCGCAGACCGCTGCTGCGCGGGTCCGGCCCCCGGTCGGTGGCGCCGTCGTTGGTCACCGTCATCCTGGCCACGGCCCCCTCCTGGACGATCTCGATCCGGCACCAGCCGGCCCGGCTGTGCCGCAGCACGTTCGTGCTCGCCTCGCGCAGCACCGCCGCCAGCTCGCTCGCCGCCGCCGCCGGCAGGTCGGCCGGCGGGGACGGCACCGTGCACCGTACGCCGCACGAGCGCAGCACGCCGGCCACGGCGGCGAGCTGCTCGCCCAGGTCGACGGTGCGGTAGCCGTGCACGGTCCGGCGCACCTCGGTCAGCGCGGCGGCGGCCAGCCGCTGCACCTCGGCCGCCTCGCGGCCGGCCCGGGCGGGGTCGCTCGGGGCGAGCCGGGCGGCCAGCTCGGCCTTCAACGCGATCACCGTCAGGTCGTGCCCGAGCACGTCGTGCACCTCCCGGGCCAGGCGCAGCCGCTCCTCGGCGGCGGCCAGCCGGGCCTGCGCGGCCTGGCCCTGCCGGGCCTCGACGAGCAGGTCCCAGAACCAGACCTGGAACCAGTTGAGCAGCGCGATGCCGGCCCCCACCCCGCCGGTCACGGCGAGGTGCCGGCCGAGCGAGCCCCCGGTCCAGCCGGCCACGCCGGCGGCGACCGCGACGGCGAGCGCCGCCACCGCCAGGGCGACCGGCGGGCGGACCAGCAGCGGCGCCATGCCGACCAGGGAGGCGCCCAGCCACGCCCAGGTGGGCCAGTCGCCGGCGGCGACCGGACCGACGGTGGGGACGCTGAGCACCGCCGCCGCGGCCAGGCACGCCTGGAACCGCCGGCGCCGGCGCTGCGCCAGCCAGGGCGTGGCCGCCGCGTACAGCACGGCGGCCTGGGCGGCGGCGAAGGCGAGCACGCCGGCCGCGCCGAGCACCGCGCGCCCCGGGTCGGGCTCCCGCAGCACGCCGACGGCCGGCAGCAGCAGGCTGGCCCAACCGCCGGTGGCCAGCGACACCAGGGTGGCGAACCGGGCACGGCGCAGCCGCCGGTCCGCCCGGGGTACCGCCGCCTGCTGCGCCACGCCGCAGATCCTAGGGCGGCCGGCCGCCCGGTTCACCCGTGAGAATCGCACGGTCCGGCCGTGCGGTCCGCCCGGAAATCCGGTGCCGGACGCGGCTGTCGGGCGGAGCGGCACCGCCGGCAGGGTCGAGGGCATGAGAGAGACCCTGACGCCCCCCACGGTGGTCCCCGCTCCGCCGCCGGCCGCCCACCCGGCCGGCGGCGGACGACACCTGCTGCGGCACCTCGGCGAGATGGTGCTGGCGATGGTCGCCGGAATGCTGCTGCTCGGTCCGGTGTGGACGCTGGTCGGCGAACCGCTCGGGATCGCCGCCACGCTGGCCCGGCCGGACGTCGCCGCACTGGTGATGGCGACGAACATGACCGTCGGCATGACCGTCTGGATGCGGCACCGCCGGCACTCCTGGGCCGCCACCGGCGAGATGGCCGCCGCGATGTACCTGCCGTTCCTGCTGCTGTTCGGGCCGTACTGGGCGGGGCTGCTCGGGGCCGACGCGCTGATGCTCGGCGGGCACCTGCTGATGCTGCCCGCGATGGTGCTGGTGGCGGTGCGGCACCGGCACGCCGAGCCGGTCCCGGTACGCCGGCACCCGGCCGTGGTCGCGCTGGCCCGCCGGTGGCCCACCCTGGTCGCCCTGCTGATGACTGTCAGCCTGTGGGCCGCGCCGGACGTGCCGAGCCCGTGGCTGATGCTGGTGCTGCCCGGCGCGTACCTGCTGATCGGCGCGGTCCGGGGCCGGCTGCGCGGTCCCGGCGGGCTCGGCCGGCAGCTGGTCGGGCTGGCCGCCTGGTCGGCCCTGGTGGCGGTGGCGGTGGTGGTCGACGGCCGCACGGCGGCCTGCCTGGTGGCCGCCGGGTGGCTCGCCCATGCCGGCTGGGACCTGCTGCACCACCGCCGCGACGAGGTGGTGCCCCGGGCCTACGCCGAGTGGTGCGGGGTGCTCGACGCGGCCATCGGCGTCTCCGTCGTGCTGGCGATCCTGTCCGGCTGAGGGAGTGGTCGGGCCGGCCGGCGGACGGGGGCGGCCGGCCCGACGCGGGTTGTGCCGGTCGCCGCACCGCCCGGCCGGCGGTGATGAAAGGCTTGTCACATGAGTTCCGCACCCGTACCACCCGAACCACCCGCCCGTCCCGCCGCCGACCCGGACCCCGGGGCGGGCGCCTTCGCGGACCTCGGCCTGCGCGCCGAGCTGCTGAACGCGCTGACCGCGCTCGGCTACGAGGAGCCGACCCCGATCCAGCGGGAGGCGATCCCGCCGCTGCTGGCCGGACGGGACCTGCTCGGCCAGGCGGCGACCGGCACCGGCAAGACGGCCGCCTTCGCGCTGCCGCTGCTGCAGCGGATGCCGCCGCAGCGCGCCGGGGGCGACCCGATGGCGCTGGTGCTGGTGCCGACCCGGGAGCTCGCCGTGCAGGTCTCCGAGGCGTTCCACCGCTACGGCAAGGACCTGGGTACCCGGGTGCTGCCGATCTACGGCGGGCAGCCGATCGGCCGGCAGCTGCGCGCGCTGGACGCCGGGGTGGACGTCGTGGTGGCCACCCCCGGCCGGGCGCTGGACCACATCGCCCGGGGCACCCTGCGGCTGGGCGGGCTGGCCACCGTGGTGCTGGACGAGGCCGACGAGATGCTCGACATGGGCTTCGCCGAGGACATCGAGGCGATCCTGGAGCACGCCCCGGAGCAGCGGCAGACGGTGCTCTTCTCGGCGACCATGCCGGCCCGCATCGACGGGATGGCCCGCCAGCACCTCACCGACCCGGTGCGCATCCTGATCGCCCGGGAGCAGCCGGTGGCCGGCGAGGCGCCCCGGGTGCGGCAGAGCGCGTACATCGTCGCCCGGGCGCACAAGCCGGCGGCGCTGGGCCGGGTGCTGGACGTCGAGTCGCCCACCGCGGCGATCGTGTTCTGCCGCAGCCGGGAGGAGGTGGACCGGCTCACCGAGACGATGAACGGGCGCGGCTACCGGGCCGAGGCGCTGCACGGCGGGATGAGCCAGGAGCAGCGCGACCGGGTGATGGGCCGGCTGCGCTCGGGCACCGCCGACCTGCTGGTGGCCACCGACGTGGCGGCCCGGGGCCTGGACGTCGAGCAGCTCACCCACGTGGTCAACTACGACGTGCCGTCGGCGCCGGAGTCGTACGTGCACCGGATCGGCCGGGTGGGCCGGGCCGGCCGGGAGGGCGTGGCGATCACTCTCGCCGAGCCGCGCGAGCACCGGATGCTCAAGACCATCGAGCGGGTGACCGGCCAGCGGATCGCCATCGACAAGATCCCGACGGTGGCCGACCTGCGCACCCGGCGGCTGGAGCTGACCCAGGCCGCGCTGCGGGAGAGCCTGCTGGAGGACGACCTCGACCCGTTCCGGGCCATCGTGGAGTCGCTGACCGACGAGTTCGACCTGGTCGAGGTGGCCCTCGCCGCGGTGCGGCTGGCCCACGAGGCGACCTCGCCGGGCGCCGCCGACGAGGAGGAGATCCCGCAGGTCCCGGTGCGCGGCCCGCGGGAGGGGCGGCCGGAGGGGGGCCGGGCCGACCGGCGCGGTGGGCGGCCCCGCGCGGGCGGCACCACGCAGGTCTTCATCGGCCTGGGCCGGCGGGCCGGGGTACGCCCGCAGGACCTGGTCGGGGCGATCACCGGCGAGACCCGGGTCAGCGGCCGGGACATCGGCTCGATCGAGATCGCCGACCGGTTCTCCCTGGTCGAGGTCCCGTACGCGGTGGCCGACGAGGTGATCGCCGGGCTGCGCGGCAGCACCATCAAGGGGCGCAAGGCGACCGTGCGCCGCGACCGTGACGGGGACGGGGACGGGGACCGCCGGCCCGGCGGCGGCGCCGACCGGCGGCCGTACCGCGACGGTGACGGCGACCGGCGGCCGCGCCGGGACCGCTACTGAGGCCGTACGCCACGCGGCCCCCGGGCCGTCGCGCGGTGCGACGGCCGGGGGCCGCGGGTGTCGGCGCCGGTCAGGCGGCGGCGAGCGCCGGTCCGTCCAGCGACTCCGTGTCGATCTCGGCCGGGCGCAGCGCCAGGGCGAGCACGTCGGCCACGTCGGCCAGGGTGTGGATGGTCAGCGCCTCGCGCACCTCGGTCGGCAGGTCGTCCAGGTCCGGCTCGTTGCGCTTCGGGATGATCACCTCGGTCAGGCCGGCCCGGTGGGCGGCCAGCAGCTTCTGCTTCACCCCGCCGATGGGCAGCACCCGCCCGGAGAGGGTCACCTCGCCGGTCATCCCGAACTCGGGCCGCACCGGCCGCCCGGTCACCAGGGAGGCCAGCGCGGTCACCATGGTGATGCCGGCGCTGGGGCCGTCCTTGGGCACCGCGCCCGCCGGCACGTGCAGGTGGATCCGGCGCCCGGCGAGGGCGTTCGGGTCCAGCCCGTACCGGCGCCCGTTGGAGCGCAGGTACGACCACGCGATGTGCGCGGACTCCTTCATCACGTCGCCGAGCTGGCCGGTCAGGGTCAGCCCCGGCTCCCCCTCCATGCTGGTGGCCTCGATGAAGAGCACGTCGCCGCCGGCGCCGGTGACCGCCAGGCCGGTGGCCACGCCGGGCACCGCCGTGCGCTCGGCCGACTCCGGGGTGAACTTCGGCCGGCCCAGGTAGCGGGCCAGGTTGCCGGTGTCCACCCGGACCGGGGTCGGGTCGGTGGCCAGGGTGACCGCCACCTTGCGCAGGATCTTCGCCAGCGCCCGCTCCAACTGCCGGACGCCGGCCTCCCGGGTGTACTCCCCCGCGATCCGGGCCAGCGCCCCGTCGGCCACGGTCACCTCGTCGGCGGTCAGCCCGGCCCGCTCCCGCTGCCGGGGCAGCAGGTGGTCGCGGGCGATGGCGACCTTCTCGTCCTCGGTGTACCCGTCCAGGGTGACCAGCTCCATCCGGTCCAGCAGCGGGCCGGGGATGGCCTCCACCACGTTCGCGGTGGCCAGGAAGAGCACGTCGGACAGGTCGAGGTCGACCTCCAGGTAGTGGTCCCGGAAGGTGTGGTTCTGCGCCGGGTCGAGCACCTCCAGCAGCGCGGCGGCCGGGTCGCCGGAGTAGCCGGCGGCCAGCTTGTCGACCTCGTCGAGCAGCACCACCGGGTTCATCGAGCCGGCCTCGCGCAGGGCACGGACGATCCGGCCGGGCAGCGCGCCCACGTAGGTGCGCCGGTGACCGCGGATCTCCGCCTCGTCCCGCACGCCGCCCAGGCTGACCCGGACGAAGTTGCGGCCCAGCGCCCGGGCGACGGACTCGCCGAGGCTGGTCTTGCCGACGCCGGGCGGGCCGGCGAGGGCGAGCACCGCGCCGGAGCCGCGCCCGCCGACCACGCCGAGGTTGCGCTCGGCGCGGCGGTTGCGCACCGCCAGGTACTCCAGGATCCGGTCCTTCACGTCGGTCAGGCCGGCGTGGTCGGCGTCGAGCACCGCGCGGGCCGCGGCCAGGTCGGTGTTGTCCTGGGTACGCGTGTTCCACGGCATCTCCAGGACGGTGTCCAGCCAGGTCCGGATCCAGCCCGCCTCCGGGGAGGCGTCGCTGGCCCGCTCCAGCTTGCCGACCTCGCGCAGCGCCGCCTCGCGGACCTTCTCCGGCAGGTCGGCGGCCTCGACCCGGGACCGGTAGTCGGCCGAGCCGTCCGGCTCGTCCTCGCCGAGCTCCTTGCGGATCGCGGCGAGCTGCTGGCGCAGCAGGAACTCCCGCTGCGACTTCTCCAGCCCCTCGCGGACGTCGTTGTTGATCTGCTCGGTGACCTCCTGCTCGGCCAGGTGCTCCTTGACCCAGCCGACCAGCAGCTCCAGCCGGGCGGTGACGTCCGGCGCGGCGAGCAGCTCGCTCTTCTGGTCCAGGCTCAGCCAGGGCGCGTACCCGGCGGAGTCGGCCAGCTCGGAGAGGTCGGTCATCCGCTCCATCGCGTCGATGACCTGCCAGGCGCCCCGCTGCTGGAGCACCGAGGTCATCAGGGCGCGGTACTCGCGGGCGAGTTCCCGGGCCCGGCCGGCGGGAGCGGGTTCGTGCAGTTCGGTCGCCTCGACCCAGAGGGCGGCGCCGGGGCCGGGCACGCCCGAGCCGATCCGCGCCCGGGACAGGCCGCGGATGACGGCGGCCGGCTCGCCGCTGGGCAGCCGGCCGACCTTCTCGATGGTGGCCACCGCGCCGACCGGGCCGTACTCGCCGTCGAGGCGGGGCACGGCCAGCAGCTTGCGGTCGCCGGTGGCGCGGGCCGCGTCGACCGCGGCCTGGGTGGTCGGGTCGAGGGTCACCGGGATGACCATGCCGGGCAGCAGCACGGCGTCGGTCAGGGGAAGTACCGGAAGAGTTGCCATCGAACACCTGCTATCGCGTTGTCTTGAGCCTGTCTCGCTCAAGTAACAAAGCGTTCCCCTTGTTCCGGTGTGTGACCCACACCACTCCCGGTGACCGTTCGAGCCGGCACCCGGACCAGGTCGCGCAGCAGCCCGGCACCGCCGCCGAGGGCCACCGCGAGCGGGATCGCCAGGCTGGTCAGGGCCAGGGCGGCGACGGTCGGCCCGGGCATCCCGGCGAGCCAGGCGAGCCCGGTCAGCACGGTGAAGACCAGCAGCTTGACCCGGGTCCGGCCGACCGGCACCAGGGCGGTCGGCGGGGTGGGCGCGGTGGCGGGCATCGGTGTTCCCCTCTCCGGTTCGTGCGCGCGGCTTCATCGCGCAGCTTTCGTCGCTCGGGTCGTTCGCCCGGGTTCGTCGCCCGGGTTCGTCGCTCAGAGCAGGAGCAGCAGGGCGGCGCCGACGGCGGCCGCCGGGATGGTGGTGATCACGGTGGCCAGCGCGGCGGAGTGCCGGCGCATCGCGGCGAGCGGGATCAGGGCGTCGCCGTCCTGGCTGATCGCGTTGGCCACCAGGGTGGGCAGCGGCAGGCCGCCACTGACGTAGAGGCCGGTGAAGACGATCTGCACGGCGCAGCCCGGGATGAGTCCGATCGCCGCGCCGACCAGCACGCCGAGGATGCCGGTGAGGGCGATCTCGGATCCGTCGAAGCCGGTGCTGGTGCTGAACACCTGCCAGGCCAGGTAGGCCACCGCCACCCAGACGGTCACGAAGGACGCCTCGTGCGCGCTGTGCCGCAGCGTCTCCCGGAACGACCGGGCCTGCGCGGTCTCCAGGGTGTCGTCGGCCAGCCGCCCCCGCCCGGCGGCGAAGATCAGCATGGCGGTCAGCGTGCCGAGCACCCCCAGCGCGAGGTACGGGTCGACGCCGCCGAGCCGGTCGGTCAGCACCCCCGGGTCGACCATCTGGAACACCACCGGCACCGACACCAGGAAGGCCGGCGTGGTCAGCCCCCAGAACGCGGTGGAGGCCGGCACCCGGGGCAGCAGCCCGCCGAGCAGGCGGCGCGTACCGGCGAGGTCGGGCCCGCCCGCGGCGGCCAGACCGGCCGGCGCGGCGGCCGGTACGGCGGCGGGGGCGAGCCGGCGCCGCGCGGCGCGGGCCGGGTCGATGCCGAGCGCGTCGACGACGTAGCCGGTGACCAGGCCGACCCCGAAGAGCAGCAGGTGGATCTGGAGCGCGAAGATCGGGTTCCACGCGATCACCACCCAGGACGAGTCGCCCATGGTGGCGGCCAGCGCGGCGACGACGGTGCCGAAGGAGACCTTCCCCCGGGCGTAGAGCGGCATCAGGACGATCGCCCCGCCGCAGCCCGGGCTGACCCCGAGCAGCGCGCCGACCAGCGGGCCGAGCCGGCGCCGGCGGGTCAGCCCGTCGGTGACCCGGTCGCCGTAGCGCCACCGCAGCCAGCCGAAGAGCGCGACCATGACGGCGACGTACACACCCACCTGCATGAAGGCGTCCGCCAGCGGGCGGAGCAGGAGTTCGGTCACGGCACACCTCCTCCGGTACGGGCACCGCCGGACCGCCCGCCGAGCGGACGGTCCGGCGGAGGATCGTCAGGTGACCTTGCTCTTGACCTTGTTCACGACGCCGCCGGCGAGGCCGGGGTTGGTGCCGTACAGCCGCGGGTCGCCGGGCGGGAGCACCGGCTCGGGCGCGTGCGCCCGCGGGCTGTGGTCGTAGCGGAACTGGCCCTTGCCGTCCGGCGTCGGCCCGGACGCCCACCGGCCCTCGGCCGCGTCCTGGCCCGGGGAGAAGTCCAGGTACGTGTAGCTGAACTCCTCGGTGAACTCCTTGGAGTCGGGGAAGGCGTCCGGCACCGGCATCTCCTCCAGGCCGTCCTCCTTGAGCTGCTCGATGGCGGCCATCCACATGTTCTGGTGCATGGTGTCGCGGGCCAGCAGGAAGCGCAGCATCTGCTTGACGCCCGGGTCGTCGGTCATGTTGAACAGCCGGGCGACCTGGAGCCGGCCCTGCGCCTCCGCGGTCACGTTGAGCTGGAAATCGGCCATCAGGTTGCCGCTGGCGGTGATGAAGTTGCCGTTCCACGGCACGCCGGCGCTGTCCACGGGCAGCGCACCGCCGCCGCCGTGGATGAAGTGCGCCGGGTTGGAGCCGCCGTAGATCGCCCCCACCATCGGGTTGTCGTCGGCGGCCTCCTGCAACGACAGCGGCGCGTTCTCCAGCAGTCGGGTGATCATGGTGGCGATCATCTCGACGTGGCCCATCTCCTCGGTGCCGACGTCGAGGAAGAGATCCTTGTACTTGCCGGGCAGCCGGCAGTTCCAGCCCTGGTAGAGGTACTGGTTGGCGACGGTCATCTCGCCCCACTTGCCGCCCAGGACCTCCTGGAGCCGGCGGGCGAACGCAGCGTCGGGGCCGTCCGGCTTGGCCTCGAACTGCAGGTCCTTCATGTGGGTGAACACGGGTCCTCCTCGGTGCCACTGGTTCGGTACCGAGGACAGTTCCCGCCGCGCTGACCCGCCCGGGCCAACCGGTGGCCCCGCCGGGTCAGGTCGTCGCGGCGCCCCCCGGCAGCAACACCTCCAGCGCCACCCCGCGCGGACGCAGCCGGTGCGCCCGCACCGTGCCGCCGTCGGCGGCCAGCAGCCGCCGGACGATCCACAGCCCCAGGCCGGACATCCCGGTGGCCGGCGTGGGCCGGCGCAGCGCCGCCAGCAACGCGTCGTCCACCCGCCCCTCGTCGGTGACCAGGATGCTCAGCCCGGCCCGGCGCACCGAGGCGTAGATGCCGATCCGCCCCTCCGCCGGCCCGTGCCGCAGCGCGTTCTGCACCAGGTTGACCAGCACCTGCCGGGTCCGGCCGGCGGGCACCGGGCAGTCGGCGGCGCGCCGGGTGACCCGCACCCGGCGCCGGTGCCGGGGCACCAGGGCGGCGACCCCGCGCAGGACCTCCGCCAGCGGCACGGTCGTCGGCTCGGGCTGCGCGGCGAGCGCCAGGGCGCCGGTGCTGGCCGCCGCGTCCCGCAGCAGGTCCTGCAGATGGACGGCCTGGTCCCGGGCGAGTTCGCTGATCGCCCGCCGGTCGTCGCCGCTCAGCTCGCGACCGCCATCGGCGAGCGCCCGGGTCAGCGAGGTGAGACTGCTGACCGGGGTGCGGAACTCGTGGCAGAGCACCCGGAGCAGCAGCTCCGGGTCGCCGGGCGCGGGCGCCGCGGGCCGGCCGGCCCCGCCCCGCCGGAACCCGCGCAGCAATCCCTGGAAACCGTGCCGTCCGCGCATCGTCCGCCTCCCCCTCGTCCGGCCGCGCCGCATGATCGGTACCCGCTGGGGAAGGGACCAGACATGCCGAACTCCCCCACCCTCCGGCTGGCCGTGGTCGACGACCACCCGCTCTTCGTCCGAGGGCTGGAGCTGCTGCTGCCGGCCGCCACCGGCAAGCGGGCCGAGGTGGTGGGTTCCACCGGCGACGCGGCCTCGGCGGCCTCGCTGGTCAGCCGGTGCCTGCCCGACCTGGCCCTGGTCGACCTGCACATGCCCCCGCCGGGCGGGATCCGGGCGGTGGCCGCGATCCGCCGGACCAGCCCCCGGGTGCGGGTGGTGGCGATGTCCGGCGGGGACGAGCCGGAGCCCGCGCTGGACGCGTTGCGCGCCGGCGCCGAGGGCTTCCTGCCCAAGACCGCCGAGCCCGAGGAGCTGCTGCCGCCGCTGCTGGCCATCCTCGACGGGTGGGCGGTGCTGCCGGCCGAGCTGCTGCGGGCGCTGCTGCGGCCGTCCCGGGCCGCCCCGGTCGACCTGGACCCCGAGGAGCGCCGGCTGCTCCAGGCGATCGCCGCCGGCCGGAACACGCTGGAGATCGCCGACCAGCTGCACGTCTCGGAACGGACGGTCAAGCGGATGACGGCGGCGCTGCTGCGCAAACTCCGGGTGTCCAGCCGCGCGGAGGCCGCCGCGCTGGCCGGCCACGCCGGTCTGCTCAACGGGTGAACGAACCGCTTTCCCGGCCGCCGCCATTTGCACAGCGAAACGACCCGCCGAAATGAAAACAGCGGAATTGTTGCGGGTGTGCCGCGGGATGGGTCAAACTTTGACCACACCCCGCCGCACACAGGGAGTAATGGGCGATGGCAAGAAAAGTAATCACGGTGCTGACCGACGATCTGGACGGCGGAAAGGCCGACCGGACGGTCGAGTTCGGTCTCGACGGCGTGGCGTACACCATCGACCTCTCCGACGAGAACGCGGGAGTCCTCCGTAAGGCGCTGGACCCGTACCTCACCGCCGGCCGGCGGATCGGCCGGGGCACCCCCGACACCGGCCGGGCACCCCGGCGGGCGGGCGGAACCGGCGGCGCGGGAATGGATCGCGAGCAGAATCGCGCCATCCGGGAATGGGCCGCCAAGAACGGTTTCCAGATTTCCGAGCGGGGCCGGATCCCGGTCGAGGTCGTCGAGGCGTACAAGAACCGGTGAGCCGGGCGGGACGCGGTCCCGCGGGCGGGGTCGGGCTGGCGGGCAGCCCGGCCCCGCCGTTCGCTGTGGCGGGCGGTGGGCGCACCACCCCCGGACCACCGCGCCGGGGCGGCGCGGGGGCGTACGCCCTCGCGCCGCCCCGCCGCGGTCGGCTCAGTTGACCTCGATGCGCACCGCGTCGAAGGCCGGGGTCTGGTTGGCCCGCTCCATCATCGGGATCCGGTGCGAACCGTCACCGGCCCAGACCGCGCACTGGGCGATGCCCGACTCGGGCAGCCCCGGGATCTGGATGGTCACCTCGTCCGGCTCGGCGCCGCCGCGGCTGTCCTCGGTGGCGACGAAGAACGCGGGCACCTCCTGGGGCGCCGGCGGCTGGTCGAGGCTGTCCAGCATCCGGCAGGCGGTGTGGAAGTGGCCGCGGACCAGCCCCTGCTCGTTGAGCAGCGAGCTCTCCACGTAGTAGCCGCCCTGGCCGGCGGCGAGGAAGCGGTCCCGGACCAGGTTCCGGGTGGAGACCCGCAGGGTGAACGGCTGGTTGGCGCCCACCTGCTCGGGGAAGTCGGTGATCAGCAGTGACGGGTTGTTCGCCGCGGCCCCGACCTCGCCGAACGCGGTGCTCACGCAGCGGTTGCCGTTCTGGAAGCCGTCGTGTGGCTGCAGCTGGCTCTCGTCGCAGTCGTTGGCCAGCACGCCGAGCCCGGCGCCCGGACCGCCGTTGTTGCCACCGTTGTTCCCGCCGGTGTTGCCACCGTTGTTGCCGCCGCCGTTGTTGCCGCCGCCGGTGTTGCCTCCGCCGTTGTTGCCGCCACCGGTGTTGCCGCCGGTCGGCTGCACCTGGCACTCGGCGAGCTGGCGCAGCCCCTGCGGGCGCGGGCCGAACCGGTCGATCGCCGTGGTGATCCGGTCCAGCGTCGCCCGCCGCTTGCCGGCCAGCGGTTGCAGGATCGAGTTGCGGATGAAGGCCTCGCCCTTGTCGCCCTCGGCGGCGAGCCGGCGGTCGGCCTCGGCGATCTGGGTCTGCAGCAGGTTCAGGTTGCGCTCCACCTCGGCCCGGGCCCGGCGGGGCACCTCGGGCAGCTGCCCGGCCACGTCCGGGCAGGCGATCGCGGAACCGCCGTTGGGCGCCTCGCCCTCGCGGACCTCCTGGCACTCCTCGACCGTCTGCTGGCCGTCGCCCCAGTGGTTGCGCACCCACCGGCCGTTCTGCCAGGTACGCGTGGTGCCGTCCCGCCCGCTCGGCGCGGTCGCGCCGGGACTGGGCGCCACGCAGGCCGCGGCCGCCGGCCGGGTGCGGTTCGACCGCCGGTCCTCGGCCGACGAGATCTGGGTCACGGCGACGACGCCACCGAAGACCGCGAGCGTGCCGACGACGGCCAGCAGACGCTTGCTCCGCGCGTTACCGGATGACCGGCGCGCCCGTGTGGACCTGCGCATCGAATTGCACTCCTTCTCGATCCGGTACTTGATTCGTGACCTCGGCGGACCGACGGAATTGAGGTGGCACGCCCCGACGGAAACCGTCCGGGCGGACCGGTGGCATGTCGACGACCGACGATGCCCTTTCCGCACCGTCTCCCGCGTCCCGTGACGCGGATGGGGAGATCCTGTCCATTCCCGCAGGAGTACGAAGCGGCAGCCGCCACGGTTCAATGCGGATCGGACAAAAATTCGCGGCCGGTCACGACGGCCGCACCGGGACCCGGTCGGCGCCCGAACGGCATGGGCGCGCTCGGCTCCCGGGCGGCAACGAGGCGGTCCGCGCCGGAACGGCGACCGGCCGTGCCGGGGCGGAAAGGGGAATCAGTCCACGCAGAGATGGTCGAAGGCGAAGCCGTTCGCCAGTTCGTCGCGCCGCGCCCGCAGCCCGCGGATCTCGGCGCGCAACTCGTCCCGGGAGACCAGGGCCGGCGGATCGGCGTCCAGAGCGGTCAACCGCTCCCCGACGGCGACCGCCGCCAGGTCCTCGGCGAGCCGGGCGGCGTCCACGCCGCACGAGAACCGGTGCTCCCAGACCGACACCCGCTCCACCAGGCAGGCGCCGGGGCGCACCTCGACCCAGCTCCAGCCCTCGGCCGGCCCGTCCTTCCAGGTCACGTGCAGCCCCCGTACGATCGGGTCGGCCAGCCGGCGCGCCACGTACGCCTCCACGGCCGCCGCCCGGGCCAGCGCGCCGAGATCGTTGACGGGCCCGGTACGGCCGTCCGGCAGCCGGCCGAGGATGTCCCGGAAGCCGGTCCCGGCCTCCCCCGGCTCGCCGCCCTCGGCGTACCCGCGCGCGTCGATCACGTACGCCACGATCCGCCGGCCGTGCTCGGCGGCCCGCAGCGTCGGCGACTCGATCCGCAGCACCTCCAGGCCGACGGCCGCGCCGACCGCGTTCTTCATCCGTTCGGCGCGCTGGGCCGCGGAGCCGGCCGGCGCGGCCGGGCCGATCTCGACGGCGAACAGGGGCCGGCCGCTGTCGCCGGCGCAGACCACGAAGTCGAGGCCCGCCCGGATGGCCGTGCTCCACTGGTGGCCGGTGATCCCCGGCGGGCGGCGCTGCACCAGGTCGCCCATCCGCCGGTCGGCGTGCACCACCTGCCCACCCCGGGTCAGCACCGGGGCGCGGCCGTCGTCGGTCGGGATCGCGCGCAGCCAGGAGGCGTGGTCACTACCGGTGCTCGTCATCGCCTGATCCATCCGTCGTCCGTGGGCCGGCCCGAGTCTAGGCGGTCGATCATGGTCGCCGCCTCGTCGGTGCGGCCGACCCGCCCGGGCCGGCGCGGCGCAACCGTCGACCGGGACGAGCCCGGCGGGCCGCCGCGCACCGGCGGGTCGGCGACCCGGTGCCGGGCACCGCGGGCCGGTCGGGCAAAACCGGTTGAGCCGCGGGGGTGGCCGGGCTGGGATGGGCCGGTGACCGTATTCCTCACCACCGAACGGCTGGTGCTGCGCGAGTTCACCGAGACCGACGCGGACCTGCTGGTCGACCTGGACAGCGACGCCGAGGTGATGCGCTACCTGACCGGCGGGCGCCCCACTGCGCCGGAGGTGATCCGCGACCGGACCCTGCCGGCGATCCTCGCGCTCTACCGGCGACCGCCGGGCCTCGGCTTCTGGGCGGCCGTGGACCGGGCCGGCGGCGAGTTCCTGGGCTGGTTCGAGTTCCGCCCGACCCGCGACGGCGACGTCGGCGAGGTGGAACTCGGCTACCGGCTGCGCCGCTCGGCGTGGGGTGGCGGCCGGGCCACCGAGGGCTGCCGGGCCCTGATCGAGAAGGGCTTCACCGAGCTGGGCGTGCGGCGGATCACCGCGAACACCATGGCGGTCAACTCGGCCTCGCGCCGGGTGATGGAGAAGGTGGGCCTGCGGCACGTGCGCACGTACCACGGCGACTGGCCGGAGGCGATTCCCGGCTCCGAGCACGGCGAGGTCGAGTACGCCCTCACCCGCGAGCAGTGGCGCGCCGACCGCGACCGCGTCGGGCCGGCGGCCGGCCGGACCGGCTGAGCCGCCGCGGCGACCCGGTCCGCCGGCGACCGCACCGGCGGGCCGGCGGGGACGCGGCGGCCGCCAGTGCCCGTCCTCGCCGGGGTTCAGCCGGGCCGCCTCGCGGTGCGGGTGGCCGGCCGGGGGCCGTCCGGCCGGCTCATTCGGCGCCCATCACCAGGCCCTCGATGGTGTGCTTCTGCCGGATGGGCACCAGCGCGTCCACCACCGGGCACGGCAGGTGGGCGCGGACCGACTCGGGCAGGCTCTCCCAGTAGCCCCTGGTGACCGCCATGTCGTGGTGGCCGGCGTTGCCGGCGCCGGGGGCGTCCACGCCGAGCACCAGCACCGGACGGGCCAGCGACGACACGTTCGGGGTGCCGCGGTGGATGGTGAGCGCGGACCGCGCGGAGATGTCGCCCCGCCGCGGGTACTTGCGCACCGCACGCCGCTCGTAGCGCGGGTAGCGCTCCTTGGGCGGGAACATCTCGTGGTCGAAGTCCCGGCCGTCGTCCCACTGGGTGCCCGGGGCGATCTCGAACGGGCCCATCTCCTCCACCGTGTCCACGGTGGTCAGGTTGAACGCGAGCGAGGTCAGCCGGCGCTGGCGGCGGGTGTCCTCCGGCATCGGGAAGTCGCGGTGCCACGGCTGCATGGCCGCACCCGGGAACGGGATGTCGAAGCCCAGCTCGACGATCTCGTAGTCGGGGCCGAGGACCGCCCGGCAGACCGCCACCACCCAGGGGTGGGTGACCAGGTCGACGAAGCCGCGCAGCTGTTCCGGGTGGATCTCGACGTACCAGCGCTCCGGGCCCCGCCCGACCGCCCCGTCCGGCCGGGAGCGCGCCTCGCGGAAGGCCGCGTCGATGTCCTCCCCGACCCGGTCCACCCAGTCGACGGAGAACGCGCCCGGGCACGCCGTGATGCCGTCACGGTAGAGGTCGCCGAGCGCCTCGACGGGCACCTCGTCGTCCCCGAACCGGTCGGTGCCGCGCGACGCGACGCGGGTGTCGGACTGCCCGGCGCGCGGCGCGGGTGGACCGGAGTGGGGCCTCATCGGGAACCTCCTGGTGGGGTCGACGCGAGTATTCCAACGTTGTAGAGCGCTGGCAAGGGCGCCGCCGCGGGGTGCCCGGGCCACCCGGACCGGTGCGGGGCCGGGCCGGCGGGTCGGGCATGATCGGCACGACCTGCGCACGAGGAGGTACGCCGGATGCGGGTGGTGTCGCTGGTGCCGTCGCTGACCGAGGCGGTGGCCCGTACCCTGCCCGGGCTGCTGGTCGGCGCCACCGACTGGTGCACCCACCCGGCCGGGCTGGACGTGACCCGGGTCGGCGGCAGCAAGTACCCGGACCTGGACCGGGTGCTCGCCCTGCGGCCGGACGTGGTGCTGCTCAACGTCGAGGAGAACCGCCGCGCCGACGCCGACGCGCTGGCCGCCGCCGGGGTGCCGGTGCGGATCACCTACCCGCGCACGGTGGACGGGGCGCTGGCCGAACTGGCCGCGCTCCTGACCGAGCTGGGCGCCCCGGCCGAACCGGACTGGCTGCGTGCCGCCCGCCGGGCCTGGGCGGCGCCGCCCGCGCTCCCGGTCCGCCGGGCCGTGGTGCCGGTCTGGCGGAGACCGTGGGTGGTGCTCGGCTCCGACACCTTCGCCGGCGACGTGCTGCGCCGGCTCGGCGTACGCAACGTCTACGCCGGGCACGCCGACCGCTATCCCCGCCCCGGCCTCGACGAACTGCGCGCGCACCCGCTCGACCTGGTGGTGCTGCCCGACGAGCCGTACTGGTTCACCGAGCGGGACGGGCCGGCGGCGTTCCCCGGCGTACCCTGCGCCCTGCTCTCCGGGCGGCACCTGACCTGGTACGGCCCGTCGCTGGCCGAGGCGCCCGCGGTGCTGGCCGCCCAGTTGGCCCGCCCGGTGACGCACCCGCCCGGCTGAGCGGCGGCCCGCTAGCCGCCCGCGTGGCGGCGCTCGTGCCGGGCGGTGACCACGCTCCAGCCGATGGAGATCGAGAGGGTCAGCACCACCACGGCCAAGGTGATCCAGACGGGCAGCTTCCCGACCGGGGTCTCGGCCAGCATCAGCTTCAACCCGGCGAAGGCCAGCAGCACGGCCAGCCCGTACCGCAGGTAGCCGAAGTGGCGCAGCAGGCCGGCCAGGCAGAAGTAGAGGCTGCGCAGGCCGAGCACGGCGAAGGCGGTGGCGGTCCAGACGACGAAGGTGTTGGTGGTGATGGCCAGGATCGCGGCCACCGAGTCGATCGCGAAGATCACGTCGGTGGCCTCGATGGCCACCAGCGCCACCAGCAGCAGGGTGGCGTGCCGCCGGCCGCGCACCCGCACGATGAACCGGTTGCCGTGGAAGCGGGGCTCGGTCGGCACCAGCCGGCGGAACACCCGGACCGCGACGTTGCGCTCCGGGTCGACATCCGGCTCGCCGCGCACCGCGAGCCGCCAGCCGGTCCAGATCAGGAAGGCGCCCAGGACGAACCCGACCCAGGCCAGCCGGTGCAGCAACTCCGCGCCGGCGAAGATGAAGACCAGCCGGAAGCCGAGCGCCCCGATCACGCCCCAGAACAACGCCTTGTGCTGGTAGCCGGCGGGCACCCGGAAGTAGCCGAAGAGCAGCGCGAAGACGAAGACGTTGTCCACCGACAGCGCCTTCTCCAGCAGGTAGCCCGAGTAGTAGGCCAGCGCCGGTTCACCGCCGCGCCAGAGCCAGATCAGCAGGCCGAAGGCGAGCCCGGCGGTGATCCAGACCGCGCTCCAGGCCACCGCCTCGCGCAGTTCGATGACGTGGTCGCCGCGGTGGGAGAGCATGTCCACCGCGAGCATGACGGCGAGCACCCCGCCGACCGCCAGCCAGGCCCACAGCGGTGCCGTGAACGTCGCCTCGTCCACCCGGCGCCCTCCGCATCCGTGCCGGCGGCTCTGTGCACGCGTGACGCGCGGCGGCGGCACCGGAGACGCGTCGTACCGAGCCTAGGCGAGCCGCCCGGCGCCCGGCGGCGGTCCGGCGAAGTCCGCCGGGCCCCGCCCCGGCGGGGACGGGACCCGGAGACGCGCTCAGGCCACCGGGGTGGGCCGGCCGTCCACGTCGACCAGGGCGTGGTCGTCCACGTCGTACGCGATCGTGTTCGTCACCCGCACCACGCCGCTGACCTGGCCGGCCAGCCGCCCCGCCAGCTCGACCGCGGTACGCCGGTCGAGCCGGCCGTCCAGGGTCACCTCGCCGTCGCGGACCCGCACGGTGACCAGGCCGTCCTCGACCGCGAGCACCCGGCGCAGCACCTCCTGGACGACGTCCTCGCGGATCTCGGCGTCCGTGCGCAGGTGCACCCGCAGCAGGTCGCCCCGGGTGACGATGCCGACCAGCCGGCCCAGGTCGTCCAGCACCGGCAGCCGCTTGACCTGCTCCCGGTCCATCTGCCGGGCCGCGGCGGGCAGGCTGGCGCCCGGGTACGTGGTCACCGGCGGCGCGGTCATCAGGTCCCGGGCCAGCAGCGCGTCGGCCTTCTCCCGCGCGCTGCGCCGGCGCCGGCCGGCGAAGACCCGCCGCTCGTCCGGGTGGCCGGCGCGTTCGATCTTGTGCAGCAGATCCGCCTCGGACACCACGCCGAGCACCCGGCGGAAGCGGTCCACCACCGGCACGGCGCTGATGCCGCGCCGGACCAGCACGTCGACGATCGCCCGGTACGGGGCTTCCTCGTCCACCGTCGCGACGTCCCGGGTCATCACGTCGCCCACCTGCCATGTCCTCATCACGACCTCCTCGCCGCTGTCACCTGCGACGCTACGGCCGGCGCCGGCGCCGGATCAGGGTCACCGGACCGGTACCCACCCGGCCGAGCGGACCGGTGCGACCGGGGTCCAAAGTCCCGGGCGGTTCGGGCCCGGTCGGCCCTGACCCGCCCGGCACCGGCGGGCGTCCAATGGAGATGCCACCGGGAAGCGCGGTGCGAGGCACGAAGGGACGTGGAGACCATGACCGCGACGATCAAGCGGACCACCGCCGAGACCACCGCTCCGGTGACCGAGACCCGCCGGGAACGGGCCACCCGCTACCTGCTCGCCGGCCTGCGGCTGGCGCTGGGCTGGATCTTCCTCTGGGCCTTCCTGGACAAGCTGTTCGGCCTGGGCATGGCCACCGAGGCGAAGAACGCCTGGCTGGACGGGGGCAGCCCGACCAAGGGCTTCCTCACCTTCGGCGCCACCGGCCCGTTCCAGGACTTCTACCAGGGCATCGCCGGCGCCGCCTGGGCCGACTGGCTCTTCATGATCGGGCTGGCCGCCATCGGCACCGCGCTCATCCTCGGCATCGGGGTGCGCGTCGCCGCCGCGGCGGGCGGGCTGCTCCTGGTCATGATGTGGACGGCCGTGCTGCCCCCCGAGAACAACCCGTTCATGGACGACCACCTCGTCTACGCCGCGGTGCTCGCGGTGCTCGCCCTGACCAACGCCGGCGACACCTGGGGCCTCGGCCGGATGTGGGGCAGGCTCCCGATCGTCCAGCGGTACGGCTGGCTCCGGTAACCGATTCCGAACCCTGCCCGCGGCGGGCGTCACCACCGGTGACGCCCGCCGATCCGCGCGCGGCGGACCGGCGCGGGGGCGGTGGGGCCGCTCGCGAGCGGGTCCGCCGGGCATCGGCGGGCCGCTATCCGGCAGGATCGGCGGTGACCGGACATCACGACCAGTACGGCAGGAGACCCGCGAATGAACCAGGCAGCAGGCGACCGCCCGGGCAAGCCCGAGGTGGGTCCGATCGAGGGCGCGCCGCCGGCCGACCTCGTGATCGAGGACATCACCGTCGGTGAGGGCCCGGAGGCCCGGCCGGGACAGCTGGCCAACGTCCACTACGTGGGGGTGGCGCACTCGACCGGCCGCGAGTTCGACGCGTCGTGGAACCGCGGGGAGGCGTTCGAGTTCCCGCTCGGCGGCGGCCGGGTCATCGCCGGCTGGGACCAGGGCGTGGTCGGCATGCGGGTCGGCGGCCGGCGCCGGCTGACCATCCCGCCGCACCTGGGCTACGGCGACCGGGGCGCCGGCGGGGTCATCAAGCCGGGCGAGACGCTCGTCTTCGTCGTCGACCTGCTCGGCGTCCGCTGACCGGCTGAGCCGACGCGGCCGGGGCGGTGACATCCGTCGCCGACCCCGGCCGCCGCTCGCTCAGCAGGCCACCAGTTCCCGGTCGGAACACTCCTCGACGATCGGGATGACCCGGTGCAGCCCGGTGGCGCGCAGCACCCGGCGGACCGTCGGGTCGGGACCGACCAGCACCAGCTCGCCGCCCCGGCCGCGGACGCGCAGGTGCGCGGCGACCAGCGCACGCACCCCGGCGGCGGAGAGCACCCGGACGCCGGACAGGTCGACCCGCAGCACCGACCGGGCCGGGGCGGCCCAGAGGGCGGACCGCAACGCGCCGACGGTGGCGATGTCGATCTCGCCGGTCACCCGCACCTCCACCGCGTGACCAGCCGCGCTGATCTGCACGTGGAGGCGGTCGTCGCGTTGTCCCATGCCGTCGAATCTAGCCGGCACCCCTGACAGTTCCGACCTGCCGCGGGCCGAATCCGGGTACACCCAGGGTTCGACCCCGAGGCTCACGGGATCCCCCTCAGGGATGACCTTCCCGCCCGCTCGGGGGCGGCGCGGCGGGCATCGGCGGACGAGAATGGCCGGATGGCCGTCCCCCGTCCGCGCGCGCCCTGGCTGATCCGTCCCGTCCGCGAGCCGGCCACCGTGCCGCCGCCGCTGGCCGGGCCGTGGGCCCCGACCGACACCCGGCTCGACGCCGCCGAGCTGCTGCCCCTGCCCGCCGGGGCCACCGGCCCGGAGGACGTGCTGGTCGACCCGGCCGGGCGGGTGGTCAGCGGGGCCGAGGACGGCCGGATCTGGTGGTGGCCGGTCGACGCGCCGCCGGGCAGCGGCCCCCGGCTGCTCGCCGAGACCGGCGGCCGGCCGCTCGGCATCGAGCTGGACCCGCGCGACGGCAGCCTGGTGGTCTGCGACGCGTACCGGGGGCTGCTGCGGGTGACCCCGGACGGGGCGGTGCGGGAGCTGACCGGCGCCGGGGCGCGACCGCACCTGGCCGACAACGCCGCCGTCGCCCGCGACGGCACCGTCTACTTCACCGACTCGTCGTACCGCTTCCCGGTCTCGCACTGGAAGCGGGACCTGCTGGAGCACCGGCCGAACGGGCGGGTGCTGGCCTACCACCCGGGCACCGGGCGCACCGAGGTGGTCCGGGACGGGCTCTACTTCCCCAACGGGATCGCGCTGACCCCGGACGAGTCGGCACTGATGCTGGTGGAGACCGCCACCCACCGGCTGGTCCGGCTCACCCTGCCGGACGCCGGGCTCACCGTGCTGGCCGACCTGCCGGCGTACCCGGACAACCTGACCGGGGTCGGCGACGGCACGTACTGGGTCGCGCTGCCGAGCCCTCGGCTGGCGGCGATGGAGCGGCTGCTGCCGCACCCGCGGCTGCGCCAGTTGGTCGCGGTGCTGCCGGCCGCGGTGCAGCCGAAGCCGCTGCGCTACGGCCTGGTCGCGCTGGTCGACGGCGCGGGGCGGGTGCTGCGGACGCTGCACGGCCCGCGCGGCGGCTACCACATGGTCACCGGCGTCCGGCAGCACGGCGACCGGCTCTGGTTGGGCAGTCTCACCGCGACCGGAGTGGCCCGGGTGCCGCTGGACTGAGCCCCGGCCGCCGGTCGGCGCCACGGGACGGCGCGACCGGCCCGCCGCGGTGGCGGGCCGGTCGGCGTACCCCCTGGATCAGCCGCCGGTGACCGACGGCACCGGCGCCGGCGAGCCACCGGCCACCGCACCCGGGTGCGGCAAGTGACTCGGCGCCGGCCCCAGCCCGGCCGGCACGGGCAGCGCGCTGCCCTTGACGAACTCGTCCCAACCGACGTTCCACGCGGTCCAGCCGTTGCCCTCGGTCAGGGTGACCTCGGTGCCCTTGATGGTGACCAGGTCGCCGACCTGGGTGACGCCCATCAACCAGTCCGCCGCCTCGTTGGAGACGTTGGTGCAGCCGTGCGAGACGTTGGTGTTGCCCTGGTCCCCCACCGACCACGGCGCCGCGTGGATGAACTCACCACCCCAGGTGAGCCGCTGGGCGTCCTCGACGTCCACCACGTACGGGTCGGCCGAGCCCCGGGTGTCGAACGTGGTGAACTCGTGCTTCTCCATGATCACCATCTTGCCGCTGGAGGTCGGCGTGCTCGGCTTGCCCATGCTGACCGGGATCTTGCGGACCAGCTTGCCGTCCCGGTGCACGGACATCTGCTTGGTGGCGTTGTCGATCTCCAGCGACACCTGCCGGCCGATCTTCGAGGTGGCCCGCCGGTCCTCGTCGCCGACGTACTCCTTGCCGATCGGCAGACCCTCCAGCCCCGACCGGACGCTGATCGTGGTGCCCGGCCGCCAGAAATCGGGCGCCCGGTAATAGACCTGGCTACCGTCGGACACCCAGGACCAGGTGCCCGGCTGCGGCGGATTCGTCTTCACGAACAGGCGCCGCTGCACATCCGCTCTGGCCTCTTTCGGAATGGGCGGGTCGAACGCGACGGTTACCGGCATCGCGGTCCCGTACGTCCGATTGCCGGCGAAATACAACGTACTGGTGATCGCCGGTTTCGACGATTTCGGCATGGTGGTGAAGGTGGTCTTCCGGATGGTGGTGGCACCGGAGTCGCCGGTCGCGGTCACCTCGGCGGTGTAGGTCCGCTTCGGTTCCAACGGCGCGCTCGGCACCCAGCCCGAGCCGTCCTCCCGTGGCTCGGCCTTGACCTCCCTGCCCTTGTCGTCGGTGATCCGCACGGCGGTGACCCGGCCGCCCTTGACGGTGGTGCCCACCTCGGCGCTGATCGGGATGTCCCGGGCCCGGTCGGCGGGTGTCAGGCTCACCTCCGGCGGGGCCGAACGGCCCTTGGCCGACTCCGCGCCCTTGCGGTCGGCGGTGCATCCACCCAGGACCAACGGCGTGGCCGCGATGCCCACCGCCAGCAGCGTCAATCGCCGCCTCAACTCCATGATGCGTCCCCCCGTTTACGACTTCCCTTCGCCATATTCTCGCCGCCGGTCCCCGCCGGCCGCGCAATTTCGACGGATTCGGAAAAGCAGTGTGCGACCACTTTTCCCGCGATGTTCTCGATGGCCGGTAATTAGCCGCCGAGCCGATTGGCGCACCGGATCCGCCCGTTCGACCACCCGCGGCCCGGCCGTCCCCTGCGGCCCTGACCGGGATGCCGCCGCCCGCTTCGACACCAGCGTCGGATCTGCCCGTTCCGCGCCGGGCGGCCCGACCGCCCGGCAGCAGGCTGGATCCGCGGCATGCCGGCGCTCCCGTCGCGGGAGCAGGCGCGACCTGCCGCACACCGGGTGGCGCTCCCCCGGGCGCGACCCGCGGATCCGCCCCGGCTCGTGCCGCCCACCGCAGGCCGCGGCGGGCGTGGTTCGCGCGGCGGGGGGCCGCATCCGGCACGTCCTCGGCCGTCCGGCCGGGCCGTGCGGAGTGGACGCCCGGCCACGCCCCTCGCCGGCTTTTGTCGGCGCGAGCAGAAGTTTCGTCGGCGCCAGCGAACCTTTGCCTTCGCTCATCGATAAGGGTACGGTGGCGAAACAGATACAAACTTGTCCATTGGTCGATCCGTTGCCCCGCCCTTGCGGGTGGCCCGCCCGCCTCGACGGGTGGCGTCGCCGCGTCCTGACCACGACCGCTCCGCCGGGCCCGTGCCCGGCCGGTCCGGCGTGCCCGGCGGCCGGCCGGTCGGCCCGAACGGCCGGGCCCGCAACGCCCGGCAGGAAGGACCAGCACCATGGACGAACTCGCGTCCCGACCACCGGCGCCCGGCCCGGCGCCGGTCAGCCGCCGCGGGGTGCTGCGCGCCGCCACCGTCTCGGCCACCGCCGTCGGCGCCGCCGGGCTGCTCGGCGCGCCCGCCGCGGCCCACTCCGGGACGGCGCACGGCCGGCGCCGAGTCCCGACCGACCGGATCAGCATCCAGCTCTACACGCTGCGCGACCAGCTCGCCGCCGACCTGCCCGGCACGCTCGCCGCGCTGCGGCGGATCGGCTACCGCCGGGTCGAGCACGCCGGCTACGTCGGCCGCACGGCCGCCCAGTTCCGGGCCGCCCTGGACGACGCCGGGCTGCGGGCCACCTCCGGGCACGTCGGCATCCCGCAGCCGTTCGACGCGGACGCGTGGGCGCAGGTGCTCGCCGACACCAACACGGTGGGCTGCCGGTACCTGGTCCACCCCTGGTTCGGGCTGGACGCCGAGGGCCGGCCGATCCGGGACCCAGAGCGCTACCGCGCGCTGGCCCGCGACCTGAACCGCGCCGGGCGGATGGCCGAGCGGGCCGGGCTGCGGTTCGGCTACCACAACCACCAGCTGGAGTTCGTACCGCTGACCGACGGGCGGACCGGGTTCGAGATCCTGGCCGCCGAGACCGACCCCCGGCTGGTCCACTTCGAACTCGACCTGTTCTGGACCTGGCGCGGGGCGCGGGACCCGGTGGACGTGATCCGCGCGCACCGGGGCCGGATCCGCCAGGTGCACGTCAAGGACATGGACCACAACGCCAGCTTCGCCGACCTCGGCGACGGCCTGATCGACTTCGGCCGCATCTTCGCCTACGCCCGGGAGGCCGGGATCGAGGAGTACATCGTGGAGCGCGACGACGCGGGCACCCCGCCGCGCGCCCCCGCCGACGCCCTCGACACCGCCCGGGTCGGCTACGCCTACCTCGCCTCGCTCCGCTACTGAGCCACGACCTCGGGGGAACGCCCAGATGAGAAGAGCCGCACTCCTGCCCGCCCTGGTGCTGGTGGCCGCCGGGCTCACCGCGCCGGCCGCACCGGTCACCGCCGCGCCCGCCGCCGCACCACCGGACAGCAGCTTCCAGAAGGTCACGCTCAACGACTACCCGGGTGAGCCGATGAGCCTCGCCGTCCTGCCCGACCTGCGGGTGCTGCACACCTCGCGGACCGGTGAGGTGCGCATCCACGACCCGCGCACCGGGCTGAACACCCTCGCCGCCGACGTGCCGGTGTACGAGCACGACGAGGAGGGCCTGCAGGGCATCGCCATCGACCCGGACTTCGCCCGCAACAAGTGGGTCTACCTGTACTACTCCCCGCCGGGGAACACGCCGGTCGACGACCCGGCGACCCCGGACGTCAACGAGGGGGACGCGCCGCTGGTCGGCACCGAGGCCGACTGGCAACGGTTCCGCGGGGTGCTGCGGCTGTCCCGGTTCAAGCTGGACGGGATGACGCTCG
Source organism: Micromonospora desertarenae (assembly GCF_056150265.1). Taxonomy (NCBI): domain Bacteria; kingdom Bacillati; phylum Actinomycetota; class Actinomycetes; order Micromonosporales; family Micromonosporaceae; genus Micromonospora; species Micromonospora desertarenae. The sequence continues at coordinate 69,534 of NZ_JAXCFQ010000008.1, forward strand.
ACCTGCGTACCGAGCAGAAGATCATCGACGTGCCCACCGACCGGGGCATCTGCTGCCACGTCGGCGGGCAGATCGACTTCGACGGCAAGGGCAACCTCTACCTGTCCACCGGCGACGACACCAACCCGTTCTTCTCCGACGGCTACACCCCGATCGACGAGCGCGCCGACCGGAACCCGGCCTTCGACGCCCAGCGCACCTCGGCGAACACCAACGACCTGCGCGGCAAGCTGCTGCGCATCCAGGTCAAGCCGGGCGGCGGCTACCGCGTCCCGCCGGGCAACCTGTTCCGGCCGGGCACCCCGAAGACCCGGCCCGAGATCTACGCGATGGGGCTGCGCAACCCGTTCCGGTTCGCCGTCGACCGGCGTACCGACGACGTCTACCTCGCCGACTACTCCCCCGACGCCGGCTCGGCGAACCCGCAGCGGGGACCGGCCGGGCACGGCCGCTGGATGCTGGTGGACAAGCCGGCCAACTACGGCTGGCCGTACTGCGTCACGCCGACCATGCCGTACCGCGACTACGACTTCGCCACCGGCACGCCCGGGCGGTACTTCGACTGCCGCCGGCCGGTGAACGACTCGCCGCACAACACCGGACAGCGCCGGCTGCCGCCGGTCGAGGCGCCGCAGGTCTGGTACCCGTCCGCGGCCTCCGGCGAGTTCCCGCAGCTCGGCACCGGCGGGATCGGCCCGATGGCCGGCCCGGCGTACGACTACGACGGGCGCAGCACCTCCCGGGTGAGGTGGCCCGCCTACTACGACGGCATCCCGCTGTTCTACGAGTGGACCCGGGACTACATCAAGGAGTTCCGCCTGGACCGGGCCGGCGAGGTCGCCGACATCCGGCCGGTGGTGCCCTCGCTGGTGGTGGACAACCCGATGGACCTGGAGTTCGGCCCCGACGGCGCGCTCTACGTGCTGGAGTACGGCGACGGGTACTTCGCGGAGAACCCGGACGCCCAGCTGTCCCGGATCGACTTCGTGCGGGGCAACCGGACCCCGATCCCGAAGATCAGCGCGGACCCGACCGCCGGGCAGGCGCCGCTCACGGTCAGCTTCTCCAGCGCCGGTACGGTCGACCCGGACGGTGACCCGCTGCGCTACGCCTGGGACTTCGACGCCGACGGCTCGGTCGACTCCACCGAGCCGAACCCGACCTGGACGTACCAGACCAACGGCTCGTACTCGCCGACGCTGAAGGTCACCGACCGCACCGGCCGGTCCGCGGCGGCCACCCTGCCGCTGCTGATCGGGCCGCGGGCGCCGATCGTCGAGTTCGTCACCCCGGTCGCCGGCCAGCCGTTCGAGTTCGGGCAGACCGTCGCGTTCCAGGTGAAGGTCACCGACGACCGGCCGGTGGACTGCTCCCGGGTACGGGTCACCTACATCCTCGGGCACGACGAGCACGGGCACCCGCTGTCGACCGCCTCGGGCTGCACCGGCAGCATCGCCACCTTCGTCGACGGTGGGCACAGCGGCGCGCCCAACCTGTCAGCGGTCTTCGTGGCCGAGTACACCGACGCGCCGACCGAGCCGGGCGTACCCCCGCAGACCGGGACCGCCACGGTGGTGCTGTACCCGTCGGCACCCTGACGGGCGGGCCGGCGGCGGCCCCGGGTCACCGGGCCGCCGCCGGCCGCCGGTCGGCACCGACGGCTCACCCCTCGTCGTCGTGGCCGTAGTTGCGTTCCCACCGGCCGCCGTCCGGCGGGGTGTCCGCGCGGATGGCCGCGTCGACGTTGCCGGCCAGGTCGTTGTCCACCACCCGGCACTCCACGCAGCTGCCCTGGTCGGTGATCCACAGTCCGTGGGTCTGGGTGGACGGGTCGCGGTTGTCCCAGATCCGGTTGCCCCGCACGGTCGCCGCGGTGAGCTCCGCGTTGACAGTGATCCCGGCCCGCACCGGCGGCGGGGCCGGCAGCTCGTACGGTGTCCCCGGTTTCGGGGTGTCGCCGCTCCAGGCGGTGAACGCGCCGGGCCGGATCGGCGCCAGGGTCAGCGTCTCGGCGTCGTTCGCCGCCACCACCGCGATCGCCCGGCCGACCCGGACCACCTTGCCCCGGTGCCCGTCGTTCGGCCAGGTGGCGGTCCGGTCGACCACCGACTTCTCGCTGTACCGCACCGAGTCGCCGTGCCCGGTCATCGCCGGCGCCACCTGCCGGCCGTTGTTGCGGATCCGGTTGCCCACCACCATCGCGTCCCGGACCGGCCGGTCGAACCGGATCGCGTCGCCGCTGTTGCCGTAGAAGTCGTTGCTCTCGATGACGATCTCCTCGGCCCTGTCCTGCCCGGCCGAGCCGAGGCTGCGCTGGTGGTAGCCGTGCCGGCCGTTGCCGCTGACCCGGTTGCCCCGGATGGTGTACGGCCCGGGGGTGTTGCCGATGCTGATCCCGTCGCGCAGGTTGCCGTCGATCACGCAGTCGGTGAGGATGCCGCCCCGCCCGGCGGTGTGCGTGGTGCCCTTCGCCGAGACGTGGAAGCCGGCCTCCAGGTTGCCGGTCATCGTGCAGGCCGTGACGATCAGGCCGTTGGCGCCCCAGTCGGAGATGCCGAAGCGGTTGCCCTGGGTGTGGCAGCCGAGCACCCGGATGCCCCGGGGACGCAGCCCACCGGACTCCTGGAGTTCAAGGAAGATGCCGTTGGTGGCGTTGGCCACCGCGCTGCAGTTGACGATGGTGAGCCGCTCGATGCTGCCCCACCCGCCGATGCCGACCCCGATCCCGGCGCCGCCCATCTCGGTGCCGTTGTCCTGCCGTCCGCACCCCACCACCAGCACCCGGTCGATCACGCAGTCCTGGAGGAAGTCGCAGCCCAGCCCGGTGGCCGCGGTGTGGTGGATGTAGAGGTTGCGGAAGACGCCGCGGACCACGTACTGCAACCCGAGGCCCTTGGCCAGCGGGCTGTACTCCGCCGACGCCACCTGCGAGCCGTCGATCTCGAAGTCGGCGAAGGTGCAGTCGGCCAGGTGCCGCTCCCGGTCCGCGCCGTGCAGCTGCGCGGTGTGGAAGGCCAGCGGCACCGGCTCGGCCCGGTTGCCGGCGTTGCTGAGCGCGAACCGGGTCGCCCCCGGTCCGGCGCCGACCAGCGACACGCCGCTGCGCCAGACGGTGCCCGCGTCGCGGATCGAGTAGACCCCCGGCGGGCAGTGGATGACCCGGGCCCGCCCGTCCGCCTCGTACGCGTCGCCGAGCAGGTCGACCAGGGCCGCGAGGGCGGGCTGGTCATTGGTCACCCCGTCGCCGGTCAGCCCGTGGTCGCGGGCGTCGCAGAGCAGCGGCGCCCCGGCGACCGGATGCGGCCGGATGCCGGAAGCCACGGTCATGCCCGGGTGCGCCACGTCGTCTCCCCTCGGCGACTGGGCAGCCCGCTTTCCCGGTCCGCCGGCCGGGAAACGCCCGCCGGCCCGAGCACGCCGCCGGCTGGACGGCCCGCCGGCGGCCCCGGCCCGGGCCGGGCCTGGCCGGGGCCGCCGGTGCCGGTCAGCCGATGGCGTCAGACGGTGGCGATCAGCAGCGCCGGCCGCTCCACGCAGTCGGCGACGTGCCGCAGGAAGCCGCCGGCCACCCCGCCGTCGCAGACCCGGTGGTCGAAGGTGAGGCTGAGCTGGGTCACCTTCCGGACCGCGAGCTGGCCGTCGACCACCCACGGCTTGTCCACGATCCGTCCCACCCCGAGCAGCGCCGCCTCCGGGTGGTTGATGATCGGGGTGGATCCGTCGACGCCGAACACCCCGTAGTTGTTCAGGGTGAAGGTGCCGCCGGTGAGCCGGGCCGGCGGCAGGGTGCCGGCCCGGGCGGCCGCCGTCGTCGCGGTCAGCTCGGCGGCCAGTTCCGCCGTGGTGAGGCGCTGCGCGTCGCGGACCACCGGCACCACCAGGCCCCGGTCGGTCTGCGCGGCGATGCCCAGGTGCACCCCGGCGGACTGGACGATCCGCTGCCCCTCGGTGTCCACCCGGGCGTTGAGCTGCGGGTAGCGGCGCAGCCCGGACAGGCAGATCCGGGCCAGCAGGGCCAGGATGCTCACCGGCGCGTCCGGGGTCGCCGCGTTGATCGCCGCCCGGGTCTCCAGCAGGGCGGTGGCGTCCACGTCCACCCAGATGGTCACCTCGGGGATCTCCCGCCGGCTGCGGGACAGCTTGTCGGCGATCGCCTTGCGGATGCCGGTCAGCGGGACGACCACGTCGCCGGCCTCGGCCGGGCCGAGCCCGACGTGCGCCGGCGGCGGGTCGGCCGGCTCGGGACGGTCCGGCACCGCGGCCAGCCGAGCGGGCGCCGCCGCGGCCACCGCGGCCTCGACGTCGGCCCGGCGGACCACCCCACCGGGCCCGGTGCCACGCAGGGTGGCCAGGTCCAGGCCGTGCTCGCGGGCCAGCCGGCGCACGATCGGCGAGATGACCAGGGTGGCCGGCGCGCCCGGCGGGGTAGCGGTGGCGGGTGCCGGGGCGGGCGGCGCGGCCACGGGCTGCGGGGCGACCGCGAGCCGGGGCCGGCGCCGCCGCCGGGACCCGCCGTGGCCGGTGCCGTAGCCGATCAGCACGTTGCCGGAGCCGGCCCGCTCCTCCTCCCGGTAGGTGGCGTGGCCGGCGGGTTCGCCGCCGCCGGCCGGCGCCGCGGCGGCGTCCAGCGGGGCGATGGTGATCAGCGGCTGGCCGACCGGGCGGACCTCACCCGCCGCGCCGTGCAGGGCCACCACCCGGCCGGCGTACGGGCAGGGCACGTCGACGACGGCCTTGGCGGTCTCCACCTCGACCACCGTCTGGTCCACGCTGACCGTGTCGCCGACGGCGACCCGCCACTCGACGATCTCCGCCTCGGTCAGCCCCTCGCCCAGGTCGGGCAGGAGGAACACCTGGGCCCCGTCGACGGTGGTCATGCCGCGCTGCCTTCCGCGAGCCAGCGCGGGTCCGGCTGGTCGTCCCACTGCAGGCGGGCCACCGCGTCCAGCACCCGGTCCACGCCGGGCAGGTGGGTGTGCTCCAGCATCGGCGCCGGGTACGGGATGTCCAGCCCGCTGACCCGCAGCACCGGGGCGTGCAGGGCGTGGAAGCAGCGCTCCTGCACCCGGGCGGCGATCTCGGCGCCCACCCCGGCGAAGCCCTGCGCCTCCTGGATCACCACGCAGCGCCCGGTGCGGCGGACCGAGGCGGTGACCGTGGCGTCGTCGAACGGCACGATGCTGCGCACGTCCACCACCTCCAGGTCCCAGCCCTCCTCCCGGGCCGCCTCGGCGGCCTCCAGCGCGACCGGCACCGCCGGCCCGTACGCCACCAGGGTGGCGTCGCGGCCGGGCCGGCGCACGACCGCCCGGCCGAACGGCTCGGTACGCGCCGGCAGCTCCGCCTCGGCGCTGGAGAAGTAGAGCTTCTTCGGCTCCATGAAGACCACCGGGTCGGGGTCGGCGATCGCCTCCCGCAGCAGCGAGTACGCGTCCTCGACGGTGGCCGGGGTGACCACCTTCAGGCCGGGCGTGTGCGCGTAGTACGCCTCGCTGGAGTCGCAGTGGTGCTCGACCCCGCCGATGCCGCCGGCGTACGGCACCCGGATGACGATCGGCACGCTGAGCGCGCCCCGGGTCCGGTTGCGCAGCTTCGCCACGTGCGAGGCGATCTGCTCGAACGCCGGGTAGGCGAACGCGTCGAACTGCATCTCCACCACCGGGCGCAGCCCCGACATGGCCAGGCCGACCGCGAAACCGACGATGCCGGCCTCCGCGAGGGGGGTGTCGAAGCAGCGCTTGTCGCCGAACCGGGCCAGCAGCCCGTCGGTGATCCGGAAGACGCCGCCGAGCTGCCCGACGTCCTCGCCGAAGACGACCACCCGGTCGTCGGAGGCCAGCGCGTCGGCGAGCGCCGCGTTGAGCGCCTTCGCCATCGTGGTGGCCATCAGGCGTCCCCTTCCTGCTCGGCCGCGGCCAGTTCGGCGCGGACCTGCTCCCGCTGCTCGACCAGTTGCGGGGTCGGCTCGGCGTAGACGTGGTCGAACAGGCTCAGCGGGTCGACGGTCGGCTGGGCGTTCATCCGGGCCCGCAGGTCGGCCGCGTACTCCTCGGCCTCGGCGGCGACCGCGGCGACGGCCGCCTCGTCCAGCACGCCGCGCGCGCGCAGGTAGGTCTCCAGCCGGGCGACCGGGTCCCGGTCCCGCCAGGCGTCGACCTCGGCGCCGTCGCGGTAGCGGGTGGCGTCGTCGGCGTTGGTGTGCGGCTCCATCCGGTAGGTGTGCGCCTCGACCAGGAACGGCCCGTTGCCGGCCCGCGCGTGCGCCACCGCGCGGGTGAGCACGGCGAGCACGGCCACCGGGTCGTTGCCGTCGACCTGCTCGCTGGGCACCCCGTAGCCGACGCCCTTGTACGCCAGCGACGGCGCGGCGGTCTGCCGGGACAGCGGGACGCTGATCGCGTACCGGTTGTTCTGTACGAAGTAGACCACCGGCGCCCGGAACACGGCGGCGAAGTTGATCCCCTCGTGGAAGTCGCCCTCGCTGGTGGCGCCGTCGCCGATGAAGGCCAGCGCCACGGTGTCCCGCCCCTGGTACGCCTCGCCGTAGGCGAGCCCGGCGGCGTGCACGCACTGGGTGGCCAGCGGGGTGCACTGCGGCGCGGTGCGCCGGGCGGCCGGGTCGTACCCGCAGTGCCAGTCGCCGCGCAGCAGGGTGAGCACCTCGACCGGGTCGAGGCCCCGGGAGACCAGCGCCATCGACTCCCGGTAGGTCGGGAAGACCCAGTCGGTCTCGCGCAGCGCCAGCACCGCGCCGACCTGGCAGGCCTCCTGGCCGCGGGAGGACGGGTAGACCGCCAGCCGGCCCTGCTTGGTCAGGGCGGTGGCCTGGACGTCGAACCGGCGGCCGATCACCATCCGGCGGTACATCTCGGCCAGCGCCTCGGCCGGCGGTTCGGGGTAGTCGGCGCGGGCGGGCAGCGGCGTGCCGGTCGGGTCGAGCAGGCGTACCGGCTCGGCGGCCGGCAGCAGCCCACGGGCCGGGTCGGGCGGGGCGGTCGACCGGCGGGTGGATGCCCTGCGGACCGCCTGGGGTGTGGTCGTCACGGCGGGGACCTCCTGGACGTGTGGTGGGCCTATGCTCCTGCTGTCGGATGATTGACTCAAGATCCGCGCCAATTGCGGGACGGATGGCAGGCAGGAGGCGTCACGGTGAGCCAGGAATCCGGGCCAGGGGTGGACTCGACGACCGGAACGGGACGATCGGCCCGCCCGCTCGACGAGGTGGACCGGCTGATCCTGGACGAGCTGGTCCGCGACGGGCGCACCTCGGTGCGCACGCTGGCCGAGCGGGTGCACGTCTCGCGCACCAACGCGTACGCGCGGGTCGAGCGGCTGCTGCGCGACGGGGTGATCACCGGCTTCCGGGCCCGGGTGGCGCCGGAGGCCGCCGGGCTGGGCACCTCGGCGTACATCGCCCTGAAGATCGAGCAGAACACCTGGCGGGAGGTCTCCGCGGAGCTGGCCCGGGTGCGCTACATCGAGCACGCGGCGCTGCTCGGCGGCGACCACGACGTGCTGGCGCTGGTCCGCGCGCCGGACAACGCCACTCTGCGGGACGTGGTGCTCAACCGGGTGCAGAGCATCGCCGGGGTGCTCTCCACCCGCACCTGGCTGGTCTTCGAGGAGTTCGACGGCGAGCGCAGCCCGTGGGTGTGAGCCGGCGTCACCGCTCGGGCGGCGCCTCCAGGCCCTCCCGGTCCGCCAGCTCCAGCAGCGGCTCCAGCGAGAACCGCCGCTCGTCCAGGCCGGCGTGCGGGTCGCCGCGCTCGGCGAACCGGGCCGGCATCGACGGCACGGCGAAGTCCTCCGGCCGCGCGTCGTCCAGCTCCGACCAGTCCAGCGGCGCGGAGACCAGCGCCCGCGCGGTGGGCCGGATGGAGTACGCCGAGGCCATGGTGTGGTCCCGGGACATCTGGTTGTAGTCGACGAAGACCGGGCGGTCCCGTTGTTCGCGCCACCAGGTGGTGGTGACCAGCTCCGGCAGCCGGCGCTGCATCTCCCGGCCCAGCGCCAGCACCGCCCGCCGACAGTCGCCGAAGCTCCACCGCGGCTCGATGGAGAGGTAGATGTGCAGGCCGCGCCCGCCGGTGGTCTTCGGGTAGCCGGTCAGGCCCAGCTCGGCGAGGAACGCCCGCACCTCGTGGGCCACCGGCACCACCTGGTCGAAGCCCACCCCCGGCATCGGGTCGAGGTCGATCCGGAGCTGGTCGGGGCGCTCCACGTCGGCGGCGGAGACCGGCCACGGGTGGAACCGCAGCGTGCCGAGGTTGGCCGCCCAGATCACCACCGCCAGCTCGCTCGGCGCCACCTCGTCGGCCGTCCGGCCACTGGGGAAGGTGATGTGCGCGGTGCGGACCCAGTCGGGCGCGCCCGCCGGCAGCCGCTTCTGGTAGAAGGCGTCACCGCGGTTGTCCTGCCGGGTGCCGATCTTCGCGCCCGGGAAGACGCCGCGCGGCCACCGTTCCAGCATGGTCGGCCGGTCGCGCAGCGCGCGCAGGATGCCGTCGCCGACGGCCAGGAAGTAGCGCACCACGTCGAGCTTGGTCAGCCCGAGCTCGGGGAAGTAGGGCTTGTCCGGGCTGGAGACGCGGACGACCCGCTCCCCCACCTCGATCTCCTCGGCCGCCGTCGCCACGCCTCACACCGTAGCGGCGACCGGCCCGCGCCGGGGGCAGCGCGCCGAGCGTGACGGCGCCGGCGCGGCTCGCTCAGGCGACCAGCAGGACGCCGACGACGATCAGCGGCAGTCCGACGAAGAGGAAGATCCCGACGCCGGTGAGCACCCGCCCGCCCCCGCCGGTCTCCTGCTCGGGCGCGAGCCCGAAGGTGGTCCGGGCGTCGAGCATGCCGATCCGGCTCAGGGTCAGGTCGCCGGTCACCCCGAGCAGGGCGCCGACGACCACCAGCGCGATGCCGAAGCGGGTGACGAAGTCGCCGCCGGCGACCGCCACCCAGATGCCCGCGGCGGCGGCGACCACCACCAGGGCGACGACGAAGAGCACCAGCGCCTCGCGCAGACCACGGACGACCGTCATCGCCGACCCCACCTCCGTCTCCCGACGGCGGCGCCGCCGTCCGGGACGGACATTGTGCACGGTGGGGACGCCGGACCGCTGCCCCGGACACGGAGCGTGGTCGGCGAGGCGGCGCGCCCGGCCGGGTCGGCGCGGCGACCGGGCACGTGGGGCGGGCCGGCACGACGCGGCGCGGAGACCGGCTCGGCGGCGGCCGGCGCCGGGCACACGGAGGCCGGGCCGGGGTCGCCGGCCCGGCCCCGGTCGAGGTCAGCGACCTTCCTGCTGGAGGCGGTTCATCAACATCTGCTTGCCCTGGTCGCCGGCCTTGCGGTTGTTCTCCTGGATCTTGCGGAACCAGGTGGCGAGTTCCGTGTCGCCCCGGGCGTCGGCGTCGGCGATGTACGTCTCCATCCGATACACGTGCTCCAGCGACATCTGCAACGTGTGGATGAGGTCGTAGTTCTTGTCCCTCACCGGGCTCATCTGTTCCTTGGTCATGGTCGCCACGGCGCAACCTCCCCTGTCGGTCATCGTGGAGCCAGCGCTTACCCGGCCGGGCCGGGTTCACGCCCGCCGGACGGCCACGGTGCCCGACCCCGCCGGCCGGCGCCGGCCGGCCACCGGGCCGGGCCGCCGCGCCCGGGCGATTACCCGCCGGGAGGCCCGGGTACGGGTTGCCCCATGGAACTGGCAGCGCTCTGGATCGTCCGGCACGGCGAGAGCACGGCGAACGTGGCGGCGAGCGCGGCCGAACGCTCCGGCGCCGAGCTGATCGACCTCACCCACCGGGACGCCGACGTGCCGCTCTCGGCCACCGGCGAGGAGCAGGCCCGGGCCACCGGCCGGTGGCTGGCCGGGCTGCCCGCGTCGCGCCGGCCGGACCTGGCGGTGGTGTCGCCGTACCTGCGCGCGGTGCGCACCGCCGAGCTGGCGCTGGCCGGCACCGACATCCCGGTGAGCCGGGACGAGCGGCTGCGCGACCGGGAGCTGGGCATCCTCGACGGGCTCACCGGCCACGGGGTGCGCCAACGGTTGCCGGAGGAGGCGGCGCGCCGGGCCCGGCTCGGCAAGTTCTACTACCGGCCGCCGGGCGGAGAGTCCTGGACGGACGTGGCGCTGCGGCTGCGTACCCTCCTCGGCGACCTGCGGCGCGACCACCCGGGCCGGCGGGTGCTGCTCTTCGGCCACGACGCGCTGGTCTTCCTCACCCGCTACCTGGTCGAGCAGCTCACCGAGGCGGAGCTGATGGCGTTGACCCACGGGCAGGTCATCGCGAACTGCTCGATCACCGGCTGGTCCGCCGACGGGCACGGCCGGTTGACCCTCGACGTGTTCAACGACGTCGCGCACCTGCGCCAGCAGGGCGCGCCGCCGACCCGGGAGGACGAGGTCCATGCCGAACCGGTCTGACACCCCGGTCATCACCCCGCGGCTGCTGCGGGACTGGGCGCTGCCCGTGCCGACCGGCGGCAAGGAGGCCCGCGGCACGGTGCTGGTGGTGGGCGGCTCGCGGTTCACCCCGGGCGCGGTGCTGCTCGCCGGGGTGGCCGCGCTGCGGGCCGGCGCCGGCGTGCTGCAACTGGCCGCCGCCGAGTCCACCGCCGCCGCGCTGAGCATCCAGGTGCCGGAGGCGCTGGTGGTGGGGCTGCCGGAGACCGCGGAGGGCGCGGTCGCGGGCCAACCCGGCGACCGGTTGACCGAGCTGGTGGCCGAGGCGGACGTGGTCGCCGTCGGCCCCGGCCTCAAGGAGATCGACGAGACCCGCTCGCTGCTCGGCCTGGTGCTCGACGCGGCCGGCCCGCAGACCGCGCTGGTGCTCGACGCGTACGCCCTGGGCGCGCTCAGCCACTGCCCGGACCTGCTGGTCGGCTCCGGCCGGCCGGTGGTGCTGACCCCGAACCTGACCGAGGCGCGGCACCTGCTCGGCCGGGAGCCCGGCGACGACCTGGACGCCGAGGCGGCGGAGCTGGCGCGGCGGTACGACGCGGTGGTCTCCCTCTACGGCCACATCGCCACCCCCGACGGGCGCGGTTGGCGGGAGGAGAGCGGCGACGCGGGCCTCGGCACGTCGGGCAGCGGCGACGTCCGGGCCGGGCTGCTGGCCGGGCTGCTCTCCCGGGGCGCCGAGCCGGCGCAGGCCGCGTGCTGGGCCGCGTTCGCCCACGCGGTCAGCGGGCAGCGGCTGGTGCCCCGGTTCGGCCGGATCGGTTTCCTCGCCCGCGAGCTGCTCGACGAGATCCCGCACACGCTCGCCACAGTCTGACACCTTTTGTCCGCCCGAGCGGGTGTGTGTAACGCCACACCGGCTCTCGGCGCTTGTTGCACAGAAGCAAGCATCCTGCCTGCTTCTCGCCGGTCCGCGCTCCCCCGAGGGCGCGTCAACCGGCGGGTAACGGCCCCTGGGAGTCTGTGTGAAGAACCTCCGTCGCAAGACACTGGCCGCCGCGTCCGCCATGACGCTCGGCGTCGGTTTGGCCGTCACCGGTGGGCTCGCGCCCGCCGCGGCGGCCGCCGGCCCGGACACCACGTTCCTGGTCCTCGCGCCGCAGGGCGCGAAGACCGACAAGGCGGCGGCCCGGGTGGCTGCCGCCAAGGGCACGGTGGTGGCCAGCTACGACCAGATCGGCGTGCTCGTCGTCCGCTCGACCAACCCCGACTTCGCCGCCGACGTGGCGGGCGCGGGCGTCGAGTCGGTGGCGTCCACCGCCGGCCTGGGCACCGCCCTCGACGAGGGCGAGACCGTCGAGGTGGCCGCGGCCGACGCCGTGGCCGCCAGCGCGGATCCGACCAAGGAGCCGCTCTTCGGTCAGCAGTGGGACATGCCGATGATCGGCGTCCCGCAGGCCCACGCGATCAACGCCGGCAGCGCCGACGTGGTGGTGGGCGTGCTGGACAGCGGCATCTCCAGCAGCCACCCGGATCTGGCCAGCCAGATCGCCAAGGACAAGAGCGCGTCCTGCCTCGGCGGTGTCGTCGACACCACCGAGTCGGCCTGGAACCCGACCACCTCCGACCACGGCACCCACGTGGCCGGCACCATCGCCGCCGCGGTCAACGGCGTCGGGGTGACCGGGGTCGCTCCGGGCGTGAAGGTAGCCGCCGTCAAGGTCGTCAACAACGACGGCTACATCTTCCCGGAGGCCGCGGTCTGCGGGTTCCTCTGGGCGGCCGAGCACGGCATGCGGGTGACCAACAACAGCTACTACATCGACCCGTGGGAGCTGAACTGCCGCAACGACGCCCGCCAGCGTCCGGTGTGGCAGGCCGTGCAGCGGGCCATCCGTTACTCGCAGAGCAAGGGCGTGCTGCACGTGGCGTCCGCGGGTAACTCCAACTACGACCTCGCCCACAAGATCACCGACACCGGCAGCCCGAACAACGGGACGCCGGAGGTCCGCGAGGACCTCACCAACGCCTGTCTCGTCCTGCCGGGCGAGGCGCCGGGCGTGGTGACCGTCTCGGCGGTCGGCCCGACCGGGGAGAAGAGCTACTACTCCTCGTACGGCCAGGGCGTGGTCGAGGTGACGGCCCCGGGTGGCGACACCCGGTTCCGCACCCAGGGTGCCCGTTCGACGGTCACCGACGGCATCCTGTCGACCACCTTCAACACCGCCACCCGCACCGACGGGTGGGGCTACAAGCAGGGCACCTCGATGTCCAGCCCGCACGCCGCCGGCGTGGCCGCGCTGGCCCTGTCCGCCCACCCGGGCATGACGCCGGGCCAGCTCAGCTCGTTCCTGCAGCGGACGGCCGAGGCGAAGTCCTGCCCCACGGGGGTCTACAACCCGGTGCCGCTCTTCCCGACCGGCCCGAACGTGTACGACTCGACCTGCTCCGGCGGGGCGCGCAACTCGTTCTACGGCGCGGGCATGGTCAGCGCGTACAACGTGGTGCGCTGAGGCGACAGCACGACCAGTGGTGGGGCCCGGCGGCGATCCGCCGGGCCCCACCCGCTTGGGTGACACCAGTTTCCGCAGCTCACCACCGGGGTACCGGACGGACATCCGTCGAATTTAGGAGGTCACCCGGTGTCCACCGATGCCATCGTCCTGCTCAAGGAGGACCACAAGGAGATGCGCCGCCTGTTCAAGGCCTTCCAGGATGCCGAGGAGGGGCCGGCGAGCAAGCGGAAGCAGCTGGTGGGGCAGATCATCGAGGCGCTCACCGTGCACACGTACCTGGAGAACGAGGTGATGTACCCGGAGGTCCGCAAGCTCCTGCCGGACCTGGAGGACGACATCCTCGAGTCGTACGAGGAGCACCACGTCGCCGACCTGCTCTGCGCCGAACTGTTCACCATGGACGCCGAGGACGAGCACTTCAACGCCAAGACGACGGTGCTGATCGAGAACGTGCTGCACCACGTCGAGGAGGAGGAGCAGGAGTGGTTCCCGAAGGTGCGCGAGGCGCTCGGCCGTAAGCAGTTGCAGGAGATCGGCGAGCGGATGATCGAGCTGCGCGACGGCGCCCCCCGCAAGCCCACCGACCCGAAGGCGCTCAAGAAGTCGATGCACGCGGTGACCGCCTGAGCGGCGACGGCGCGACGGGCCCCGGCGCGTCGGGGCCCGTCGTCATGCCGGGGGCGCCGGCAGGATCCGCCGCAGCCGCCCCGGCGGTACGCTGCGCTGCCGCCACTCCCGCGGATAGCCCACCGAGACCTCCTCGAACCGTACGCCGTCGTGCCAGGTGGTCCGGGGGATGTGCAGGTGCCCGTAGACCACCGCGGCGGCGTCGAAGCGCCGGTGCCAGTCGGCGGTCGCCTCGGTGCCGCACCACTGGGCGAAGATCGGGTAGCGCAGGATCCGGGTCGGCTCGCGGACCAGCGGGTAGTGGTTGACCAGCACGGTGGGCAGCGCCGGCTCCCGCTCGGCCAGCCGCCGGCGGGTCTGCTCGACCCGGGCCGCGCACCAGTCCGCCCGGCTCGGGTACGGGTCGGGGTGCAGCAGGAACTCGTCGGTGCAGACGATCCCGGTCCGGTACGCCTCGGCCAGCGCCGCCTCGCGGGTGTCGATCCCGTCCGGCAGCCAGCTGTGGTCGTAGAGCAGGAACAGCGGCGCCACCCGCACCGGGCCGCCCTCCCCCCGCCACACCGGGTACGGGTCCTCCGGGGTGAGCACGCCCAGCCGCCGGCAGAGCGCCACCAGGTGCTGGTAGCGCTCCAGCCCGCGCAGCGTCACCGGGTCGTTCGGCGGGCTCCACAGCTCGTGGTTGCCGGGTGCCCAGACCACCCGGGCGAAACGGTGCGCCAGCAGCCCGAGCGCCCACTCGACATCGGCCACCGTGTCGGCCACGTCCCCGGCGACCAGCAGCCAGTCGTGCGGCGACTCGGGGTGCAGGCCCTCGACGACGGCCCGGTTCTCGCGGTGGTTGACGTGCAGGTCGCTGATGGCGAACAGGCTGCCGCCCGCGCTCCCGTCGGCCACCATCCCTCGATCCTATGGACCGCCCCGCCCCGCCGCGACCCCGGCAGCCGGGCCGGCGGCGCCCTCGGCCCGGACCGGGCGCGTTCCGCGCGACGCCCCCTCAGCCGCCGGAGCCGGGCTCGGCCATCCGGCGGTGTTGCGCGGACTTGAGCTTGTCCGGGACGATCTTGCCGGCGGCGGTCTGCACCTTGTTCAGCAGCGAGCCGGCGGTCACCGTCTGGTCGCCCCGCATCAGCGCCGCGAACCCCTGCTCGGCGACCCGTCGCGGGTCGTCCTTGCGCCCGGAGCCGACCCGGGTGTCCCGCATGTCGGCCCGATCGAAGAACTCGGTGTCCGTGGGGCCGGGCATCAGCGAGGTGACGGTCACCCCGGTGTCCTTCAGCTCGTTGCGCAGCGCCTCGGCGAAGGACTGCACGAACGACTTCGAGGCGTTGTAGACGGCCTGGAAGGGTCCCGGCATGGTCGCCGCGATCGACGAGGTGAACAGCACCCGGCCGGCGCCGCGTTCGACCATGCCCGGCAGCAGCAGCTTGGCCAGGTGCACGGTCGAGCGGACGTTGAGGTCGACGACGGTCAGCTCGTCGGCCAGCTCGGTGCCGCCCACGAACTCCCCGCCGGCGCCGCGGCCGGCGTTGAGCGCCAGCGCATCCACCGCCCGGCCGGTCGCGCGCACGGCCGCCACCAGCTCCTCCACCCCCTCGGGGCGGGCCAGGTCGACCCGGACGGGTTGCACCCGGGGCCCGTTGTCGCGGCGCAGCCGCTGCGCCGCCGTGCCGATGCCCTCGTCCTCGGCGGCGACCACCACGTCGAATCCGTGCTCGACGAACTGCACCGCCAGCTCGTACCCGATCCCGCTGGACGCCCCGGTCACCACGGCGAGTGGTCGACCGGTGGTCGGTGTGCTCATGCTGGCTCCTCTCGTACGCCCGGCCGCGCCGCACCGGTTTCGCGGCCCGCCTCCTGGTGTGCCCCGGGACGGGCGGTCCAACCGCCCGGCACGCAGCCGGCCGGGCGGACGGAGGTGGAGCCGGGCAGCGGGTCGCCGACCCGGTAGGATCAGCCCGGGCCGTGACTGGCGCGTGGGGATGGAGCACCATCGGGAAGCGGTCCCGTCACGAGGACGCACGCCGAGCGCCTGGGCCTTCCGCACGTCACCTGGAGGTCTCATGTCGCTGAACGCCGAATCCACCGCCTTCCGCAGCGCCCTCGAGGTGATCCGCGCGGTCGAACCGCGGGTGGCCGACGCCATCGGGGCGGAGCTGGCCGACCAGCGCGAGTCGCTGAAGCTGATCGCCAGCGAGAACTACGCCTCCCCCGCCACGCTGCTGGCGATGGGGAACTGGTTCAGCGACAAGTACGCCGAGGGCACCGTCGGCCGCCGCTTCTACGCCGGCTGCCAGAACGTCGACACCGTCGAGGCGCTCGCCGCCGAGCACGCCCGCGAGCTGTTCGGCGCCGCGCACGCGTACGTGCAGCCGCACTCCGGCATCGACGCCAACCTGGTCGCGTTCTGGGCCATCCTGGCCGACCGGATCGAGTCCCCGGCGCTGCGGAAGGCGCAGGTCCGGCAGGTCAACGAGCTCACCGAGGCGGACTGGTTCGCGCTCCGCCGCGAGCTGGGCAACCAGCGGATGCTGGGCATGTCGCTGGACGCCGGCGGGCACCTCACCCACGGCTTCCGGCCGAACATCTCGGGCAAGATGTTCGACCAGCGCAGCTACGGCACCGACCCGGCCACCGGCCTGATCGACTACGACCAGGTCGCCGCGGCGGCCCGGGAGTTCAAGCCGCTGATCCTGGTCGCCGGCTACTCGGCGTACCCCCGGAAGGTCAACTTCCGGATCATGCGGGAGATCGCCGACTCGGTCGGCGCCACCTTCATGGTCGACATGGCCCACTTCGCCGGCCTGGTCGCCGGCAAGGTGTTCACCGGCGACTTCGACCCGGTGCCGCACGCGCACATCGTCACCACCACCACGCACAAGTCGCTGCGCGGCCCGCGCGGCGGCATGGTGCTCTGCCAGCCGGAGCTGGCCGACCAGGTGGACCGGGGTTGCCCGATGGTGCTCGGCGGCCCGCTGCCGCACGTGATGGCCGCCAAGGCGGTCGCCCTGGCCGAGGCGCGCCGGCCCGACTTCGCCGACTACGCCCAGCGCATCGTGGCCAACGCCCAGGCGCTCGCCGAGGGGCTGCTGCGCCGCGGCGGCAGGCTGGTCACCGGCGGCACCGACAACCACCTGGTGCTGATCGACGTCTCCGGCTACGGGCTGACCGGCCGGCAGGCCGAGCAGGCGCTGCTCGACTCGGGCATCGTCACCAACCGCAACTCGGTCCCGCAGGACCCGAACGGCGCCTGGTACACCTCCGGCATCCGGATCGGCACCCCGGCGCTGACCAGCCGCGGGCTGGGCACCGCGGAGATGGACCAGACCGCCGAGCTGATCCACACCGTGCTCAGCCAGACCACGCCGGGCAGCAACGCCGACGGCACCCCGTCGAAGGCCAAGTACGTGCTCGACCCGGCCGTCGCCGACAAGGTCAGCCGCCAGGCCAGCGAACTGCTCACCGGCTTCCCCCTCTACCCCACCGTCACCCTCGCCTGACGCGCCCCACCCCGGCACCCCACCCGCCCCGGCCCCGCCCCGCCCCGCCCCGCCCCGCCCCGCCCCCCCGGTTGATCATGAGGTTGGCGGCATGGGTCCGGACAATTCGCACCGCCAACCTCATGATCGACGGGGTGGGGGCGGGGGCGGGGGGCGATGGGGGGTCAGTGGGGGTGGTTGCGGAGGGCGCGGAGGCGGTGGAGGGTGTCGGTGCCGCCGCGGCCGAAGTGGTCGTGCAGGGTCCGGTACTCGGCGTACAGCTGGTCGTAGCGGGCGGCGCGGGCGGGGTCGGGGTGCCAGGTCTCCCGGCGCGGGGCGCCCATCGCCGCCGACGCGGCCGGCACGTCGGGGTACGCCCCGGCGGCCACCGCCGCGTGGATCGCCGCGCCCAGCGCGGCCGGGTGCGCCGAGTCGACCACGTGCAGCGGCCGGCGCAGCACGTCGGCGTAGATCCGCAGCAGCAGCCGGTTGTCGGTCAGCCCGCCGGCGACGGTCAGCTCGTCCACCCGCACCCCGGCGTCCTCGAACGCGGCCACCACGGTCCGCGCCCCGAACGCCGTCGACTCCAGCAGCGCCCGCCAGATCTCCTCCGGCCGGGTGGCCAGGGTCAGCCCGACCAGCACCCCGCTCAGCTCGTGGTCCATCAGCACCGAGCGGTTGCCGCTGTGCCAGTCCAGCGCGAGCAGGCCGTGCCCGCCGACCCGCTGCTCGGCGGCGAGGGAGTCGAGCAGCTGGTACGGGGTCACCCCGAGCGCGCGGGCCCGCTCCGCGTACGACGCCGGCAGGGCGTTGGCCACGTACCAGGCGAAGATGTCGCCGACCCCGCTCTGCCCGGCCTCGTAGCCCCAGGCGCCGGTGGTGACGCCACCGTCGACCACGCCGCACACCCCCGGCACCTCGTGGCAGGCGTCCGCGTTCATGATCAGGCAGGTGGAGGTGCCGAGCACGGCGAGCATCCGCCCCGGCTCGACCGAACCGGCCGCCGCGGCGGTGACGTGCGCGTCGATGGTGCCGACGGCCACCGCGACGCCCACCGGCAGGCCGGTCCAGCCGGCCGCCTCCGGGGTGAGCCCGCCGGCTCGGGCGCCCAGCGGCGCGAGCGGACCGTCGACCCGGGGCAGCAGGCCGTCCAGCCGGGGGTGCAGGGCGCGCAGGAACTCCGCCGACGGGTACCGCCCGTCCTGGCGCAGCCCCTTGTAGCCGGCGGCCGAGGCGTTGCGGGTCTCCCGGCCGCAGAGCTGCCAGACGATCCAGTCGGCCGCCTCGATCCAGCGCTCCGCGCGGTCGAAGACCTCCGGATCCTCCTCCAGCACCTCCAGCGCCTTGGCCAGCTGCCACTCCGCGGAGACCCGGCCCCCGTAGCGGGCCAGCCAGCGCTCGCCCCGCTCGGCGGCCAGCGCGTTGATCCGGTCGGCCTGCCGCTGCGCCGCGTGGTGCTTCCACAGCTTCGGGTACGCGTGCGGCCGGTCGGCCAGCCCTGGCAGCTCGCAGAGCGGGGTGCCGTCGGCGCGGGCGGGCAGCACGGTGCTGGCGGTCGCGTCGACGCCGATGCCGACCACGTCCTCGGGTCGTACCCGGGCGGCGCGCAGCGCGGCGGGCACCGCGGCGCGCAGCACCTCGCGGTAGTCGTCGGGGTGCTGCAGCGCCCAGTCCGGCGGCAGCGGCGGGCCGCCGGGGAGCCGCTCGGTGAGCACCCCGTGCCGGTACGGGTGGACGGCCTCGCCGAGTTCGGCGCCGTCGGCGACGTCCACCACCAGCGCCCGGCCGGAGAGGGTGCCGAAGTCGACCCCGACCACGTACCGGGGCCGCCCGGGTTGCGCCACTGCTCCTCCTCCCCACCGCGACCGGGCGGCGCGGGAGCGGCCGGGCGGCGGCGGGAGGCAACGGTAACAACAACGCCGGGTGAACGGCACGCCGCCGGCGGGCCAGCCGGGACCGGGGCCCGCGCCGACCGGCGCTGACGCACGGGCGGCATCCGGCGGGCGGGCCGTGGGTGGCGGATCGTGGGTGGCGAGCCGTGGGTGGCGGGCCGTGGGCGGCGGGGCCGGCTTCGGCGCGACCGGGTACGGGGGGACGCCGGGCGGGTCAGCCGATCTGCCGCTTGAGGTGGTAGCGGTGCACCTCGGTGCTGCCCTGGACGTTGTTCACGTCCTCGGCGGCGGAGACCAGTTCCCAACCCTCCCGGCCGGCCCGGTTGAGGTGCGCGATCGCCGTGTCGCCGTACGCGGTGATGTCCCGGCGCGACCCGTCCGGGCCGTACCAGATGAAACTGACGTGGAAATTGCGGCCCTGCCCCTGATAGCGGCGGACCAGCAGGGCGTACTCCCAGGCGACCATGGCGTCCATTATGACCGTCCATGCAGGACGCGGAAACGCGGGCAGTCGCGGATTGCCATGCGGTGAACGCGTTGTGTCAGGCCACCCGGTCGGACGTGCCGCGGCGGGCCAGCTCGTCGGTGACCAGGGCGGCCAGCCGGTCCAGGCCGAGGTCGATCTCGGCCGGGGTCACCGCGCTGACCGACAGCCGCAGCGCGGCCACCGGGGTGCCGGCGTCGTAGAAGTGCGCCATCGGCGTCCAGAGCAGCCCGTACTCGCGGGCCGAACGGTGCAGCAGCGCGTCGTCGACCGGGAACGGCACGGTCACCACCACGAAGAACCCGCCGGCCGGCACGCTCCAGCGCACCGGCGCGGCGTCCGCCGGGAACCGCCGGGCCAGCCCGGCGACCAGGTGCCGCAGGTTCCGGGTGTACGCGGCCCGCTCGCGCGCCGTCGCCGCGACCAGGCTGCACCCGTGCTCCAGCAGCGCCCCGCCGACCACCGCCTGGGCGATCGCCGAGGTGTTCACGGTGACCATGCTCTTGATCTTCGCGAGCTGGTCGGCGAGCGGCCCGACCCTGCCGTCCGCGCCGGCCACCCGCTGGTCGGCGACGACGTAGCCGACCCGCGCGCCGGGCAGCACGGTCTTGGCGAACGACCCCAGATAGACCACCCGCCGCCCGGTGTCCAGCGCCTTGAGCGTGGGCACCCGCTGGGCGTCCCCGGCCGGGAAGAGGCCGTACGGGTTGTCCTCCAGCAGCAGCAGGTCCTCCGCCTCGGCCAGGGCGAGCAGCCGCCGCCGGTCGGCCAGGCCCAGGCTCGTCCCGGACGGGTTGGCGAAGTCCGGCATCAGGTAGCAGGCCCGCGGGCGCAGCCCGTCGGCCCGGGCCCGGCGCACCTGGGCGCGCAGATCGGCCAGGTCCACCCCGGCCGGCCCGCCGGCCACCGGGCGCACCGGCAGGTCGAGCAGCCGAGCCGCGCCGGTCAGCCCGACGTAGGTGGGCGCGACGGCGAGCAGCACGTCGTCGGGGCCGGCGCGCAGCGCCCGCAGCACCAGGAACATCGCCTCCTGGCAGCCGACCGTCACCACGATCGCCTCCGGGTCGACGTCGACCCCCTCGTCCACGGCCAGGTTGCGGGCCACCAGGTGGTGCACGACGCCCTTGGTGCGGCCGTACTGGAACAGGGTGCGGTGCACCTGGGCGGGGGTGAGACCGAGGTCGTCGGCGAGGTGGCGGCGGAACGTGTCCAGGTACCGGTGCAGCGCGGCGACGTCGAAGAACTCCTCGTACGGCCGGCCGGCGGCCAGCGACACCGCGTCCGGGTAGTGCTGGGCCACCTCGTTGAGGAAGTTCATCGAGTTCAGCGCCGGGTCGTCGACCGCCGGATGCAGGTCGGCCGTGCTCAGGTCGGCTGTGCTCAGGTCGGCTGTGCTCCGGTCGGCCGTGCTCCGGTCGGCCCCGCTCAGCTCCGCCGGCGCGGCCACGCTCAGTCCACCGTCCGGGTGCGCAGCTCGCGGGCGGCCGCCGGGTCGGCGCAGCCGGTCAGCGCCAGCGCGTCGCGGAACTCGTCGGCGAGCAGGGTCAGCGCCGCCTCCGCCGCGGCCTGGCCGCCCGCGGCCAGCGCCCAGAGCATCGGCCGGCCGACCAGCACCCCGTTGGCGCCCAGCGCCAGGGCGCGCAGCACGTCGGTCCCGCCGAGCACGCCGCTGTCCATCAGCACCTCGCACCGGTCGGCGACGGCCGCGACCACCTCGGGCAGCACGGCGGCGGTGGCCGGCGCGCCGTCCAGTTGCCGGCCGCCGTGGTTGGAGACCACCACCGCGTCGGCGCCGGCGGAGACCGCGAGGACGGCGTCACGCGGGTCGAGGATGCCCTTGACCACCAGCGGCAGCGCGGTGCGCCCGCGCAGCCAGTCCAGGTCGTCCCAGCTCAGCGCGGGCGCGAAGACCGCGTCGGTGTGCGCGGCGATAGCCGAGACGCCTGGCATGGCGGTGTGCGCCAGGTCGTCCCGCCCGGCCGGCAGGTTGGCCGCCACCACGTGCGGCGGTACGGCGAACGCGTTGCGCACGTCGCGCAGCCGCCGGCCGAGGATCGGCACGTCCACGGTGACCGTGAGCGCCGTGCAGCCGGCCGCGTGCGCCCGGTCCAGCAGGTCGGTGACCAGACCCCGATCGCGCAGCCAGTAGAGCTGGAACCAGACCGACCCACCGGCCTTGGCGACCTGCTCGATCGGCACGCTGCCCAGGGTGCTCGCCACGTACGGCACGCCGGCCGCGGCCGCGGCGGCGGCCAGCGCCACTTCCCCGTCCGGGTGCACCAGTCGCTGGTACGCGATCGGCGCCACCGCCATCGGCAGCGCGGACGGCGCGCCGAGCAGGCGGGTCTCGGTGCGCGGGGTCGGCACCCCGCGCAGCACCCGGGGCAGCACCGCCACCCGGTCCAGCGCGCGCCGGTTGGCGGCGAGGGTGATCTCGGCGCCGCTGCCGCCGTCGATGTAGTCCCACACCTCCGGCGGGAGCACCGCCCGGGCCCGCTCCGCGTAGTCGGCCAGGCAGGCCGGCGCGGGTGGCTCCCCCACCGGCCGGGCCGGCTTCGGCAGCACGTCCTCAGCCATCGTCGGTCCCCCTTCCCGCCGGCACCGTGTCCCGGTCGGTGCCGGTCAACCCGAACCGCCCGCGCAGGAACGCGGCGGCCTCGTCCTGGGCGCACCGGCCGTCGTCGAAGACGCCGGGCATGGCGAAGAAACCGTGGATCATCCCGGGGTAGCGGGTGAGCGTGGTCGGCACCCCGGCGGCGCGCAGCCGGTGCGCGTACCGCTCGCCCTGCTCGCGCAGCGGATCGTGCTCGGCGGTGACGACCAGGGCGGGCGGCAGGCCGGTGAGGTCCGGCGCGAGCAGCGGTGAGGCCAGCGGGTCGCGGGCGGCGGCCGGGTCGGGCAGGTAGTGCCGGCGGTACCAGGCCACCGAGTGGCGGTTGAACAGCAGCGGGTCGTCGTCGCCGGCGGCCGTCGCGGTCTGGTCGGTGTTCGGGTAGACCAGCAGTTGCGCGGCGAGCCGGGGCCCGCCCCGGTCCCGGGCCAGCAGGGTGACCGCGGCGGCGAGGTTGCCGCCGGCGCTGTCGCCGCCGACCGCGACCCGCGCCGGGTCCAGGTCGAACTGCTCGGGGTGCGCGGCGAGCCACCGGCTGGCCGCGTGGCAGTCGTGCACCGCGGCCGGGAAGGGGTGCTCCGGGGCGAGCCGGTAGCCGACGGTGACCACCTGGCAGGGCACCGCGTTGGCCAGCCGCCGGCAGATGCCGTCGGCGGTGTCGATGCTGCCCAGCGTCCAGCCGCCGCCGAAGAAGTAGACCAGGGTGGGCAGCGGGCCGGACCCTGCCGGCCGGTACACGCGTACCGGCAGGTCGCCGGCCGGGCCGGGGACGTGCGTGTCGCGTACCTCGTGCACCGGCTCGACAGCGCCGCCGCCGGCCCGGATCGCGGCCAGGTCGGCGGCGCGGGCCTCGGCCAGCGTCTGGGTGTACAGCGGTGGCGTGCCGGCCGCGGCGCGGGCCGCCCGGTACGTGGCCACCTGCGGGTGCAGGCTCATGCCGCACCTCCGTCGCGCGCCGGGCCGACCCGGAGCGCCGTCGCGTCGAGCCGGGCGGTTCGCTCGCTCATGCCGGCGCCGCGGCGTGCGCCGTGCCGGCGCGCCGCGCCGGGCCGGGTGATCCGCTCGCTCATGCGGCCTCCCGCCCGCCGGTGTGCAGCAGCAGCTTGTCGATGCCGCGCAGGAAGAGGCTACCGCTGTAGATCGGCCGCTCGGCGACCGCGAGCCGGGGGAAGCGGCGCAGCAGCCGGGGCAGCGCGAGCCGACCCTCCAGCCGGGACACGGCGGCGCCGAGGCAGAAGTGCAGCCCGACGCCGAAGGCGAGCGACGGCGGGCCGGGCCGGCGCGGGTCGAACCGGTCCGGGTCGGCAAACCGGGCCGGGTCGCGGTTGGCGGCGGCGATCACCAGCAGCACGTTCTGGTCCCGCTCGACCGGCACCCCGCCGAGCACGGTGTCCCGGGGCGCGGCCCGGGCCAGGAAGTGCACCGGCGCCTCCAGCCGGAGGATCTCGTCGACGGCGCCGCGGGTCAGCGCGTCGTCGCCGGGCAGCGCGGCGGCCACCTCGGGGTGGGACAGCAGCAGCGGCAGGCCGTTGCTGAGCATGTAGACGGTGGTCACGAACGCGGCGTTGAACAGCACGATCAGGTTGCTGACCAGCTCGTCCTCGGTGAGCGGGACGTCGCCCGCGTCGACCGCCTCGACCAGGGCGCTGATCAGGTCCCCGCCGGGGCGGCGGCGCCGGTGCGCGATCAGCCCGGCGTAGAAGGCGCGCAGTTCGGCGGCGGCGGCGTTGGCGGCGGCCAGCCGCTGCGGGGTCTTGCCCGCGACGTCCAGGAAGTCGTCGATGCGCTCCACCCGCTGCCGGTAGAAGTCCAGCTCCCCGGCGGGGATGCCGATGAACTCGGCCATCACCCGGGCCGGCATCGGGTACGCGAACTCCGCGACGAAGTCGAACCCGGCCGCCCCGGCGTCGGCCATCCGGTCCAGCAACTCGTCGACCACCCGGACCACCACCGGTTCGAGGGCGCCCAGCCGGCGCGGGGTGAAGGTCTTCGCGAAGACCGCGCGCATCCGGGTGTGGTCGGGCGGGTTGACGAACATCATCGAGGTCTGCAGGGTGCGCAGCACCTCCTGCTCTCGCCAGCCGGGCGGGGCCTGCTTGTACCACTCCGGGTCGCGCAGCACCTGGCTGACCAGGTCGTAGCCGACGGCGACGGCGGCCACCGTGCGGTGCTCGGCCCGCGCCGGCACCGGGCTGACCGGCCCCAGCTCGTGCAGCCCGGCGTAGCAGGGGTACGGGTCCTGCCGGCCCTCGTCGCTGTAGAGCCGGGTCAGCAACTGCGTGACGTCCACGTCGGTCTCCCCCCCGGAAACGGTGGCGCGGGCGGCGGGTGGGCCGCCGCCCGCGCCCGATGTCACAGGCCGAGCAGGCGCAGCGGCACGGCGTCGGCCATCGCCTGGTTGCCGGCGTCGTTCGGGTGGATGTGGTCACCGGAGTCGTACGCGGGCAGCAGCCGGCTGGGCTGGGCCGGGTCGCGCAACACCCGGTCGAAGTCGAGCAGCCCGTCGAACTCGTCGCCGGCGCGCAGCCAGGCGTTCACCGCCTGCCGGGTGGCCTCCTTCTCCGGCGTCCACACCCCCGGGTTGCCGTGCCCCTCGTACGGCGTCAGGGTGGCCACCAGGCTGCGCAGGCCGCGCGCCTTGACCTGCTGGTTGATCTGCCGCAGCGCGGCGATGACCTGCTCGGCGGAGTCGCCGGACATCCAGATGTCGTTGATGCCCAGGTGGGTGACCACGGTGCGGGCATCGGTCTGGGCGAAGACGTCCTCGTCGAGCCGGCTGACCGCGTTCGGCCCCAGCTCGTGGTAGCCGGGGAAGCCGCCCGCGCCGGGCTCCGGCCCCTCGTGGTTGAGCCGGTTGCCGGCCAGGCTCAGGTTGAGCACGCCCGGGGTGCGCACGTCCGGCCGGGCGTCGATCAGCCGGTCGGCGAGCAGGTCGGGCCAGCGCCTGTTGGCGTTGACGGTGCTGCCGTTGCCGTCGCCGATCGAGTCGCCGAGCACCACCACGGAGCCCGGCGAGTGCCGGCGCTGCACGTCGATGCCGGAGAGGAAGAACCAGCAGCAGTTCGGCCGGATGGTGAAGCCCGCGCCGTCGGCGGCGGAGGTCAGGTCGGTGGCGCCGATGAAGTTGGTCTGCCGGGACTGGCCGTGGAAGGTCACCGGGCCGGTCGGGGTCGGGAAGTGCACGGTCAGCACCAGGTCCTGCTGGTCGCCGACCGGGAAGTCGACCGGGTCGCTGAGCAGTTCCGCGCCGCGGTTCATGGTGGCCGAGGCGGCGCCGTTGAAGCGCAGCTCGCGCAGGCTCGCCGGGTCGATGTCGGAGTGGTCGTCGGCGGTGGCGGTGTTCGGTCGGGCGATGGTGGCCCGGCCGACCCGGACCGCCTGCTCGCCGTAGACGTTGCTCAACCGCACCCGCAGCCGGGGACCGCCGACCGAGGTGTGCACCACCATCCGCACGCTCTGGTTGTTCAGCCCGGTGTTGGTCAGGCCGGTGGCGTTGCCCCGGGTCACCGCGGCGGCCCAGCTGCCCGCCCAGACGGCGCGGTCGCCGCGCGCCCCGGAGGTCGACCCCGGGCCGGCGCTGGCGACCACGGCGGGGGTGCCCGCGACCAGCAGCGCGGCGGCGGAAACTGTCACGTGCCATCTCTTCGGAGTCGCCATTGAACCTCCATCGTGGTGGCAGCCCAGGGCCGTCAGGGACGGTCACCGGCTGGACGATGGACCGGAAACTAGCCGCCGCCGAAGATGGGCGTCAATCAACCTGATCGACGCGATCAAATGTCCGCCAGCCCCGCGCGGAGCGCCGTTCGGCCACTCTCCGCCGACGGCGGGAACACCCTACGCTCACAGGCGGCGGCGAGGTGGTCGCCGGCCGCGCGCCACCGCCGCGCCGTGCCCCGGGGGCTGCCCGGGCACCGCCGGACCGGATGGGGACTGCCGATGACTGACGGGCAACGGACCAGCTACGTGCACCGGGCGCTGGCGCTCTTCGCCGGCTGGGGCGAGCGGGCGGCGCTGGTCGGCGGTGACCGCCGGCTCAGCTACGCCGACGTGCACGCCGAGGTGTGCGGGCTGGCCGGCACGCTGCGCGCGCACGGCGTACGGCCGGGGGCGGCGGTGCTGGTCGCGCTCGGCAACCCGGTCGAGGGGCCGCTGGTGCAGCTCGCCCTGCACCTGCTGGGCTGCCGGACGATGTGGGTCGCGCCGGTCACCTCCCGGCACGAGGTCGCCGACTTCGCCCGGCTGGCCCGCCCCGACGCCTTCCTCTACGACGCGCGGGACCCGGCCAGCCTCGGGCCGGAACTGGCCGCCGCGCTGCCCGGCGTGCCGGTCTTCTGCCTCGGTCCCGGCGGCGCCGGCCCCGACCTCACCGCCGCGGTCGGTGACCCGCCCGGTCCCGGCGAGGTGCCGGGCGAGGTGCCGGCGCCGGAGTCGTTCCTGCAGACCAGCGGCACCACCGGCAGCCCGAAGCTGGTGCACCACCGGGAGAGCTTCTACGCGCAGATCCTCACCCTGGCGGCGGACTTCCGCGCCGCCAGCTTCCCGCTGCTGCGGCACCTGTCGCACTCCCCGATGTGGCTCGCCAGTGGCCAGATCACCACCCTGTTCAACCTGTTCACCGGTGGCGTGCTGGTCCTGCGCGACGGCTGGGACCCGGCGCGGTTCATCGACACGGTGCAGCGGGAGCGGATCAACTCCACCTTCGTCACCCCGCCGATGCTCTACGAGGTGCTGGACCATCCGGCGCTGGACGGCGCGGACTTCTCCGCGATGTTCATGTTCAACGTGGGCGCCGGGCCCGCCGCGCCGGCCCGGCTGCGGCAGGCGATCGCCCGCTTCGGCCCGGTGCTGCGCATCGTGTACGGGCTGAGCGAGGCGGTGGTGGTCACCGCGCTGCCCCGGCTGACCGACGACCCGGCGCACCCGGAGCGGCTGCGCTCCTGCGGCCGGCCGTACGGGGACGTGCGGGTGGAGATCCGCGCCGAGGACGGCACGGTGCTGCCGCCGGGCGTCGACGGTGAGGTGTGGGTACACACCGAGCTGCGCTTCGCCGGCTACCACTGTCAACCGGAGCTGACCGCCGACACGCTGGTCGACGGCTGGGTACGCACCCGCGACATCGGGCACCTGGACACCGACGGCTACCTCTACCTGGTCGACCGGTTGCAGGACCGGATCCTCAGCCGGCAGCGCAGCTGGCCGATCTACTCCCGCCCGATCGAGGACGTGCTGGCCGGGCACCCGCAGGTGCGGGCCGCCGCCGTGATCGGCGTTCCCGACGAGGTCGCGGGCGAGCTGCCGTACGCCTTCGTGGTGCCGGCGCCCGGCGCGACGGTGACCGCCGCCGAGCTGATCGACCTGGTGACCACCGCGCTCAGCGACACCTGGGCGCCCGGAGCTGTCGAGTTCGTCGACCGGCTGCCGCTCAACCGCTCGGCCAAGGTGGACAAGTGGGCGCTGCGTGCCCGGTACGCCGCGGCCCACCCGCACGCCGCGATCGGCAGCCCGGCGTGACCCCCCGGCGGGAACTGGTCACCCTGGTCACCGCCGATCTGATCTCCAACCTGGGCAGCCGGATCTCGGTGGTGGCCATCCCCTGGCTGGTGCTGGAGACCACCGGCAGCCCGGCGAAGATGGGCCTGGTGGCGTTCGCCGAGACGCTGCCGTACCTGCTCTCCAGCGCGCTGGCCACGCCGTGGGCGGACCGGATCGGGCTGCGCCGCACCTCGATCCTGGCCGACCTGGCCAGCGCGGCGCTGATGGTCGCGGTGGCGCTCACCCCGTGGCTCGGCTTCGGCGCCCTGGTGGCGCTGGTGGCCGTGGTCGGCGGGCTGCGCGGCATCGGTGACCGGGTCAAGCACGTGCTGTTCCGGCCCGCCGCGGAGGCCGCCGGGGTGCGGCTGATCCGGCTGACCTCGGTCTACGACGGGCTGGGCCGGCTGGTCACCCTCTTCGGGGCGGCCGCCGGCGGCCTGCTGGTCTGGTGGTTCGGGGTGACCGGGGCGATCCTGATCGACGCGGCGACGTTCGGCGTCTGCGCGCTGCTGATCGGCGCCCTGGTCCGCCCGCCGGCGGCCAGCGCGACGCCGGCCCAGCCGGAGGGCTACCTGCGGGCGCTCGCCGGCGGGTTCCGCTACCTGGGCCGGGACCGCACGCTGCTGAGCATGCTGCTGGTGATCGCCGCGCTGAACATGGTGGCGAACGCCAGCATCGCCGTCTACATCCCGCTCTGGGTGGCCGACGTGCTGGGCAACCCGGCCGGGCTGGGCCTGGTGCTCGGCGCCTTCTCGGCCGGCGCCCTGCTGGGCAACCTGCTGTTCACCGTGCTCGGGCCCCGGCTGCCCCGGTACCTGACCTTCGTGGCCGGGGCGCTGCTCAGCGGCACCCCCCGGCTGGTGGCGCTGGCGCTCAGCGAGGAACTGCCGGTGGTGCTGGTGGTGACCTTCCTGTCCGGCATCGGCATCGCCGCGGTGAACCCGCTGCTGGGCGTGGCGCTCTACGAGCGGGTGCCGGCGGAGTTGCAGACCCGGGTGATCGGGCTGGCCGGGTCGCTGGGCTTCGTGGGGCTGCCGGTCGGCGCGCTGCTCGGCGGCTGGTCGGTGGCCGCGTTCGGCCTCGGCCCGGCCCTGCTGGCGATGGCCGCCGCCTGCCTGCTGGTGACCCTGCTCCCCCTCTGCGGCGCCCTGCGCCCCGAGCCGGCCCCCGCCCCCACCACCCCCTGATCCCCGCTCCGGTCGAGCAGCAGGTGGTGGGGGTTCGCGCCCGTGATCGCCCGGACGCTGCCCGACGGCCCGAGCCGGGCGGCGGGCGGGCTGACCGCACGGCCACCCACCGGCGGCGCACGGCGCGTATCGTCGGGGCGTGGCCACCTGGGACGACGTCCGCCGCATCGCGCTGGGCCTGCCGGAGACCAGCGAACACCCGTCGTACAACGGGGCGCCGGCGTGGCGGGTGCGCAAGAAGTCCTTCGTCTTCGACCGCCCGCTGCGCAAGGCCGACCGCGAGGCGCTCGGTCCGGCCGCGCCGGACGGCCCGGTGCTCGGCGCGTACGTGCCCGACCTGGGGGCCAAGGAGGCGCTGCTCGCCGACGACCCGGCCGTCTACTTCACCACCCCGCACTTCGACGGCTACCCGGTGATCCTGGCACGGCTCGACCAGCTCGACGTCGAGGAGCTGACCGAACTGGTGGTCGAGGCGTGGTACGCCTGCGCCCCGAAGCGGCTGGCGGCCGCGTACCAGGCCGGGCAGCCGACCACTCCGTCCTGACCGGGGCGACCGGGCCCGCTCAGCGGTGGTCGTTGGGGGCCGGCCGGGCGCCGACGGGCAGCCGGTAGATCCGCAGCGGCCGCTCGACGCGGTCCCGGCCGCCGCCCAGACCGGCGGTGCGGTGCAGCTGGGTCACCGGGATCAGCAGGTCGCCGCCGCCGTCGAGCCAGAGCGCGTCGGCGAAGGCCAGGCGCGGGTCGGCGACCAGCGGCTCCACCCGCCGGTCCGGGGTGATCCGCAGGATCCGGCGCCGATCCACGTCGCTGAGGTAGATCACGCCGTCGGCGTCGACGGCGGTGCCGCCGGTGCTCGGCGTGTCCAACCAGCGCTCGACGGCGCCGGCGAGGGTGTCGGGCGGGACGTCCGGGTCGTCCAGCCAGCGGGTGGCGACCCGGGCGAGCGGGCCGCAGGCCGGCTGGAAGTACAGGTGGGCTCCGTCGGGCGAGACCTCCAACTGGTCGGCGTGCAGCCGCACCTCGCCGCCGTCCGGGTCGCGCAGCGCGCTGCCGTCTGCGCTCATCGGTCGGCCGGCGGTGGTGCTCCAGTGCCCGTCCAGCACCCGCCGGGCCCGGCCGCTGGGCAGGTCGAGCACGACCAGGGCGGGCGCGCCGGCGTCGGTGAGATAGGCGGTCGGGCCGTGGAACCGGACGTCGTCGAGGAAACTGGTCGGCCGGGTCACCGCGGTCAGGTCGTACGCGCGGGTGATCCGGTCGGTGGCGAGGTCGACGGCGAGCAGGCGGGGGCCGCCCGGCACGGGCGGCGCGCCGAACCCGGGGGCGCCGCTGTCGACGAGCCAGAGCAGCCCGTCCGGCCCGGTCCGCAGGCTGTTCACGGTGACGAAGGCGCCGTCCGGGTCGTGGTCGTCGCGGACGGCGTTCCAGGCCGGGTCCGGGTACGGCACAGCCGTCCGGTCGGCCCGCAGCTCGGCCACCGCGGTCCCCGGCCCGTCGGCGTTCGGGTAGCAGACGAACGTCCGCCCGGCCGCCGTGGTGACCCCGTTCCAGATCCGGTCCGAGGCGTGCACGGGCACCAGCCGGTCGTCCGGCCGGTCCGGCCAGGCACCGCTCATCCCGCCCGCCCCCTCTCGCCCGCCGGCCAGGAAGAGCGGCCTACCCGCCGAGCCGCCCGCCATGCCCACCGCCGCCCACCGCACCCCGGCGGGAGCCGCCGACCCGCGCCGGGCCGACCGGTGCCGCTGGCCGTGGTCCGCCGCACCGGGGCGGCGTGCGCCGGCCGGCTCGGCCGGCGTCAGGCCGGCAGGGCCGCGGCGACCGCCTCCTCCGGCGTGGCTACGTGCACCGGACCGGGCACCGGCCGGCCGTCGGCGTCGCGGATCAGCCAGCCGCCGAGCACCACCACCGGGATGCGGCCGCGGCGCAGGCCCAGCGCCACCTCGCTGAGCGTGCCCCAGGAACCGCCGACGGCGATCACCGCGTCGGCGCTCCACACCAGGATCGCGTTGCGGGCCTGGCCCATGTTGGTGACCAGTACCGCGGAACAGTCGGCCGGACCGGGCTCGGTGCCGTCGTCCGGGCGTACGCCGATCACCAGGCCGGCCCGGGAGCGGGCGCCGGCGGCGACGGCGGCCATCACCCCGCCGCCGGCGCCGCAGAGCACCGTCACGCCCCGCTCGGCGAGCAGCTCCCCCACCCGGCGGGCGTACGCCAGCTCGGTCGCCGTCGCGTCCGCCGGCCCGCAGACCGCCACCTGCACCATCGGCCGCCCCCTTCCGCCGCCCATCATGCCCGCGGCGGTGGTCCTGCCGTGGGCCGGCGCGAGGGTCCACCCGGCGGAGGGCGGCCTGCCCGTCGGGCCGCTGCCCGCGGCCGGCGGGGTCGATTAGCGTACCCCCATGCCATCGACGTTGACCGAGGCGACGGACCCGTGGTGCCTGCGCCCCGGAGAGAGCGCGGCGCTGCTGCGCGGGCATCCGTGGCGCCGCTTCGCGGTGCTGGGTGACAGCGTGGCCGAGGGGCTCTGCGAGCCGGTCGACGGCTACCCGGACGTGCAGTGGGCGGACCGGATCGCCGCCGAGCTGCGGGCCGTCCGGCCCGAGCTGGCGTACCTGAACCTGGGGCGGCGCGGGCTGCGGGCGCACGAGGTACGCGCCACCCAGCTCGCCCCGGCGCTCGCCTTCCACCCCGACCTGGCGCTGGTGGTCTGCGGCGGCAACGACGCCTTCGCCCCGGCCTACGACGCCGACGCGGTGGACGCCGAGCTGACCGCGATGGTCGAGGCGCTGCGGGCCGCCGGGGCGGACGTGATCACCGTCGGGATGTTCGACGTGTCGCACAGCCCGGCGGTCCCGCAGCGGCACCGCGCCGGCCTGGCCGAGCGGATGCGCCGGCTCTCCGCCCACACCGGCGCGCTCGCGGAGCGGCTCGGCACCCTGCACGTCCGGCTCACCGACCACCCGCTGACCGCGGACCCGTCGATCTACAGCAGCGACGGCCGGCACGGCAGCGCCCGCAGCGACGCCATCGCCGCCGCCGAGACGGTCCGCCGCCTCGGCGCCCGCCTCGCCGGCACCCGGCAGGCCGGTTGACCGTCCCGGCCGGATGCCGCTCGGCATCCCCGGCCGTCAGCGCGCGGCCGCCAGGTGCTCGGCGTCGGCCGCCGAGCCGGTCAGCGCCGCGCAGGTGGGGGTGTCCCGGTCCGTGTAGTCGGCGACGTGCCCCTCGTAGAGCACGGTGCCGCCGTGCCGGCCGGGGCCGGGGCCGAGGTCGATGAGCCAGTCGGCCCGGCGGATGACGTCGAGGTTGTGCTCGATGACCACGACGGTGTGGCCCCGGTCGACGAGGCCGTCGAGGATCGCCAGCAGGGTGTCGACGTCGCTCAGGTGCAGGCCGGTGGTCGGCTCGTCGAGCACGTACGTGGTGGGCCGCTCCGTCTCGCGGAGCTCCCTGGCGATCTTGAGCCGCTGACACTCCCCACCGGAGAGCGTGCTCAACGACTGGCCCAGCCGCAGGTAGCCGAGCCCGACGTCGGCCAGGTGGCGCAGCGCGCGGGCGATCTGCCGGTCGGGCAGCCGCACGACGGCCTGGTCCACGGTGAGCGCGTCGACGTCGGCGATCGACAGCCCGTCGACGGTGTAGCCGAGCACCTCCGGGGTGAACCGCCGGCCCTGGCAGGTCTCGCAGACCACCTCCTGCCCGTCCAGGAAGGCCAGGTCGGTGTGGATGATGCCGAGCCCCCGGCAGTCCGGGCAGGCACCGGTGGAGTTGGCGCTGAACAGCCCGGCCGGCACGCCGTTGTGCGCGGCGAACAGCCGGCGGATCGCCGGCGCGATGCCGGTGTAGGTGATCGGGGTGGAGCGCCGGTTGGTGCTGACCGGGCTCTGGTCGATGACCGTCGCGGCGTGCTGGGCCACCAGCTCGGCGGCCAGGCTGGACTTGCCGGAGCCGGCCACCCCGGTCAGCACGGTCAGCACACCGGTCGGTACGGCCACGGTCACCCGCCGCAGGTTGTTGCGGGTGGCGTCGGCGACGGTGAGGCGGCCGGTGCCGACCCGTGGCTCCCGCCGCACCGGCCGGCGCCCGCGCAGTGCCCGCCCGGTCGGGGTGTCGGCGCGGCGCAGCTCGGCGAAGCTGCCCTGGAACACCAGGCGACCTCCGTCGGCGCCGGCGCCCGGTCCGATCTCGACGACCTGGTCCGCGCGGGCCATCACGGCCGGGTCGTGCTCCACGACCAGGACGCTGTTGCCCCGGTCGCGCAGCTGCTCCAGCAACCGGACAGTGGCCGCCACGTCGGCCGGGTGCAGCCCGACGGTGGGCTCGTCCACCAGGTAGGTCATCTCGACCAGGCTGGAACCCAGGTGCTTGACCATCTTGATCCGTTGCGACTCGCCGCCGGAGAGGGTCGTGGTCGGCCGGGACAGGGTGAGGTAGCCGAGCCCGATGGTGGTGATCGCGTCCAGGCGGGCGGTCAGCGCCGCGACCACCGGCGCCACCTGGGCGGCGGTGACGGCGCGGACCACTGCGGCCAGTTCGGTGACCTCCAGCCGGGACAGCTCGCCGATCGTGTGGCCGAGCACGGTGGCCGTGCGGGCCGCCGCGTTGAGCCGGTCACCGTGGCACTCCGGGCAGACCTCCGAGCGGGTGAACCGGCGGATGACCTCCTGCTTGCGCTCGGAGAGGCTGTCGGAGGTGTGCAGGTAGATCCGCTCGAACCGCTCGACCACCCCCTCGTACGCCTTGGGGGGCTTGCGGCCCAGCTTCGCGGCGGCCTCCCCGCCGTACAGCAGCGCCGCCCGTTCCT
This sequence comes from Micromonospora desertarenae, assembly GCF_056150265.1. Lineage (NCBI taxonomy): Bacteria > Bacillati > Actinomycetota > Actinomycetes > Micromonosporales > Micromonosporaceae > Micromonospora > Micromonospora desertarenae. The sequence goes on from NZ_JAXCFQ010000008.1 coordinate 103,063, forward strand.
GCGGGCTCCACTCGCGCAGCGGGGTGTGCGGGTCGAAGGTGCCGATGTCGGCGTACTGGGCGTACCAGTAGCCGCCGTCGCCGAATCCGGGCAGCCGGATCGCCCCCTGCGCCAGCGACCGGTCCAGGTCGAGGAAGCGGTCGACGGCGCTGGCCACCACCTCGCCGAGGCCGGAGCAGGTCGGGCACATGCCGGCCGGGTCGTTGAAGGAGAACCGGTTCGACTCGCCGACGTGCGGCGTGCCCACCCGGGAGAAGAGCAGCCGCAGGTAGGTCCAGGCGTCGGTGACGGTGCCGACCGTCGAGCGGGCGTTGCCGCCGATCCGGCGCTGGTCGACCACGATCACCGGCGACAGGCCGCCGATGTGCTCGACCTCCGGCCGGGTCCACTTCGGCAGCCGGTTGCGGGCGAACGGCGGGAAGGTCTCGTTGAGCTGGTGGCCCGCCTCGGCGGCGATGGTGTCGAACACCAGCGACGACTTGCCCGACCCGGACACTCCGACGAAGACGACCAGCCGGTTGCGCGGGACGTCGACGTCGAGGGCGGCCAGGTTGTTGGTGCGGGCGCCCCGGATGGTGATGCTGCGGTGGTCCATGCCGGGGACGCTACGAGCAGATGTGGCCGGATCCTGACCTCGATCACCGGAAGAATGGGGTCGTGGCGGATGTGACCGGGCGGATGCTCTCCCTGCTGTCGACCCTGCAGAGCGGCCGGTCGTTCACCGGCGACGAACTGGCCCGGCGGCTCGGCGTCAGCCCGCGCACCCTGCGTCGGGACGTCGAGCGGCTGCGCGGCTACGGCTACCCGGTCGACACCCAGCCCGGGCCGGGCGGCTACTACCGGCTCGCGGCCGGCCGGACCATGCCGCCGCTCGTCCTCGACGACGACGAGGCGATCGCCACCCTGCTCGGTCTCGCCTCGCTCGCCGCCACCGGGCCGGCCACGGCGGGCGGACTCGACGCGGCGGCCACCCGCGCGTACGGCAAGCTGGACCAGTTCCTGCCGGCCCGGCTGCGCCCGCGGGTGGCCTCCGTCCGGGCGAGCCTGGAGACGGGCGCGCAGGAGACCCCGCCGGTGGCCGCCGAGCAGGTCGGCCTGCTCGCCGAGGCCATCGACCGGGCCGAGGTGGTGACGTTCGACTACACCGACGCCCGGGGCGGGCGGAGCCGGCGGCGGGTCGAGCCGTACCGGCAGGTCCACCACCTCCTGCGCTGGTACCTGCTGGGCTGGGACCTCGACCGCGCGGACTGGCGGGTGTTCCGGCTCGACCGGGTCGGCGACCCGCTGCGCACCGGCACCGGCTACCGCCGCCGGCCGCTGCCCGCCGGGTCGGCGCTGGAGTACCTGCGCCGCGGCCTGGACCGGACCCGGCAACGGGTCACCCTCGTGGTGGCGGCGCCGGCAGCGCCCGTGCTGGACGCGCTGCGCTACCACGACGCCGAGATCGAGGCGGTCGGCGACCGGCGGGCCCGGGTCACCGTCTCGGTCGACTCCTGGCAGTGGCTGCTGCTCCACCTCGCCTTCCTGGACGCCGACTTCACCATCGACGCCCCACCCGACCTCACCGCGGCCTGCCGCACCTTCGCCCACCGCCTCCTCTCCGCCACCACCCCCGACCCGTCTCGTTGATCATGAAGTTGGGGACGGGACACGCCGGGGCGAGCCGCACCAACTTCATGATCAACCCGGCAGGGTGGGGGGCGGGGGTGGGTCAGGTGGTTACCAGGAGGCCGGAGAGGAGGACGCCGCGGGCGAGGTTGAGCACGCCGTCGCAGCCGGGGAAGCCGGTGCGGATGCAGGCGCCGGCCGGCTGGCGGCCGAACAGGTACGGCGCGATGCTGTAGGGCACCTCGGCGCTGACCGTCTCGCCGGTCTCGATGTGCACGAAGTCCAGCGGGACGGTGTCCGCCGGGACGTACTCCTGGAGGATGAAGCCGCCCCGCTCGGCGAACCGCCGCACCCCGTCACGCCACCGGTCGGCGGCGCACTCCCGCCCGATCAGCACGTCCACCCCGGCCGAGCCGTCGGCCGGCTTCGCCACCAGGTCGGCCTGGTCGGCCACCGCCCGGTCCAGCAGCTCCGGGGTGAGCGCCCAGGTACGCGGCACGTAGCGGTGGATGAGCGCGCGGTCGGCGGCCGGGAGCGCGTCGGCGTCCGCCCAGAGCCAGGCGAAGCCGAGCTTGTTGGCCAGCAGCCAGGCCGCGGCCGACACCCACATCGGCACCGTCCCGGCGGCCAGGGCCGCCTCCAGCGCGTCCACCCCGGCGCTCGGGGTGACCCGGTTGGGCACGAAGAGCCGGAACACCCCGTCGACCGGCGCGCCGTCGACGACCAGCCGGTCGCCGTCGTCCAGCGTCACCCCGGAGACCGGCGCGATCACCAGGTCCAGGCCGAACGCGGCGGCCCGCTCGGCCACCGGGGCGAGCACCCGCAGGAAGCGCTGCGGGTCGTCCAGCCCCGGGTACTCGGCGTCGAAGTCGAGCAGCATGGCCACCCGCGCCCCGTCGGGCAGGCCCAGCCCGGCGCGGATCGCCGCGAACCGGCGGTCCACCGCGGACGGCGCCGCCGCCAGGGGGACCCGGTCGGTGAGGCCCCGGGCCCGGTAGACGTCGACGAACCGGCGGACCACGGTGTCGGCGTCGAACGCGCCGCCGAGGCTGCTGTCGATGTTGTACTCGACCACCCGCGGCACCCCGCCGGAGAGCAGCACGTCCGGCCGGAACGCGGCCAGCAGCTCCTCGCCCAGCGGCTCGTCGTCGTCCAGCAACCGGGTCGCCCCGGCCGGCACGCCGAGCAGCCGGCGCAGCTCCCCCGCCGTGCCGGCGCGTCGCCGGCACGCCTCGAAGATGAGCTGGGCGAGCCGGTCGCAGACCGCGTTGAGCACGTCCAGCGAGGCGCGGTCCATCACCGGCGGCCGGGCCAGCCGCCACTGCCGGTTGTACGTGGCCCGGCCGTCGAAGATCTCCCGCCAGGACTTCGCCCCGGCGGCCACCATCTCGGCCCGTACGTCGGCGGGCAGGTCCAGCCACGCCTGTGCGGCGGACGGCCAGCGGTGGTCAACGTCGATCATGGCTACCCGTCCTTCAGCACGTGGTGGATGGCGGTACGCAACTGGTCCCGGCCGGGTTGCACGGCCCGGTCCAGCGCGGGGGCGAACGGCAGCACCGCGCCGTCCGGGCGGGTGACCCGGCGCGGCGGCGCGACCAGCGGCACCCGCTCGACCATCGTGGCGATCACCTCGCCAGCGATCCCGCAGGACCGGTTCGAGTCGTCGACCACCACCAGCCGCCGGGTGCGGGCCACCGACTCGGCGAGCGAGTCCCAGTCGAACGGATACAGCGTGCGCGGGTCGTAGACCTCCACCGACGCCTCGCCGGCCAGCTCCTCGGCGACCGCGAGCGCGTCGTGCACCAGGTGCCCGACCGCGACCACCGTGACGTCGTCGCCGGGCCGGTGCACCCGGCCCCGGCCGAGCGGCACCGGGGCCAGGGCGGCGAAGTCCACGTCGGCGCGGACGTCCAGCGCGCCGGCCGGGGCGAAGACCACCACCGGGTCGTCGCAGCGCACCGCCGAGACCAGCAGCCCGTACGCGTCCGCCGGGGTGGCCGGCACCACCGTGGTCACCCCGACGTGGGCGAAGAGGCTGTACGGGTGGTCGGAGTGCTGCCCCGCCCAGCCGGTACGGGAGCCGGAGCCGGGCACCAGGTAGGTCACCGGCACCGCGCACTGCCCCCCGGTCATCAGCGGGAACTTGTGCGCGTGGTTGACGATCTGCTCGAAGACCAGGAACAGCAGCGACGGGATCTGGAACTCCACCACCGGGCGCAGCCCGGCCAGGGCGGCGCCGGTGGCGAAGCTGGTGAACGCCTGCTCCGACAGCGGGGTGTCCCGCACCCGCTCCGGGCCGAAGCGCTTGAGCAGCCCGGCGGTGACGTTCGCGGCGCCGACCCGGATGTCCTCGCCGAGCAGGAAGACCGTCTCGTCGCGGGCCAGCTCGTCGGCGAGCGCCCGGGTGAGCGCCCTGCGGTAGGACAGCCGGGGCATCTACCCACCTCCGGTGCGGGCGGTGAGCCCGCTGGCGTACAGGTGCGCCAGCGCGTCGGCCGGGTCCGGCTCGGGGCCGGCCAGGGCGAACTCCACCGCCGCCGCCAGCTCCCGCTCCACCCCGGCGTCCACCGCGGCCCGGTCGGCGGTGGACAGCCGGGCGCCCTGGATCGCCACCGGGTCCCGGGACCGGCCCCGGGCCACCTCGTCGGGCGGGCGGTAGTCGAGGCGTACCGCGTGCTCGAAGGTGTGGTGAACGTCGAACCGGTAGGTGGTGGCCTCGATCAGCTCGGGGCCGCCGCCAGCGCGCAGCCGGGCGACGGCCGCCGTGGCGGCGGCGCGTACCGCCTCGGGGTCCTGGCCGTCCACGACGGTGGCCGGCATGCCGAAGGCGGCGGCCCGCCCGGTGATGCTGCCGGCCACCGCGCCGGCGACCGGCATGGTGGTGGCGTAGCCGTTGTTCTCGCAGACGAACAGCACCGGCACCCGCCAGAGCGCGGCCAGGTTGAACGCCTCCAGCAGCATCCCCTCGTTGACCGCGCCGTCGCCGAAGAAACTCACCCCGACGGTGTCCGCGCCGCGGCGCCGGCGGGCCCAGACCGCCCCGGTGACGATCGCCCCGGACGCGCCGACGATGGCGTTGGCGCCGAGCACGCCGACGCCGAAGTCGGCGGCGTGCATCGAGCCGCCCCGGCCGGCGTTCAGGCCGCTGGCCCGCCCGCACAGCTCGGCGAGCATCCGGGCCGGGTCGGCCCCCTTGGCCAGCACGTGCCCGTGCCCGCGGTGGGTGCCGGCGATCACGTCGTCGGCGCCCAGCGCGGCGCACACGCCGGCGGCGATCCCCTCCTGACCGAGGTACGGGTGGATGCCGCCGACGATGTGCCCGGCGCGGACCAGCTCGATGGCCCGCTCCTCGAACCGGCGGATCAGCCGGACGGTGCGGTAGAGCCGGACCCGGTCGGCGTCGCTCACCGCCCGCGGCCCGCCGTGATCGCGGCGAGGATGTCGTCCCAGAGCCGGGCCCGGGCGGCCAGCGCGGTGTTCACCGTGTCCGCGCACTGCTGCCACTTCGCGTCGTCGTCGCCGCACAGGTCGGCGAGCATCTGCATGGCCATCGGGGTGTGCTGCTCCCCGTCGACCTCGATGTGCCGCTCCAGGTAGTCGACGAAGTGGTGCAGCCGCCGGCTGCGTTCGTTCACGGCGACGACCTGGGCGAACATGTCCGGGATCAGGTCCTCGCGGCCGAACGCGAAGGCCGCCGCCTGGCAGTGCACCGGGGTGTCCTCGATGATCCGCCAGGTGGTGGCGGCGAACGCGGCCGACGGGGCGGGCACCCCGGCCTCGGCCAGCGCCGCGCCCACCGGCCGGCCGGCGCGCAGCAGCTCGACCAGCCGGTCCACCGCGGTGGTGTCCGCGCCGGCCTCCCGCATGCCCCGCACGTACAGCTCGAAGTGGCTGAGGTAGCCGTCGCCGAGCTCGTCGCTCTCCTCCACCATCACGATGTCGTTGATCAACCGGCGGCTGCCGGTCGGCCCGGTCGGGATCCACGGCACGGTGACGCAGGTGAGCTGCCGCTGCAACGACTTCAGCAGCGACATGAAGTCCCAGACCGCGAAGACGTGGTGGGTCATGAAGGTGACCAGCGCCTCGTGGGTGTCCAGGTGGGCGTAGAGCGGGTGCTTGACCACCACGTCACGGCGGTCGGCGACCGCCCGCTCCAGGCGCTCGATCCCCGGGTGCGTCTTGCCCCAGTCGTACCGTGACATGTCAGCCTCCCTGCTGGGCGCGGTGGCGCCAGATGACCGGGCAGTATTCGGGGTCCGCGTAGTCCGGCCGCCCGTCGGCGGTGCGGCGGACCAGCACGTCGTGGTTGTACGCGGCGAGCGAGCCGTCGGAGAGCCGGTACGCCCGCCAGGCGTTGTCGCCGTCCTGCAGGTGCAGCGAGATCGCCTGCCGGGGGCGGCCGCTGACGTTGGCGCCGCTGCCGTGGTAGGTGCGGCAGTGGTGGAAGCTCATGTGCCCCTTGGGGATCACCATCGGGACCTTGCGGATCTCGGCGCCGTTGTGCGCCGCGTTCGCGGCGAGCATCTCCTCCAGCTGGTCGCGGTCGCGCTCGGCGAAGTGCCGCACCACCGTGTCGTCCGCGCCGATCTCCCGCCAGCGGTGCGAGCCGTCGACCATGGTGATGGTGCCCATCTCCTCGCCGCAGTCGTGGAAGGGGATGAACGCGGTCAGCATCTTCTCCGACGACGAGGACGCCCAGTAGTGCTTGTCGAAGTGCCAGGGCACGATGTTGCTCGGCTCGCCGGAGATCGGCGGCTTGTAGATCAGCGTGGACTGGAACACGCGGATCTCCTCGGCCCGGGCCAGCCGGGCGGCGACCGCGCCGATCAGCGGCTTGCGCAGGATCGCGGCGAGCCCGTCGTGCTCGTGGTGGACGTAGTCGTTGTGCCGCTGCACCGCGCCCTTGGCCGGCTCCCAGTAGGCGAGCTTGGGCGGGCGGACCGGCAGCCGGCGGTCCCGCTCGCCGGCGTAGTAGCGCTCGGCGGCCGCCGCGAGGGCGTCCACCTCCTCGTCGGTGAGCAGCTTCTTCGACAGGTACCAGCCGTGCTCGGCGTAGAACCGCACGTCCTCCTCCGAGGGCAGCAGCGCCTCCTCCTCGGCGGTCAGCCTCGGGTCGAACTCCGTCGTGGTCACGCACCCACCCCCTGCGGTACGGCCGCGGTCGCGGCCAGCTCCCGTTCCTTGGCCTCGTAGAGCGCCTTGATGTTGCCGCTGCCGAAGGTCAGCGCCCCGCGCCGCTCGATCAGTTCGAGGAAGAAGGTGCGGCGCACGTGCATCGACTCGGTGAAGATCTGCAACAGCTGCCCGGCGTGGTCCCGGTCGACCAGCACGCCCAGCTCGCGCAGCCGGTCCAGCGGCGCGTCGACCCGGCCGACCCGGGCCTCCAGCTCGTCGTAGTAGCTGCCCGGGGTGGCCGCGAATCGCACCCCCCGGGCGGCGAGCGCGCCGACCGCGGTGACGATGTCGTCGGTGCGCAGCCCCAGGTGCTGCACGCCGGCGCCGGCGTGCTGGTCGAGGAAGGCGTCGATCTGCCCCGGCCGGTGGCTGCGGTCCGGCTCCAGCAGCACCAGGGTGACCCGGCCGGACGGGCTCTGCACCACCGTGGAGTTCATCGCCTGCCCGTCGACCTCGATGTGCTCGGTGAAGATCTCCGCGAAGCCGAACACCTCCCGGTACCGCCCGACCGTCTCGGCGAGCTGACCCGGCGGCACGCAGACCGCCAGGTGGTCGATCTCGGCGAGCAGCGGGTCGCCGCCGCCCGCGGGCGGCGGGGTCGGCTCCACCGCGCCGGGCAGGAAGTCGCGCCGGTCGCCGCGCCGCTCCACCAGCCGGTGCCGCACGTCGCCGAAGCCGCCCACCTCGGCGACGACCACCTCGGCGTCCGCGCCGGTGAAGGTCTCCGGCGGGGTCACCCCGGTCGCGCCCCGGGCCACCAGCTCGGCGTACGCCCCGGCGGCGTCGTCCACCTCGACGGCCACCACCGCCACGCCGTCGCCGTGCCGCTGCACGTACCGGGCGGCCGGGTGCTCGGCGGTCAGCCCGGTGGTGAGCACCAGCCGGATGTCCCCCTGGCCCAGCAGCAGCGAGCGCCGGCCGGCCAGCCCGGTCTCCGGGCCGCCCTGGCCGCACGGCTGGAAGCCGACCGCGCGGCCGAAGTAGAAGGCGGCCTGCCGCGCGTCCCCCACGTAGAGTTCGATGTGGTCGATTCCACGGATGTCCATCTCATCAGCCCTTCCCCCCGTGCTCTGCCGTCGGGCGCGCCCCGCCCGCGGGTAGGTGCCGCCGGTCACCTCCCCGGCCGGGCGGCCCGCGCGAGCAGCAGGCTCACGTTCTGGCCGCCGAAGCCGAAGGAGTTGGTCAGCGCGTACTCCGTCTCCGTCGCCCGGGGCTCCTTGCGGATGTGGTCGGCCGGGCAGGCCGGATCCGGGTCGTCCAGGTTGTGCGTCGGCGGCAGCAGCCCGCGGCCGAGCGCCAGCGCGGTGGCCGCCGCCTCCAGTACGCCGGACGCGCCGAGCAGGTGCCCGGTGAGCGCCTTGGTGGAGCTGACCGGCACCCCGTACGCCCCGAAGACCTCCGCCAGCGCGGTGGTCTCGGCGATGTCGCCGAGCTTGGTGCCGGTGCCGTGCGCGTTGACGTAGCCGACCCGGGCGGCCGGCACGCCGCCGCTGGCCAGCGCCCGCCGCATGCACTCGGCGGCGCCCGCGCCGTCCGGTCGTGGCGCGGTCGGGTGGTACGCGTCGGTGGTGGCCCCGTAGCCGGCCACCTCGGCGTAGCCGGTGGCGCCCCGGGCGGCGGCGTGCTCGGCGCGCTCCAGTACCAGCAGCGCCGCCCCCTCGGCGAGCACGAAGCCGTTGCGCCGGGTGTCGAACGGCCGGCTCGCGGCGGCCGGGTCGGCCCAGCCCCGGGCGAGCGCCCGGGCGTTGCCGAAGGTGTCCGCGAAGGTGGGGAAGAGCGGCGCCTCGCTGGCCCCGCAGAGCACCACGTCCGCCTCCCCGGCCCGGATCAGCCGGACCGCGTCGGCGACCGCCTGGGCGCCGGAGGCGCAGGCGGTGCCGACCGAGGAGCTGTAGCCGCGGATGCCGTACCGGATAGCGATCCGGGCCGACGGCATGTTCGGCAGGATCCCGGTGAGCAGGTACGGGCTGACCGCCGCCCGCCCCCGGGCGGCCCGGGCCAGCACCTGCTCCTCCAGCGTGGACATGCCGCCCACCCCGCCGACGATCACCGCGATCCGGCCCGGGTCGACGTCCCGGCCCACCTCGATGCCGGCGTCGGCGAGCGCGTCGGCCGCGGCGTGCAGGGCGAGCACCACGATCCGGTCCAGCACCCGGGTCTCCGGGCCGGACGCGACGGAGCGCGGGTCGACCGGCGGGAGCAGGCCGGCCACCTCCAGGCAGTCGGCGGCGGGGTGCCCGGCCGGCGGGCGGGCCAGCCCGGACCGGCCGGCGCAGAGCGCGTCGAAGGTGGCGGCGACGCCGCGCCCGACCGGGGTGAACAGCCCCATCCCGGTGATCACGGCGGTCACGACGGAACCCCGGTGAGATAACGCTCGCGCAGCGCGACCTTGCGTACCTTGCCGGTCACGGTGACCGGGATGTCGGCGGCGCGGACCGGCACCACCCGGCGCAGGGTGGCCCCGACGTCCGGGCCGAGCGCGGCGCGGACCCGCTCGGTGCGGTCCTGCGCCGGGTCGGCGCCGGCGGCGAGTTCCAGCAGCACGTCGGTGACCACGGTGCCGCCGTCGGCGACGATCACCACTGTGCAGTCGGTGACGTCCGGGCAGGCGGCGAGGATCCGTTCCTCGGACATCGCGGTGTAGAACCGCCGCCCGTCGCCGGCGTCGACCGAGTCGACGGCCCGGTCCAGGTGGTAGTACCGGCCGTCGGCGTCGGCGTAGACCAGGTCGCCGGTGAGGTACCAGCCGCGTTGGCGGAACCGGTAGGTGGTGACCGAGTCGTTCCAGTAGCCGCGGAACAGCGACGGCGAGTCGATGCCCAGCCAGCCGGGCTGCCCGGGCGGCACCGGGTCGCCGCGCTCGTCGAGCACCGCCACCCTGGTGAACCGGTACGGCCGGCCGATGCAGCGGCCGTACCGGTCGGTGTCGGTGCGGTGGGTGATGTGGAACATCGAGTGCCCCATCTCGCTGGAGCCGAGGCCGTCGATGAAGACCGAGCCGGGCACCCGGACCACCCCGTCGCGGGTGACGGTGTCCCGGGAACCGACCGCGACCAGCCGGCGGATGTGCGGCTCGTGCGAGCAGTCCCCGGTGTTGAACCACAGCCGCACCGAGTCCAGGTCGTACCCGGACAGGTCGAAGCGGGCCAGTTCGGCCCAGGTCACCGAGAAGCCGAACACCCCGTCCGGGCGCCAGCGCTGGATCGCGTCGAGCACCCGCTCGCCGCCCTGCTCGGAGAGGAGGAACATCTCCGCCCGGTTGCCGAGCGCCTGGTTGACCATGAGCACGGTGGCGGTGTGCGGGGCGGGCAGCGCGTTGAGGATCCGGCTGGTGCCCTGGGCCTGCGGCATGGTGAGCAGGTGCCGGGTGGCGGCGAAGAGGCTGGCGTGCGAGTGCAGCACCGCCTTGGGCACCCCGGTGGTGCCGGAGGTGTGGGTGACCACCACCGGGTCGTCGGGGTGGTGCCGGTAGTGCGCGGGGGCGGCGGCCGGGTCGCCGGCGCCCGCCTCGGCGGGGCTGCCGAGCACCGGTACGCCGAGTTCGTGCCCGGCCAGCAGGGCGGCGTGCGGGTCGTCGGCGAGCACCCCGACGCCGCGCAGCCGGCGGATGTACTCGGCGGCGATCTCCGGGCGCAGCTTGCCGTTCATCAGCGCCGGGATCGCGCCGAGCCGGGTCAGCGCGAGGTAGCTGAGCACCATGTCGGCGGCGGCGGTGGCCCAGACCGCTACCGGATCGCGCGGCCCGATCCCCCGGGCGTGCAGCCAGGCGGCCCGGGCGGCGACCCGCTGGTCGAGCCGGCCGAGGGTGAGCGGGTGTTCGGCCGGGTGGCCGTCGACGGCGGTGTCGAAGGTGAGGCCCGGCCCGTCCGGGTCGGCGCCGTGCGCCAGCACCCGGGCCAGCACGTTGCCGGCGCCGACCCGCTCGTCGGCGGCCAGCCGGCCGCGCAGTCCCCTGCTCCTCATCGGGTGTCTCCTCCCCCCAGCAGCACCGCGACGGCCGAGGCCGTGCCGGCGTCGTCGGGTGCGTCGTCGATCAGGACCAGCAACGCCGCGTCGGCGTCGCCGTCGTGCACCAGCAGGTCGGCCGCGGCGATCCCGTCGGCCCGTGGGTCGCCGGTGGGCGCGAGGCAGAGCACCGGCCCGGCCAGCCCCCAGCGGGCGGCCACGTGCCCGGCCACGCTGTTGGGCACGGACTGGAAGAAGAACAGCGGCCCGGGCCGGCGGCCGGCGGCCACGGTGGCCCGCACGTGCGCCGCGCTGGCCCGGTCGCCGTCCGCGCTGACCAGCACGATCGCGCACCGCGCGCCGTCCGGCGCGGGCACGGCCCGGTGGGCGCGGGTGAGGCAGCGCTCCGCCACCGCCGCGACCAGCGGGTTGAACGCCGAGTGCAGGTAGCCGGGCAGCGGCGGCGGCGGGCCGTCGCCGGGTTCCGGCCAGGCCGCCTCGGCCAGCACGGCGAGCCTGGTCGCCCGGTCCGGCCCGGTCACGCCGCACCGACCAGCAGGGCGGTGTTGGCGCCGCCGAAGGCGGCGTTGAGGGTCAGCGCGTACCGGGTGGCGGCGGGTCGGGGCGCGTCCCGGATCACGTCCAGCGGGCAGTCCGGGTCGGGCCCGAGCCAGCCGGCGTTGACCGGCAACTTCCCGTGCCGCAGCGCCAGCACGGTGACCACCAGTTCGAGCAGTCCGGACGCCTCCAGCGCGTGCCCGTGCAGGGCCTTGGTGGAGCTGACCGGGACGGCGGTCGCCGCCGGGCCCAGCGCCGCGCGCAGGGCCACGGCCTCGGCGGCGTCGCTGTGGCCGGTGCCGGTGGCGTTGGCGTTGACGTAGCCGACCGCCTCGGCCGGCAGTCCGGCCCGGGTCAGCGCCGCACCGACCGCGCGGGCCATGCCGCGGCCGGCCGGGTGCGGCTGGCACGGGTGGTACGCGTCGCCGGCGCGGGCCCAGCCGAGCAGGTCGGCCAGCGGCCGGCGGGCGCGCCGGGCGGACTCCAGCACCACCGCGGCGACGCCGTCGCCGAGCAGCAGCCCGGTGCGGCCGGCGCTGAACGGGCGTACCGCGCCGTCGGTGGCGAGCGCGCGGCCGGCGTCGAAGAGGGCGTACTGGTCCGGCTCGACCAGGTAACCGGCGGCGACCACCACCCGGTCGGCGTCCCCGCGCCGGATCAGGGCCGCCGCGTCGGCCACCGCGCTGGTCGCCGAGACGCAGGCGGTGGTGTAGACCCGGGTCGGGCCGCCGAGGCCGGTCCAGCCGGCGAGGGTGCCGGCGAGCGCCGGGACACCCGGGCCGCCGTGCACGGCCAGCAGCAACGCGCAGCCCGCCCGCCGGGCGGCGTCCAGCCCGGCCGCCCGGCAGGCCTCGGTCACCGACTCGGCCAGCTCGTCGGGGAGGTCGCCCACCTCGGGCAGGGTGGCCGCCGCGTCCACCCGCCGGGCGCCGGTGTCGAAGCGGCGGACCGGCCGGAAGGCCGCCGCCCCGGCCAGCACGCCGGCCAGTTGCGCCGCCGCGCCCCGACCGAGGGCGCTGGTCGCGTGTACGCCGGTGAGCTGGACGGCCGCCGCCTCAGCCATCGGCGGCGACGGTCAGGGAGGTCCGGAAGACCGCCAGGGCGTCGTCGACGGTACGGATCCGAGCGAGCTGGTCGTCGGTGAGGTCGAGCGGCCGCTCGTAGCGCTGCTCCACCAGGTGCACCAGCCAGGCCAGCTCCATCGAGCCGATCCGCTCGGGCACCTCGGCGGCCGGTTTCGCGGTGAGCTCGGCGAGCATCGCCACCAGGTCGGCTCGCCCCAGGTCGGGCCGCCCGGTCATCAGGACTGGTCGCTGGTCGCGGTGGCGACGCGGTCGGCGACCAGCGCGGTGAACTCGCCGACGGTCATCAGCGCGAGCTGTTCCGACTCGTCGTCGGCGAACTTCAGCCCGTAGCGGTCCTCCACCCGGACGGCCAGGTCGGCGAGGGCCAGCGACTCCAGGTCCACTCCGGACGGGCCGAGGGTGGTGTCGTCGTCGATCCCCTCGACGTCGTAGTTCATGTCGGCGAGCTGCTCGATGACGAAGGCGCGGACCTCGGTTGACATGGTTAACCTCTTTCCGTGAGCCAGCTACCGGTGCCCGATCGGGACACCGTGCACGTGTGGGTCGGCCGGGGCGCCGGCGGTCGGCCGGGGCCGGCCGGGCGGCTGCTGCGGCGGGCGGGGGCCACGCTGCTCGGCCGCGCGGAGGCGGAGATCGTGGTCGGGCGCACCCGCGGCGGGCGGCCGCTGGTCGGCGCGGCCGCGCCGGGCGGCGGGGAGGTCACGCTGCCGGTCAGCGTCAGCCGCGCGGGCGCGGTGGTGCTGGTCGCCGCCCGCCGGGCCGGTCCGGTGGGGATCGACGTCGAGTGCCGCCGGGAGCTGCCCGCGCTGGCGCTGGCCCGCCGCTGGTACGCCCCGGACGAGGTGGCCTGGCTGGCCGCCCGGCCGGCCGGGGGCCGGGCGGTCGACTTCCTGCGGCTGTGGACCGCCAAGGAGGCGGTGGGCAAGGCGCTCGGGGTGGGGCTGCGCGGTGGCGGCCTGCGCCGGCCGGTGCCGCTGCCCGAGGATCCCGGCGCCGACCTGCTGCGGCCGGTGCCCGGCCGGGCCGACCTGCGGGTCGGGCACCCGGCGGTGGACCGGGAGCTGGTGGTGGCGGTGGCGGTCGCCGACCCCGTCTGCGCGGGCGGTGGCGTCGAGGTGGTCGTGAGTGACGTCGGGCTGGTACAGCGGGCCGGTCACGACGTCGCCGCCGAGCGCAGCGCGTCCCGGGAGCGGACCAGCTTGCCGGTGGTGGTGCGGGGCAGCTGATCGAGCAGCCGCAGCACGCGCGGGCGTTTGTAGCCGGCCAGCCGCTCGGCGAGCAGCTTGTCCAGCGTCTCCTCCGACAGCGGCCCGTCCGGTTGCACGTACGCGGTGATGCCGTCGTCCCAGACCACCACCGCGGCGGCCACCCCGGGCAGCTCGGCGACGCTGGTCTCCACCTCGGTGAGGTCGACCTTCATCCCGCCCACCGAGACCTGCGAGTCGAGCCGGCCGCGGACGGTGACCAGGCCGGTGTCCGGGTCGACCGTGCCGGCGTCGCGGGTACGCAGCCAACCGTCGGACCACCGGGTCGGGTCGCTGAGCCCGACGTACGGCGAGGCGGGGCAGCTGACCCAAAGTTCGCCGTCGACCGCGCGGACCGCGATGCCGGGCGCCGGGGCGATGGCCGGCCGGTGCCGCCCGTACAGGTCGGTGCCGATCACCCCGACCTCGGTCATCCCGTACATGTTGCCCAGCGGCACGCCGAAGCGGTCGGTGAACGCCCGGGCGACCGCCGCCGGGACCAGTTCCCCGCCGGTGGTCATCCGCTTGAACTGGGGCAGCGGCCGACCCGGCCGGGTGGAGGCGAGCAGTCCGATGTGGAACGGCACGCCGAGCACGGTGGCCGGGGTGTCGGCGGCGGCGACGGCGGCGAGCACGGCGTCGCCGCTGAGCCGCTCCGGCGGGACCAGCTCGACGCCGGCGTGCAGGGCGTAGAGCAGGCCACCGACCAGGCCGAGCACGTGCACCATCGAGGGCAGCAGGACGATCCGCTCGCCGGGCAGCGCCACCCCGTCGATCCGGGTGTAGCGGTGCACCTCGGCGACCAGGTCGGCGGCCGTGCGGCCGATCACCTTGGACGGCCCGGTAGAGCCGGAGCTGAGCTGGATCACCGCGTGCCCGCTGCCCGCGGGCCGGTCGGCGTAGCCGGTGACGCCGGCGGTGACGTCGACGAAGACGCGCAGCGCCCCGCCGGAGGTGCGCACCGGCGCCACCACCACCTGCGGGGTGAGCCGGCGCAGCGCCCGGTCGACCTCGTGGTCGGTGAGCCGGTGGTCGAGCAGGATCGCCTGCGCGCCGAGCCGCCAGGTGGCCAGCAGGTGCACCACGTACGCCAGCGAGGGCGGCAGCCGCAGCGCGGCGGCCCCGCCGGGACGCAGCCCGGCGTCGACCAGCCCGGCCTGCGCCTCAGCGACCAGCCGGCGCAGGGCGGCCCGGCCGACCGGTGCCGGCAGCCGCAGGCAGACGGCGTCGGCCGGGCCGGCCAGCAGCACCTCGTCGACCCATTCCGGGTCCGTCACCAACGGGTTTCCTGTCGACCGGTCCATGGTCACCGCCGTCACCGCCCAGCATGGGACAGGGCGGGATCCGCCCAGGAAGAGTGCTTGTCGGGGTGCTGCGGGGGAACCGTACGCCGCCGCTCGGATCCATTGCCACATGCAAATGGCTAGATCAAAACGAGCGGCTGGCCGGATTGCCGACGGCCCGTTCGACGGGGCAGGATCAACCCCGTATGCCCACCGAGCGCTACCGAGTGATGACCCATCGTGCGGATGGCGGGCACTGCCGACCGGACGGCCGATGGCGTTCTTCGACCGGCCCGGCCCGGCGGGGGCGGGGCCGGCAGGGGCGGGTCCGCGGACCCTGCCGGGCCGGCGGCATCGTGTGGACGGCTCGACCCTGGCGAGGCGACCGCGGTGTGGCGTCGGGTCGCACCCCTGCCGGCAGCCACCCGACGGACCGCCCGGCGCGGTCGCCCGACGGACCGCCCGGCGCGGCCGCCCGCGCGGCCGCCCGACGGACCGGGCGGGCGGCGGGGTCAGGGCGCCGGTGGCAGGACCACCCGGGCGGTGCGCCGCTCGCCGTCCAGCGCGCGCATCGCGCGGGCCAGCGTGCCGGCGTGCAGTTCGGTCTCCCCGCGCTCGCGCATCAGTTCGGCCACCGCGGCCACCGCCTTCGCCTCGGCCGCCAGGGCCTGCGCGGCGACCACGCAGCCGAGCGGGTCGAAGTGCCCGCTGTCCCGGGCCGGATTCAGCCGGGCCACCAGGTCGACGATGCGCAGGTACCGCTCGACGAGTTCCCGCTCGGCCCGGGTCAACGCGGGCAGGTCACGTTCGCTCATCCCCGCAGCCTGCCACCGGATCCGGCGGCCGGCCGCCCCGGCGACGGGCGGGCCGGCGGCGGCGGGGTTCAGGCCGGCGTCCCGGCCGGCGTCTGGGCGTGGATGTGGAAGCGCAGCGACCGGGCGTCGGTGAAGCACTCCCGCATTGGCCGGACCAGGTCGCGGTGCTCCGGGCTGCGTTCCCACCGCTCGAAGTCGGCCAGCGCCGCCCACTCGCTGGTGATCAGCCACTGCTCCGGGTCGGTGGCCGAGCGGCAGACCTGGTCCACCAGGTGCCCCGGCACCCCACCGGCGACCTGGTGCCGGATCTGCTCGTACGCGGCGAGGAACGCCTCGGTGCGAGCCGCCGGCACCCGCACCAGGAAGACCACCCGGGCCCGCTGGTCGCTCATCACGCCACTCCTTCCGCCGGCGCCGCGCCGCGCAGCACCAGGGCACTGTTGAAACCGTCGAAGCCCCGCGCGCAGACCAGGGCGGTCCGGCTCGCCGGCCGCCGATGCGTCCGCAGGAAATCCAGCTCGCAGCCGTCGGCCACCTCGTCCGGCCCGGCCGAGGCGGGCAGCGTGTCGTGCCGGAAGGCGAGCAGCGCGGTCGCCACGTCCACCGCGGAACCGCCCTGGTGGGCCCGGCCGGTGAGCGGTTTCTGCGTGGTCACCGGCGGCGGGCGGGTGCCGAAGACGGCACGCAGCGCGGCCGCCTCGGCGCGGTCGTAGCGGGGCACGCCCAGCGCGTCGGGCAGCACCACGTCCACCGCCGCCGGCTCGACCCCGGCCCGGTCCAGGGCCAGCCGGATGGCCCGGGCGTACTGCCGGGGGTCGCCGGCGCCGTCCGGTCCGGTGTGCACGCCGTCGTGGGTGGCGCCCCAGCCGGTCACCTCGCCGTAGATCCGGGCGCCTCGGGCCAGCGCCCGCCCCAGCTCCTCCACCACGAACACCGCGCCGCCCTCGGCCGGCAGGTAGCCGCTGGCGGCGGCGTCGAACGGCCGGTACGCCCGCTCCGGGTCGGCGACGTCGCTGAGCAGCCCGGAGCGCAGCTGGCAGGCCAGCGCGTACGGGCTCAGCGGGCACTCGGTCGCCCCGGCGAGAACCACCGGGGTGCCCCGGCGGATGGTGCGCACCGCGTGCGCCAGGCTGTCCAGGCCGCCGGCGGACTCGGCGGCCAGCACCCCGCACGGCCCCTTGAACTGGTGGTGGATGGAGAGCTGGCCGACGCTGGCCGCGTAGAACCAGGCGATCGACTGGTACGCCCCGACGGTCCGCGCCGGCGACCCCCAGAGCCGTTGCAGTTCCCGCTGGCCGAACAGGTTCCCGCCGGACGAGCTGGCCAGGGTGACCGCCCAGCCGTACGGGTCGGGAGCCCGCTCGGGCAGTCCGGCGTCGGCCAGCGCCAGCCGGGTGGCGGCGAACGCCAGGTGCGTCCACCGGTCGGTCTGCACCAGCCGGCGGTTGTCGGCGTAGCCGGCCGCGTCGAAGCCGGACACCTCGCCGCCGTACCGGGTGGGGTAGCCGGCCGGGTCGAAGAGGGTGATCGGCCCGGTCCGGCGGGTGCCGGCCAGCACGCTCCGCCAGTGCGCGTCCGCGCCGACGCCGCTGGGCGCCACCACGCCGATCCCGGTGACGACGGCCCGGGCGGTCACGCCGGCACCGTCCGCGGCAGCCGGCGAAACACCATGGCGGACTGGAAGCCGCCGAAGCCGCTGCCCACCGAGAGGGCGACGTCCACCGGCAACTCGCGGGCCTCGTTCGGCACGTAGTCCAGGTCGCACTCCGGGTCCCGGGTGGCCCAGTTGGCCGTCGGCGGCACCACGCCGTACTCGATGGCCAGCGCGCACGCCGCCATCTCGATCGAGCCGATCGCGCCGAGCGAGTGCCCCACCATCGACTTGATCGAGCTGATCGGCACCCGGTACGCGGTCTGGCCGAGCGCCCGCTTGAACGCCGCCGTCTCGTGCCGGTCGTTCTGCCGGGTGCCGGAGCCGTGCGCGCTGACGTAGCAGACCTGCTCCGGGGCGATCCGGGCCTGGCCCAGCGCGGCGGTGATGGCCAGCGCCATCTCCACCCCGTCCGGCCGCAGCCCGGTCATGTGGAAGCCGTTGCTGCGGCTGGCGTAGCCGGCCACCTCGCAGTAGACGTGCGCGCCGCGCCGCCGGGCGTGCTCGGCCTCCTCCAGCACCAGCACCGCCGCCCCCTCGGCGAGCACGAAGCCGTGCCGGTCGGCGTCGAACGGCCGGGAGGCGTGCGCCGGGTCGTCGTTGTCCGGGCTGGTCGCCTTGATCGCGTCGAAGGAGGCCACGGTGACCGGGGAGATCGGCGAGTCGGCGGCCCCGGCCAGCACCACGTCCGCCTCGCCGTCGACGATCAGCTGGTGGGCGTAGCCGATGGCGTCGATGCCGGAGGTGCAGCCGGTGGAGACCACCTGGGCCGGGCCGTGCAGGCCGTACCGGCAGGCCACGTCGGCGGCCAGGCTGCTGGGCACCAGCGCCTGGTAGAGGTACGGGCCGCCGCGGGCGTGGTCGACCAGCCACCGGCGGCCGGTGTCGCTCACCGTCACGTACTCCTGCTCCAGCGCCATGGTGCCGCCCACGGCGGTGCCGAGCACCACCCCGGCGTGGTCCCGTTCGGCCTCGGTCAGCGCCAGGCCGGCGTCGGCGACCGCCTCCGCGGCGCAGGCCAGCGCGAACTGCACGTACCGGTCGGCGCGGCGCCGCTCGGCCTCGGTGAGCCCGGCGGCGACCGGGTCGAAGTCGCACTCGGCGGCGATCCGGGATCGGAACGGCGACGGGTCGAAGAAGGTGATCCGGCGGGTCGCGGTACGCCCCTCGGTGATCGCCTTCCAGAACCGGTCCCGGGTCACGCCGCCGGGTGCCACCACCCCGATGCCGGTCACCACCGTCCGGCGCCCACTCACGACGCCACCCCGGTTCGCGACTGCGGGGCTCGCAACCCCGGCTCACTCCTCGCGCTCACGGCGCCTCCTGGGTTCGCGACTGCGGGGCTCGCAACCCCGGCTCACTCCTCGCGCTCACGGCGCCTCCTGGGTTCGCGACTGCGGGGCTCGCAACCCCCGGCTCACTCCTCGCGCTCACGACCCGCCCCGCTGCTCGACCAGCTCGGTGTCGACGTGGCCCAGCTCGGGCCGGGGCGCCAGCGGCCCGAGGTGGAAGACCACCTCGGCCGGCTCGTCGCCGGTGTTGCGCAGCCGGTGCCGGACGTCGACCGGGACGAGCAGCGCCTCCCCGGCGGCCAGCGGCACCGGCTGGTCGTCGAGGTCCACGGTGATCGCGCCGCGGCACACGTACAGGAACTCCTCGCTGTAGGGGTGGTAGTGCTCGGCGATCCGCTCCCCCGGCGCCAGCGCCGCCACCCCCATGAAGCCGGAGGTGCTGCCGACCGTCCGCGGGCCGAGCAGCACCCGCAGCTCACCGCCGCGGCGGCGGTCCGGTGGTACGTCCCGCGCGGCGACCAGCCGCAGCGTCCGCTCACTCATCGTCGCCTCCGGTCGGGGTGTCGGCGGAGGAGCCGGCCGGGATGACGCCGTCGCGGGCCAGCCGCTCGATCCGCTCCCTGATGACGGCCAGTTGCACCGCGCTGTTGGCGTTGATCCGGTCGGTCATGCCGGCGTTGTCCACCGGCGCGGTGGGCTTCATGGCGAAGTCCTGCACCCAGGTCATCCGGGTGCCGCCGGGCTCCTCGGTGTAGCGCCAGTGGATCCGCATGTACTCGAACGGCCCGGTCTCCACCCGCTGCGCGCGTACCTGCCGGGTCGCCGGGTCTGCGGTGCGCTCGCTGACCCAGCTCCAGGCGATCCCGTTCTCGTCCGGGTGCATGGTCAGCCGGAAGCGTACGGTGTCGCCGTCGCGGTGCAGGATCTCCACCCGGGCGTACTCGGTGAACAGCTCGGTCCAGCGGGCGACGTCGTTGGTGACCTCCCAGACCAGCGGCAGCGGCGCGGCGATGAGCACGCTGTTCTCGGTGTGTCCGGGCGGGTCGGCCCGGCGGGCCACCAGCTCCGCCACGGCGGGGATGCTCAGCTGGGCGGCCTGTTCCGGGATCTGCACCTGCCAGCGGTCGGCGACCACCGCGGAGAGCTCCAGCAGGGCCAGCGAGTCCATGCCCAGCTCCTCCAGGGAGGCGGCCGGCGCGCGGGCCGCCGCGTCCGGGTCGAGTCCACAGTGGGCCACCAGGATCTCGGTGATCTCCCCCGTCAGCGGACGGCCATGGGTGACGGTCATCGGGTCCTCCTGTGCGGTCGGTCGGGCGGGCCGGCGGGCCCGCCGGGGCGGGCGGCGTCGGGTGGCCGGTTGGCCGGCGGGTCGGCGGGTACGCCGGCCGGGCGGGCGGCGGGCGGCTCGCCGGTCGGCGGGCGGGCGGCGGGCGGCCCGCCCGGAGGCCGGGCGTCGGGCGGGCGGGTCGCCGGAGATCCGGCCGGCGGTCCGGTCGGCGCGGGCGGCCGGGCCGGGTCCCGGGCGGCGAGCAGCCGGTCGACCAGGCCGGTCGAGTAGCGCCCCTTGCGGAACCCGGGATCGTCGAGCACCAGGCGGACGAACGGGATGGTGGTGCGCACCCCGGGCCCGGCCACGTCGAACTCGTCGAGGGCCCGTTCCAGCCGGTTCAGGGCCAGGTCCCGGTCGGGTGCCCAGACCGCCACCTTGGCCAGCAGCGAGTCGTAGTACGGGCCGACCAGGTAGCCGGGGTGGCCGTGGGTGTCGACCCGGGTGAACGGGCCGCCGGGCGGGAGGAACCGTTCCAGCCGGCCGGGGGTGGGGGCGAAGTCGCGGTCCGGGTCCTCCACGTTGACCCGGCACTCGACCGCCACCCCGTGCGGGCGGACGTCCTCCTGCCGCAGCCGCAGCGGCACCCCGGCGGCGATGTGCAACTGCTCGTGCACCAGGTCGATCCCGGTGATCATCTCGGTGACCGGGTGCTCCACCTGGATCCGACAGTTGATCTCCAGGAAGTGGAACCGCTCGTCGGCGTCGACCAGGAACTCGACGGTGCCGGCGCCGGTGAAGCCGACGTCGAGGACGCCGCGCAGGGCGGCCGCCGCGATCGCCTCCAGGGTGGCCGCGGAGAGCGCCGGCGCCGGGGCCTCCTCGACCAGCTTCTGGTGCCGGCGCTGCACCGAGCAGTCCCGGGTGCCCAGGTGCACGCCGTTGCCGTGCTGGTCGCAGAGCACCTGCACCTCGACGTGCCGGGCGTCGGTGAGGTACCGCTCGACGTACACCCGGTCGTCGCCGAAGACGGCCTGGGCGGCGGCCCGGGTGCGCGCGTACGCCCGGGGCAGCTCCGCCGGGGTGCGGACCACCGTCATGCCGCGCCCGCCGCCACCGGCGGCCGCCTTGACGATCACCGGGTAGCCGATCTCGGCGGCCACCGCCACCGCCGCGGCGGCCGTCGGCACGGGCCGGACGCTGCCCGGCGGCAGCGGCAGCCCGGCGCGGCGCATGAGCGCCCGCGCGGAGGACTTGTCGGCCAGTTCGGCCATCACCCGTGGCGGCGGCCCGATGAAGGTCAGCCCGTTCTGCGCGCAGATCTCGGCGAAGTCGGCGTCCTCGGAGAGGAACCCGTAGCCGGGGTGCACCGCCTGCGCGCCGACCTGCCGGGCCGCCTCGACGATGGCGGCGGCGTTGAGGTAGCTGCGCCGGCTCTGCGCCGGCCCGATCCGGACCGCCTCGTCGGCGAGGCGGACGGGCGTCGAGTCGGCGTCCGCGCTGGAGTAGACCACCGCGGTGCGCACCCCCAGCTCGCGGCAGGCCCGCAGCACCCGCAGGGCGATCTCGCCCCGGTTGGCGATCAGCACCTTCTCGAACATCGCCACCACCTCAGGCCGGTTCCAGGGCGACCAGCGGCTGGTCGTACTCCACCGGCTGGCCGTCCTCGGCCAGCAGCTCGACCACCCGCCCGGCCCGGTCGGCGGTCACCTCGTTCATCAGCTTCATCGCCTCGACGATGCCGACCACCTGGCCCGGCCGGACCAGGTCGCCGACGGCGACGAACGGCGCGGCGCCGGGTTCCGGGGCGCGGTAGAAGGTGCCCACGATCGGCGAGCGCACGGTGGCGCGGGCCCCGTCCGCGCCCGCCGGCGGCGGTGCCGCCGGCGCGGCGGGTTCGGGCGCCGGCCGGGGCGCCGGCGGCGGGCCCGCGGCCGGGCCGGACGGGGCGTGCCACTCCACCTCCAGCACCGTCTGACCGCTGCGCAGCCGGACCCGCCGCACCGGTCCGGCCAGCTCGGCGACGAGTTGTCGGGCGTGCCGGCGCAGCCCGGCCAGCACCGCGTCCACCCCGCCCGGAGCCGCGTCGGCCGGGGCCGAACCGTCGGTCGCCGGGGTCGGGGCCGACCCGTCGGGAGCGGGCGCCGGGGTCGACGGTCCGGCCGCGCCCGCTCCGGGCGTCGGACGGTCGGTGGACGGTTCGGTGGCCGGCGACCGCGCGGGTCCCGGGACCGGTGGCCCGGCGGCCGGCGCCAGGCCGTTCGGGGTGGCCGCCGCGTCGTGCGCCGGCGGGCCGGAGCGGGGCGGCGGGGCGGCCGCGTCCGGGGAGCGGCCGGTACGCGCGGCGGTCACCGGGCACCCGCCCGGACGCCGGCCGCGCCGAAGCGCCGGAACCGCTGCCGTCGCCGGCGCACCAGGGTCGCCGGGGGCACCTCCAGCAGGGGGGTGAGGTTGGCCAGCAGCGCCGCCCGCAGCAGCCGGCCGGCCGCCTCCGGGTCGTCCTGCGCCCCGGTCTCCGGCTCCGGCACCACCTCGTCGGCCACGCCGAGCCGGCACAGGTCGGGCGCGGTGAGCCGCAGGGCGCGCGCCGCCTGCGGGGCCGCACCGCGGTCGGGCCAGAGGATCGCCGCGCAGCCCTCGGGGCTGATCACCGAGTAGACCGCGTGCCGGAGCATCAGCACCCGGTCGGCGACGGCCAGGGCCAGCGCGCCACCGCTGCCACCCTCGCCGGTGATCACCGCGACGACCGGGGTGGGCAGCATGGTCAGCGCCAGGATGTTCTCCGCGATCGCGGCCGCCTGGCCCTGCTGTTCGGCGTCCACGCCGGGATCCGCGCCGGGCGTGTCCACCAGGGTCACCACGGGCAGGCCGAGCCGGGCGGCGAGCCGCATCAGCCGCAGCGCCTTGCGGTGCCCGGCCGGGCTGGCCATCCCGAAGTTGCGGGCGACCAGCTCGGCGGTGGTGTGCCCCTTCTGGTGCCCGACCACCATCACCGGCCGGCCGGCCAGCCGCGCCAGGCCGCCGACCACCGCCGGGCAGTCCCCGCCGAGCCGGTCACCGTGCAGCTCGACGAAGTCGTCGAACGCCGACTCCAGGTAGTCCAGGGTGGTCGGTCGGCCCGGGTGCCGGGCGGCGCGTACGGTCGCCCAGGCGTCGCCGGCCGGGCTCTCGGCCGCCGGCCCGCCGGTGGCGCTTGCCGGCGGGCCGGCGGTGGTCGGTCCCGGTGGGCGGACGTCCGGTGCCGGGTCGGGCCGGCGGGCGGCCCGGGCCGCGGCGAGCAGCGCGGTCAGCCGGCCGCGCAGGGCGCGCCGGGGCACCACCATGTCCACCTGCCCGTGCCGGAGCAGGAAGTCGGCGGTCTGGAAGCCGTCGGGCAGCGCCCGCCCGGTGACCTGGCGGATCACCCGGGGCCCGGCGAAGCCCATCCGGGCGCCGCTCTCGGCGATCACCACGTCGGTGTTGGTCGCGAACGAGGCCGCCACTCCCCCGTACGTCGGGTCGGTGAGCACGCTGACCGTGAGCAGTCCCGCCTCGCGCAACGCGGCGACGGCCTGGCTGACCGTGGCCATCTGCATCAGCGACAGCACGCCCTCCTGCATCCGCGCCCCGCCGGAGGCGGTGACCAGGACCAGCGGGACCCGGTCGGCCAGCGCCCGCTCGGCGGCGCGGGTGATCAGCTCGCCGACCGCGCAGCCGAGGCTGCCGCCGAGGAAGCGGAAGTCCATCACCGCGAGCGCGCAGGGGTGCCCGCCGACGGCGGCGGTGCCGCAGACCACCGCCTCGCCCAGCCCGGTGCCGGCCCGGGCGGCGGTGAGCCGGTGCGGGTACGGCAGCACGTCGACGAAGCCGATCGGGTCCACCTCGGCCGGGCGGTCGGGCAGCGCGGCGAACGAGCCGGGGTCGACCAGTTGGCGCAGCCGGTCGGGCGCGCCGAGCCGGGCGTGGGTGCCGCACTCGGGGCACACGTCGAGGTTGCGGTGCAGCCGCTTGCGGTACAGCAGCGTGGCGCAGCCGGCGCAGCGGGACCAGAGCTGCCCCTCCCGGGACGCGGTGGCGGTCACGACGGCCGTCCGGCGGGCGCGGCGTCGAAGCGGTAGAAGCAGTGCGCCATGGCGTCCCGCGGCGAGCGCCAGTCCGGCAGGTACGGCGAGATGTACGGCCGCAGCCGCGCGCTGACCCGCTCGAACTCGGGATGCCCCCGGGCCGCCTCCACGGCCCCGTCGCCCGGCAGCTCGGTCTCCAGCAGGTGCACGTAGAGGTCGTGCAGCCGGTACAGCGACCGGTGCCGGACGCCGACCAGCTGTGGCAGCTCGGTCGCGTCGGACTCGGCGAAGATCTCCGCGACCCGCGCCTCGGCGGTCGGTACCACCTTCGCGACGATGAGCGAACGGTCCATGGCTGGGCCTCCCCCCACGGCGTCCGGTGCCGGCGACACCGGGCGGACGCGCCGGACGACTGCCGACACGGTGCGCCCGGCGGCGTCACGCGACCGTCACCGGGCATCGCCGCCGGACGACGCGGCGTGGTGACGGTGCGTTGACGCAAGCTGTGTATTC
This sequence comes from Micromonospora desertarenae, assembly GCF_056150265.1. Taxonomy (NCBI): domain Bacteria; kingdom Bacillati; phylum Actinomycetota; class Actinomycetes; order Micromonosporales; family Micromonosporaceae; genus Micromonospora; species Micromonospora desertarenae. The sequence goes on from NZ_JAXCFQ010000008.1 coordinate 127,542, forward strand.
GCTGTCCATCAGCTGACCGGAACACCTCCCGGCGCGCCGGCATAACAGCAGTTCAGAGTGGCTCTCATGGTCACCAGCGAGCGTCGGATCATCGACCGTCGTGTTGACCGAGCGTAATCGTTATTGATAATCTTCGTCGCGGTCACCCCGGCCGGCGCCGCGCGCCGCCGGCGCCGGAGCGAGGTCGACAGTGGCGTCACGGGCGGCCGCGCCGGGGACACAGCAGACAGTCGGGACGAGCGTTCCGCAGGGGGTGCCGCGTGGCCGATGATCCGTCCGTGCCGACCGCCGGGGGGCGTCCCGGCGCCGGCATCTCGCTGCACCTGCTCGGCGGCTTCCGCCTGCTGCACGCCGACGCGCCGGTGGTGGTGCCGCGCGGCCTGCAGCGGGTCATCGCGCTGATCGGGCTGCGGCCGGGAGCCACCCGCAGCAACCTGGCCGGCCTGCTCTGGCCGGACGCGCCGGAGGAGCGGGCGCTCTCCTCGCTGCGGACGGCGCTGTGGCGGCTGCGTCAGGATCCGTGCTGCCCGCTGGACACCAGCGGTGACACGGTGCGCCTCGACCCGGTGGTGCGGGTCGACGTGGACGAGCTGGTCGGCACGGCCGCCCGGGTACGCGACGGCGACGACCCGGGCAGCGCCGCCGGGGCGCTCTGCGCCGGCCGGCACGACCTGCTCCCCGGCTGGTACGACGACTGGGTGCTGCTGGAGCGGGAACGGCTGCGCCAGCTGCGGCTGCACATGCTGGAGCAGGTGGCGTGCCAGCACCTGGCGGCCGGCCGGCACGGCGAGGCGCTGGAGGCCGCCCTGGAGGCGATGGCCGCCGAGCCGCTGCGGGAGACCCCGCACCGGTTGGTGGTGCGGATCCACCTCGCCGAGGGCAACGCCTTCGAGGCGGTGCACGCCTTCTACGTCTACCGGGACCTGCTGCGCCGGGAGCTGCACCTGGAGCCGTCGGCGGCGATGAGCGCCCTGCTCGCCGACACCCTCGGGCCGATCCGGCAGGCCAGCGGCGACGCCGGGCCCCGCCCCCGCCGCGACCCGGCCACCCGCGGCGCGACCCGCTGAACCGGCCCGTCATCGTCGGTACGGCGCGGGTGACGGCCGGGTGACAGGGCGGCGGGCAGGGTGGGCGGCACAGGTGTCCGTGGCCGCTCCCGGTGGGAGCGTCACCGGGGAGAGGGGTCCCATGAGCCGTCTACTGATCGTCAGCAGGATCATCCCGGGTGCGGAGGGACGGGTGGCGCAGATCTTCGCCGAGTCCGACGCGACCGAACTGCCCACCCTGACCGGCGTCCGGCACCGGTCCCTGTACTGCCTGCACGACCTGTGCGTACACCTGATGGAGACCGCGGAGGTCGACCCGGACGCGCTGGCGGAGGCGCGCAACCACCCGCTCTACCGGCAGGTCAACGAGCGGCTCTCGGCGCACACCTCGCCGTACCTGCCGACCTGGCGTTCGCCGCGGGACGCCATCGCCGGCTGCTTCTACCGGTGGGACGCGGCGCCGGCGCCCGCGCCGCGACCGGCCGGGTGAGCGGGCCGATCACGATGGCCGCCCGCACCCCGCACGTCCTGGTGATCGGCGCCGGCACCGGCGGACTCTGCCTGGCGCACGGGCTGCGCCGGGCCGGGATCAGCGTCGCCGTCTACGAGCGGTACCGCACCCGCGGCGAGGGGCTGCTCGGCTACCGGGTCGGCATCGGACCGACCGGCAGCCGGGCGCTGCGCGAGTGCCTGCCGCCGGAACTGTTCGACACCTACCTCGCCACCTGCGCCACGTCGCCGCGGTACTTCAACGTCATCAGCCAACGGATGCGCCAGACGGCGTCGTTCGAGCTGCGGCCGGACACCGACCCGGTCGACACCGAACGCTCGGTGGCCCGGATGACGCTGCGCCAGGTCCTGCTCACCGGGATGGAGGACGTGGTGCACTTCGACAAGACCTTCACCCGCTACGAGCAGCGCGACGACGGCACCGTCACCGCCCACTTCGCCGACGGCAGCACCGCCACCGGAGACCTGCTGGTCGCCGCGGACGGCACCCACTCGGCGGTGCGCCGCCAGTACCTGCCGCACGCGGTCACCCGGGACGCCGGCACCATCAACATCGCCACCCGGATCCCGCTCACCCCGCACACCCGTGGCCTGCTGCCGGAACGGATCCGGCGGGGCATCTCGCTGATCTTCGGCGCCGGCGGGATGATGGGCGTGCTGCACGTGATGGAGTTCAAGTGGGACCGCGACGGCGCCGTGAAGCCGGAGGTCGGCGCGGCCGACGCGGCGGTGCTGGCCCGCTGGCCGGGCCTGGCGCACGACCCCACCCGCGACAACATCAACCTGGTCATCTGGAGCACCGCCCGCCGGTTCCCCGCCGACGTGATGCGCCGCCGGGGCGAGGAGTTGATCCGGCTCGCCCTGCAACTCACCCGCGGCTGGCACCCCCACCTGCGTGAGCTGCTGGCCTGCGGCGACCCGGACAGCGCCCTGCCGATCAGGGTGAGCACGTCGGAGCCGGTGCCGCCGTGGAAGAGCAGCACCGTGACGCTGCTCGGTGACGCCATCCACACCATGACCCCCGGCCGCGGGGTGGGCGCGAACACCGCCCTGCGCGACGCCGCCCTGCTCTGCCGGCAGCTCAGGCTGGCCGCGGCCGGCGACAAGACGCTGGTGCAGGCGGTCGCCGACTACGAGACGGTGATGGTGCCGTACGGGTTCGCCCGGGTCGCCGACTCGCTGAACCGCAGCGGCACCAACGGCGACGACCGGATGTACCACCCGGTGTTCGGCCGGCTCGCGCTGCTCGGCGCCCGGGGCTACTTCACCGTCACCAGCCGGGTGCCCCGGCTGCGGCGCAAGTTCGTCGACGACTTCTACACCTACCGGGGCGAGGAGGACTGACCGCCGTCCCGGCACGACCCCGGCGCGCGGCGGCGCCGGGGTCGTCCGGCTGCCCGCCCCGGCGGCGCGCCCGGCCGCCCCGACACCGTCCGTCGCCCGGCCGGCACCACCGGTAGGGCCCGTCCCACCGGCGCGGACGGATGCCGAGCCTCCCTGTCGTCCGGATCACGCGTGTGCGAAGCTGCGGCGAGTTTTTCTCGCGAGATTCCGACGTGAACGAGAGGGAGGTTTGCCGTGGCGTGGTCTTTCGGGCACTGGCTGATACTGATCGTGGCTCTGCTGGTGGGCCTGGCCGCCGGCTGGGTGCTGCGCGGCCGGCGCGACGCAGCGGCCACCGGCTCGCCCAGTGTGGACGGTGCCGCCGCCGGCGGCATGACGGCCGTGGTGGCCGAGCCGGCGCCCGCCGCCACCACCGATAACGTGCAGCCCGAGGCGACCGTCGACCCGGCCCCGGCCGCGGTCGCCGAGCAACCCGGGCCGGTCGACACCGTACCGGCGCAGCCCGGCCCGGCCGCCCCGGCGGCCAGCACCGTGGATCCGGCGGACATGGCGCTCACCGACGGCCCGGCGTCCACCGTCGACCGCGCCGGCGAGCCGGCCGAGGCCGACGCCGCCCTGGTGACGGAGCGGGCCGCCCGCGACGGCGAGGTCGGTTCCGAGGACGAGGTGCCGGTCAGCGTGCCCGACGTCGACCACTCCGGCACCGACGAGCCGGCCGTGGTCGCGCAGCGGCCGGCGCCCGCCGCCGAGCGGGCCGGCACCGCCGACGCGGCCGAGCCGGGCACGACCGCCGGCACCGACGCCGAGCCGGTCGCGGCCGACCCGGTCGCCGAGCCCGTCGCCGCCGATCCGGCCGGCAAGCCCGTCGCGGTCGACCCGGCCGACGAGCCCGTCGCGGCCAACGAGCCCGTCCCGGCCGGGTCGGACGAGCCGGTGACCGCCGAGCCGCCGGCGCGGCCGGCCGTCGCCACGCCGCCGGTGCGGCCGGTGCCCGCGCCCGCGCCGGCCGCGGAGGCAGCCGGGGACGCCGAGCCGGCCGACGACTTCCGCCGCATCCAGGGGATCGGGCCGAAGATGGCGGCCGCGTTGCAGGCCGCCGGCGTGCGGACCTACCGGCAACTGGCCGAACTGGACGAGGCGGGCCTGCGGGACCTCATCCGGGCCGCCGGGCTGCGCGCCGCGCCCGGCCTCGCCACCTGGCCCCAGCAGGCCAAGGTGCTGGCCGGCGCGCCGGAGGCGGTCGCCGTCCTGCCCGCCGGCGGCGACGACGCCTGACCGCTCGCGGCCCGGCGGTCGACGAACCGACCGCCGGGCCGCGACCGCGGCGCCCGCCGGCCGCGTCCGTCACGGGGCCCCGGCCCACGCCAGCTAAAGCCGCATACCGGACGCGTGGTCGCCCTCGCCCTCATCCCGCGGCAAGCCGCCGGAGGCGCCGTCACCGCCGCACTGACCCGGTCGCCGCCTGACGGTCGGACCGGGCCGACACCAACCGCCGCGAGCCGGCGCGGCATCGCGGGGACATCCACGGTGGTGTGCGGACCGCGAGAGCGGTCACACCAGCGCCTCGGCGTACGGGCGGACCCGCAGGCGCCGTCCGGCGCCGGTGCCGAGGCGTACCTGGAGCCCGAGCGGCGCGGCCGCCCGGCGTACCTCGTCGACGTGCAGCGACCCGTGCCGGTCCACGGTGAGCACCGGCGGTTCCTCCGGGTCGCCCGCGGGGTCGTGGAACGACAGCAGGGTCACCGAGGTCGGCAGGTGCGCCGGATACCCGGCCCGGGCCGCCGCCTCGTCCCGGTGCGCGAGCACGACCAGGTCGTCGAGGTGGGCGAAGTCCGCCACGATGCCCTCGGCCCGCCAGTGCGCGGGCTCCTCGTCGGCGCCGGTGCGGTGCCGGGACCGGTTGGCCGAGGTGATGTAGAGGTGGTCCACCCCGGTCTCGGCGGCGGCCCGGGCGAGAAAGGCGTTGGACGGGCAGACCAGCCCGGGCGCGATCACCTGGGTGGTGCGTACCCCACGGTCGTGCTGGGTCAGGTGGGCGGGCAGCCCGCTGGCGGCCGGCCCGCGGAAGCCGAACGGGCCGGCGCCGTAGAGGGCGTCCATCAGCAGGCGGACCCGCCGCTGCGGCAGCCGGTGCGGCACCAGCGACCAGTCGAACATGCCGGCTATCCGGGCGGGCGTGGCGACGATGCTGCCGACCTGGCCGGCCGGCCGGCCTTTGGCGAGGTTGACCCGGCGCACGGTGGCGGCGTCCGGCCGGGTGACGATGGCGTAGAAGTTCGCGAAGGCGACCGCGACGACCGCGCCGTCGGCGAGGGCGCGGGCCGCCACGGCGACGTCCTCGGCACGGTCGATGAACAGGTGCGGTGTCCAGGCGCCCATGGATCCTCCTCGGCGGGCCGTGGGGCAGTTGTACGTCCCCCGCAGGGCCGGGCACGCGGGTCGGTCCTCGATCCGATAGTCGACCGGCCGGAGCCGGTGCGGGCGGCCGATCCCCCCGCCGTACCACCGGCCGGCCGCGCCGGACGGACGGCCGGTCGGGTCCGCCGATCGGCGGCGCCGTTAGCCGGTCGACGCGATTGGGTACAACGCCTGCACCTCGAAACCCACCACCCCTGGAGGCAGTCATGCGCGGCACCTCGATAGTCGGAGTCCTGGTCGTGATCTGGCTGATCATCGGCGCGATCGCCGCCGGTCAGCGCGGCTACTACGGCGACGACGACACGAACTGCGCGGAGGCCGGCACCATCCTGGTGACCATCGTGGCCGGACCGCTGAACTACATCGGCGCCAACCCGAAGGTCGACTGCGAGCTGCCCGAGCCGTCCCGGTAGGACGTCCCGCCCCGGCCCGCGCTCCGGCGCGGGCCGTCGTGCGTCCGGGTCCGGCAGGTCACCTCCGCCGGACCGGCCCGGCCACGGTGACCGGCCGGGACAGCCGGGCCGGGGCGGACGGTCCAGACTGGTCACCATGTCCGAGACGACCGAGACCCGGCACAGCTACGACCGGGTGGCCGACCGGTACGCGACGGAGATCGGCGACGAGCTGACCGGCAAGCCGCTGGACCGGGCGCTGCTCGCCGCGCTGGCCGAGTTCGGCGCCGGCGGGCCGGTGCTGGACGTGGGCTGCGGGCCCGGCCAGGCGGCGGCCGAGCTGGCCGGGCGCGGCGCGCGGCCGGTGGGCCTGGACCTGTCGCCGGCGATGTGCGCCCTGGCCACCCGCGCCACCGGGTTGCCCTGCTGCGTAGCGGACATGACCGCGCTGCCGGTCCGGTCCGCCGCGGTGGCGGCGATCGTCTGCCTGTACGCGGTGATCCACCTCGACGCGCCCGGGCGGGCCGCCGCCTACGCCGAGTTCGCCCGGGTGCTGCGCCCCGGCGGCAGCGCCCTGATCGCCTTCCACACCCGCGACGCGGAGACCCCGCCCGGACAGGCCCGCACGCACACCGACTGGTGGGGGCACCCGGTCGCGCTGACCTTCCGGTTCCTCGACCCGGCCGCCGAGGTGGCCGCCCTCGCCCGGGCCGGGCTCACCCTCACCGCGCGGCTGGACCGCCAGCCGGACCCCGACCGGGAGCACGCCAGCGAACGCTGCTACCTGCTGGTACGGCGCCCCGCCGGGTGACGTTTGCCGCCGGCCGGGCGGGGAACGGGCGTTGCTCCGAACGGCGTACGGACGGGGGCACGGGATGCAGATCGGCTACAAGCTCGCCGCGGAGGGCTACGGACCGCAGGAGATGATCCGGCAGGCGGTCCGCGCCGAGCAGGTCGGCTTCGACTTCGTCGAGATGAGCGACCACTTCCACCCGTGGCTCGACGTCCAGGGCCACTCGTCGTTCGCCTGGAGCGTGCTGGGCGCCATCGCCGCCCGGACCACCACCCTGCGGCTGGCCACCGGCGTCACCTGCCCCACTGTCCGCTACCACCCGGCGATCATCGCCCAGGCCGCCGCCACCCTGGCCCTGATCTCCGACGGCCGGTTCACCCTCGGCGTGGGCGCCGGCGAGCGGCTCAACGAGCACGTGGTCGGGCAGGGCTTCCCGAGCGTGCGCGGACGGCACGAGCGGCTCCGCGAGGCGCTGGAGATCATCCGGCTGCTCTGGCAGGGCGGCTACCAGTCGTACGAGGGCAAGCACCTGCAGCTGGAGGACGCCCGGGTCTTCGACCTGCCGGACACCCCGCCGGTGATCGCGGTGGCGGCCAGCGGCCCGGACTCCGCCGCGCTCGCCGCCGAGCTGGGCGACGGGCTGTTCGCCACCGAGCCGAAGGGGTCGATCGTCGAGCGCTACCGCTCGGCCGGCGGGCGGGGCCCCCGGTACGCGGAGGTGCCGCTGGCCTGGGCCACCGACGACGGGCAGGCGGTGCAGGCGGTGCTGCAGACCAGCCGCTGGATGGTCACCGGCTGGAAGGTGATGAGCGAGCTGCCCAACCCGGTCAACTTCGACGCCGCCAGCTCGTACGTGGAGGAGCGGCACGTCCGCGAGCTGTTCGCCGTCGGCCCCGACCCGGAGGCGCACGTCCAGGCGGTGCGGCCGTACCTCGAGGCCGGCTTCGACCACATCGTGCTGCAGAACGCCGGCCCGGACCCGGACGGCTTCCTGGACTTCTTCGCCGCCGAGCTGGCCGGTCGGCTGCGCGCGCTCGGCTGAGCCGGACGGGGGCGGCCCGCCGGGGCGATCGGAGGATCGTCCCCAGCGGGCCGCGGATGGGCGGAGCCGATGGTCGCGGTCAGCGGAAGCAGTGGGTGACCGGCACCCGGGAGCCCGCGCAGTTGGTGGGCCGGTTCTCGATGACGTCGGTCTCGTCGTCGACCGTCACCCGCGCCCGGTCGGCGTGGATGCCGCCCGGCGCGCCGGTCGCGCCGTTGCGGATCACCTCGCTGCGGTAGAGCGTGAGCTGCCCGAGGGCGGCGAAGATGCCGCCGCCGGTGGACCGGGCGCCGACGGCGCCGTTGTGGCTCACCTCGCTCTGCCGCACCAGCAGGTTGGACTTCTCGGCGTAGAGGCCGCCGCCGTTGCCGCGCGCGGTGTTGCCGGCCACGACGCTGTCGTCGAGCGGGACCAGCCCCTGGAAGGTGGAGATCCCGCCGCCGTTGCCGGTGGCGGTGTTGTCCCGCACCGTGAGGCGGCGCAGGAACAGCACCGCGTCCGAGTTGGCCAGGCCGCCACCGACCTGGGCGGTGTTGCCGAGGACCTTGGTGTCCGTGACCCGGGTCCGGGCCGAGAAGCTGGCCACGCCACCGCCGTGGGTGGCGGTGTTGTGCGCGAAGGTGCTGCCCTGCACCTCGGCCGCGCCCCGGTAGTTGGCCAACCCGCCGCCGTACGCGACGGCGCTGTTGTCGCGGAACTCGGAGCGGTGCATGGTGAGGACGCCGCCGTTGAGGAACCCGCCGCCCTTGCCCGCCTTGCCGGCCGCGTTGTTCGCCACGAAGGTGCTCTCGTCGACCACCATGTTGCCGTCGTTGAAGATGGCGCCACCGCCGCCCTCCGCCGAGAGCGAGACGCTGTGCGTGATCGTGGTGCGCTCGACGACGGCCGACGCGCCGTGCACGACGTGGATGGCGCCGCCCTCGGCGGCCGACCGGCCGTTGCGCAGGACGACGTCGCGCAGCGTCAACTCCCCGCCGTCGCGGACGGTGAAGAACCGGAACGCCTCGGCGTCGGTCTTCCGGACGATGGTGGCGCCGGAGCCCTCGATGGTCACCGGGTGGTAGATCACCGGCAGGCCGGCCTTGTCGTCGGCCGGGTTGCGGGGCGGCGCCTCGGCGTCACCGGGGTTCTCCGCCGTGTCGGCGGCCTCCCGGGCGTCGCGGATCCCGCCGTCGTACTGGTCGGGCTGGCGGAACGCGTGGGTGAGCGGGTAGGTGCACTCCGGCGCGAGCCGGATCGTGCCGCCGCCCTCGGCGTTGACCCGTACCAGCGCCGCGATGAGCCGGGCGGAGTCGCACGGCACCGCGACCGGTTCCCGGTGCCACCGGTTGCCACCGCCGTCGCGGTGCCGCTGCCGGTCGTCCCCGGTGCGGCGCGACTCCTGCGGGTCGCCTCCGGCGGCCCGCTCCCAGCCGCTGCGCACGTCGTCCGGTCGCTCGCCGGCGCGGTTCGGGTCGGTGTCGCCGTTGCGCACCAGCGCGGGCCGGCCCTGGTCGCCGGCGGCGGGCCGCTGGTCGGCGGCGCTCGCCACGCCTGCGGTGAGCCCCGCGCCGACCACCAGGCTGCCCGCCACGACACCGCCGGCTAAGAACCACCGGGATCGTCGCCTGGGTCGTGCTGGCCGCCCGCTCCCCTGGTAGGTGGACATGACGCTTCCCTGCCTCTCGTGCGTGGATGACACGGCCGCCCCGCAACGGGCGCGGGGTGGCTGGCTCGCCGCAGCCACCGAAGGTCACGATACGGTCGTTAAACGGACAAGTCCGTCGAACATGAATAAAAGCGCCGTTCGCCTTCATCTACCCCAGGGGGACCGAAAGCCCGCGGCCAGCCGTCGGTCAACCACCCACGTGGATGCCGGGCCGGCGGGTGGGATCGGGCTCCGAGCGGCGCAGGATCTCCCGGACCACCGGCGGGGTGTCGCCGCGACCGAGGATCAGGTAGCGCAGCAGGTGGGCGACCGGGCTCCCCTCCGACCACTCGAAGTGCGCGTGCGGCCGCACCCCGGTGGCGTCGCGCAGGGCGAGCAGGATCGCCGCGATGGCGTTCGGGGCGGCCGGGCTGCTGGCCCGCAGCACCCGGAACCCGCCGACCTCCACGCCGTGCACCCGCAGCACCTGGCTGAACCCGGACGGGTCGACCACGTCGATCTCCAGGAAGAGCACGTCGGCCGCGCCCGGCACCGGGTTCATCCCGCGCTGCGCGCGCTCCTTGACGGTGTACTCCTTGACCGCGCCGCTGTCGCGCTTGTTGGCGATCAGGTGCAGCCGGCCGTCGTGCGCCAGCGACTCGCGGATGTAGCGCCGGGCCGGCTCGTCGAACTCGATCCGCTCGGCGCGCAGCTCGGTGGTGCGGCTGACCCGGGAGACCAGCGAGACGGCGATGATGCCGAGGATGAACAGGGCGGAGATGGTGATCCCGTCCGGTTTCTCGATCACGTTCTCGACCAGCGCGTAGAGCAGCACGAGGACGAGCACGGTGAAGCCGGTGGCCAGGCCCCGGCGGTGCTGGCGGACCGCGGAGATGGCCACCGCCACCGCGGCGGAGACCATCATCGCGAGGATCCCGGTGGCGTACGCGCCGGCCTGGGCGTTCACGTCGGCCCGGAAGATGATCGTGATGGCCACGCAGACCAGGGTGTAGACGATCACCACGGGCCGCACCGCGCGGGCCCACTCGGGCGCCATCCCGTACGAGGGCAGGTAGCGGGGCACGATGTTGATCAGGCCCGCCATCGCCGAGGCGCCGGCGAACCAGAGGATCAGCATGCTGCTGATGTCGTACACCGTGCCGAAGCCCTCGCCGACGTGCTCGTGCGCGACGAACGCCAGCGCCCGCCCGTTGGCCGCGCCGCCCGGCGCGAACTCCTCGGCGGGAATCAACACAGTGGTGACGAAGGTGGTGGCGACCAGGTACACCGACATGATCAGCGCGGCGGTGGTGAGCAGCTTGCGGGTGTTGCGGATCCGGGCGGCCAGCCGCGCCTGCGGGTCCGGGCCGCGGCCGGCCACCAGCGGCATCATGCTCACCCCGGTCTCGAAGCCGGACAGGCCCAGCACCAGCAGCGGGAAGGCGAGCACGGCGGTCAGCGCCACCGAGGCGGGCCCCCCGGTGACGGTCAGCGCGGCGGTCCAGTCCGACAGCCGGGCCGGGTCCGCCACGATCTCGGCCACCCCGACCGCCACGATCACCGCGTTGAGGGCGAGGAAGACCGCGACCAGCGGGATCGCCACCACCACCGCCTCGCGGAACCCGAGCAGGAACACGCCGCCGAGCACCAGCAGCAGGAACACGGTCACCGCCACCGCCACGACCGGGCCGCCGAGCCCCGCCGGCAGGTACGGGTTCTCCAGCAGGTGCACGGTGGCGTCGGCCGAGGAGAGGGTGATCGTGATGATCCACGAGGTGGCCACGAAGCCGAGCAGGACGAGGACGAAGATCTTGCCTCGCCAGAACGGCAGCAGCCGCTCCAGCATCGCCACCGAGCCCTGCCCGTGCGGGCTCTCCCGGGCCACCCGCCGGTACATCGGGAGCATGCCGAACAGGGTGAGCGCCACGATCAGCAGGGTCGCCAGCGGGGACAGCGCCCCGGCCGCCACCGCCGCGATACCGGGCAGGTAGGACAGCGTCGAGAAGTAGTCCACGCCGGTCAGACACATCACCTGCCACCAGGCGTGCGACCGGGCCTGCCGCTCGGTGGTCTCCGGGCCGAGCGGCTGCACCTGGTGCTGGAACAGCCACCGGCGCAGCCGGCCCTCCGGCTCCCGCCGGCGCACCAGGTTCTCCACCCGCTCCGGGACGTCGACCCGACGGCCCGCGCGATCGCCGGGCCGGGTCGGGTCGCGTGCGGCACGAAGCTCCGGCGCCGGGCCCCGGGACGCCGGCTGCGGGCGGCCCCGCGGGCGTCGCGTCTTCCCCCGCTGCTCGTCAGCCATCCCCCGTCCCACCCCCAGCCGTCCTGCCCCGACGGTAGGCGGTGCCCGGCCGCCGCCCGGGCGGAACGGACGAAGCCGGCCGGAGTCCCCGCCGGGGCGGGTCCGGCCGGACGCCGGGACGGCTCAGCGGGTCACCGGGACGGCTCAGCGGGCCACCGGGCCGGACAGCGCCCGGGCCAGCCCGTCCGGGTCGGCGACCGTCACCGTGGCCCCCGGGTGCCGCAACCAGCCGCCGGGCAGCAGGGCCGGAACCGGTTCGGCGAACCGCAGGCAGACGCCGGCCCGGGAGGTGCTGCCGAACGTGACACCGGCGTCGGCGAGCGACACGTGCGGGCCGATCGCCCGCCACCAGCGGTACGGCCCGGCGACCTCCACCCCGGTGACGTTGCCCCGGCCGGTCCGCAGCCGCCACGGGCCGAACCGGACGAGAACCTCCGCGTCGTCGACCCGTACCCAGGCGGTCGCCGGCCGGACGCCGAGCAGCGCGAGAGCCGGCCGGAACACCGCGTCGAACCGGAAGGCGAACCGATGGGTCACCGGACCCCACCCCGGCGACGCCCGTCGCCCGGCCGGGCGGGTCGGGGCGGTGCGTCGGGTCGGGGGCGGGGTCGCGCCGCGGGGCGGCGCCAGGCCTGGACGTCCATGGCCCGCGCGTACCCCGTGCGGGCCGGCCGACACCCCCCGGCCGGCCGGCCCTCCCCCACGGTCGCGGCGGGCACCCCCCGGGCCCGGCCGCGATGCCTCCGCGTCCGCCGCCCCTCGCGGGTCGTCCGGCCGGGTCCCCCCGTGCCGGCCGGCGACCCGCCGGCGGACCTGTCCCCGCGCCCCACGTGGGCGGAGCGCGGGGACCCCCCGTCCCGGCTACTGCAGGAACGCCCCCAGGGGCGAGAGCAGCAGCCGACCGAGCAGCGCGGCGTTGTCGTCCAGCCGCGCGCGCTCGCACTCGTGGGCCGCCGGATCGTGCCGGCAGCGCCAGATCTTCTGCGCGTTGCGCCAGGCGACGTCGCGGGTGTACTCGATCAGTTCACCCTGGTACCAGTCGTCGATGTCGCCGTTGAGCATGTCGATGAGCAGTTGCCAGCGGTCCAGGTAGCCGCGCCGCAGCCCCGGGATCTTGTCGGCGAAGATGTTGTTGATCTCGAGGTAGTCGCGGTGCTGGTCGGTGCCGTCGACCGGCTCCGACTCCAGGCTGTCGAACGTGGTGACCAGCGCGAACGGCAGGTCGAAGTTGATGTGCGCGTTCACCCCGGCGGCGGCCGAGGGCAGCGGCCGGGCGTCCGGGCCGCGCATCCGCTCGAACAGGCACGACCAGGCCTTGGGGCAGCCGGGGCTGGAGTCCGTCCAGAGCCGCAACGCGTCGAAGTAGCGGGCCGCGAACTCGACGTCGAGCCGGGACAGGAACACCGGGTCGGCGAACCGGTCGTCGTAGAGACCGTCCAGCACGCTGGTGGTGATGGTCAGGTAGAGCTTGTTGAAGTCGGCCAGCGGGCAGCTCTCCTCCAGCGGAGGCAGCCGCACCAGCAGATCCTGGAGCTTGGTGAGGTGGTCCACCACCGCCGGCACGTCGGCCGGATGGTCGGCGAGCAGGTCGACGATGTCCCGGTGCACGGGCCCCCAGACCGGTTCCGTCATCTTCTCCTCCACCTCGCCGCGCCAGACCCCGTCGGTGACACGGCACAGCCTTCCAGCCGGCGGCGGTCCGCCGGATCAGTAGAACGACGTATCCGTACCGCGCGCGTCAGGCCGACCGGCTACGCAGGTAGATCGCGCTGGCCTGGACCCGGGTGCGGACCTGGAGCTTGTCGAAGATGTGCGACACGTGCACGCCGATGGTCCGCTCGCTGATGAACAGCCGCTGCCCGATCTCCTTGTTGGTCAACCCCTCGGCCACGGCGGCGAGCACCTCGCGCTCCCGGGCGGTCAGCACCGCCAGCTCGTCGCCGTCCGGACCGGCGGCCGCGCCGGCGTCGCCGACCGCGCCGTGCTCCTCCAGGCGCACCCGGGCCCGGCCGGCCAGGGTACGGATCTCCGAGGTCAACGGCACCGCGCCGAGCCCCTGGGCCACCTGGTACGCCTGTTGCAGCAGCTTGCCAGCGGTGGCGCTGCGGCTGCGCCGGGCCAGCAGCGCCTCGGCCTGCCGCAGCCGCGAGTAGGCGGCCGGATAGGGGTGGTTGCGCCGGTCCCACTCGGCCACCGACCGGGCCCACAGCTCCGGATCGTTGCCGTCGAGCCGGCTCACCTCGGCGGCGCAGAGCGCCAGGAAGCCGTCGACCACGTCGCGGACCGGGCGGGCGGCGTGCTCGCTCTTGCGGGCCACCCGCTCGGCGACCTCGCGCAGCCGGCGGACCGCTGTCTGGTCGACCGCCACGGTACGGCTGGCGTGCGCCTCGGCCTCGGCCCGCAGGCCGTGCCAGACCAGCGCGGCGAGGATGCCCACGTCGTCGGAGCGGCTCTCGGTGAGCCCGCGCTGCACCGCCTGCCGGGCCAGGTCGTGCCGGCCCTGCCACATCGACAGCCCGGCGCGCAGGGTGAGCAGCGGGATCACGTGCCGGGCGCCGCCGCCGGCGAGCACCGTCGCCACCGAGTCGAGGTCCCGGTCGGCGGCCTCGATGTCGCCGTAGCCGACGGAGAGGCGGCACCGGGCCAGCAGCAGCTCCACCGCGTCGGCCCCGGACGGGCGGTGGCGCAGCGCCGCCGCGACCACCTTCTCCGCCTCGGCCCACTGGCCGACCCGGAACAGCCCGTTGGTGGCGATGGCCAGCAGCCGCGTCTCGTACGTGCGGCCGAGCCCCAGCTCGGCCACCCGCTCGGCGCCCCGGCGGGCCACCACCACGCCCTCCTCCAGGACGTTCAGCGGCCCGGTGAGCAGCTCCGCCAGGTGCAGGTACGCGCAGGCCACGTCCTCCGGCCGGCCGGCCCGCTCGGCGGTCTCCAGCGCCTCGCGCATCACCGCCAGCCCGGCGTCCGGATCCTCCAGGTACGCCTCGGAGAAGCCGAGCGCCGCGCTGGCCAGCACCACCTCGGAGGTGGAGCCCTCCACCCGCGCGGCCAGCCGCAGCGCCTCCCGGGCGCGCCGGCCGGCGTCGGCGTACCGGCCCAGGTGCAGCAGCAGCTCGGCCAGGTGGGCGGCGGCGGTGGCCCGCTCCCGGGGCGTGCAGTCGGCGGCCTCCAGCACCTTCTGGTACTCGGCCTCGGCCGGGGCGGAACGGCCGGCGGCGGCCAGGTAGCGGGCCCGCCGGATGTGCCGCGCGCAGGCGGATCCGCCGGCGTCGGCGGCCACCAGCTCCTCCAGCAGCGCCAGCGCCCGGGCGTGCTCGCCGCAGTGGTGGGCCGCCTCGGCGGCGTGTTCGAGCAGGGTGGCCCGGTCCACCGCCACCGGCCCGCCAGCCGGGGTGTCGGCCAGCTGCAACGCCACCGACCAGTGCCGGTGCGCCTCGGCGTAGCCGTGCAGCCGTTCGGCCTCCTCGGCGGCGGCCACCGCGGCCGGCAACGCCCGCGCCGGTTCGCCGGCCAGCCGCCAGTGGTGCGCCAGCCGGGCCTGGTGCAGCTCGGCCGGCGCCGCGGTGAGCGCCTCGGCGTAGCGGCGGTGCAACGCGGCCCGCTCGGCCGGCAGCAACTCGTGCTCCAGCACCTCGGCGACGAGCCGGTGCCGCAGCCGGTAACCGTCGTCCGCGCCGACCAGCAGCCGGTGGGCGACCGCCGCGCGAACCGCCTCGATCAACTCGTCCTCGGGCTGCCGGACCACCCGGGCCAGCAGCCAGTGCTCGACCGGTTCCACGCCGGCGGCGACCGCGTGCACCACGGCGTGCGCGGGCTGGGGCAGCGCGTCCACCCGGGCGAGGAAGATCTCGCGCAGCGTGTCGGAGAGCCCGTCCCGCCCGTCGCGCAGGTCGCGGGCCAGTTCCTCGATGACGAACGGGTTGCCGCCGCTGCGCCGCCAGATCTGCTCCGCCGCCTCGGGGGCCAGCGGCCGGCCGACCACGGCGGCGGCGAGCCGCTCGGTGTCGGGGCGGTCCAGCGGGGCCAGGTCGAGCACCCGCACCGACCGCAGCCGGCGCAGCTCGGTGAGCACCCGGCGCAGCGGGTGCGCGCCCTGCAACGACTCGGCCCGCACCGCGGCCAGCACCGACAGCTGGAGATCGCCGAGCCCGGCCAGCAGGTAGAGCAGCAGCTGACGGGTGCTCCGGTCGACCCACTGCAGGTCGTCGAGGACGAGCACCAGCGGCCGCCCCTCGGCGATCAGGTGCAGCCCCCGGGAGACCCGCTCCAGCAGCGCGCCGGCGCCGTCCGTCTCGTCGGCGAAGGTCTGCAGCAGCCCGCGTACCGCCAGCGAGGTACGGGCGTGCGCGGCGGTCAGCTCGGCGTCGAAGCGGCGCAGCGCCTGCAGCAGCGGGTGCAGCGGCGAGGCGTCGCCGATGTCCAGACAGGAACCGGTGAGCACCAGGGCGCCGGCGTCGCGCAGCCGGGCGCCCACCTCGCGCAGCAGCCGGGTCTTGCCCACGCCGCTCTCACCGGTGAGGAAGACCGCGGCGGTGTGCCCCGGCGCCACGTCGTCGAGCAACGCCGACCGCACCGCCGTCAGCAGGTCGGCCCGGCCGACGAGCGGTGCGGTGTCCACATCGCTGGCCATGGCACGCAGCCTAGTCACAGGTCCCCGCACCGTTCTACGGCCGGGACGCGGGTGTGGTACTCCTCGCGTCGACATCGCGACCAAAGGCTGTGCACGGCCGACATACGTCGTTCTGCCGATCCCCCGTCGGCCCGGTGGTGACAGTCTCCGAAGGTCATCAGGCAGGAACGGGGGGAGAGAGGCGGTGTCCAGTGCCCACCACCATCGCCGCAGCGACGCCGGCCGGGTCCGCACGCTGGCCGGTGCCCGAGGAGCGCCGGATGGTCACCGTACTGTTCGTCGACATCGTCGGATCCACCGCGCTGGTCGACCGGCTGGACCCGGAGGACGTCCGGGCCCTGCAACGGTCCTACTTCGACACCGTCGGCGAGGTGCTGCGGCGCTGGCACGGGGTGGTCGAGAAGTACATCGGTGACGCCGTCATGGCGCTCTTCGGCGCCCGCGACTCCGACGGCTTCGACGCGTACCGGGCGGTGCGGGCCGGGCTGGAGATGCAGCGGGCCCTGGATCGGCGGGCGCTGGCCGGTGGGCCGCGGCTGCGGGTGCGGATCGGGGTGGCGACCGGCGAGGCGGTGGTGGACCTGGCCGGCGCCCGCGACGGCGGGCACGGCGCGGCCAGCGGCGCGGTGATCACCACCGCGGCCCGGCTCCAGGGGTACGCCCCGCCGGGCGGGGTGGCGCTCTGCGCGGCCACCCACCGGGCCACCGCCGGCCTGGTCGAGCAGTGCCGGATCCCGCCGGTGGCGCTGGCCGGCAAGGCGTCGCCGGTCGACGTCTGGCACGCCACCGCGCTGGTGCGGCCGGCGCCGGTGCGGCACGACGGCCCGTTCCTCGGCCGCCGTCGGGAGGTCGCCGCCGCCCGGGACCAGCTCGTCCGGGCGGTACGCGACCGCCGCCCGCGCTGGGTGTCGCTGGTCGGCCCGGCCGGCAGCGGGCGCAGCCGGCTGCTGTCCGAGCTGAGCCGGTCCGTCGCCTCGGTCGACGAGGTGCCGGTCCGCTGGTGCCTGGCGCACTGCCCGCCGTACCCGGACCACCCGCTGGCGCCGGTCGCGGAACTGGTCCGCGGCCACACCGGCCTGCGCGCCACCGACCCGCCCGCCCGGGTACGCCGGCGGCTCGCCGCCGCCCTCGCCGGCCTGGTGCCGCCCGAGCGCCTGCCGGCGAGCGTGTCCACGCTGGCCCGCCTGCTGGCCCGGCCCGATGCCGGCGACGCGGCCGAGGCGGCGGCGCTCTGGCGGGAGGCGCTGCTGGCGCTGGCCGCCCGGCAGCCGGTGGTGGTGGCGGTGGACGACGTGGACCGGGCCGCGCCCGAGGTGGCCGACTTCCTGCGGGCGCTGCTCGCCGCGGCCACCGAGCGCCGGCTGCCCCTGGCGGTGGTCACCGCCCACCGTCCGCAGTGGGCGGAGCCGCTGCCGCGGCCGGCGGTGTTGGTCGAGCTGCGGCCGCTCGGCGCGGTGGACAGCGGCCGGCTGCTGCGCCACCTGCTCCGCCGGGCCGGCCGGCCGGTCGCGCTGGTGGACCGGCTGCTCCCCCTGGTCGGGGGCAGCCCCGGCCACGCGGCGGCGTACGTCCGGTCGCTGGTCGAGGGGGCGGACAACGCGGCGGAACTGCCGGTGCCCGAACCGGTCCGCCGGGCCGTCGACGCGCGGCTGGACCGGCTCGACGGCGACCAGCGGGCGGCGCTGATGGCCGTGGCCAGCCGGGCGACGGACTGCCCGGCGCCGACGGTGGACCGGCTGCTCGGCTGGACGCCGGGGCGGGCCCGGCCGGTGCTGCGGTCGCTGGTCGCCCTCGGCCTGCTGACCAGCGGGCCGGCCGGCGGCTACACCGTCGCCGAGGTGGTGGTGCGCCAGGTCGCGTACGCCCGGCTGCCCCGGGCGGTGCGCGCCGAGTTCGCCCGGCGTGCCGCCGGGCCGCGCCACCCCGGGCCGGCGCCGGTCCCCGCCGCCCAGCCGGTCCGCCGACCCGCCGGCACACCCGCACGCCCCGCACCCGGGCCGGGCACCGACCGCCGCCCTCGCAGCGCGCCGGTGCACGCCGTACCGGACCCGGCCACGCCGCGCCGACCGGCCGGCACACCGGCACCCACCGCGCCGAACCTGGCCACGCTGCGCCGGCGAGCTGGCGCAGCGGCACCCGCCGCAACCACGCGCATGAGGACCGCTGTCCCGCCCGCCGGCGCCGCCCGCACCGCGTCCACGCCGGGCCCCGTTCGTCCCGTCGGCAAGCGGGACCGGCACCACGCGTCGCCCCTGATCCGGCCGCCGCGCCGGACGGTGGTGCCACTGCGATCGCCGGCACCACCGGCCCCGCCACCCCGCGCCGGCGGCGACCCCGGCGGCCCCGCGCTGGCAGCGGGCCCCGGCACGGCAGCCGGCGTCGGCGGGCGGTTGCGGCGGGGTGCCGCCGCGTTCGGGGAGGGCGGATCGGGTCGATCCGATCCGGCGGGGGCCGGGCACGGGCGCGCACCGTGGGTGCGGGCGCCGACCCGGGCGGCCGCCTGACGGCGGCCCGGGTGGCCGGTTCTCCCCCACGATCCAAGCTATCAGTCGACACCCCCGGGCGGTATCGGGTGCGCGGCCGAGTGCGCAGGTCAGTGCCGTTGGTTAGGTTCGCCCGATGCCTACCGACGAGATCACCGCGGCCGCCGCGGGCAGCTGGACACTGGGCGACCGCACCGTGCACCGGATGGGGTTCGGCTCGATGCGACTCACCGCGAACCCGGACCGGGAGCTGGCCATCCGCGTCCTGCGACGCGCGTTCGAGCTGGGCGTCAACCACATCGACACCGCCGCCTTCTACTTCTCTCCGGGCGGGCCGCTGCGGGTGGGCACCGGTCCCGTCCGGTACGCCACCGAACTGATCCGCGCGGCCCTGCACCCCTACCCCGACGACCTGGTCATCGCCACCAAGGTCGGCCCGGACTACCGCACCACGGCGTGGAGCGGTGAACTGACCGGCCCCGCCGACCTGCGCCGGCAGGTCGAGGAGAACCTGCGCCGGCTGGGCCGCGACCACCTCGACGTGGTGAACCTGCGGATCGTGCGCCGGCCCGGCGACGACTCGGTGGCGGAGCGCTTCGCCGCCCTCGCCGAGCTGCGGGACGCCGGGCTGATCCGGCACCTGGGGCTGTCCAACGTCCGGGTCGACCACCTCGACGAGGCGCAGGCGATCGCGCCGGTGGTGTGCGTGCAGAACGCGTACGCCGTCGACGCCCACCGGACCTCGGACGAGCTGCTGCGGGTCTGCGGCGAGCGGGGCGTGGCGTTCGTGCCCTTCTTCGCGCTGGCCGGGGCGGGCCGCGAGGCCGGCGCGTCCGCCGAGCACGACGCGGCCGTGCGAGAGATCGCCGACGCGCACGGGGCGACCCCGCACCAGGTGCGGCTGGCCTGGACGCTGCACCAGGGCCCGCACGTGCTGGCCATCCCCGGCACCGGCGACCCGGAGCACCTGGCGCAGAACGTCGCCGCCGGCGCGCTGCGGCTCTCCCCCGACGAGCTGGCCCGCCTCGGCTGACCGCCGCCCCCGGCCCGCGCCGGCGTGGCTGCCCCCCGGTTCACCCGGGCGGCGTCCCGCTTCCCGGGCGCGGGCGTGGGGTCTGGGAGCGGAAGCTGTGGCCGAGTTCGTCGCCCAGGCCGAAGTAGTGGCGGAAGTTGTAGATCAGCGGGCTCCACCGGGACGGGTCGACGTGCTGCGTGCCGGGCACCACGACGCGCGGATCCGCGTGGACCTTGAGCACCTCGGCCTCGACGACGAGGAAGTCTCCGGCGGCGTCGGGGCGTACCCGGGTCGCGCGGGCCTCCAGGTGCAGCGGGCATTCGGCGACCCGGGGCGGCGTGACCAGGTCGGACGGGACGGGACGCAGGCCGGCGGCGGCGAACTTGTCCGGCTCGAAGCGGAAGGCGTCCCGCTTGTGCTCGGGCACGTCGCGCCGTCCGGTCAGCGGGGCCAGCCGCTCCACCGCCGGCCACAGGGCGGGACCGGGGAGGTTCACCACCAGGTCGGGCCGGTGCCGCAGGTTGCGGCCCGTCTGCCCGGCCCGGCCCAGGCCCAGGACGACCACCTGGCCGAGCGCCCAGGCCGACGACATCGGCGCCAGGTTGACCGAGCCGTCCTCGTTCTCCGTCGACAGCAGCACGACCGGGGTGCCGAAGTACAGGATGCTCGGGGTGATCGGCACGTGCTCGGTCGTCACGCCGGTGGTCGGGGAACTGTCCGTGGCTGTGTTCATGGGCGGGACGCTAGGGCGCGGACCGTTCGGCGGCCGGCGAAGGATGACCGGGCGGCCGGATGCCGAGTGCGGCCGGCGTGGCGCCGAACCCGGCACCGCCGGCCGGCCGCCGCCGATCCCTAGCCGGCGAGGAAGTCGCGGCTGCGGTCCCAGAGCCGCTCGGCGGCCCGCGGGTCGTGGTCGGGCACGTCCGGGTCGGTGAACAGGTGCCCGGCGCCCGGGTAGCGGTGGACGTCGACGGTGGCGCCGGCCGCGGTCATCGCCCGCTGCCACTCGTCCACCTCGTCCTGCGGTTCGTACTCGTCCGGGTCGGCCAGGTGCAACTGCACCCGCAGGCCGGGGCGGACCGCCTCCGGCGCGCCGCCGGTGCCGTGCAACAGCAGCAACCTGGCCGTGTCGGGACGCTCCGCGAGCATCGCGCCGGCCACCCCGGCGCCCATCGAGAAGCCGGCGAGCACGGCGTCGGCCGGCGCGTCGCGCAGCGCCGTCCGGGCCCGGTCGAGCACCACCTCCCGGCCGATCCTGTCGAAGAGGGCGAAGCCGTCGGCCACCGTGTCGACGGCCGGCACGCCGTACAGGTCGGGGGTGACGACCTCGTGCCCGGCGGCGCGCAGCCGCTCGGCGGCGCGCAGCACGGCCGGCCGCAGCCCGTACACCGAGTGGAAGAGGACGATGTGTCGCATCGGCCCATCGTGCCCGAGACCCCCGACGGGATCGCCCGCGCCACGCGCGGCCGGCCGCCGCTGCCCGGGCCGGCCGATCCGGCCGCGGGTCAGCCCGGCTGGCCGTTGACGGTGCGGCTGCGGCCGCGGAACTCGGCCACCACCTCGCCGTCCTCGCGGGACACCGTGACGTCGTAGATGCCGCTGCGGCCGTACCGGGTCCGCTCGGTGGCCCGGGCGACCAGCAGGTCCCCCTCCCGGGCCGGCCGGACGAAGGTGATCTCACCGCCGGCGGCGACGGTGACCGGCCCGTGGCTGTTGCAGGCCAGCGCGAAGGCGGTGTCGGCGAGCAGGAAGACGTAGCCGCCGTGGGCGATGGCGTGCCCGTTGACCATCGCGCCGGTCACCCGCATCCGGGCCTCGGCCGTCCCGTCGGCGGCGCGGACCAGCTCGATGCCGAGACTCCGGGAGGCCGCGTCGGCGTCGAACATGTCGTACGCGGCGTTGCGTGCCTCGCCCACGTCAGCCCGCCCGCCGCTGGTCGACGATCCGGCGCATCTTGCCCATCGACCGCTCCACGCCGTCCGGCGCGATCACGTCGACCGCCACGCTCACCCCGATGGTGTTCTTGACCAGGTCGACCAGTTCCGCGCCGGCCCGCTCGGCGGCGTCGACGGTCACCCCGGCGCGCCGCTCGACCCGTATGGTCAGCGTGTCCATCCGCCCCTGCCGGTCCAGGACGCACTGGAAGTGCGGCGACAGCTGCGGGGTACGCAGGATCAGCTCCTCGATCTGGGTCGGGAAGACGTTCACCCCGCGCACGATCATCATGTCGTCGGTCCGTCCGGTGATCTTCTCGATCCGGCGCATCGGCCGGGCGGTGCCCGGCAGCAGCCGGGTGAGGTCCCGGGTGCGGTAGCGGACCACCGGCATGGCCTCCTTGGTCAGCGAGGTGAGCACCAGCTCGCCCCGCTCCCCGTCGGGCAGCACCTCGCCGGTCACCGGGTCGATGATCTCCGGGTAGAAGTGGTCCTCCCAGAGGTGCAGGCCGTCCTTGGTCTCCACGCACTCGTTGGCCACGCCGGGACCCATCACCTCGGAGAGGCCGTAGATGTCGACCGCGTGCATGTCGAGCCGCTGCTCCATCTCCCGGCGCATGTCCTCGGTCCACGGCTCGGCGCCGAAGATGCCCACCCGCAGCGAGGTGCCGCGAGGGTCGACGCCCTGCCGCTCCATCTCGTCGACGATGGCCAGCATGTAGCTGGGGGTGACCATGATGACCTCGGGCGCGAAGTCGCGGATCAGCATCACCTGCCGTTCGGTCATCCCGCCGGAGACCGGGATGACCGTGCAGCCCAGTTCCTCGGCGCCGTAGTGCGCGCCGAGCCCGCCGGTGAACAGCCCGTAGCCGTACGCGACGTGCACCCGGTCGCCGGGGCGGCCGCCGGAGGCGCGGATCGAGCGGGCCATCAACCGGGCCCAGGTCTTCAGGTCGGCCGCGGTGTAGCCGACCACGGTGGGCCGACCGGTGGTGCCCGAGGAGGCGTGCAGCCGGGCGATCCGCTCGCGGGGCACGGCGAACATGCCGAACGGGTAGTTCTCCCGCAGCTCGGCCTTGCCGGTGAGCGGGAAGCGGGCCAGGTCGGCCAGCTCCCGACAGTCGTCGGGGTGCACCCCGGCGGCCTCGAACGCGCGCCGGTAGTGCGGCACGTGCTCGTACGCGTGCCGCAGCGACCAGCGCAGCCGCGCAAGTTGCAGGGCCCGCAGCTCGTCGACGCCGGCCCGCTCGATCGGTTCCAGCTCCTCCGGGCGCGGGGTCCGGTCCTGCATCGCTACCTCCTGGGTGGCTCCTGGCGCGGCCGGCGGGCCGGGTGGCCTCCCCGGGTCGGCCACGCCCGCGCGGTCACCGCGCCCCGGCGCCGGGAGGTCACGCGCCCGCCGATCCGGGTACCGTACGCCCGCCGCCGGGCGGGCACCACCGCCGGGTGGCGCCCGCCCGGCCGGTGCTCAGACGGTCAGCAGCGCCTTGCCGACCACCGCCCGACCCTCGACGGCCCGGTGCGCGTCGGCGGCCCGCTCCAGCGGGAAGGTCCGCCCGATCAGGGGCGCGATCCGCCCGGCCGCCGCCGCGTCGAGCGCGGCCCGCAGGTGCCGGCGGGCCTGCTCCGGCGTGAACTGCACGTCGGCGATGCCGGTGACGGCGATCCGCCGGGCCCGGGCGACCTCGGGGTCGGGGACCGCGAACGCCCCGGCCGGGGTGCCGTGCGCGGAGAACCGCCCGCCGGCGCGCACCAGGTCGAAGGCGGCCCGACCGTAGTCGCCACCGGCGCCGTCGAAGACCACGTCCACCTCCCCGGCGGCGGCGCGCACCCGGTCGGTCCAGCCCGGCTCGTCGTAGTCGACCACCACGTCCGCGCCGAGCCGGCGCAGCGCGTCCAGCTTCGCCGGGCCGCGGGCCGCCGCGACGACGATCCCGCCGGTGGCCCGTACCTCCTGCACCAGGATCGCGCCGAGGCCGCCGGCGGCGGCGGTGACCAGCACCCGGTCGCCGGCTCCGACCGGCACCAGGTCGAGCAGCCCGAACGCGGTCACCCCGTCGTGCAGCAGGGCGGCCGCGTCGGTGAGCGGGACGGCGTCCGGCACCGGCAGCACGCCGTCGACCGGCACCACGGCCCGTTCCAGGTAGCCGCCGCGCTCGTCGGTGCGGGTGACCACCCGGCGGCCGGACCAGCCCGCGTCGACCCCCGCGCCGACCGCGCCGACCGTGCCGGCCACCCCCACCCCCGGCCGGTACGGCGGCCGCACCGGGAAGTACGCCCCGCCCTCGCCGCGCCGGATCATCGTCTCCACCCAGAGCACGTCGGCGGCGGCCACCTCCACGACCACCTCGCCGGGACCGGGCACCGGCTCCGGCGCCTCGGCCAGCGTCAACACCTCCGGCCCCCCGAACGCGGTCACCTCGACCACCCGCATGTCACCCTCCCCGTCGCTCGTCCACTGCGACCAGCTTCGAAGGTGAAGCGGGGTTGAGGTCAACGGGCCACGGGGGTGAGGTGGCCCACCGGTCACGGGTTCTCCGGGTCCCGCTCACGTTCCCGCAGCAGGGAGGACGAACCGGCCGACCCGGGGAAACGGGAACAGCGCCCCGGTCGCCCAGCGCGAACGCGTACGCCTTCGGCGACCTCGGGTCGCGGAACGGCGGCCCCGCGGCCCGGGTGGTACGGCCGCGCGACCGCGGGTCACCGGGGTGCCGGCAACCGGTGCAGGGCGTCGACCAGCGGGGCCAGTTCCGGGGTGGCCTCCGCGTCGGCCAGCGCCTGCGCGAGCACCCGGTCGTGGGTGGGCCGGGCCTGGTCGAGCAGTTCGGAGCCGGCCGGGGTGAGTTCGGTGTAGATGCCACGCCGGTCGTCCGCGCAGAGCACCCGGGTCAGCAGACCGCGCTCCTCCAGCCGGGTGACCAGCCGGGTGGTCGCGCTGTCGGAGAGCGCCGCGGCGCGGGCCAGCTGGCGCATCCGCATGTGCCAGCCGTCCTGCCGGGAGAGCGCGTCGAGCACCGTGTACTCCACCACCGAGAGGTCGTGCCCGGCCTGCAGGGCGCGCTCGAGGGACGCCTCGATGAGGCCGTGCAGCGCGGCGAGGGTGCGCCAACCCTGCGCGCGGATCTCGACCGCGTCGTCGCCGATGCCCATCCGTGCCCCCTCGGACTCCTGGTCGACGTCGAGCTTAGCACGCTTGCGCTGATAGCAGGCGCGTGCAACTATTTCGTTGCTGCCGCGTGTAGTTGCATGCGCTCCCTACCTGTCCCCTTCCCGGAAACGGATGACCATGTCCCCACGCACCCGGTCCCTGCCCGCCGGCCTGCTCGCGCTGGCCGTCGGCGCCTTCGGCATCGGCCTCACCGAATTCGTGATCATGGGTCTGCTCCCCCAGGTCGCCGCCGACTTCGCGGTCACCGAGCCGGTCGCCGGCTGGCTGATCTCCGGTTACGCGCTGAGCGTCGCGGTCGGTGGGGTGGCGCTGACCGCGGCGGTCACCCGGCTGCCCCGCAAGCAGGTGCTGCTCGGCCTGATGGTGCTCTTCATCGTGGGCAACCTGCTCTCCGCGGTGGCCGACGGCTACGGCGTGATGCTGGCCGGCCGGATCGTCGCCGCGCTCTGCCACGGCGCGTTCTTCGGCATCGGCGCCGTGGTCGCCGCCGGGCTGGTCGCGCCGGCCCGCCGAGCGGGCGCCATCGCACTGATGTTCGCCGGACTGACCACCGCCAACGTGCTCGGCGTACCGTTCGGCACCTTCCTCGGCCAGCACTTCGGCTGGCGGTCCACGTTCTGGGCGATCACCGGCATCGGCGTACTGGCGCTGATCGGCCTGGCCCTGCTCATCCCGGGCCGGACGGCCGGCGACACCGCTCCGGCCGGCGGGCTCCGCGGCGAACTGCACTCCTTCACCCACCCGCAGGTGTGGCTGTCGCTGGTGGTCACGATCCTGGGCTTCGGCGGCATGTTCGGCGCCTTCACCTACATCGCGTACACCCTCACCGAGGTCAGCGGCTTCGCCACCGGCACCGTGCCGTGGCTGCTCGTGCTCTTCGGGGTCGGCCTCTTCGCCGGCAACCTGCTCGGCGGGCGGGCGGCCGACCGGTCGCTGGACCGCACCCTGGTCACCGTCCTGGCGGCGCTGAGCGTGGTGCTCACCGGCTTCGCCCTGACCGCCGGCAGCCGGCCGCTCACCATCGCGTCCCTGCTGCTGATGGGGGGCTTCGGCTTCGCCACCGTGCCTCCGCTGCAGATGCGGATCATGCGGTACGCCCACCGGGCCCCGACGTTGGCGTCCGGAGCGAACATCGCGGCCTTCAACGTCGGCAACGCCCTGGGCGCCTGGGTCGGCGGGCTGACCATCTCGGCGGGGCTCGGCTACACCGCCCCGATCTGGGCGGGGGCCGCGGTCACCCTGGCCGGCCTCGGCGTGCTGCTGGCGGCGCTGCGCCTGGCCCGCCGGCGCCCCGACCAGCCGGCCACCGAGCCGGATCTGGTTGCCGCCACGGGATGAGCGCCGGCGCTCGGACACCGCGCCGCCGAGGGCGGGGTCGGGCCGGAACGGCGATCCCGACCCCTCCCTGCCGCTCCTTCGCTATTGCCAAAATATTGCAACAAGGGCTGGACACCGACTCCCGCAGGTAACTAGCCTCCTCGCCATGAGTCCTTACATCACTAACGCGGCGGCCTGGCAGGAGAGCTGGGACCGCCAGCAGGAGGCGTACCTGCCGGACCGGGAGCACCGGTTCGCCGCCATGCTCGACGCGGTCGACGCGGTCCTCGACGGCGAGCGGCCCCGCCTGCTCGACCTGGCCGGCGGCACCGGCACCATCTCCCAGCGCGCGCTGCGCCGCTTCCCCGACGCCGAGGTGACCCTGCTCGACCTGGACCCGGCGCTGCTCGCCATCGCCCGCGCCACCCACGGCGACCGGGTCACCGTGGTGACCGCCGACCTCAACCGACCCGACTGGTCCGCCGCGCTGCCGCACCGGGAGTACGACGCGGTGCTCACCGCCACCGCCCTGCACTGGCTGCCGGGCGACCGGCTGGCCAAGCTCTACGCCGAGGTCCGCGACCTGCTGCGCCCGGGCGGCATCCTGCTCAACGCCGACCACATGCCCGACGACGGCCTGCCGCAGCTCAGCAAGCGCCTGCTGGACCGCGCCCGGGACCGCCGCGACGCCCGGTACGCCGCCGGCGCCGTACTGTCCTGGTCGGACTGGTGGGACCGGGCGGCGGCCGACCCGACGCTCGCCCCGCTGGTCGCCCGGCGCCGGGAGATCTACCCGTCCGGGCACAGCCCGGAGTGGAACCCGCCGGTCTCCTGGCACCTGGCCGCGCTGACCGACGCCGGCTTCACCGAGGTCGGCACGCTCTGGCGCGGCGGCACCGACGCCGCCGTGGCGGCCGTGCGCTGACCTCCGGCACGCCCGCCGCCCCGCCCGGGGACGGCACGGGGCGCTATGGCGGAACCCCGAGATCGCGACACGGCGGGCGGGGGCTGGTGGCGGCCCGCCGCGTCGCGACACGGCGGGCCGGCCGGGGGCCGCCAGGGCCGGCGCGGGAGGCCGAGCGGGGGCGGCACGGCGCGTGGAGCCGGTTCGCCCCGGGCGGTGACCCGGCGGGACCGGCCGGAGACCGGCCCGGGGCCGGCACGCCGGGCGTTATGCTGGCGCCCGCCGCCGGACGGCCGCTCGGCGGCACCCGCGGCTGGGGAGGAGACGTGACCGGTCCGGCCGAGCCGCCGCGGATCGATCCCGACGTCGACCTGCGGGTACCCGGTGACCGGGGCGAACTGGCCGCGCACCCGGCGGCGGTCCTCGGCGCCGTCTCCGCCGGGGGCGTGCTCGGCGCGCTGGCCCGCGCCGGCCTCCAGGCGGCGTTCCGGCACCACCCGGACGGCTTCCCCTGGGCGACCTTCGGGGTCAACCTCAGCGGCTGCCTGCTGATCGGCGTGCTGATGGCCGTGCTCGGCCGGTCCGGCGGCGGACGGCCGCTGGCCCGGCCGTTCCTCGGGGTGGGAGTGCTCGGCGGCTACACCACCTTCTCCACCTACGCGGTGGACGTGCACCGGGCGCTGCTGGCCGGCGCCCCGGCCACCGCCCTGGCGTACCTGGCCGCCACGCTGGTCGGGGCGCTGCTCGCGGTCTGGGCCGGGGACGCCGCGACCGACCGGTGGCTGCGGGGCCGCCGGTGACCGCCCTGCTCGTCGCGCTCGGCGCGGCCGTCGGCGCCCCGCTGCGCTACCTCACCGACCGGGCCGTGCAGGCCCGCCTCGGCTCGGCCTTCCCGTGGGGCACGCTCACGGTCAACGTGGCCGGGTCGTTGCTGCTCGGGGTGGTCACCGCACTGCCGACCGACCCGGCGGTGGGCGCGCTGGTGGGCACCGGCTTCTGCGGCGCCCTGACCACCTGGTCCACGCTGAGCTACGAGACGGTGCGGCTGGCGCGCGGTGGCCGCCGGCTGGCCGCGCTGCTCAACGTCACGGCCAGCCTCGCCGCCGGGTTCGCCGCCGCCACCGCCGGCTACGCGCTCGCCCGCGCCCTCACCGGCTGACCGGCCCGGGGGCGCCACCGGTCGACGGAGCGCCCAACCCGGGCCGACCCGGCCCGGGTTGGGCCGAGTCGTTCCCGACGTCAGCTCCACAGCCTGCGCTCGCCCCCACCCGCCGCCGTCAGCCGCCGGCGGCGCCGAGGGCGGCCACCGGGCCGACCACGAACACCGCCGGCGGCCGGAGGCCCTCCCGGGCGACCAGCGCCCCGATCCCGTCGAGCCGGGCCGCCACGGCACGCTGGCCGGGGTGCCCGGCGTCCTGCACGGCCAGCACCGGGGTGTCCGGGTCCCGCCCGTGTTCCACCAGCACCGCGGCGATCTTGTCGACGGTGTCCACCGCCATCAGCAGCACCAGGGTGCCCCGGGACCGGCCCAGCGCGGCCCAGTCCACCAGGGACTCCGGGTGCCCGGGCGGCAGGTGGCCGGAGACCACCGTGAACTCGTGCGCCACGCCCCGGTGGGTGACCGGCACGCCGGCCAGCGCGGGCGCGGCGACCGCGCTGGTCACCCCCGGCACCACGGTGACCGGCACGCCGGCCGCCGCGCAGGCCAGCACCTCCTCGTGGCCCCGCCCGAAGACGTACGGGTCGCCGCCCTTGAGCCGGACCACCCGCCGGCCCGCGCGGGCGTGCTCGACCAGGGCGGTGTTGATGGCCTCCTGGGCCATCGCCGGGCCCCGGGGCACCTTGGCCGCGTCGATGACCCGAACCCCGGGACGCAGGCCGGTGAGCAGGCCGCGCGGAGCCAGCCGGTCGACCACCACCACGTCAGCGGCGTCGAGCAGCGCCCGCCCCCGTACGGTGATCAGGTCGTCCGGCCCGGGGCCGCCGCCGACCACCGCCACCCGGCCCCGCCCGGGGTCGTGGTCGTGGCCGTGCTCCGGATCGCCGTCGCCGTGCTGGTGGTGATGGTGGTGGTGCCCGCCGACCGGGTCGTCGGGGTGGTCGTGCGGGGTCTGCGGCCGGCCCACCTTGTCGGCGAACCCCGGCAGCGCCACCCGGTACGCGCAGGTGTCACAGTTCATCCGGATGTCCCCGCGCAACGCCTCGGCGTGCCGCTCGAGCACCAGGTCGGCCAGCTCGTCGCAGTCGCCGATCAGGTCGGCCACCCGCACGTCGAGCTCCGGGTGCGCGGCGGCGTACGCGGCGGACCCGGCGACGATCCGGTCCGGCAGCACCCCGGCGAAGAGGAAGTACGGCGCCACCACGATCCGCCGCGCGCCGAGCCGGCGCAGCCGGTCCAGCACCCGGGGCACCGACGGTTCGGCGAGGGAGACGAAGCCGAACTCCACGCCGGCATAGCCGCGCCCCTCCCAGAGCAGCCGGGCCACCTTGGCCACCTCGGCGTTGGCGTCCGGGTCGGTGGACCCCCGCCCGATCAGCGCCACCCAGGTGTCGGCCCGCCCGTCGCCGGCCAGCGCCGCGTCGATCCGCTCGGCCAGGACGGTGTGCAGCAGCGGGTGCGGGCCGAGGGGGCGGCCGTAGCGGTAGCGCAGGCCCGGGTGGCGGTGCCGTTCCCGGGCCAGCGCGGCCGGGATGTCGCCCTTGCCGTGCCCGGCCGCGGTGAGCACCAGCGGCAGCGCGACCAGCGACCGGTGGCCCCGGCCGGCCAGCGCGCCGACCGCGTCGGCCAGCGGCGGGCGGGACAGCTCGATGAAGCCGCCCTCGACGTCGCCGACCGCCCCGGCGGCCCGCCGGCGGATCCGCTCGACCAGTGCGGTGAACTGCGCGACCCCGGCCGCGCTGCGCGTGCCGTGCCCGACGACGACCAGTGCGGTCATGGCTTCTCCTCGACGTAGAGCAGGGCGTTGAGGGCGGCGGCGGCGACCGCCGAGCCACCCTTCTCACTGCGGTTGGACACCCCGGGCAGGCCGCTGGCCCGCAGCGCCGCCTTCGCCTCGACGGCGCCGACGAAGCCGACCGGCAACCCGACCACCAGCGCCGGCCGGGCGTCCAGGGTGACCAGTTCGGCCAGGGCGGTGGGCGCGCAGCCGACCACCCAGACCGCGCCGGGGCCGACCCGGTCCAGCGCGATCCGGACCGCCGCCGCCGACCGGGTGAGGCCGGCCGCGCGGGCCAGCGCCGCGGTGGCCGCTTCGGCGACCGGGCAGAGCGCCTCCCGGCCGGTGATCCCGGCGGCCACCATGGCCACGTCGGTGACCACCGGCGCGCCGGCGCGCAGCGCGGCCAGCCCGCCGGCCAGTGCCGCCTCGACGCAGACCAGGTCGGTGACGTAGTCGAGGTCGGCGCTGGCGTGCACCACCCGTTCGATCACCGCGCGGGTCAGCGGCGGCAGGTGGGACAGGTCCACCCGGGACCGCAGGATCTCGTACGACCGCCGCTCGATCGGGTGGACGGCCCGGCTCACCGGGCGGCCGGGCATACGGCGCTGACCACTGTCGAACTCATCGGTTCCCCTCCACTGTCGGTGCCGGCGGCGCGGATCGCGTCCACCGGGCAGATCTCCAGGCACTCCAGGCAGCCGGTGCACCGGTCGGCGCGCACCTCCAGCCCGCCGGCCACCGGCCGCAGCGCGTGCGTCGGGCAGGTGAGCAGGCAGGCGCCGCAGCCCTGGCAGCCGTACACGGTCACGGCCGCCACCGGTACCCCCGCGGGGTGACCATCCGGCCGGCCACGAACCGGGTGCGGCTGCTGCCCACCACCACGACGCTGTACATGTCGACCAGCGCGGCGTCGACGGTGGCCAGGGTGGCCAGGTGCACCCGCTCGCCGGCGCGGCTGGCGTTGCGCACCACACCGACCGGGGTGTCCGGCAGGCGGTGCGCGGCGAGCAGCCGCAACGCGGCGGCGAGCTGCCAGTCCCGGGTGCGGCTGCGCGGGTTGTAGAGGACCGCCACCAGGTCACCCTCGGCGACGGCGGTCAGCCGGCGCGCGATGACCTCCCACGGGGTGTGCAGGTCGGACAGGCTCAGGTAGGCGTGGTCGTGGCCGAGCGGCGCGCCGAGCAGGGCCCCGGCGGCGAGGGCGGCGGTGATGCCGGGCACGCCGACCACGTCGATCCGCTCGTCGGCGTACTCCAGGGCGGGGCTGGCCATCGCGTACACCCCGGCGTCGCCGGAGCCGACCAGGGCCACCGCCTGCCCGGCGGCCGCCTCGGCGACGGCGGCGCGGGCCCGGGCCTCCTCGGCGCCCAGCCCGCTGGCGAGCACCCGGGTGCCCGGGCGCAGCAGGTCGCGCACCTGGTCGACGTACTGGTCGAGGCCGACCACCACGGCGGCCCGGCGCAGCTCGGCGACCGCGCGCGGGGTGCGCAGGTCGGCCGCGCCGGGGCCGAGGCCGACGATCGCGAGCCGGCCGCGCGGGGCGTGCCGGGCCACCGCGACGGTGGCCATCGCGGTCGCGGTCTTCGGCACCAGCAGCTCGGCCTCGCCGCCGAGCAGCGCGGCCGCCTCGGCGACGCTCGGCGTGCCGACCGCGGCGCGGACCACCTCGCTGGGGTGCGGCACGTCGACCGCCGCCAGCGCCGCGGCGGGATAGGTCACCAGGGGTACGCCGAGCGCGTCCGCGGTGGCCCGGATGCCCGCCTCGTCGGCCTTGACGTCGGCGCTGGCCAGGTGGCGCAGGCTGGCCGGGCTCAGCCCGGCGGCGGCGAGCACCCGGTCGAGCAGCTCGCGCACCTGCGCGGCGGGCACCCCGCGGCTGGCGCCGACCCCGGCGACCAGCGACGGGGGTCGCAGCACGGCGGTCCGCCCGTCGAGCGGCACCAGCCGGTCGGTGACCAGCAGCCGGTATCCGCCGCCGGCCGCCGGCCCGGCGTCCACCACCGGCCCGGCGTCCCGCGACGGTGCGGCGTCCACCGTGGGCCCGGCCTGCGCGGTCGCATCCGCACCCGCGCCAGCAGCGGCGGTCGCGGCCGGACCGGGCAGGTCCGGACCGGGGCGGACGTTGGGCGGCAGCGCTGGCAGCGGCCAGGCGGCGTCGGCGACCAGCGCGACCGGTTCGCCGTCGAGGACGGCGCGGCCGACCGCGGCGACCGCGCCCTCGACCGGCCAGCCGAGCGTGTCCAGCCCCGGCAGGCCGGCCGCGTCGGAGGCGGTGGTCACCACCGGCCGCGCGTCGAGCAGCGCGCCGACCCGTCCGGCGAGGTCGTTGGCGCCGCCGGCGTGCCCGCCGAGCAGCGCGACGGCGTGCCGGGCCGCCTCGTCGACCACCACCACTGCCGGGTCGGTGCGCTTGTCGCCGAGCAGCGGCGCGAGGACGCGCACCACCGCCCCGGTGGCCAGGAACGCCACCACCGCGTCGCACTCCGCCCAGGCGGTGCGCAGCGCGTCGGCGACGGTCGGGCCGGTCACCGGCCGGGCGTGCGGCCAGGCGTCGGCGAGCACGCGGGCGTGCCGGCGGCCGGCGGCGGTGGCCGCGACGAGTCCGATCCGGCCGGCGCGGGGCGCTCCGGCCGGCGCGGCGGTGGTCGGGTGGTTCACGGGCGCTCCCCGGTGAGGACGACCACAGGGTTGGTGGCCGCGAGTCGGATGGATCCGCCGGGCAGGTCGGCGAGGCGGGCGGCGCCGAGTTGGACGCCCTCGACGGCGTAGCCGGCGGCGCGCAGCAGCCCGACCGCCAGGGCGACCCGGTCCACCGCGGCGAGGGTGACCACCACCCGGTCGGGGGCGCGGCGGGCCACGGCGGCGAGTGCGTCGGTGCCACCGCCGCCGACGAAGACGGCGTCCGCTTCGGGCAGCCCGCGCAGCGCCTCCGGGGCGGCGCCGGTCACCACCCGGACGTCGACGCCGTGCCGGTCGGCGTTGACCCGGACCAGCCCGGCGGCGGCCGGGTCCCGGTCCACCGCGACGACCGCCGCGCCGAGCAGCGCGCACTCGACGCCGACCGAGCCGCTGCCCGCGCCCACGTCCCAGACCAGCCGGCCGAGCCGGGGGCGCAGCCGGGCCACCGCCAGGGCGCGGACCTCGGACTTGGTGATCATGGAGTGCCGGTGTGCGTAGGCGTCCTCGGGCAGCGCCCAGCCGCCGGCCGGCGCGGCGGCCGGCTGGTTGTCGGTCCGCATCCCGGCGGCACGGCCGGTTCCGGGGTCGGCCAGGCAGAGCAGCACGTGCGGGTCGGCCCAGCTCCGCGCGGCGGCCTCGGCCGGGCTGGTCTCGACGACCCGTTCGGCGTCGCCGCCCAGGTGCTCGGCCACCACCAGCCGGCGGGTCCAGCCGGCCAGCCCGGCACCGATCTCGGCCGCCCCGGCGCCGGGCGCGGTGAGCACCGCCACCGTCGGCAGGGCCCGGCAGGCGTTCAGCGCCGGCCGCGGGTCCCGTCCGTGCGCGCTCACCACGACCGCGTCGTCCCACGGCCGGCCGGCCCGGGCGAACGCGGCGGCCACGCTCGACACCGCCGGCAGCACCCGCGGGCGCAGCCCGGCGGCGCGCAGCCGGCGGACGATGCCGAAGAAGCCGGGATCGCCGCTGGCCAGCACGACGGCGGGAGTGCCGGCGGCGACGGCGGCGGCGAGCCGGTCCAGCGCGGGGGCGAGCGGCCCCAGCGCGACGGTGGCGCAGCCGGGCGGCACCGGCAGCGCGGCGAGGTGCCGGGCCGCGCCGACCACCAGGCCGGCGCCGGCCAGCGTCGCGGCGAGCCCGGGGTGTGCCGGGCGACCCGCGGCGTCGACCCCCACGACGGTCAACCCGGGCGTCCGGTCGCCCTCGCCCGCCGTCATGCCGCCCACCGGCCGGAGGAGGCGACCACCCGGGAGCCGGCGAAGTCCACCATCGCCACGTCGACGGCCACCGGGTGGCCGGCGAAGCGCAGCAGCACCTGGCGGACCCGCCGGCAGAGCAGGTCACCGGCCGCCCCGAGCAGGCCGGCCGCCGCCCACAGCTCGTACGCGTGCCGGCCGGTGTTGGCGGCGACGACCGCGGCGACCAGGTCGGCGTCGCCGCCGGCCTCGGCGGTGACCGCGCCGAGCAGCGACAGGTCGACCCTGGACCGGGTGTAGTGGGTCATCAGCACGCCGGCGGCGAGCTTGGCCAGCTTGCCGGCCATGCCGACGAAGACCACCCCGGTCAGGCCGTCGGCGACCGCGGCGGTGACCGCCGCGCCGGTGAAGTCGCCCACCTCGACGAAGCAGACCTCCGGCAGCTCCGGCAGCAGCTCCCGGGCGGCCCGCTCGGTGCGCCCGCCGGTGCAGAGCACCACGGTCCGCTGGCCCTGCGCGGCCATCACGTGCACCGCCTGCACCACGCTGGCCCGCCAGGAGGCGGTGGAGAACGGGCGGACGATCCCGGTGGTGCCGAGGATCGAGATGCCGCCGACGATGCCGAGCCGCCGGTTGGTGGTCTTGCGCGCCATGACCTCGCCGCGCGGCACGCTGATCACCACGTGCACGCCGGCGCGGGTCAGGTCGACCACCTCCGCCACCGCTTCGGTGATCATGCGTCGCGGGGTGTCGTTGATGGCCGGCCCGCCGACCGGCAGCCCGAGGCCCGGCCGGGTGACCGTGCCGACGCCGTCGCCGCCGGCCAGCCGCAGCCCGGGCGGCGCCGACCAGCGCACCGTGGCGGTCAACTCCGCGCCGTGGGTGACGTCCGGGTCGTCCCCGGCGTCCTTGACCACCACCGCCTCCGCCCACGGCGCCGGACCGGCGGCCAAGTCGCACCGGCTGACCGCGAAGCGCACCCGCCGCCCGGCCGGCAGCCCGATCTCCACCTCCCGCTGCGGCACGCCGGTGACCAGCGCGGTCACCGCCGCCTTCGCCGCCGCCGTGGCGCAGGCGCCGGTGGTCCAGCCGGTGCGCAGCGCGGTGGGCCGGACCTTCGCGGTACGCGGCAGGTCCGGCTCGCGCAGCGGCGGCTCCGCGTACGTCATGCCCGGGGCCCGTCCCCCGGCCCGGCGTCCCGGGCCCGGCGCAGCTCGGCCCGGGCGGACGGCTCCGCCCGGCGGAAGGTGTGGAAGTGCCCGGGGTGGTAGAGGTGCGAGCGGGTGCCGGCGGCGGCCAGCGCCGGACCGACCAGGAACAGGGTGTGCTTCCAGAACCGGTGCTCCTTCACGGTGGCCGCCAGGGTGCCGACCGTGCAGCGCACCACCAGCTCGTCCGGCCAGGTCGCCTGGTACGCCACGACGGCCGGGGTGTCCGCCGGGTAGCCGCCGGCCAGCAGCTCGGCCTGCACCTGCCCGGAGCGGGCGGCGGAGAGGAAGAGCGCCATGGTGGTGCCGTGCCGGGCGAAGTCGCGTACCCGCTCCCCCGGCGGCATCGGCGTCTTGCCGCCCTCCAGCCGGGTGAGGATCACCGACTGGGCCACCTCGGGGACTGTCAGTTCGCGGCCGACGATCGCGGCGACCGCGGTGAACGAGGAGACCCCGGGCACCACCTCGACCGCCAGCCCGAGCGCCCGGCACAGGTCGAGCTGCTCCTGCACCGCACCCCAGAGCGCCGGGTCGCCGGAGTGGATCCGGGCCACGGCCAGCCCCTCGGCGGCAGCCCGCCGGTAGAGCGGGAGCACCCCCTCGATGGGCAGCTGCGAGGAATCGACGATCTCGGCGCCGGGACGGGCGTACCCGAGCACGTCGGCGTGCACCAGGCTGGCCGCCCAGATCACCACGTCGGCGGCGCCGATCGCCCGGACGGCCCGCAGGGTGAGCAGGTCCGCCGCGCCGGGGCCGGCGCCGACGAAGCACACCCGGCCGGCCGGCGTCGCCCGCTCGGCGGTTTCCGCGCTGGTCACAGCTTTCCTCCCCGACGGTCGCGGCGGGCCGGGACCAGCAGCGTGGACAGGTACGGCAGGTCGTCGCCGGCCAGCTCGACCGGGCCGACCCGCTCGCCGGGCAGCCCGAGCCCCCGGCCCAGCACGGCCTCGCCGAGCCGGTCCTGCCGGCGCAGCTCCGCGACCAGGTCGGCGTGCCGCCGCCAGCCCTTGTAGGCGACCACGCTGCCCGGTCCGGCGAGCGCGTCGGCGAAGAGCGCCAGCCCGGCGGTGGCCGGCAGCAGGGTCAGCGGCTCCCGGCCCTCGCAGAGCGGGACGCCGCTGCGCGCGGAGAGTTCCTGCATGGCGGTGATCCCGGGCACCGTGCGCACCTCGACCGACGGGCGCAGCGCCCGGACGGTCTGCGCCAGGTAGCCGAAGGTGGAGTAGACGTTCGGGTCGCCGATGGTGGCGAAGGCCAGCGCCCGCGCG
Source organism: Micromonospora desertarenae (assembly GCF_056150265.1). Lineage (NCBI taxonomy): Bacteria > Bacillati > Actinomycetota > Actinomycetes > Micromonosporales > Micromonosporaceae > Micromonospora > Micromonospora desertarenae. Next base: position 163,758 of record NZ_JAXCFQ010000008.1, read on the forward strand.
CCGCCGTCGACCGCGCCGACCACCGCCCGGGCGGCGGCGTCCCAGGCGCGTTCCCGGCGACGGGTCACCCCGCCCCGGTCGTCCAGGGCGAACGGCAGCCGGTGCAGCCGGTCCGCGGCGACGTGCCCGGCGACGGTGGTCTCGGCCCGCCCGGGCCTCGCGGCGAGCCGGTCCAGCACGGGTACGAAGACCACGTCGGCCTCGGCCAGCACCCGGACCGCCCGGAGGGTGAGCAGCTCCGGATCGCCCGGACCGACCCCGACCCCGGTCAGCGTGGCGGCGTCGGCCGGCCCGGACCGGCCGGCGCCCGGCCCGGGCGGGCCGGTGTCAGCGCGCGCGGTCACCGGCTGGCCGCCGGCCAGGCGGCGGGCGGAGGGCGGCTCGGCCGGGGCGCCGCGATCGTCCGCCGGGATGCCGTTCCGCGCGGTCACCGGCTGGCCGCCTCGACCAGGCGGCGGGCGGCCCGCGGGTGGCCGGCCCAGTGCGTGTGCAGGTAGGACGCGTGCACTGCGCCGGCGACGAAGCCGTGCTGGGCGCCGTCCCAGCGCCACGCCGGCCGGTCGCCGTGGCCCGGGTCGGTGGCGGTGCGGTGGAACTCGTGCCCGCGTACCGGGTCGCCGGCGCGGGCCAGCGGGGAGTCGGTGGCGGCCACCGCGTCGCGGTAGCCGAGGGTGAGCCGGTCGGTCATCCGGGCGGTGAGGTCGAGCCGGCCGCACATCGGCGCGCCGTCCAGGCAGCGGCCGAGGTAGAGCAGCCCGGCGCACTCGGCGAGCACCGGGCCGTCGAAGCCGGCCAGCTCGGCGCGGAGCGCCGTGTTGTCGGCGAGCTGCCCCGCGTACGCCTCGGGGAAGCCGCCGCCGACGACCACCGCGCGGGTACCGGCGGGCAGCGCCGGGTCGCGCAGCGGGTCGAAGCCGGCCACCTCGGCGCCGGCCGCGACCAGCAGTTCGGCGTGCTCGGCGTAGCAGAAGGTGAAGGCCGGTCCGCCGGCGACCGCGACGACCGGGCGGCCGGCGCCGGCCGGGCCGCCGACGGCGGCGGCCGGGTCCCAGGCCGGCGCGGTCAGCGGCGGGGCGGTGCGGGCCAGCGCCAGCACCGCGTCCAGGTCCACGGTGGACTCGACCAGGTCGGCGAGGGCGGCCACCGTGGCGACGGACTCCGGCGCCCGCTCGGCGACCGGCACCAGCCCGAGGTGGCGCGACGGCGCGGCCACCGCGGCGGCCCGCGCGACCGCCCCGAGCACCGGTACGCCCACCTCGGCGAGCGCGTCGCGCAGCAGCGTCTCGTGCCGGGCCGAGCCGACCCGGTTGAGCAGCACGCCGCCGATCCGCACGGCCGGGTCGAACGCGGCCATGCCGAGCGCCAGCGCGGCGGCGGAGCGGCCCTGCGCGGTGGTGTCCAGCACCAGCAGCACCGGGGCGTCGACCAGCCGCGCGACGTGTGCGGTGGAGGCGAAGCCGCGCCGGCCGACCGCGCCGTCGTGCAGCCCCATCACCCCCTCGATCACCGCCACGTCGGCCGGCACCGGCACGGACGCGCCGTGCCGCAGCAGCGGCGCGATCCGTTCCTCGCCGACCAGCCAGGGGTCGAGGTTGCGGCCGGGCCGGCCGGCGGCGAGGGCGTGGTAGCCGGGGTCGATGTAGTCGGGGCCGACCTTGTGCGGGCTGACCGCCAGGCCGCGGCGGCGCAGCGCGGCGAGCAGCCCGGTGGCGACGGTGGTCTTGCCGTGCCCACTGGCCGGCGCGGCCACCACCACCCGGGGCAGCGCCCACGGCGCGGCGGGTTCGGCGGCGGGGCGGGTCACCACTCGATGCCCTTCTGGCCCTTCTGGCCGGCGTCCATCGGGTGCTTGACCTTCACCAGTTCGGCGACCAGGTCGGCGGCGGCGACCAGCCGCGGGTCGGCGTCCCGGCCGGTGATGACCACGTGCTGGAACCCGGGGCGGTTCGCCAGGGTGTCGACCACCTCGTCGACGTCCACCCAGCCCCACGTCATCGGGTAGGTGAACTCGTCGAGCACGTAGAGGCCGTAGCGCTGGGCGGCCAGGTCGCGCTGGATCTGCCGCCAGCCCTCCAGGGCGTCGGCGGCGTGGTCGGCGGCGCCGCCGCGCTGGATCCACGACCAGCCCTCGCCCATCTTGTGCCAGGCCACCGGGGCGCCCTGGCCGGTGTGCCGGTGCACCTCGCCGAGCGCGCGGAAGGCGTTCTCCTCGCCGACCCGCCACTTGGCGCTCTTGACGAACTGGAACACCCCGACCGGCAGGCCGGCCGTCCAGGCCCGCAGCGCCAGCCCGAACGCCGCGGTGGACTTCCCCTTCATCTGCCCGGTGTGGACGATCAGCAGTGGGCGGTTGCGCCGCTGCCGGGTGGTCAGCCCGTCGGCGGGTACGTGGCTCGGCTTCCCCTGCGGCATCAGGCGGCGCTCCTTCTCGATCGGTCTTCCCCGGCGATCTTGCAGTTTGGGTCCGTGATTTCTGCGCTTTCGTCCGTCATGCCCGGGCCCGAAGTGCAAGATCGCGGGACTGGGTGGGGTGGGCGGCGAGATGGGTCAGGGGGGCGGTGGCGATCTCGGCCAGGGGGTGGTGGTCGGCGGCGAGGTGGGTGGCGAGGCGGCGGGCCAGGTGGAGGCGGACCGGGCCGGACTCGCAGTCGACGACGACGCAGGGGGCGCCGGTGGCGGCGAGCACGCCCGCCGCGCGGGCGGCCCGGTCCAGCGGCCGGTCGCCGGCGGTGGCCCGGCCGTCGGTGAGCACCAGCACCAGCGGGCGCCGCCGGGGGTCGCGCAGCCGCTCCACCCGGAGCAGCTCGGCGGCGGCCAGCAGCCCTTCGGCCAGCGGGGTGCGCCCGCCGGTGGGCAGGTCGGCGAGCCGGGCCGACGCGGCCAACACCGACGAGGTCGCGGGCAGCAGGGTCTGCGCGCCGGCGCCCCGGAAGGCGACCACGGCGACCTTGTCCCGGCGCTGGTAGGCGTCGGTGAGCAGGGCGAGCACGGCGCCCTTGACGGCGGCCATCCGCTGCCGGGCGCCCATCGACCCGCTGGCGTCCACCACGAAGAGCACCAGGTTGCCCTCGCGCCCCTCGCGGACCGCCTCGCGCAGGTCGACCGGGCGCAGCCGCAGCGGCCCGACGGTGCGGCCCCGGGCGGCCTGGTGCGGCGCGGCGGCCCGCAGCGTCGCCGGCAGGTGCAGCGCGCCGGGGCGGCCGGCCGGCACCCGGGCGCCGGTGGTCCGGCCCCGTCCGGTGCGGGCCCGGGACCGGCGCCCCGGCACGCCGTCACCGACGCCGGGCGCGGTGAGCAGCCGGGCCTTCAGGCCCTGCCGAGGGACGGCCACCGGCTGCCCGCCCGCGCCGGGCGGGCCGGCCGGACCGGTCCGGCCGGAGCCGCCGCCCGTGCCGGTCTGCCCGGTGTCGGCCGGACCGGCCGCCGGGTCGTCGGATCGGCCCGGCACCTCGCCGGCGTCGCCGGAAGAGAAGGGTCCGCTGCCGGCGGCCCGGTCCCGGTCGGCGGCACCGGGCCCGGCGTCCGGTCCGCCCGCGCCGCTCGGCGGGACGCCGGCGGAGCCGTGGTCGTCCCGGGACCCGTCGGATGGGCCGTCGTCGCGGGTGCCGCCGGGACCGCCGTGCGGGCCGGGACCGGGGGTGTCGGGGCCGCCGCGCGGGCCGCCGCCGGAACCGCCCGGGCCGCCGGGGTCGTCGTCGGGGCCGTCGTCACCGGCCCAGTCCAGGGCCTCGTCGAGGCGCTTCTCGTCCAGGCCGGGGGTGTCGAACGGGTCCCGGCGGCGGCGGTGCGGCAGCGCCAGCCGGGCGGCCACCCGGACGTCCTCGACGGTGACCGCGTCCCGGCCGTGCCAGGCGGCGTGCGCGAGCGCGGTGCGCGCGGTGACGATGTCGGCGCGCATGCCGTCAACGTCGAAGGCGGCGCAGACCTCGGCGATCTGGCGCAACGCGGCGTCGGGCAGCCGCACGCCGTCCAGCCGCCGCCGGGCGGTGGCCACCCGGTGGGCGATCTCGGCGTCCGCGGCGGCCCAGCGGGCGGCGAAGCCGACCGGGTCGGCGTCGGCGGCGAGCCGGCGGCGGACCACCTCGACCCGGACGGCGGGATCGCGGCTGGCGCCCACCTCGACGGTGAGCCCGAACCGGTCGAGCAGCTGCGGGCGCAGCTCCCCCTCCTCCGGGTTCATCGTGCCGACCAGCAGGAACCGGGCGGCGTGGCTGACCGAGACGCCTTCGCGCTCGACGTGGCAGCGGCCCATCGCGGCCGCGTCGAGCAGCAGGTCGACCAGGTGGTCGTGGAGCAGGTTGACCTCGTCGACGTAGAGCACCCCGCGGTGCGCGGCGGCGAGCAGGCCGGGCTCGAACGCGCGGACCCCGTCGGCGAGGGCCCGTTCCAGGTCGAGCGAGCCGACCACCCGGTCCTCGGCGGCGCCGACCGGCAGCTCCACCAGCCGGGCGGGGCGGCGCTCGGCCGGCGGCGCGGCCGGGTGCGGGCCGTCCGGGCAGGCCGGGTCGGGGGCGGCGGGGTCGCAGGCGAACCGGCAGCCGGCCACCCGGTCGACCGGCGGCAGCAGCGCGGCGAGCGCGCGGACGGCGGTGGACTTGGCGGTGCCCTTCTCGCCGCGCACCAGCACCCCGCCGATGGCCGGGCTGACCGCGTTGAGCAGCAGCGCGAGCCGCATGTCGGCCATGCCGAGCACGGCGCTGAACGGGTAGCCGGTCACTGCGCTGCCTTCCGTTCGCGACTGCGGGGCTCGCAGAACCGGCTCACTCCTCGCGCTCACTGCCGCTCCTCCAGGTCGCCCTCGGTGGTCAGGTACGTCTCCCGGAGCCGGTCCAGGGTGGCCGGGGCGGGCGCGGCCCACAGGCCCCGGTCGGCGGCCTCCAGCAGCCGCTCGGTGATGCCGCGCAGCGCCCACGGGTTGGACCGCTCCAGGAACTCCCGGGTGGTCTCGTCGAAGACGTACGCGGCCGCCAGGTGCTCGTACATCCAGTCGTCGACCACGCCGGCGGTGGCGTCGTAGCCGAACAGGTAGTCCACGGTGGCGGCCAGCTCGAAGGCACCCTTGTAGCCGTGCCGGCGCATGGCCGCGATCCACTTCGGGTTGACCACCCGGGCCCGGAACACCCGCCGGGTCTCCTCGCCCAGCGTCCGGGTCCGCACGTCGTGCGGCATCGCCGAGTCGCCGACGTACGCGGCCGGGGCGGCGCCGGTGAGGTGGCGGACCATCGCCACCATCCCGCCGTGGTACTGGAAGTAGTCGTCGGAGTCGACGATGTCGTGCTCGCGGGTGTCCTGGTTCTTCACCGCCACCGCGATCCGGGCGAAGGAGCGTTCCATGTCCGCCCGCGCCTCCCGCCCCTCCAGCCCCCGGCCGTAGGCGTAGCCGCCCCAGACCGCGTACACCTCGGCCAGGTCGGCGTCGCTGCGCCAGTTGCGGGCGTCGATCAGCGGCAGCAGCCCGGCGCCGTACGCGCCCGGTTTGGAGCCGAAGATGCGGGCGGTGGCCCGGCGTTCGTCGCCGTGCTCGGCCAGATCGGCGGCGACGTGCGCGCGGACGTGGTTGTCGGCGGCCGGCTCGTCGAGGGCGGCGACCAGCCGCACGGCGTCGTCGAGCAGCGCGACGACGTGCGGGAAGGCGTCCCGGAAGAAGCCGGAGATGCGCACCGTGACGTCGATCCGGGGCCGGCCCAGCTCCGCCAGCGGCACCACCTCGACGCCGGTGACCCGGCGGGACCGGTCGTCCCAGGTGGGCCGGCAGCCGAGCAGCGCGAGCACCTCGGCGATGTCGTCGCCCTGGGTCCGCATGGCGCTGGTGCCCCAGACGGTGAGCCCGACCGAGCGCGGGTACCCGCCGGTGTCGGCGAGGTGCCGGGCGAGCAGCGAGTCGGCGAGCGCCACGCCGACGTCCCAGGCGTTGCGGCTGGGGATCGCCTTCGGGTCGACGGAGTAGAAGTTCCGCCCGGTGGGCAGCACGTTGACCAGGCCGCGGGTGGGCGAGCCGGACGGGCCGGGCGGCACGAACCGGCCGTCGAGCGCGGCCAGCGTGTGCGCCAGTTCGTCGGTGGTCCGCTCCAGCCGGGGCACCAGTTCGGTGGCGGCGAAGCGGAGCACCGCGGCGGCGTCCGGGACGGCCCGGCCGGTGACCTCCTCGACCACCGCGTCGACCTTGTCGGGCGCCCAGCCGAGGGTCTCCATGCCGACCACCAGCCGCCGGGCGAGCGCCTCGATCAGGTCCACCGCGTCGGCGGCGGTGCCGGCCGGCCCGTCGACGGTGTCGCTCAGCGCCTCCGGCGCGGTCAGCCGCTCCCCGGGCGCGGCGAGCAGCGCCTGCTCGTCCAGCCCGTACGCGGCGGCGAGCGCCTGCCGCAGGCCGGGCAGCGCGTACCGGCCACCCCAGACCTGCGGGGCGCGCAGCACGGCGAGGACGAGGTTCACCCGCGGCTCGCCGGTGGGCGCGGCGGCGAGAACGTGCAGCCCGTCGCGGATCTGCACGTCCTTGACCTCGCACAGGTAGCCGTCGAGGTGCAGCACGAAGTCGTCGAAGTCGTCCTCGCCGGGCATCTGCTCGGTGTGCAGGTCGTGGTGCAGCTCGGCGGCGCGCACCAGCGCCCAGATCTGGGCCCGCACGGTGGGCACCTTGGCCGGGTCGAGGGCCTGCACGGTGGCGTACTCGTCGAGCAGCTGCTCCAGCCGGGCCAGGTCGCCGTACGTCTCGGCGCGGGCCATCGGCGGCACCAGGTGGTCCACGACCACGGCGTGCGCGCGGCGCTTGGCCTGGGTGCCCTCGCCGGGGTCGTTGACGATGAACGGGTAGACCAGCGGCAGGTCGCCGAGGACGGCGTCCGGGGCGCAGCCGGCGGCCAGCCCGAGTCCCTTGCCGGGCAGCCATTCCAGGGTGCCGTGCTTGCCCAGGTGCACCACCGCGTCGGCGCCGAAGCCGCCGTCGGCGACCGGCGCGGCCAGCCACCGGTACGCGGCCAGGTAGTGGTGGCTGGGCGGCAGGTCCGGGTCGTGGTAGATGGCGATCGGGTTCTCCCCGAAGCCGCGCGGCGGCTGGATGAGCAGCACGACGTTGCCGAACCGCAGCCCGGCCAGCACGATGTCCCCGCCGTCGGTGTAGAGCTCGCCGGGGGGCTCGCCCCAGTGCTCACGCATCCGTTCGCGCAGCTCGGCGGGCAGCTGGTCGAACCAGCGGCGGTAGCGGTCGCCGGGCACCCGGGCGGGCGCGGCGGCGAGCTGCTCGGGGGTGAGCCACTCGACGTCGTGCCCGCCGGCGGCGATGAGGGCGTGGATGAGCGCGTCCCCGTCGTCGGGCACACGGGCGTCGCCGAGGTGGTAGCCGGCCTCGGCGAGCGCGCCGAGCAGCCGGACCGCCGAGGCGGGGGTGTCCAGCCCGACCGCGTTGCCGACCCGGGAGTGCTTCGTCGGGTATGAGCTGAGCACCACCGCGACCCGCTTCCGCGCGTTCGGCAGCCGCCGCAGCCGGGCCTGCCGCACCGCGACGCCGGCGACCCGGGCGGCGCGTTCCGGGTCGGCGACGTAGCCCGAGAGCCCGTCGGCGTCGATCCGCTTGAACGAGAACGGCACGCTGATGATGCGGCCGTCGAACTCGGGGACGGCCACCTGCATGGCGGCGTCCAGCGGGGACAGTCCGGCGTCGCTGCCGGCCCACTGCTCCCGGGTGCTGGTCAGGCAGAGCGCCTGGATCACCGGCACGTCGAGGGCGGCGAGCGCGCCCACGTCCCAGGCGTCCTCGTCGCCGCCGCCGGAGGCGTCCGCGGCGACCGTGCCGCCGGCGGCGAGCACGGTGACCAGCAGGGCGTCGCAGCCGGCGAAGAGGCCCAGCGGCCCGGCGCCCGAGGTGAGCCCGCGCAGCGAGCCGCAGAAGATCGGCAGCGGGTTGCCACCGGCGGCGTCGACCGCGGCGGCCAGGGTGTCCACGAAGGCGGTGTTCCCGGCGAGGGCGTGCGCCCGGTAGAAGACGATGCCGACGGTCGGCCGGTCCGGGTCGGCGGGGTGCTCGCCGTGCACGCCGTAGGCCGGGGTGGGCGCGGGCGGGGCGAAGCCCTCGCCGGTGAGCAGCACCGTGTCGGAGAGGAACCGGGCCAGCTGGGCGAGGTTGGCCGGCCCGCCCTCGACCAGGTAGGCCAGCGCCTCGGTGGCCACTCCGGACGGCACGGTGGAGGCGGCCATCAGCTCCGCGTCCGGCACCGCCTCGCCGCCGAGCACCACCGTGGGCACGCCGGAGGCGAGCACCGTGGCCAGCCCGTCCGGCCACGCCTGCCGGCCGCCGAGCAGGCGTACGACCGCGAGGTGGACGCCGTCGAGCAGCGCGGGCACGGCGTCGGCGGCGACCCGGGCCGGGTTGGCCAGCCGGTAGTCGGCGCCGCTGGCCCGGGCGGCGAGCAGGTCGGTGTCGGCGGTGGAGAGCAGCAGGATGCGCACGAATGGCTCCGGAGAGTGACGCCCACCCGGTCGACGGAGGCGGCCGGGCGCGGCGGGACGGGTGCTGGTTCAGCGGACGGGCGGCGCCGGCGGCCGGCTCACCGGCGGCGGGCCGGTGCCGGGACGCGGCAGGGTGCGGAACTCAGCGGTGAACGACGGTGCGGCGGCCCGCGGCGGGCGCGGCGGCGCGGCGGCTCAAGGCGGCGGGTGCGCTGGCGCGGCCGGGCCGGGTACGGCGGCCGCCGCCGACGATGGAGACGCGGTGCGTCATCGGGTCCTCCTCGGGTGTCCACGCCCTGGGGTCAACTCCCGACGGCCGAAGTATCCTGGCTCCCGGATCGACGCTCACCCCCGGCCTTCCAACCGCGCACGCACGGCCGTGACTCACGAGGGGGGATCGCTCCCCGGTGACAGTGGCGGGACCGCGCCGGAATCGCACCGGCTTCCTTCACTGCCGTCAGGCCGGGAATGCTGCCACACCCGCCGGGTACCGGTCAACGCGCCCTCGCCGCCCCGCGTCGCCCTGCGCCGCCGTCGAACCGCTCCGATCCGCGCGGAGCCGCATCGCTCCACCACCCGGGCTCTGCGTCAACCCACGCAACGGTTCCCGCCCGCTGAGGCCGCGTGGGTTGACGCCGGGCAGAGGGCACGCGGAGGGGGATGCCGGCGGCGCGGCCGACGTGCCGGGAGCCCGATCTCCGGCGGGGTTTAGGATCTTGGCGGACAGCCGTTTTCCGCACCCGTCCGAGGAGGTGTCGCGATGATCGACATGAGGTTCGAGCACCTCGCCGGGCGAGTCTGGCTCTGCCCCGGCGACCCCGATCCGGCGGCCGTACAGGCCGGCGTCGCGCTGGTCGCCGACGACCGGGGCAGCGTGCTGATCGACGCCGGGCAGAGCCCCGCGCACGCCCGGGAGATCCAGGCCGCGCTGCGCGCCGCCGGGCTGCCGGCGCCGCGCTGGCTGGTCTACACCCACCACCACTGGGACCACGTCTGGGGCGCCTGCGCCTGGCCGGACGTGGAGATCGTGGGACACGTCGCCGGCGAGCGGCTGCTGCGCGAGGAGGCGGCCCGGCCGTGGAGCCACCGGTACCTGCGCGAGCAGGTGCGGGCCAATCCGCGGCTCGGCCCCAGCTTCCGGGCCCGGGCGTTGGCCGTCGACTCGTGGGAGGGCTTCGCGGTGCTGCCGCCCACCCGGACCTTCACCGACGAGCTGGAGCTGCCGGTGGGCGTACGGGTGCGGCACGTCGGGGGCGGACACGCACCGGACTCCACCGTGGTGACCGTGCCGGACTCGGGGGTGCTGCTGCTCGGCGACGCCTACTACCCGCCGCCGGCACACCTGCGCACCCCGGCGGACCGGCCCGACCTGGGCCTGGTACGCCGGCTGCTGAGCGACGACGTCCAGTGGTACGTGGCGAGCCACCAGCCGCCGATGACGCTGGACGAGGCGCGCGCGGCGGTCGCCGCCGAGGCGTGAACCCGCCCTCGTCCGGTCAGCGGGCGCGCCGCTCCGGGTGGGCCCGGTTCCAGGCGCGCATCCGCTCCGGGTAGCCGGTGCGGGCCGCCTCGTACAGCGGCACCGCGTGCTTGCGGGCGATCGCGCCGGCGGCCCGCGGGGTGCCGGTCCGGCGGCGGATCCACTCGCCGTCGTGGGCGATCGCCACCACCGTGGTGTCCGTCGCCGTGGTCTCCGGTTCCAGGTAGAACTCCACGCCCCGGCGGCTGGTCACGAACGCCTCCAGCGCCGCCAGGTCCTCGCGGGTCGCCTCCCGGTCGAGTTTCGTCACCGCTCCCTCGGCGGCCCGCGGCCGCCGGCTGAACCAGCCCATGCCCCGCTCCTCTCCTCGCCCTCCCAGTGCACCACCCCTGCCTGGCAACCCCCTGGACACTCCCTGAGAGCCCCCTGCGCGGCGAACCGGGGATCGTCCGCCGGAAGGTGGGCGTCGACGACCACCTGCTGAGCGATCGTGGTGACCACCGTCGCGGGTCAGCGGGACGGGGGGCGGAGGGCGGGGACCAGGGCGAGGGTGGGCACCAGGAGCAGCGGCACCACCAGCAGGGCCTGCAGCGTGCCGACCCGGTCGCCGAGCATCCCGAGCAGCGGCGGCCCGCCGAGGAACGCGGTGTAGCCGATCACCGCGACCACGCTGACCCGGGCCGGGGCCCGCTCCTCGTCGTCGGCGGCCGCGCTCATCCCGACCGGGAAGCCGAGCGAGGCGCCGACGCCCCAGAGCGCGACGCCGGCGATCGCCACCGGCCCCGATCCGGCCAGCACCGCCGTGGCGGCGCCGACGGTGGCGAGCAGGATGGTGGCGACCAGCACCCGCACCCGACCCCACCGGTCCAGCGCCAGGGTGCCGACCGTCCGGCCCAGTGTCATGCCGACCACGAAGACGCCGAAGACCGCCGCGCCGGCCGCCTCGCTGAGGCCGTGGCCGTCGACGAAGGCGACCGCCAGCCAGTCGTTGGCGCTGCCCTCGGCGAACGCCATCACCAGCACCAGCAGGCCGACCAGCAGGGTGCGCGGCTCCCGCCAGGCGGCCAGCAGGTCCCGCCGGCGGCGGGCCGGAGCCGGGGCCGTCGTGCTCTCCGCCACCGGCAGGAACGACCGGGCGGCCAGCACGGTGCCGACCAGCACCACCACGGCGATCGCGGTCAGGTGGGCGGCGATCGGCAGGCCGAGGCGGGCGGCTCCGGCGCCGAGCGCCGCGCCGGCCACCGAGCCGAGACTCCAGGCCGCGTGGAAGCGGGGCATGACGGTACGCCCGAGCCGTCGTTCCACGGCCGCGCCCTCGACGTTCATCGCCACGTCACAGGTGCCGGAGCCGTAGCCGAGCGCGAAGAGACCGACCGCCACCCCGATCAGCGAGCCGGCGAGGCCGGCGAACCCGGCCAGGGTGAGGCCGGCCGCGACGAGCAGGGTGGAGGCGGCCACCGTCCGGGACGTACCGAGACGCTGGGCCACCAGGCCGGCGGTGGGCATGGCGAGCAGCGCGCCGGCGGAGATCGCGAGCAGCAGCAGCCCGAGCCGGCCGGCGCTGAGCCCGAGCGCCTCGCGGACCGCCGGCACCCGGCCGAACCAGGTGGCCACGGCCAGGCCGTTGAGGGCGAACACCACGGCCACGCCGGTACGGGCGGCGAGCACCGATCGGGGCACGGCCGGGGCCGGTGCGGCGGGTGGGGCGGTGGCGGGACTCACGGCGGGTTTCCTTCCGGTGGACGCACTTCCCCTCGATCGCACACCTGAGAGCGTTCTCACCACAACCCGGTGCCACCCCTTACCCACCGGCCCCGTGGCGCGGGATGATGCGGTGGGGACCGCCGGCGGGCGGCCGACCACGGGGAGGACAGCGATGACGACGGCACGCCGACCACCGACCCTCCAGGACGTCGCCGCGGCGGCCGGGGTCTCCCGGGCCACCGCCTCGCGGGTGCTCGCCGGCACCGGCTACGCCGCGCCGGTCACCCGCGACCGGGTCAACGCGGCCGCCGACCGGCTCGGGTACGCGCCGAACCTCGCCGCCCGGGCGCTGGTCCGGGGCAGCGGCGTGCGGCTGGTGGTCGTGGTGGCGGGCGCCGACGCCAGCGTCCTCGACGACCCGTACGTCGACCGGGTGGTCGGCGCGGCGGCGCGGGTCTGCGCGCCGTACGGGTTGGGGGTGGTGCTGCACTGGTTGCCGACCCGGGAGCCGGCCGGGCTGCGCCGGCTGGCCGAGGACCGCAGCGTGGGCGGGCTGGTCCTGGTCAACACCACCGAGGCGATGCTCGCCGCGATCCCCCGGGCGCTGCGCGGCCGGGTGGCCTCGATCGGCATCGGCTCCGCCCTGGTGCCCTCGTTCGACGTGGACAACGGCGGTGGCACGGCGGCCACGGTCCGCCACCTGTACGCCACCGGGCGCCGCCGCATCGCCATGGTGACCGGCCCGCGCTGGCTCTCCTGCGCCGGCCGCTCGGTCGGGGCGTACCAGCAGGTGATGCGGGACGCGGGGCTGCCGGTGCGGCTGGTGCCCGGCGACTTCACCGCGAGCCGGGGCCGGACGGCGGCCGGTGAGGTGCTGGCGCGCTGGCCGGACACCGACGCGATCGTCGGGATCAGCGACGCCACCGCGCTCGGGGTGATCGACCGGCTGCGCGGCGACGGCGTCGGCGTGCCCGGCGACGTCGCCGTGACCGGCTTCGACGACATCCCGCTCGCCGCGATGACCACGCCCGCGTTGACCACCGCGACCCACCCGGTGGCGCAGATCGCCACGGCCGCGGCGACCGCCGCGCTGGCCGGCCGGCCCGCGCCGCCGGTGACCGTGTTCCCGTCCCGGCTGATCCGCCGGGTCAGCGGCTAGGACCGGACCGGCCGCGGCTGGGCTGGGGCCGGACGGCCGCGGCGGCCCGGCCGGGCGGCCGTAGCGGATTCCCGTTCCGGCATCCGCGCCACGGCGACCGGCCGCAGGGCGAGCGCCGCCACGGCGACCCGCGGCGCCGGGCGGACCGGCCGGCGCGACGGCACCGGATCCGCCGGCGAGCCGGCGAGCGGCCGGCGCGACGACCCCGGGGTTAGCCGCCGGTCAGCGGGGTATCCGCGGGCGCACGCCCGCCCAGGAACTGGAGAGCGGTGATCCCGTGGCCGAACCCGCGCCGCCGCACCGGCAGCCGGAGGAGAACCCGCGGCACGGCCGGCTGACCACGCGGCCGGCCGCGCCGACCGCGCTGGCCGCCGCCGGGCTGGCCGCGCTGACCGACCCGCACGGCGGGCAGTTGGCCATGGTGTACGCCCCGGAACCGGTCGACGGGCCACCGTACCGGCTGGTGCTGCTCCTGCACGGGGCCGGCGGCTCGGCCCGGCAGGGGTTGGACCTGCTGCTCCCGGTCGCCGACGAGCACCGCCTGCTGCTGGTCGCCCCGCAGGCCGAGTCGAGCACCTGGGACCTGATCGTCGAGGGGTTCGGGCCGGACGTGCGGCGGGTGGACGGGTTGCTGGCCACCGCCTTCGCCGGCTACCCGGTCGACCGGGTGGCGGTCGGCGGGTTCTCCGACGGCGCCTCGTACGCCCTCTCCCTGGGCCTGACCAACGGCGACCTGGTCGACGCGGTGGTGGCCTTCTCCCCCGGTTTCGCCGCGCCGCAGGTCACCCACGGCCGGCCCCGGGTGTTCGTCTCGCACGGCACCGCCGACCCGGTGCTGCCGGTCGACGTGTGCAGCCGGCGCCTGGTCCCCCGGCTGCGCGGCCTCGGCTACGACGTCACCTACCAGGAGTTCGCCGGCGGCCACGAGGTGCCCGCCGGCACCCGGCAGCAGGCCGTCGCCTGGCTCGGCGGGCGAGGCTGAGGGCACCGCCGCCCGGCTGGCTATGATCCGGGCGTGGACGGGCTGACCGGGTTGCTGGACGGGGCCCGGGCCCGGGGCGCGTTCCTGCTCCGGTCGGTGCTGGACCCGCCGTTCGCGCTGCGCATCGAGGACCGGGCGCCGCTGACCGTGGTGGCGCTGGTGCGCGGTGCCGCCTGGGTGGTGCCGGACGACGGCGAGCCGGCCCGGCTGGGCCCCGGCGACGTGGCGGTGCTGCGCGGGCCGCACGCCTACACCGTCGCCGACGACCCGGCGACCCCGCCGCAGGTGGTGATCCACCCCGGCCAGCGGTGCACGACGCTGCGCGGCGAGCCGCTGACCGCACTGTCTGGGCTGGGCGTGCGCACCTGGGGCACCGGCCCGGACGCCTCGACGGTGATGTTGACCGGCACCTACCAGCTACCCGGCGAGCTGAGCCGGCGGCTGCTCACCGCCCTGCCGCCGCTGCTGGTGGTCACCGGCGACGACTGGCGCAGCCCGCTGGTGCCGCTGCTGGCCGAGGAGGTGACCCGGGACGCGCCGGGGCAGGAGGCGGTCCTCGACCGGCTGCTCGACCTGCTGCTGATCGCCGCGCTGCGCACCTGGTTCGCCCGGCCCGGCACCGCCCCGGCCTGGTACGCCGCCGCCGGTGACCCGGTGGTCGGCCCGGCGTTGCGGCTGCTGCAGCAGGACCCGGCCCGGCCGTGGACGGTGGCCGCGCTCGCCGCCGAGGTGGGCGTCTCCCGGGCGGCGCTGGCCCGGCGTTTCACCGACCTGGTCGGCGAGCCGCCGATGACCTTCCTCACCGGGTGGCGGCTGGCCCTCGCCGCCGACCTGCTGCGGGAGCCGGACGCCACGGTCGGCGCGGTGGCCCGGCGGGTCGGCTACGGCAGCCCGTTCGCGCTCAGCGCGGCCTTCCGGCGGGTGCACGGGGTGAGCCCGAGCGCACACCGGGTCGGCGCCGCGACCGGCGACTGAACCGGCCGGCCGGGACCGGCCTCGCCGGTGCGGCCGGCGTCAGGCCGGGTCGGTGGCGGCGCGCAGCAGGGTGCGTACGGCCGCCGCGAGGTCGGCCCGGCTGGCCGGGCTGCCCGGCGGCGGGGCGCTCAGCGCTCCGGCGCCGACCAGCCGGTCGAAGAGCAGCCCGTCGACGAACGCGACGAACTGGTCGCCTCGCCGGCGCGGGTCGGGCGCGCCGGCCCGGGCGAGCAGGTCGCGTGCCTGCACCCGCAGGCCGGTGCCGTGTTCGAGGATCTGCCGCAGCTCCGGCCGGTGCACCGCCTCCAGCAGGCAGGCGTACCGGGCCAGGGTGCGACTGCGGCCGGCGGTGAGCCAGCGGTCCAGCACCGCTGCCACGCCGGCGGCGAGCCGGTCGAGGTCGTCCGGGGTGAGCGGCGGCCCCGGCGGCCCGGCCGGCCGCTGCCCGGCCGGTAGCTGCTCGGCCGGCGGCCGCCCGGCCGGTAGCTGCTCGGTCGGTAGCTGCTCGGTCGGTAGCTGCTCGGCGACCAGGTCCGCGCGGTCGAGGTCGGCCAGCCGCTGCACCACCGCCTCGATCAGCGCCCGGCGGGTTCGCAGGTAGGCGGAGGTGGTGCCGAGCGGCACGCCGGCCCGGGCGTCGACCGCCCGGTGGGTCAGCGCCCGCATGCCCCCCTCGGCGAGCAGCTCGATCGCCGCGTCGGCCAGTGACGCCACCCGTTCCGCCCGTGCCATGCCCCTCCTCGGCCCGCTTCTACGGATGTAGTATGCCCTTCTACAGACGTAGAAGGGGCGGGTGCGATGGACGCGACGCGGACGGCGGTCGTGGTCGGCGGCGGGATCGGCGGTCTGGCCGCCGCACTGGCCCTGCACCGCGCCGGCTGGCGGGTCACCGTGCTGGAGCGCGCCCCCGAGCTGCGCGAGGTCGGCGCCGGGCTCACCCTGATGGCGAACGCGCTGCGCGGGCTGGACGCCCTCGGGCTCGGGCCGGTGGTCCGCGCCCGGGGGCGGCAGGCCCCCGGCGGCATCCGCACCGCGGGCGGGCGCTGGCTGTCCCGGTTGGACGCCGACGAGATGGCCCGGGTGCTGGGCACCACCGCGCTCGGCATCCACCGCGCCGACCTGCACCGGATCCTGGCCGACGCGCTGCCGGCCCCGGCGCTGCGCACCGGCGCCGAGGTGGACGACGTGGACCCGGACACCGGCGAGGTGCGCTACCGCCGCCACGGCGAGCCGGCCACGCTCCGGGCCGACCTGGTAGTCGGTGCCGACGGCCTGCACAGCGTGCTGCGCCCCCGGCTCTGGCCCGAGGCCCCGGCCCCGGTGTACGCGGGCTCGACCGCCTGGCGCGCGGCGATCCCGTTCCCGGCGCCGGTGCCGGCGGCGATCAGCTGGGGCCCGGCCGCCGAGTTCGGCATGGTGCCGCTCGGCGAGGGGCGGGTCTACTGGTACGGCGCGGTGACCGCCCCGCCCGGCGGGCGCGCCCCGGACGAACTGGCCGCCGTGCGCGAGCGCTTCGGCGCCTGGCACGACCCGATCCCGGCCCTGCTCGCGGCCACCCCGCCGGAGGCGGTGCTGCGCAACGACATCCTCCACCTCGGCACGCCGCTGCCGTCGTACGTGCGGGGGCGGGTCGCGCTGCTCGGCGACGCGGCGCACGCGATGACCCCCAACCTCGGGCAGGGCGCCTGCCAGGCGATCGAGGACGCGGTGACGCTCGGTGCGGTCTGCGCCGGCGGGGCGGCCGACGTGCCCGCCGCGCTGGCCGCCTACGACCGGCAGCGGCGGCCGCGCAGCCAGGCCGTCGCCCGGGCGGCGGCCCGCACCGGCCGGTTCGGGCAGCAACTGCGCCACCCGGTGGCGGTCGCGCTGCGCAACACGCTGATCCGGCTGACCCCGGCCCGCTCCGCGCTGCGCGGCATGGCCCGGTACGCCGACTGGCAGCCGCCGACCGCCAGCGCCCCGCCCCACCCCGCACCAGGCCGCTGACCCGCCCGGTCAGCCGGCGGCGGGGGGCCGGCCGGCCCGGCCGGTGGCGGCGAGCGCGGCCAGCCGGGCGTGCTCGAGCGAGCCGAGGAACCGGGCCAGCACCTCGACGGTGCCCGGGGTGTACGGCCGGCCGTCGAGGACCTCCTCGGCGGGCACGAACAGGATCGCCGCCCCCTCGCCGAGCACCACGTCGTCCTGCCCGGCACCGGTCGCGCCGCAGAAGTAGTGCTTCACCCGGCCCAGCTCGGGCAACTCCTGCCGGGCGAAGAGGCGCAACCCGTGCTCGGCGCGCAGCCCGGTCTCCTCCCACAGCTCGCGGACGGCCGCCTGCTCGGCGGTCTCGCCCGGTTCGCCGTGTCCGCCGGGCAGACCCCAGACGTTCGGATGCTTCGGGGCGTGCTCGTCGCGCAACTGCAGCAGCAGGCGCCCGTCCCCGTCCACCAGCAGCACGGCCGAGATCGAGATCATGTCGCAGCGTAGCCCGAGGCCGGCGTGATACCGGAGCGTCATCGTGATGGCTCTCCGGTGCCACCCTCGCCGGGACATTTGCCGATCCGCGACACGCCGGGCGGGTCGACGGCGGGCAACCGGCGGCGCGGGCGCCGGGAAATTGGCACCCGGCGGCCAACCTTTCAGATTAGCTATTCGACCGGTGATCGGCCTCAACCGAACGTGACAACGAGCCGGTAAGATCGGCGACTTCGTTGTGACTGATCGCTGACTGCTGACCGTGATCCGGATCACACAGACTGTGCCCATGATGACGGGACTCGTCCGCGGCAGAGCGCTCCGCGTCGCGGGGTGTCTCGCTCTCGTGGCCGTATTGAGCGGCTGCATGGAACTGAACATGGGGCTGGCCGTCAACGCCGACGACACGGTGACCGGCCAGCTCCTGCTGACCGCCCGGAAGACCGTGTTGACCAGCGGGAACCGGACTGTCGAGGCGGGCTTCGCCGAGCTGCGGCAGAACATCCCGGCACTGCCGCCCGGCGAGGAGACCCGCTACGAGGACGCCCGGGTCTTCGGTTTCCAGATCACCTATCGGAACACCCCGCTGAGCGATTTCAACAGCGAGAGCGTGAAACTCGTCCGGGACGGCGATCTCTACCGGTTCACCCTGCCGCTCGACCCGCAGAAATACGGCGGCAAAATCGCCGAAAAACACCCGCAGAGTCAGCAGGATTTCCTGCGGCTGATGTCGTTCGAGATTTCGGTGACCTTCCCCGGCCCGGTACGCGAGACCAACGGCACTGTCAACGGACGGTCGGTCAGTTGGCAGGTCGGCAGCAACCAGAACAAGCCGGCCGAATTGCGAGCGGTCGCCGAGGCGCCACCGCGGCCGTCGGCCGCCGCCGCCGAGGACGACGCCGGGGGCTTCCCCTGGCTGCTGGTCGTCGCCGGGGCGGTCGGCCTGCTCGTCGTCGCCGTCGTCGTCGTACTGCTGCTGCG
This sequence comes from Micromonospora desertarenae, assembly GCF_056150265.1. Taxonomy (NCBI): domain Bacteria; kingdom Bacillati; phylum Actinomycetota; class Actinomycetes; order Micromonosporales; family Micromonosporaceae; genus Micromonospora; species Micromonospora desertarenae. The sequence continues at coordinate 181,935 of NZ_JAXCFQ010000008.1, forward strand.
GCGGCGCCCGGCGGCGCCCGCGACCGCCGGTGCGGCCGCGCCCGGGCCGGCGCCCGCCGGCCCTGCGCTGCCGGGCCAGCCGGGCGGCCCCACCCCGCCGGGCCGGGTGCCCGGCGGCCAGCCGGCGGCGGGATCGACGCCCGCCGGCCCGCCGGAGTCCGCCTGAGACACCCCACCCGCTCCCGTCCGCCGCCGCGGACGGGCCGTCGGAGACTCCCCGGAGCCGCCGGCCCGCACCACCACCCCGGTCGCACCACCGCACATCGAAGGGGGGATCGGCCATGAACGATCTCTTCACCTGGGCCGCCCTGGGCAGCCTGACCGGCGCGAGCGCCGCCACGCTGCTGGCCACCAACGTCATCGGCGGGCTGATCGGCCCGAGCGGCGACAAGGCCCGCAAGTGGATAGCGCTGGGCATCGCGCTCGCGCTGTCCTACCTCACCGCGGCGTTCGCCACGGACGCCGGCGCCGAGAAGTGGATCATCGCGTTCTTCAACGGCCTGGTCATCTTCTCCGCCGCGCTGGGCATCAACCAGCTGCCGCCCGGCAACCGGCAGGCGACCCAGGCGTCGCCCACCCAGCTCGCGCAGGGTCGCGAGCCCCGCATCATCCGCTCCTGGGTCTGAGAGGTGCCGCCATGATCTACGGAATCGTCAGCACCGCCGTGCACGTGGCCACCGGCGCCGTCCTCGGCCAGCTCGCCGGCGGCACCGTCGGGCTGCTGGTCGGCGCGGTGCTCGGCCTGCTGGTCGGCGGGGTGTTCGGCTGGGCGGTCGCCTCGGCCCGGGTCTACGGCGCCGACCCGAAGGGGGTCCTCCTCTTCGTCGTCGACCACACCTGGAGCCTGCTCAACACCGTGGTCGGCGCGACCTACCTGGCCGTCCACCTGGTCTTCGGGCACTCCCTGGACCGGGCCACCTCGCAGCACAGCTGCCGGGTCAACGTGGTCGAGGGCGTCTCGCCCCGCTACGCCACCACGATCGGCACGGTCTGCGCCGGGTCCGGCCCGGGCATCCAGCGCCACGAGGACGTGCACATCCTCCAGGCCCGCATCCTCGGCCCGCTCTACATCCCGCTGGTGCTCGCCAACTACGTGCTGTTCACCATCGCCCCGGTCTGGTTGCTCTACCACGACCACAGCAACGCGCCGATCAACCGGTTCACCCGCTACTTCGAGATCGGCGTCTACCCGCACGTGTGGAACGAGGCCATCGCCTACCGGGTGCAGGGGACCCCGCCGCGATGACCACCGGTGCGCGCGGTCCGATCGAGACGGCCACCGCCGAGCTGGCGGCGTGGCTGGCCGGGGCGGCGGGGGAACCCGTCCCGGTCGGCCCGCCGCGGCCCGACGACGACGGCGCCCGGCTGACCCTCTGGCCGCTGGAGCTGCGTGCGGCCCGGCAGACCCGGGGCAGCGGCGGCGTCCGCGAGCCGTACCGGTTCACCGTGCGCTACCTGCTCTGCGCCGGCGGGCCGGCCGCGCTGCCCGGGCTGGACCGGGTGCTCACCGCCGCGACCGCCGGCGGCGAGCACACGGTGGTGCTGGAGGCCGGCGACCCGCGACTCTGGCAGGCGTTCGGCACCGGGCCCCGACCGGCCCTGCTGATCGACGTGGCCGCCCAGGTCGCCCACGCCGGCACGGCCGCGCCGCCGGTGCTGGCCCCGCTGCGGCTGCGGCAACTGGAACTGCTGACCTTCGACGGGCGGGTGGTCGGCCCGGCCGAGCAGCCGCTCGCGGCCGTCCGGGTCGAGGTGGTCGGCCAGCCGTACGCGACCAGCACCGATCCCGCCGGCCGGTTCCGGATGGTCGGCGTGCCGCACGACCCCGACCACCCCGGCCCGGTGCGGCTGCGGCTGACCAGCCGCGGCCAGGTGCTCACCGCCGAGGTCGACCCGGCCGAACCGGACATCGTCATCGTCTGCCCACCACCGTCCCGCTGACCCGATCCGGGAGGACCGATGCCCACCTACTTCTCGCCCGGCATCTACGTCGAGGAGGTGCCCAGCGGCGCCCGCCCGATCGGACCGGTCGGCACCAGCACTGCCGCGTTCGTCGGCGTCGCGCCGGACCGCGGCGCCCACCTCGGCCGGGCCCAGGCGGTCAACAACTGGTCGGACTTCCTGCGGCTCTACGCCGACGGGGAGCGGCTGGAGAGCACGCCGCTGGCCCGGGCCGTGTTCGGTTTCCTGGACAACGGCGGCACCCGGTGCTGGGTGGTCAACGTCGGCGAGGACGGCGCGATCACCGGCACCGGCCAGCGCCGCGCCGGCCTGCAACTGCTGGAGGCCGTCGACGAGATCTCCATCCTGGCCGCGCCCGGCTTCCACGACCCGGTGTCGCACGAGGCGCTGCTCAGCATGGCCGAGCGGACCCGCACAATGGTGGCGATCTGCGACCCGCCGCCGGACGTCGACGACATCTCCACGCTGACCCGGGTGGCCACCCCGAGCGGCGGCAAGCCCCCGAAGCCGGCCGACGGCTCCGGTGGCGGTTCCGGCGGTTCGGGTGGTTCCGGGGGTTCCGGCGGGGAGGCGGCGCACCGGCCCCGGCAGTCGGACTTCGGCACCTTCTACTACCCGTGGCTGCGGGTCCGCGACCCGCTCAGCGGAGAGCTGGTGCTCACCCCGCCGAGCGGGCACATCGCCGGCATCTGGGCCCGCACCGACGCGCTGCGCGGGGTGCACAAGGCGCCGGCCAACGAGCCGGTACGCGGCGCGGTGGACCTGGCGTACCTGGTCACCCGGCCCGAGCACGACGTGCTCAACCCGAAGGGCGTCAACGTGATCCGCTACTTCGCCGGCGAGGGCATCCGGGTCTGGGGCGCCCGTACGCTCGCCGCCGAGGCCAGCGAGTGGCGCTACCTGAACGTGCGGCGGCTCTCCATCGCCATCGAGCAGGCGATCGCCAACGGCACCCGGTGGATGGTCTTCGAGCCGAACGACTTCTCGCTGTGGCGCTCCATCCGCCGCGACATCGGCGCCTTCCTGACCCGGGTCTGGCGGGACGGCGCCCTGCTGGGCCGCACCCCCGAGGAGGCGTTCTTCGTCAAGTGCGACGAGGAGACCAACCCGCCGGACGTCCGGGACGCCGGCATGGTGGTCGCGCACATCGGCATCGCGGTGGTGAAGCCGGCCGAGTTCGTGGTGTTCAAGCTGAGCCAGTGGGCCGGCGGCGCCGAGACCGAGACGATTGGAGGCTGACATGCCGACCACGGCCACCCCGCAGCCGGGCGCCCCGGTCGACCCGTACCGGGCCTACAACTTCAAGCTGCTCGTCAACGGCGTCACCAACGGGCACTTCACGGAGGTCAGCGGGCTGGAGATGAACATCCCCGCGCTGCCGTACCGGGAGCAGGGCAACGACCGGATCCGGATGATCCCCGGCCAGGCCGAGTACGAGCCGGTGACGCTGCACTTCGGGCTCACCGCCTCCCGGGAGCTGTGGGACTGGGTGCACGCCGTCGCCCGGGGCATGGTGAGCCGGCGCAACGTGTCGATCGTGCTGCTGGACGCCGCCGGCACCACCGAGGTGCTCCGCTGGAACATGATCAACGCGTGGCCGACCCGCTGGCGCGGCGCGCACCTGAACACCCTCGGCCAGGAGATCGCCATCGCCGCGCTGACGCTGCGCTACGAGGGTCTGGAACTGGAGACCGGCGGTGCCGCCCCGACGCCCGCGTAGCTGGCTGGCCGACCGGCTCCGCGCCCTCGCCGGCGGCGCGACGCGCCTGGCCGGGATCGTCGAGCCGGACACGTCGACCGGGTCCGGCCGGGACGCCCGGCGCGTCACCCCGGCCGGCCCGGAATCCGGGGACCGCCCCGGACGGCTGGCGTCCGGCGCGGGCGGCCCGACGCTCCGCGCAGCCGCCGACCGGTCCAACATGGACGGCGCGGCCACCCGCACGGCCGGCGGCCGGCCCAGCCGGGACGACGCGACCACCCGCACAGCTGATGGCCGCCTCGGCCAAGGCGACGTGACCGCCCGCCCGGCCAGTGGCCGAGCCAGCCTGGGCGACGCGACCACCCGCACGGCCGGCGGCCGGATGGAGCCCACCGGTTGGCCCTTGCGCCGCCCCGGTGAGCCGCCGGAGCACTGGCTCCGCCTGGTCGCCGCACACGCCCCCGGCCTCCTCCACGACCTCCCCCACGCTGTCCCCACTCCCCCGCCCCCGTCGCCCCACAGTGTTGATCAAGGCGGTCCCGTCAGCGACGGCTACACCCCTGACGGACAGCCCGTGCTCAACGGGCCCGGGGAGCTGGCGGTCGGGCGGGCCGCCGGGGATTGGGGGGTCGTGCTGCGGCCGGCCGTGCCGCCGGTAGCGGGTGATGCTGGCGCCGCCGCGGCGGGCAGCGACGGGGTCGGCGCCGGCCGGGCCGGCCCGGCCGAGGCGGGCGCCGGCCGGGCCGGCCCTGCCGAGGCGGGCGCCCGCGGGGCAGGCGCTGCCGGGGCAGGCGTCGGCGGCGGTGGGGCGGGCGTGGGCAGGGTGGGCGGCGGTGGGGCGGGCGTTGCGGGTGATGCGGCGGTCGCACCCGGAAGGCGGGTGCGCGGCCCCGGGTTGAGCGGCCTCGGGGGGCCGGAGGCAGGCCCGGCTGGCATGGCTGCCTCCGCCAGTGCCCGTCCGGGTGCACACCCGACCGACCCGGGACCACCCCCCGGCCCCCAGCGGGGTGCGCACCGGACCGGGCCGGGATCAACCGGCGCCGACCGAACGGGTCCGTACCGGACGGACCTGGGAGCACCCGGCGCCACCCGGCCGGGCGCAGACCGGACGGTCGGTGGGACAGCGGCGCTCACCCCGGACTCGGGTGGCACCAGCGGGTGGAACGTCGGCGACATCCGGACCCGAGGCACCGGTACGGGCCCGCCCGGCGCCGCCGCCGCCGGCCGAAGCCGAGGTGCGGACGGCAGCTCCGGCCCGCCCGGCACCGGCCGCGCCGGCGAGGGCAGCACCGGCGCCCCGGGCCACGGCGCGATCGATGCCGGCCACCCGGCTCCCGGCCCTGCCCCGGGTACGCCATCCGCGCCCCCCGCCCCCGGCCAGGGTGGCGGCGCATCGGGTGGCCCGGTGCGGTTCGAACCGAACTCCGGTCGGGCCGGCACGGGCGGCGGGAATCGCGACGACGCCGTTCTCCGCCGGCCCGACCCGACTCACCCGACCACCCACCCCACTCCCCCGCCGCCCACCCGGAGCACGCGGCAGATCTTGGACGATTCCGGCCTCTACCGGGGCCGTTCCGTACCAAGATCTGCGGCACGGGTACGCGGCGCGGAGGTGGGGTCGCGGTGGCCGGGGCTGCCTGAGGGCGGCGCGGGTGGGAGGGTGCCCCCGGCCGTCGGCGACCGGTGGCCGGAGCTGCCCGACGACCGGGCGCTGTGGACGCCGGCCGGGGACACCCTGGACCAGGCGCACCTGCACCGGCTGGACCGGGAACAGGCGGGTGCCTGATGGAACGGGTCGCCTTCCTCGTCGACGCCACCGGCGACCGGGTGGACTGCCTGCTCAACCCGGAGACCGTGCAGGTGACCCGGCTGGCCGGGATCCGGCCCCGGGGCGCGGCGGGCGGCCAGCTCACCGGGGCCGGGCTCGCCGACGACCCGCTGGTGTTCACCGGCGGCGGGCGCACCGAACTCGTCCTCGACCTGCTCTTCGACGTGGACTTCGCCGAGGGCCAGGTCCGCCCCACCGACGTGCGGGAACTCACCCGACCGCTGTGGCTGCTCGCGGAGAACTCGGCCACCGAGCACGGCTGGCTGCGGCCGCCGTTGGTGCGGCTGGTCTGGGGCAAGACGTGGAACGTTCCGGGCGTGATCGTCGCCGTGGCGGAACGCTTCGACGCGTTCACCGTCACCGGCTCGCCCCGCCGGTCCTGGCTGCGGCTCAAGCTGGTCCGGGTGGCCGAGTCGGCCGACCGGGCACGGGAGGGCTTCGCCGAGGAACTCGCCGCCGCCGGCACCCCGGCCGCCGCGCCCGGCAGCGCCGTGGTGGCCGCCGGCGACGGCGCGGCCGAGCCCGACTACTCGGGCGTACGGTTCGACCTGCTCGCCCACGACGCGCTCGGCTCCCCGCTGCGCTGGCGGCTGCTGGCCGAGCACAACCGGATCACCGACCCGCTGACCGTGCCGGCCGGCACCGCCCTGGCCGTCCCACCGCCGGCCGCCGGCCCGGCCGCCCCCGCGTCGCCGGGAGGTGCCCCGTGACCGTCGCCGCACCCCGCGCGCTGACCGTGCTGCTCGACGGCGCCGCGCTGCCCGACGGCACGAGCCGGCGGGTGGCGTCGGTACGGGTGGCCGCCCGGCTCGACCAGCCCACCCAGTGCGAGGTGGCGCTCACCACCGCCCCCGGCGCCGCCGCGCTGACCCCGCCGGTACGCACCGGCGGCACGCTCGACGTCCGGCTGACCGACCGGCCCGAGGCGCTCTTCGCCGGAGAGGTCACCTGCGTGGAGGTCGAGTACGCCGCCGACGGTTCCGCCCTGCTGCGGGTGCGGGCGTACGACGCGCTGCACCGGCTGCGCAAGCGGCAGCGGTTGCGGGTGTTCGAGTCGGTGACCGCCGCCGACCTGGCCGGTGAACTCTGCGCCGATGTCGGGCTGACAGTGCTGGCCGAGACCGACGGGCCCCGGCTGGAGCGGCTGGCACAGCACCGGCACACCGACCTCGACCTGCTGCTGGAGACGGCCGGCCGGGCCGGGCTGCACCTGGCCGTCGACGGTGACCGGCTGCGCCTGGTGACCCTGGCGGGGTACGGCGAGCCGGTCCCGCTGGAGCTGGGCCGCTCGGTGCACACGCTGCGGCTCTCCACCAACCTCGACGCCGCGGCCGGGGACAGCGCGGCGCTGGGCTGGCACCCGCAGCGGGCCGAGCCGATCAGCCAGCGGGCCGCCGCGCCGCGCTGCGGGCGGCGCACCGCCGCCGACCCGGATCCGGCGGACGTCGGCGCGGACGGGGTGCGTACCGCGGTGGACCAGCCGGGGCGCAGCGACGACGAACTCGCCGCGCTGGCCCAGGCCGGCCTGGACGCCCGGGTCGCCGCCCTGGTCACCGCCGAGGGGGTGGCCGAGGGCGATCCGGCGCTGCGCCCGGGCCGGCGGATCACGCTGACCGGGGTGGCCGCGCCGGCCGAGGGCAGCTACGTGCTCACCGAGGTGGTGCACACCGTCGACGGCAACGGTCACCTGACCCGGTTCGGCACCGCCCCGCCACCGCCGCCACCGGCCGGCCCACCCGCCCCGGCGGTGCTCACCCTGGGGGCGGTCACCGACGTCACCGACCCGGACGGGCTGGGCCGGGTCCGGGTGACGCTGCCCGCGTACGGGGAGTTGGACGCCGGGTGGCTCGGGGTGCTCTGCCCGGGCGCCGGCCGGGGCAAGGGGATCGTGGCACTGCCCGACCCGGAGGACACCGTGCTGGTGGCGCTGCCCGGCGGCGAGCCGGCGGCCGGGATCGTGCTCGGCTCGCTGTTCGGCGCGGTCGAGCCGTACGACGCGGGGATCCACGAGGGACGGGCGGGCCGCTGGTCGCTGCGGACCGCGGGCGGGCAGTCGATCGTGGTGGACGACGCCGGCCGGCGGCTGCGGCTGGCCACCGACGGCGGCAGTTGGCTGGAGCTGACCCCGGAGCTGGCCACCCTGCACGCGGCGAGCGACCTGGTGCTCTCCGCGCCCGGCCGGGCGATGGTGGTCCGGGCCCGCAGCGTGGACTTCCTGCACGCCGAGGCGGCCGAGGACGCGGAGACCGCCGCCGAGCGGGCCCGGACCCTGGCCCGCGCCCAGCACGAGGGAGGTGGCTGATGCGCTGGATCCACCGCGAGTCGGTGATCAGGTGCGACCACGACGGCCGGGTGGAGAACCGGGCCTCGCAACGGTGGGTCACCGTCACCGGCGTACCGGTGCTGGTGGACGCCGACCCGGAAGGGCGCGAGATCACCGCCTGCCCGAACTACGGGCCGACGATCAAGCCGTGTGCGAGGACGCTGCGGGTGCGGGTCGGCTACAGCGACTGGCTGCGGATCGACGGGCACCGGGTGGTGCTGTCCCACCTGGACGGCTTCACCGACGGCACCCCGCCCGGCCTGGTCCACCACCGGGTGCGCGACCCGCGCCAGCGCTTCCTGGGGGCCGACCGGTGAGGGCGTTCCGGTTCCTCGGCGCCGGCTTCGACGCGGGTCGCACCGGTGGGCTCGCGCTGACCGCGGCCGGCGGGCTGGCCATGACCGAGGGCGACGAGACGGTACGCCAGGCGCTGTTCCTGCTGCTGTCGACCACCCCCGGCGAGCGGCTGATGCGCCCCGGCTACGGGTCCCGGCTGCACCGGCTGGTCTTCGCGCCGAACGACGACACCACCGCCGGGCTGGCCATCCACTACGTCCGGCAGGCCATCGCCCGCTGGGAGCCCCGGGTCGAGGTGGTCGACGTGGACGCCGGCCCGGACCCGGACGAGCGGTGGCGGCTGGTGATCCGGCTGGACTACCGGATCCGGGCCAGCCTGGCCCCCGGCCAGCTGGTCTTCTCGGTCGACCTGCTGCCCGCCGACGACCCGGCCGACACCGGCCCGGCCACGGGCGCCCGACCTGTCGACCCGCCCGACCCGGCGGACCGCGCGGAGGGAGCGCCGTCATGACCCTGCCCGTGCCGCACCTGGACGACCGGACCTTCCTCGACCTGGTCACCGAGGCCCGGGAGCGGATCCGCCAGTCCTGCCCGGGCTGGACCGACCTGTCCGCGCACGACCCGGGAATCGCCCTGGTGGAGGCGTTCGCGTACCTCACCGAGGTGATGATCTACCGGCTGAACCAGTTGCCGGAGAAGGCGTACGTGTCGTTCCTCAACCTGCTCGGGGTGACCCGGCACCCGCCGGCGGTGGCCTGGGCGGACGTCCGGTTCACCCGGACCGGCGGGGACCGGGGCGCGATCCGCATCCCGGCCGGCACCCGGGTCGCCGCGGCCCGCGGCGCCGATCCCCGGCCGGTCGTCTTCGTCACCACCGAGCCGGCGCTGCTGCCCGCCGGGCAGGCCGAGGTGACCGTCCGGATGCACCACTGCGAGCCGGTGGAGGCGGAACTGCTCGGCGTCGGCACCGGACAGCCCGGCCAGGTGCTGCGCGCCGCGCGGGCGCCGCTGGCGCGGACCGCCGAGCCGCTGGACCTGCTGCTCGGGGTGGAGGTGCCGGCCGGCTCGGTGGAGCTCGGCGCGGCGGCGCGGGAGCACGAGGGGCGCACCTTCGAGATCTGGCGGCCGGTGGACAGCTTCGCCGGCGTCGGCCCGCAGGCCCGGGTCTACCTGGTCGACCGCTGCTCCGGCACGGTCACCTTCGCCCCCGCCCTGGACCTGCGCGACCCGCCGCCGGACGCGACGGACGCCGCCTCCACCGGTCCGGCCGGCCCGGACGGCGGGGCCGGCCCGGACGGCAGGGCCGGTCCGGACGGCGGGACCGGTCCGGACGGCGGGACCGGCCCGGACGGCGGGACCGGCCCGGGCGGCGCGGGTGGGCCGGTGACCGTGGCGGCGGTGCCGCCGGCCGGCCGGCAGATCCGGCTCTGGTACCGGGCCGGCGGCGGACCGGCCGGCAACGTGGCGGCCGGCACGCTGACCAGCCTGCGCGACCCGCTGCCCGGGGTGCGGGTGGAGAACCCGGCTCCGGCCGCCGGTGGGCGGGACCTGGAGTCGCTGGAGTCGGCCCTGCTCCGCGGCCCGTACGAGTTCTTCGCCCAGCAGCGGGCGGTGACCGCGCGGGACTACGAGGTGCTCGCCGCCGGCTCCGGCGCGGTGGCCCGGGCCCGCGCCTTCACCCGCGCCGCCGTCTACAGCTACGCCCGCCCGGGCGAGGTCGAGGTGCTGCTGGTGCCGTACGTGCCGGACGCGGCCCGGCCCGGCGGCCGGCTGCCGGTGGCGGTGCTGCGCGAGCACGAGGTCGAGGAGGCCCGGGCCCGGGTCGAGGCCGACCTGGACCGGCGCCGGGCGCTGGGCACCAGTTGCCGGGCCGGCTGGGCCCGCTACAAGGCGGTGTCGATCCGGGCCCGGGTGGTGGTACGCCGCGAGGAGGACGCCGACGCGGTCCGCCGCCGCATCCACGACCGGCTGCACTCCACGCTCAGCCCGCTGCCCACCCCGCTCAACCCGACCGGCTGGGCGTTCGGCGAGCCGCTGCGCGCCTCGAACGTGTACCGGCTGCTGGAGCACGCCGAACCGGGGGTGCGCTACGTCGAGTCGGTGCGCTTCGTGGTCGACGAGGCGCCCGACGGGCAGGTCGGCACCGTCGCGGTGGACCAGTACCAGCCGCGTACCTGGTACGCCGGGCGCGGGCCGGTGCTGTTCCGCTCCACCAACGCCGGCGCGGGCTGGGAGCCGGCCGGCCGGTTCGACGGCGAGACGGTGCTGCGGGTGGCCCCGGCCCCGGCCCCGACCCGCCCGGGCATCGTGCCCCGCCCCGGCGCGGTCGCCGCGGTCACCCTGCGCTCCGGCGGCGGGTCACGGGTGCACCTGAGCACCGACCTGGGCGAGACCTGGTCGCTGCTGACCGACCTGGCCTCCCGGATCACCGACCTGGCCTGGATCGACCGGGACGGCGCCGGCGCGCTGCTGGTCGCCACCGACGCCGGGCTCTACGAGGTGTCCCTGCTGCCCGGCGCGGTGCCGTTGCAGATCCTGGTCGACCCGGCCGACGCCGACCGCGGCTTCTACGCGGTCCGCGCGTTCGTCTCCGAACGCGGCGCGCCCGGGGTGGCGGTGGCCGCCCAGGCCGGTTTCGGCGTCTACCTGTCCACCGCGGCCGGCCGGCCCGGCACCTTCGGCCACGTCGGCCTGGCCAACGTGGACAACCGGGTGCTCGCCGTGCAGTACGACGGCCCGGCCACGCTGCTGTGGAGCGGCACCGGCGAGCCGGACCCGAAGAAGCCCGGCCAGGGTTGCTACCGCACCCGGCTGTTCGAGTCGGACGTGCAGTGGCAGGCGGTGCAGGCCGGCTGGATCGGCGGCACCTGCCGCGATCTGGCCTTCGCCGGCCCGCTGGCGGTCGCCGCCACGCAGAGCGGCGGGGTGCTCCGGCTGGACACCCTGGCCGCGCAGCCGCAGTGGGCGCCGGTGATGGTCAACTGCGGGCTGCCGCTGCGGGACCGGACCCGGTTCCTGCCGGTGGACGCGATCGCCGCCACCGCCGGCCCGGACCGGCTGATCCTGGCCGGCGGCGAACGCGGGGTGTACCGCAGCGGCGACGCCGTCGACTGGTCGGCCAGCGCCAACCAGGCCACCGCCGACGTGGTGACCGTTCCCGAGACCTGGCTGCTCTGCTCCGGCGAGCACGACATCGAGGTGGTGCGGCAGGATGCGACGCGCGGCGATTGAGCGGCTGCTGCCCGCGGCGTACCAGCGGGCCTGCGTGCCGGGCAGTGTGCTGTGGGCGCTGCTGGACGTGATGGAGGCGCTGCACGCCCCGGACGAGGCGGTGCTGGCCGACGTGGACGCGCTCTTCGCCCCGTACCGGGCGCCGGACGCCATGGTCGTCCAGCTGACCCGCTGGGTGGCGATGGACCACGTGGTGGTCTCGCCCCGGCCGGACGCCCCGCTGCCGCTGCCGCTGGGCCGGCTGCGGGACCTGGTGGCGCACGGCGCGCTGCTGGCCCGCTGGCGCGGCACCCCGTACGGGCTGCGCCTCGCGCTGGAGGTGGCCACCGGGCTGCGCGGGTTCGTGCTGGCCGAACCGGCCGACCGGCCGTTCCACGTGGTGGTGCGGGTGCCCGCGGCCGCCACCGCGCAACAGCTCGCCGTGGTCGCCCGCATCGTCGAGGCGGAGAAGCCCGCGTCGACCACCGTCGAGATCGTCGTCGCAGAGGAGCCCTCATGACCACCGAGTGGGCGGTCGTCGCGGCCGCCGAGCAGTTCACCCTGGACGCCCGGAACACCGGCGAGCTGACCTTCACCGTCTCCAATCCCGGCGTCGCGCCGGACACCGTCGTCTTCGACGTGGCGCCCGGCGAGGGCAGCCAGCGCTCCTGGTTCACCGTCACCGAGCCGCAGCGGGTGGTGCCCGGGCAGGGCTCGGTGTCGTTCCTGGTCCGGCTGGTCGTGCCGGCGGGCACCGCGCCGCGCCGCTACGACATGACCGGGTTCGCGTACTCGGCGAACACCGCGCCCGAGGAGAGTTCCCGCTCCAGCGGGCGGGTCACCTACGAGGTCCGCGCGGTCACCCCGGCCCGGCGCAGCCCGTGGCCGTGGATCGCCGCCGCGGCGGCGCTGGTGCTGCTCGCCTCGGCGGTGGTGGTCTTCCTGGTCACCCGGGACGGCGACCCGGTGACGCCGGGCGAGCCGCGGGTGGTCACCGTGGAGGCGGAGGACCTGGTCGACGGGGCGACGGTGCTGTCGCCGCGGGGTGCCGCGGCCACCGTGGTCCGGCAGCCGAACTGCTGCGGGGTGGTCTGGTCGCAGGACACCCAGCTGTTCTTCCAGGGCCGGGCGATCGGCGACCAGGTCACCGTCACGGTAACCCTGCCCGCGGAGGCCACCTGGCGGTTCGCCACCGTGCGCACCACCTCGTTCGACTACGCCAACACGGTGTTCACCATCGACGGCACCCAGGTCGGCGACGTCTTCCTCGGCTTCAGCCCGGCGGTGGTCCGCACCGACTGGATCGACGTGGGCACGGTCCGGCTCGGGCCGGGCCCGCACCGGATCACGCTGGTGGTGGTCGGCAAGACGCAGGGCACCGACCGCTACTTCGCCGGGATCGACGCCATCCGCTTCACCGAGGTCGCCCCGGCGGACACCCGATGAGCGAGCGCAGCGAGCGAATGAGCCGGCTCAGCGCGAAGGTGCCTCAGGACGGCACCCAGCGCAGCGGAGTGCCGTCATGAGCGAGCGCAGCGAGCGAATCATCAGGCTCAGCGCGAAGGTGCCTCATGACGGCACGCAGCGCAGCGGAGTGCCGTCATGAGCGAGCGCAGCGAGCGAATCATCACGCTCAGTGCGACGGTGCCGTCGTGAGTGGCCGGCAGAAGGCGCTGCTGGCCCTGCTCGGCGTCCTGCTGCTGGCGCTCTTCGCCGTCGCGGTGGCCGGCGGCCGGGACGACCGGGGCGACCCGGCGGACCGGTCTGGCCTAATCGACCGGCTCGGTCGGCTCGGCGGCGAACGGGCAGCGGTGGACCCGGCGGCGGTGGCCGCGGAGTGCGCGGTCGAGCCGGGCCGGCTGGTCTTCACCGGCGGCTGCGCGCTGCGGGTCGCCGATCCGGGCGGGCTGCGCACGCTGGTCCTGCGCAGCCCGGCCCGGTTCACCGTCGAGGCGCCGGCCCCCGGGGACGTCGACGTCACGGTGCGCGACGGCGTCGAGCCGGCCGCCGACGGCGCGGTGGTCCGGGTGGCGGTGGACCGGCCGACCACCGTCCTGCTGGGCTGCCCGGGGCTGGGCACCTGCACGGTCACCGTCGCCCCGTCCTGACCGCCGCGAGGAGGAGGCCCGCCATGGGCGAGTTGCGCAAGCCGTTCCTGCTGCTGGCCATGCTGGCGATGGTGCTGGCGGTCGCGGTGGAGTTGGGCGCCGGGCTGCTCACCGGCGGCGGGGACGCCGGCGCGGCGCTGCGGGACAGCGCCGGGGCGCTGGACGTGGAGCTCGGCGAGGTCTCCGGGGTGACCGAGCCGTCCGGCCGCGGCACCGGCTACCTGGCGCTGGTCGACGCGGTGGCGGTCTGGACCACCGGGCTGTTCTGCCTGAGCCTGCTGCTGTCCGAGCGCGTGCAGGGCCGGGTGCAGGGGGTGGCGACGCTGGTCTTCGCGATCGTGCTGATCCTCGTGTCGCTGGTCGCGCTGCTGGTCGCCCTCGTGGAGCTGTCGGTGATGGTCTCGCTCTTCCTGGCCGCGCCGTTCGGCACCCTGGCGTACCTGGCGCTGTGGGGGTTCTTCCCGGTCGGTGAGGCGGCGCTGCTGCTCGGGCTGGTGCTGCTGCTCAAGCTGGCCTGGGCCGGGCTGCTGCTGGCCGCGCAGCCGCGCTTCGCGCAGAACAAGGGCCTGGTCGCGCTGGCGCTGACCACGCTGCTCTGCACGGTCGTGCTGGAGTTCCTGCACCGGCTGGTGCCGGTGATCCTGGTCAGCGTCGTCGACGACATCGGCGCGCTGGTCTTCGCGGTGGTCGCCCTGGTCTGGGGTGTGGTGCTGCTGGTCGGTTCGGTCCCGGCCATCGTCAAGGCGGTCCGGGCGACCGGCGCCCTGGCTGATCGGCCGGCAACCCGCTCCTGACCAGCTCGGCCAGCCGGTCCAGCTGGTCGGGGTCGGCCAGCGCGGAGCCGACCGCGACCACCCGCGCCCCGGCGGCCAGGAAGTCGCCGGCGTTGCGCGCGTCCAGGCCCCCGGTGGCCACGAAGGTCAGCTCCGGCAGCGGCCCGGCCACCGCCCGGAACCAGTGCGGGCCGAGGCTCACCGCCGGAAACGCCTTCAGCCAGCGCAGCCCGTGGTCCCGGGCGCGCTGCGCCTCGGTCGGGGTGGCCACGCCGGGCAGGTGCGGCAGGCCGTAGCTCGCCGCGGCGTCCGCCACCGCCAGGTCCAGGCCCGGGGCGACGGTGAACGCCGCGCCGGCCGCCGCGGCCTGGCGTACCTGCGCCGGGGTGAACACCGTGCCCGCGCCGACCCGCCGGTCACGGTCCCGCCCCTCGGCCACCGTGGCGCGCAGCGCGGTCACCGCCTCCGGGGTGCGGACCGGCACCTCGACCACGCGGATCCCGAGGTCCCAGGCCCGGTGGGCCAGCCGGACGGTCTCCGTCACCGGCAGGTCGCGCAGGATCACCATCACCCGCGCGTCGCCGAAGACCCTTTCCAGGTCGTGCGCCGTCATCGTCCGCTCCCTCCGTCGTCGCCGGCCAGCACGTCGGCCGGGTCGAGCGCCGACCAGTCCGCCTCGGGCAGCGCGGCCAGCGTGTCGAGGTGGCTCCGGTCGGCCGGCGGGGCGGTGTCCCCGGCGACGGCCAGCACCCGTGCGGCGGTGAGGTGCCCGAGCCGCAGGCCGGCGTCGACGCCGGCACCGCGCAGCAGCGCGGAGAGGAAGCCGGCCGCGAACGCGTCGCCGGCGCCCACCGGCTCCCGTACCGGAACCCGCAGCGCCGGGACGAAGCTGGCCGCCCCGGCGCGCGGCAGTGCGGTGGCGCCGACCGCGGCGTCCTTGACCACCACCAGGTCCGGGCCGGGCAGCAGCCGGCGCACCGCCGCCGGGTCACCGCTCCCCCAGAGCCGCCGCGCCTCGTCGAGCCCGACGAAGACCACGTCGGCCCGGTCCGCGACGCGGTGCAGCACGGGGGCGGCCCGCCCGGCCGGCCAGAGCCGGGGGCGGTGGTTGACGTCGAAGCTGACCAGCGCCCCGGCCAGCGGCCGGGTGGTGACCGCCCGTTCCACCAGTGCCCGGCAGGAGGGGGACAGCGCCGGGGTGATGCCGGACAGGTGCAGCAGCCGCGCCCCGGCCAGCCGGGCGTCGGCCAGGACGGCCGGGGTCAGCCGGGACGCGGCCGAGCCGGCCCGGTAGTAGTGCACGTCGGTGCCGTCCGGGCCGGGGTCCTTGAGGTACAGGCCGGTGCGGGCGCGCTGGTCCACCGTCACCGGACGGACGTCCACCCCGGCGGCGGCCACCCGCCGCACGACCAGCCGGCCGAACGGGTCGGCGCCGACCCGGCTCACCCAGGCCGTGCGGTGACCGAGGCCGGCCAGCGCGACGGCCACGTTGGACTCGGCGCCACCGACCGCGACCGCGAGCCGGTCGGCCGCCTCCAGCGGCGTCCCGGCGGTCGGGCTGAGCACCACCATCGACTCGCCCACGGTCACCACCTCGGGCGGGTCGCGGTCCGGCCCGGTCACGGCCGCTCCGGGTCGAGGGCGGCGGCCAGCGCGGCGGCCGCGTCCCGGTCCAGCGTCCCGTCGGCGACGGCGACCCGGTGCCGGCCGGCACGCCCGGCGCCGGCGGGCACCACGCAGGGCCGGTCGAACGCGAACGCCACGCACACCCCCGGGTACATCTCGGCCCGGACGAACCACCGGTCGCCGGGGCCGAGCCCGGTGAAGACCAGGGTATACGCGGCGCCACCCGCCTCGGCGCGCAGCGCCAGCCAGGGCTCGGCGGAGCCGTTGACCGCGGCCTCCCCCTGCCCGGTCGCGGTGAACACCGCCGGCGGCCGGTCCGCCACCGCCCGCCAGAAGAAGCCGCCGTAGCCGGCGCCGCCGGGGCGGCCGTTGGTGGCCGGGCTGCCCAGCGGCACGTCCCGCCCCGGCGGCGCGGTGAGGGTGTAGTCGAGGTCGAGCCGCCACGCGTCCGGGTGCCCCGGCAGCGCCGCGACGGCGATGGCGCGCCGCTCGGCCAGCAGCACCGCCCCGGCCGGGTCGCGCCACTCCAGCCGGTGTGCCAGCCGCCGTGGCGAGCGGTGCAGCCACTCGGTGTGCGCGATCCGGCCGTGGTCGGCGCGCCAGGTGTAGCCGACGTCGCGCACGTAGGTGCGCCCGCCCCAGAGGTTGGTGCCGTCGACGTCCTGCACCGCCAGCGAGGCGCCGAGGTGCCAGACGTGGTCGGCGGGGAGCGCGTCGGTCACCACCGTGCCGGCGCGGGTCCGCACCGGGTGCAGGTACGGCCGGGGACCGTGCCGGGCGTCCAGCCGGGGCGCCACCCGGTACCGGGCCACCTCGACGCCGTCGACCAGCAGCCGCGGGTCGTCGCCGTCCGGCCCGGCCGCGGCCCCGGTGCCCTCGGCGCCGGCCGTCCCGGCGGGCGGACGGACCGGTTCGGCGGCCCCGGCCGGCTGGTCCGGGCCGGCGGCGGTGGGCTGCGGGGCCGCGGTCACGACGGCTCCGGGCGGGTGACCGGGCGGCGGTCCACCGCGTACAGGGCGGCCAGGGTGTAGCCGGCGAGGATCGGCACCGCGACCGGGGTGACCAGCACGGCGAGCAGCAGGGCCACCCCGGCGGTGCCGGCCAGCGCGGCCCAGCGGGCCGGGTGGTCGAGGCAGGCGCGGGCGGCGGTCCGGGCGGCCGGCCGCCACCGCCCCCCGGTACGGCCCACCTCGACCACGACCGCACCGGCGTAGCCCGCGACGGCGACGGTGACCAGCACGGTGACCGCCAGCGCGGGCGTGCCGCCGGGCACCCGGCCGCCGGCCAGCGCGGCCAGGTCGGCGGCGAGCAGCCCGGCGCCGGCCAGGGCGAGCAGGGAGACCGGCACGCCGGCCGGCACGGCCCGGGCGAACCGGGCCAGGGTCTGCCGCGCCGAGGGCCACCCGCCGGTGCCGAACCGGTCGTGCACGGCGGCGCTGGCGGTGGCCGCCGCGGCGGCGGCGGTGACCAGTGGCAGCGCGGCCACGGTCAGCAGGATGCCGAGCAGGGCCAGGTCGGCGGCGTCGGCGAGCACGTCGCGCCAGTCGCGGGTCACCCGTTCCGGCGCGTCCGGCGGGGCGGCGGCCGACGCACGGCCGGGCCCGGCCGGTTCATCCCTTGAGGCCACTGGTGTTGATCCCCTCGACGAGCATCCGCTGGAAGGCCACGAAGAACCCGAAGACCGGCAGCAGCGACAGCACCGACATGGCGAACATCGGGCCGACCGCGCTCTGGCTGGTCGAGTCGATGAACAGGGTCAGCGCCACCGGCACCGTGTAGTCCTCCAGGTCGGAGAGGAAGACCAGCTGCCGGAAGAAGTCGTTCCAGGTCCAGATGAACGAGAAGATCGCGGTGGTGACCAGCGCCGGGCGGCTCAGCGGCAGGATGACGTGCCGGAAGATGCCGAACGCGGTGGCGCCGTCGATCTTGGCGGCCTCGTCCAGTTCGCGCGGGATGCCGCGCATGAACTGCACCATGAGGAAGACGAAGAACGCCTCGGTGGCCAGGAACTGCGGCACCAGCAGCGGCAGGTACGGCCACTCGCCGCCGACCAGGCCGAGGCTGCGGAACAGGATGTACTGCGGCACGATGAGCACGTGCCCGGGCAGCAGCAGGGTGCCGATCATGACGGCGAACCAGACGCCGCGCAGCCGGAACCGCAGCCGGGCGAAGGCGTACGCGGCGAGCAGGCAGGACACCGCGTTGCCGAGGACGGTGAGCAGGCTGACCATGGCGCTGTTCAGGAAGAACCGGCCGAAGCTGACGTCGAAGTTGCGCCACCCCTCGGTGTAGTTGCCCGGGGTGAACCGCTCCGGCAGCAGGCCGATGTTGCTGGCGATCTCCTGCTGGCTCTTCACCGAGGTGCCGAGCATCCAGACCAGCGGGTAGAGCACCACCGCGAGGATCACCAGCAGCACCAGCAGCCGCAGCGCCGAGCGGCTGCGCGGCCGGGCGCCGGCCGCCGGCGGGCGCGTGGTCGCCGCCACCATCACCGGTCCTCCCCGTCGGAGTAGTGCACCCAGAACCGCCCGGTGCTGAAGAAGATCACCGTGATCACCGCGACGGCTACCAGGAAGACCCAGGCCATCGCGGAGGCGTAGCCCATCTCCAGGTCGGTGAAGCCGGTGATGTAGAGGTTGAGCGTGTACATCAGGGTCGAGTCGACCGGCCCGCCGGTGCCGTTGCTGAGCACGAACGCGGCGGTGAAGCCCTGGAAGCCGTTGATGGTCTCCAGGACCAGGTTGAAGAAGATGACCGGGGAGAGCATCGGCAGGGTGACGTTGACGAACTGCCGCCACCGGCCGGCGCCGTCGACCGCCGCCGCCTCGTACAGTTCGGTGGGCACCTGCTTGAGCCCGGCCAGGAAGATCACCATGGGCGCGCCGAACTGCCAGATGGCGAGCACCATGAGCGTCTCCAGCGCCCAGTCCGGGTCGTTGACCCAGGGCTTGCCGGTGACGCCGAACAGGGCGAGGAACGAGTTGACGGCGCCGTCCCGGTTGAACATGTTCACCCAGACGATGGCCAGCGCGACGCTGCCGCCGAGCAGCGACGGCAGGTAGAACAGCCCGCGGAACACCCCGACGCCGCGCCAGGCCCGGTTGAGCAGCAGCGCCACCCCGAGCGCGGCGGCCAGCTTCAGCGGTACGGCGACCAGCGCGAAGGTCAGCGTCACCCGGACCGAGTGCCACCACGAGGGGTCGGCGGTGAACATCCGCTCGTAGTTGGCCAGCCCCACCCACTCCACCTCGGACCAGGGGGTGAGGATGTCGTAGTTGGTGAAGCTGAGGTAGAGCGACAGCAGCATCGGGATCGCCGCGACGGCCATCAGGCCGATGAGCCAGGGCGACAGGAAGACGTACCCCGCCAGACCGTCGCCGTGCCGGGACCGCCCGGGCCCGCGCCGGTTGGCGCGGGGCCGGACGGATCCGGGGCCACGACGGGTCGGGTCGGGCGCCGTGGTCAGGGCCACGAGCCGGCTCCTCTCCGTACGACGACGGTCAGGCGATGGCGGACTTGCAGGCCGCGACGAACTGGGCGGCCGCCTCGGCGGGGGTGGCCCGGCCGTACTGCGCGTTCTCGGCGGCCTTGACCAGTTCCGAGCGGACCTTGCTGTGGCCCTTGATCGGCACCTGCGGTGACTCGCCGAACTTCTGCGCCAGCTCGGCCTCCACCGCGATGGACTGCTTCATCGCCGGGTCGGTGGTGTCGTCGCTGACCACCCGGCGCAGGTCCTGGTTGGACGGCAGGCCGCGGTCGGTGCCGAGCAGCTTGACCGCCTCCGGGTCGTTCATCAGGAAGTTGATCACGTCGACCGCGACGTCCCGGTGCTTGCTGCCGCGGAACACCGACCAGTACATCGACGCCCGGGCCCACTGCGCGCTCGGGTCACCCGGGTACGCCACCACGCCCAGCTCGTCCTTGGTGTTCTTCTTCAGCTCCGGCATCTGGTTGACCCAGACCCAGGAGGTGGCCGCCTTGCCGGTGACCACCAGCTGCTTGCTGATGTCGGTGACGTTGCCCTCGTGGATGACGTCCGGGGTGGGCGTGGCGCCCCGGTCCCGGGCGCCCTTCCACAGCTCGAACCAGCGGGTCACGTCCTCGGCGGTGAAGCCGAGTTCGCTGCCGGAGTACATGTCCTTGCCCTGCTGGCGCAGCCACACCCAGAACGCCTTGTAGTCGGCGCTCGGGTCCTGGGTGCCGGGCACCTTGGCGGTCCTGGCCACCCGCTCCGCCCAGGCGATGTGCTCCTCCCAGCTCATCCCGGTGGTCGGCTCGGGCAGCCCGTGCTTGGCCAGCAGCGACTTGTTGTAGACCAGGCCCTGGGTGTTCTCCCCGGCGGCCAGCCCGGCGAGCTTGCCGTCGACCACCCCGTACTGCCAGAGGCTCTTGGGGAACTTCGAGGTGTCGAGCTTGCCGGAGCTCTGGTACGGGGTGAGGTCCAGCGTGGTGTTGCGGGCGGCGTACTCGGCCAGGAAGTTGTCGTCGATCTGGAACAGGTCCGGCGGGTTGCCGCCGGCGGTGAGGGTGGCCAGCTTGTCGAAGTAGCCCTGGTTGGCCTGCCAGGTCTTCTCGAACGTCACGTTCGGGTGCTTCTTCGTGTAGAGGGCGAGGGCCTCCTCGGTGAGCTTCGCCCGGGCCTCGCCGCCCCACCAGAAGACGGAGAGCTTCACCGGGGCGTTCGGGTCGGTCGCCGGGTCGTCGCCGCCGCTGGCGGCGGCCCCGGCGATCAGCGGCGCGGCGACCGCCACGGCGAGCAGGCCGCGCAGCAGCCGGCGGCGGGGCAGCGGGGTACGGTAGGTGCGCCCGGCGGGCGCGCTGGCGGTGGGGGGCGTTGCGGGGTGCATGTGCGCTCAACTCCTCGGCGTTAGGAGGCGACGCCGTCACCGGTGGCCACCACCGGGTCGCCCGGGCCCGCAAGGCGATGCGGGCCCGGGCCTGCCGGGGCGGCCGAGGGACGGTCCCGGCCGGCATGGGGGCCCGGCCCGGTCGAGTCGCGGATGACCAGTTCGGTCTGGAGCATTACCTGTGCGGTGGTACGACGGGCGCCGGCTGCCGTGCCGGCGCCGATCCCCCGCGCGGCACGCGGCGGCTCGGCGTCCTGTTGCAACAGCATGTCGACGGCCGTCCGGCCGGCGGCCGCGGTCGGCGTGGCCACCGTCGTCAGCTTGGGACGGGTGAGCCGGCTCAGCGCGATGTCGTCGACCCCGACGACGCTCACCTGCTCCGGCACCCGGATCCCGAGTGCGTCGAGCCCCTCGATGAGGCCGATCGCCATCAGGTCGTTGTAGGCGAGCACGGCGGTGACGCCGCTGCGCTGGACCTGCTCGGCCAGCGCCAGGCCACCGGTCTCGGTGGGTGGGTTCGGGCCGAGCACTGTCAGTTCGGCGCCGCCGGCCCGGGCGGCCGCGCCGGCGGCCCGGCGGATCTCCCGGTTGGTCCAGGAGCCGCGCGGTCCGCCGAGCAGCGCGATCTCCCGGTGGCCGAGGCCGAGCAGGTGCTCCACCGCCGCCCGGGCCCCCTGCCCCACGTCCATCAGCACGCACGGCAGGCCGGTCAACTGGCGGTTGACCACCACCAGCGGGACCTCCCGGCTGAGCTGCTCGATGAGGCTGTTGCTCATCCGGGGGCTGCACAGCAGCACGCCGTCGACCTGCTTGGCCAGGGCGTGGACCAGTTCCTCCTCGGTGGTCGGATCCTCGTTGGTGTCGGCCACGAAGACGTGGTAGTCGCGGTGCCGGGCCTGCCCCTCCGCCGCCTTGATCAGCGGCGGGAAGAACGGGTTGGCGATGTCGGCGATGATCAGGCCGATGTTGTGCGTCCGGCCGGTGATCAGTGCCCGGGCGGCCCGGTTGGGCCGGTAACCGAGGTCCTCCGCGCAGGCCAGGACCCGGACCCGGGTCTCCGGGTTGACCAGGTGCGGCGCGGAGAAGGTGCGGGAGACCGTGGAGATGTGCACGCCCGAGGCCCGCGCGACGTCCCTGATGGTGACTGGCACGGCGTCCCTCCGATGTGGCGGCGGTCACGGGTGCCGCCAATTAATGCAAACGGTTGCTCCAGTGTCAACGGGGGATGGTTACAGCTCGATTTCGGCTGCGCTCCCACCGAGCGTACGTATCAGTGCGAATCCTATCAAAAGCCGCCGATTCCCTTCGAGGCGTTGACTCGCCAGCATCGATCGTGATTACTTCACTGCAAACCTTTGCAGCTTCCCGGGAGGCCGACCAGATGTCACCCCAGGCCAGCGGGCGTCTCCGGTACGCCGTGGTGGGCACCGGCGCGCGCGCCGAGATGTTCGTCCGGGCGCTGGTGCGCGACCACCCCGACACCGCCGAGCTGGTCGCCTTCGCCGACGTCAACCAGGCCCGGATGGACGCGCACAACCGGTGGCTGGGCGAGGCGGGCCACCCCCCGGTGCCCACCTACCGGGCCGACGACTTCGCCGCGATGCTCAACAGGGAACGGGTCGACGTGGTGTTGGTGACCAGCGTGGACGTCACCCACGACGGCTACATCGTGGCCGCGCTGGAGGCCGGCTGCGACGTGGTCACCGAGAAGCCGATGACCGTGGACGCGTCGCGCTGCGCACGGATCCTGGACGCGGTGGCGCGTACCGGCCGGCGGGTGACGGTGGCCTTCAACTACCGCTACAACCCGCTGCACGAGCAGGTGCGCCGGCTGCTCGCCGAGGGCGCGGTCGGCGAGGTCGGGTCGGTGCACTTCGAGTGGCTGCTCGACGTCCGCCACGGCGCCGACTACTTCCGCCGCTGGCACCGGGACAAGGCCGCCTCCGGCGGGCTCATGGTGCACAAGGCCAGCCACCACTTCGACCTGGTGAACTGGTGGCTGGACGCCCGGCCGGTGGAGGTCTACGGCGCCGGGCGGCTCTTCTTCTACGGCGCGGCCGGCCGCCGGCACGGCTACGCCCGCGACTACGACCGGGCGCACGGCTCCCCCGCCGCCGGCGACGACCCGTTCGCGCTGCGCCTGGCCGCGCATCCCCGGCTGCGCGAGCTCTACCTCGACGCCGAGGCCGAGGACGGCTACCACCGCGACCGCAACGTCTTCGCCCCCGGCGTCACCATCGAGGACGACATGGCGGTGCTGGCCCGCTACTCCACCGGCGCCACGATGACCTACCACCTCACCGCGTACGCGCCCTGGGAGGGCTACCGGGTGATGGTCAACGGCAGCCGGGGCCGGCTGGAGCTGGAGGTCACCGAGAGCGCGTACGTCAGCCCGGAGGCGGCCGGGGCGCTCAAGGGCGCCGCCCTGCACGGCGCGGAGGCCGCCGCCGAGTCCGGCGGCGCGACGCTCACCCTGCGGCCGTTCTGGCAGCCGCCGCGGGCGATCACCGTCGAGGGCCACACCCGCCAGGGCCACGGCGGCGCGGACGCGCGGATGACCCGGGTGCTCTTCGGCGGCGCCCCGGACCCGCTGGACCGGGCCGCCACCGCCCACGACGGCGCACTCGCCCTGCTCACCGGGCTGGCCGCCAACCGGTCCTTCGACACCGGCCGGCCCGTCCGGGTCGCCGACCTGCTGACCCTGCCCTGACCTCGACCCCGGGAGCCGCATTCCGTGCCCACCATGCCCCGTACCGACCTGCTCCTGCCCGCCGAGCCGGGCCAGCGCGCGCTGGCCCGGGAGCTGTACGCGCTGGCGGCCGAGCTGCCGATCATCTCCCCGCACGGGCACGTCGACCCGGCGTTGCTGGCCGAGGACCGGCCGTTCCCCGACCCGGCCCGGCTGCTCATCGTCCCCGACCACTACCTGACCCGGATGCTGCTCAGCCAGGGCGTACCCCCGGCCGAGCTGGGCGTGCCGAGCCGGGACGGCAGTCCGGTGGAGACCGACGGCCGGCGGATCTGGCGCCGGTTCGCCGCGCACTGGCACCTGTTCCGCGGCACCCCGTCCCGGCTCTGGCTGGAGCAGACCTTCACCGAGGTGTTCGGGGTGGGCACCGCGCTCTCCCCGGCCACCGCCGACGCGGTCTACGACGAGCTGGCCGCCCGGCTGGCCGAGCCGGGCTTCCGGCCCCGGGCGCTGTTCGAGCGGTTCAACATCGAGGTGCTCGCCACCACCGAGTCCCCTCTGGACGACCTGGGGCAGCACGCCAAGCTCGCCGCGGACGGCTGGGGCGGGCCGGGCGGCCGGGTGGTGACCACCTTCCGCCCGGACGACGTGGTGGACCCGGAGTTCGACAACTGGCCGGCCAACGTGGACCGGCTCGGCGAGCTGACCGGCGAGGACACCGGCCGGTACGCCGGCTACCTGGCCGCGCTGCGCGCCCGGCGGGCGGCGTTCGTCGCGGCCGGCGCCACCTCCTCCGACCACGGCCATCCCACCGCCCGGACGCTCGACCTGGCCCCGGCCGAGGCGGCGACGCTCTACGACCGGCTCCGGCGGGGGCGGGCCGAGGCCGGTGACGCGGAGGCGTTCCGGGCGCACATGCTGCTGGAGTTCGCCCGGATGTCGCTGGAGGACGGGCTGGTCATGCAGCTGCACCCGGGCGCGGTGCGCAACCACAACCGGTGGCTGCACGCCCGGCACGGCCGCGACGTCGGCGGCGACGTGCCGCAGGCCACCGAGTACGTGCACGCGCTCGCCCCGCTGCTGGACGCGTACGGCAACGATCCCCGGCTGCGGGTGGTGCTCTACACCCTGGACGAGTACACCTTCACCCGGGAACTGGCCCCGCTGGCCGGTGGCTACGCCGCGCTCTACCTCGGCGCGCCCTGGTGGTTCCTGGACTCCCCCGAGGTGCTGCGCCGGTTCCGGGAGGCGGTCACCGAGACCGCCGGGTTCTACAACACCGCCGGCTTCGTCGACGACACCCGGGCGTTCTGCTCGATCCCGGTGCGCCACGACGTGGCCCGCCGGGTGGACGCCGGCTTCCTGGCCCGGCTGGTCGCCGAGCACCGGTTGCCGATGGCGGAGGCCGCCGAGACCATCGTGGACCTGGCCTACCGGCTGCCGAAACGGGTCTTCAACTTCGGGGAGTCGCAATGAGCGTGCGGAGTGCGGCGCGGCGGAGCCCCGCGGTCGCGAACGAGAGGGGAACCGGCATGAGCGTCACCATCACCTCCGTGGACGTGCACGACGTCCGGTTCCCGACCGCGGCGCGGGGCGACGGCTCGGACGCGATCAACCGGGGCGACTACTCGGCCACCTACGTGGAGCTGGGCACCGACGCCGGGCCGACCGGCACCGGCTTCACCTTCACCAACGGCCGGGGCAACGAGCTGACCTGCGCCGCCGTCCGGGCGCTGGAACACCACGTGCGCGGTCGCACGGTCGCCGAGATCGCCGCCGAGCCGGTGGCGTTCTGGCGCTCGCTCGTCGCCGACGTGCAGCTGCGCTGGCTGGGGCCGGAGAAGGGGGTCATCCACATGGCCACCGGGGCGCTGGTCAACGCGGTCTGGGACCTGCGGGCCAAGCTGGCCGGGCAGCCGCTCTGGCGGTACCTGGCCGAGCTGCCCACCGACGACCTGGTCGGCTGCGTCGACTTCCAGCACATCGCCGACGCGCTCACCCCGGACGAGGCGGCCGCCCTGCTGGACAAGGGGCGCGACGGGCTGCCCGACCGGCTGGCCGCGCTGGAGCGCGACGGGTTCCCCGCGTACACCACCTCGGTGGGGTGGCTGGGCTACCCGGACGGCAAGGTGCGGGCACTGACCCGGCGGGCGTACGCGAACGGCTGGCGGGCGATGAAGATGAAGGTCGGCGGGCCGCTCGCCGACGACCTGCGCCGGGCCCGGATCATCCGGGCCGAGATCGGCCCGGACGCGCTGCTGATGATGGACGCCAACCAGGTGTGGGGGGTCGACGAGGCGATCGCCGCGATGACCGTGCTGGCCGAGGTGGACCCGTACTGGATCGAGGAGCCCACGCACGCCGACGACATCCTCGGCCACGCCCGGATCGCCCGGGCCGTCGGCGAGCTGACCGGCGGGCGTTGCCGGGTGGCCACCGGCGAGGTCGCCGCCAACAAGGTGATCTTCAAGCAGTTGCTCCAGGCCGAGGCGATCGGGGTGATGCAGGTCGACGCCTGCCGGGTCGGCGGGGTCGACGAGGTCCTCGCCGAGCTGCTGATGGCGGCGAAGTTCGGGGTGCCGGTCTGCCCGCACGCCGGCGGCGTCGGGCTCTGCGAGTACGTCCAGCACCTGGCGATCTTCGACTACCTGCGGGTGGGCACCAGCCTGGACGGCCGGATGATCGAGTACGTCGACCACCTGCACGAGCACTTCGTCGATCCGGTGCGCACCCGCGACGGCCGGTACCTGCCGCCCACCGCGCCCGGCTACAGCAGCACCATGCGGCCGGAGTCGGTCGCCCGGTTCCGCTTCCCGGACGGTCCGGCATGGCGCTGACCGTCGGCGCGTCCCGGCTCGGGCTCGGCTCGCTGCGCCGGCTGCCGGCGGCGAGCCGGCCGCTGCTGCGCCCCGGCACCGTGCCGGCCGGCGTGCTGCACCTGGGCCTCGGCGCGTTCCACCGGGCCCACCAGGCGGTATACACCGAGGCGGCGGTCGGCGCGGCCGGCGGCGACTGGGGCATCGTCGGCGTCGCCCCGCGCAACGCCGCGCTGGTCGAGGACCTGACCGCGCAGGACAACCTGTTCAGCGTCACCACGCTGGCCGCGGACGGCGTGACGACCCGGGTGGTGGGCGCGCTGGCCGGGGTGCGGCACGCGGCCAGCGACCCGGCGGCGGTGGTGGCGTTGCTCGCCGACCCGGCGATCCGGGTGGTCACGCTGACCGTGACCGAGAAGGCGTACCAGCTCGACCCGGCCAGCGGTGCACTGCGGCCGGACCCGGCGCTCGCCGCCGACCTGGCCGGTGACCGGCCGCCGGCGACCGTGCCGGGGCTGCTGGTGCGCGGCCTGCTGGCCCGGGCCGCCGCCGACGCCGGGCCGGTCGCGCTGGTCAGCTGCGACAACCTGCCGGCCAACGGCCGCCGGCTGCGCGGCCTGGTCGAGCAGGCGCTGGCGTACGCGGGCGCGCCCGGGCACGCCGTGGGCTGGGTCGGCGAGCAGGTCTCCTTCCCGGGCACCATGGTGGACCGGATCGTGCCGGCCAGCACGGCGGAGACCCTCGACGTGGCCCGCCACGCGCTCGGGGTGACCGACCTGGCAGCGGTGGCCGCCGAGCCGTACGCGCAGTGGGTGATCGAGGACGACTTCCCCGGCGGCCGGCCGGCCTGGGAGCGGGCCGGTGCGGTGCTCTGCGCCGACGCCGGCCCGTGGGAGCGGCTGAAGCTGCGCGCCCTGAACGGGGTGCACTCGGCCACCGCCTACCTCGGCGCGCTGGCCGGCTGCGCGACTGTCGCCGACGCGCTCGCCCTGCCGCACCTGGCCGACGTGCTGCGCCGGCTGGTCGCCGAGGACGTCGCGCCCAGCTTCACCCCGCCCGACGGGATCCGGGTGGTCGACTACGGCGAGCAGGTGCTGGACCGGTTCGGCAACCCGGCGATCCGGCACCGCACCCTCCAGGTGGCGATGGACGGCTCGCAGAAGCTGCCGCAGCGGGTCCTGCACACCATCGCCGACCTGCGCGCCGCCGGCCGGCCCGCGCGCTGGGCCGCGCTGGTGGTCGCCGCCTGGCTGCGCTTCGCCCAGGGCGCCGCCGACGACGGGTCCCCGCTGCCGTTGCAGGATCCGCTCGCCGACCGGATCCGGACCGCGCTGGCCGCCGCCCGGCCCACCCCGGCCGGCGCGGTGGACGCGGCCTTCGCCCTGCGCGAGATCTTCCCCGCCGAGGTGGCCGAGGACGCCGAGGTCCGCGCCGACGTGGTGGGCTGGCTGACCGACCTGACCCGGCACGGGGTGCCGGCGACCCTGGCCGGTGCCCGGTGACCGGCCCGCCCCCGCCGGGCTCGCCCCGGCCCGGCCCGGCGGTCGCCGGCGAGCCGGTGGTGGCACCCGCCGGCCGGTCCGGGTCACACCCGGTCGCCGGGGGCGGGGGCGAACCCGGCCGGCCGGGCGACCCGCCCCGGGTGGCCCTGGTCGGGGCGAACGGGCACGGACGCTGGCACCGCCGGGTGCTGGCGCCGCTGCACGCGGCCGGCCGGCTGCGGCTGGCGGCCCTGGTGGACCTGCGGCCGGTCGAGGACGACCCGGCCGCTCCGGTGCCGGCGGAGACCACCGTGCACACCGACCACCGGCAGATGCTGGCCGCCGTACGGCCGGACGTGGTGGTGGTCTGCACCCCACCGCACACCCACCTGCCGGTCGCCCTGGACGCGCTCGCCGCCGGCGCGGACCTGCTGCTGGAGAAGCCGCCGGTGCTGTCGACGGCCGAGCACGACGAGCTGGCCGGCGCGCTGGCCGCCACCGGCCGGGCCTGCCAGGTGGGGTTCCAGGCGCTCGGCTCGGCGGCGCTGACCGAGCTGACCGCGGCGGTGACCGCCGGCCGGCTCGGCCCGGTCACCGACATCGCCACCGTCGCCGCGTGGCGGCGCACCGACGCGTACTACGCTCGGGCGCCCTGGGCCGGCCGGCGTACCCTGCACGGCCGGCCGGTGCTGGACGGCGCGCTGGCCAACCCGCTGGCGCACGCGGTGATGCAGTGCCTCGCGGTCGCCGAGGCGGTGGCCGGTACGCCGGTGCGGCCGGCCAGCATCGAGGTGGAGCGCTACCGGGTGCGCCCGATCGAGGTGGAGGACACCGCCGTGCTCCGCATCCGGCCGCGCACCGGGCCGCCGGTGCTGGCCGCGGTGACCCTGGCCGGCGAGGACTTCGTCGCCGGCGAGGTGCTGGTGACCGGGGACGCCGGGCGGGCCGTGCTGGAGTACCCGACCGACCGGCTGCTGCTGCCCGGCGACACCGGGCCGCGCGAGGTGCCCGGGCGGCGAGGGCTGCTGGAGAACCTGCTGGAGCACCGGGCCGACCCGGCGGTGCCGCTGATCGCCCCGCTGGCCCGGACCGCGGCGTTCACCGCCGTGCTGGACGCGCTCCGGTCGGCGCCCGAGCCGCAGCTGCTCGCTGGCGACCTGGTGGAGCCGCTCGGCGCCGGCCCGGAGCGGGTGCTGTGCCTGCGCGGTGTCAACGAGGTGCTGCGCCGGGCGGCCGAGCGGGGGCGGCTGCCCTCGGAACTCGGCGTGCCGTGGGCGGTGCCGCCGTACCGGACCGCACCGTCGGAATAGCAGAGCGGACCGGACCACCGGAACAGGAGGCCGCAACACTCGGCAAATCGAGCCCGCCACCGTATCGGGCAACTACTGACAATCACCGGCCGATCCCGGCCGGACGATGCCGGATGAGCCGGACAACTGCAACATTCCTGCATATCTTTGATATTGACCTCGATAAACCTCCATTCCTATCGTTCGTGATGAATGCGGTATCCCGACGAAGGAACGGACGATGTCGATGCGGAGCTTCGCAACCGGTGCGGCGCTGGCCGCACTGATCCTCGTGGCGGCCCCGCCACCGGCCGCGGCCACCGCCCCGCCGGCCGCGGCCACCGCCCACGCCGACGGGCAGCTCTCCTGGGCGGCGCGCCAGCTCGGTCGGCAGACCCTGCCGCCGGGCGACGGCTGGGCCGCCGCCGGGCGACGGCTGGGCCGCCGCCGGGCCCGGCACCACCGGCGGCGCCGCGGCCACCCCCGACCAGGTCAGCGTGGTCACCACCCGGGCCGGACTGGTCGCCGCGCTCGGCGGCGACAACGCCACCAACGCGGGCAACGCCACCCCGAAGATCGTGTACGTGGCCGGCACCGTCGACGGCTTCGAGGGCCCGGACGGTCACCTGCTCGACTGCGCCGACCTGGCCGACCCGGAGTACTCGCTCGACGCCTACCTGGCCGCGTACGACCCGGCGGTGTGGGGCCGGGTGGCGCCCAGCGGCCCGTTGGAGGCGGCCCGGATGCGGTCGGTGGCCAACCAGACCCGGCAGACCCAGATCAACGTCGGCCCGAACACCACCATCGTCGGGCTGCCCGGCGCCCGGCTGACCGGACTGACCCTGATGATCGACCGGGCCCCGAACGTCATCGTGCGCAACCTGACCCTCGACGACGCCCGGGACTGCTTCCCGGCCTGGTCCCCCACCGACGGCGAGACCGGCAACTGGAACTCCCAGTACGACCAGATCTCGGTGCGCCGCAGCGAGAACGTCTGGATCGACCACAACACCTTCACCGACGGCGACAACCCGGACAGCGTTCAGCCGAGCTACTTCGGCCGGCCGTACCAGGTGCACGACGGTTCGCTGGACGTCACGCACACCGCCAGCCTGGTGACCGCCTCGTACAACCGGTTCGTCGGGCGGGACAAGGTGCTGCTGATCGGCTCGTCCAACACCGTCGGCCCGGACGTCGACCGGCTGAAGGTGACGCTGCACCACAACCTCTTCGACTCGGTGCTGCAACGGCTGCCGCGGGTGCGCTTCGGCCAGGTGGACGTCTACAACAACCACTACCGGTTGGGCGGCGACGGGTTCGCGTACGCGATCGGGGTCGGCGTGCAGTCGGCGGTGCACGTGGAGAACAACCACTTCAGCCTCGCTCCGGGCATCACCGCCGCGGACCTGCTCCACGACTGGGGTGGCACCGCGGTCACCACCCGCGGCAACTGGGTCCGGGCCGGCGCCGACCGGGCCCGACCGGTCGACCTGGTGGCCGCGTACAACGCCGCGCACGACCCGGACCTGGGCGCCGACGCCGGCTGGACGCCGACGCTGCGACGCGGCCCGGTGCTGCCCGCCCCGCTGGTCCCGTTGGCGGTGGCCGCCCTCGCCGGTGCCGGCCGGCTGCCGCTCTGACCGCCCACCCGCGCACCGTTCACCCGCGCACAACGCCCACCCGCGCTCCGTCCACCCGCGCACCGCCCGGCCACCCCCTGCCGCGGCCCGCCGGGACCCCCACCTCACCCACCCTCGTGGGCCACCGAGGCCCGCGCGTCGCCACCCCCACCCCGAGGAGACCCCCGTGCGTTCCAGACACCTGCCCCGCGGGGCACTGACCGCCGCCGGCGCCGGCCTGACCGCCCTCCTGCTCGCCGTCGGCGTCACCACCGGCGCCCACGCCGCCACCCTGTTCGCCGACAGCTTCGACGACGGCACCGCCGACGGCTGGTCCAAGTCCGGCGGCGACTGGACGGTGGTCACCGACGGCACCCCCGCCTACCGCCAGGGCAACGCCGGCAGCGAGCTGGCCCGGGCCTTCGCCGGGCAGACCGGCTGGACCGACTACCAGGTGCAGGCCCGGGTCAAGCCGCTGTCGTTCAGCGGCACGAACCGGATCGTCGGGCTCGCCGCCCGGGTGGAGAGTTCCACCCGGATGTACCGGCTCGCGCTGACCAACGCCGGCCGGGCCGAACTCCAGGTGGTCAACGGCAGCTCGATCACCCCGCTCGGCTCGATCCCGCTCGCGGTCGGCACCGGCACCTGGTACACGCTGCGGATCGAGGCCGACGGCGGCACGGTCCGCGGCTTCGTCGACGGCACCCCGGTCGGCGCCGGCGCCGGCACCGCGTACGACGCCGGACGGATCGCGCTGGTCACCGCGTACGCCAGCGCGGTCTTCGACGACGTGCGGGTGGACGGCGCCGGCGGCACCCCGCCCACCACGACCCCGCCCACCAGCACCCCGCCGACCACCGCCCCGCCCACCACGCCACCGCCGACCACCCCGCCGGCCGGGCTGGTCGGCTGGGCCACCCGCAACGGCGGCACCACCGGCGGCGCGGGCGGCGCCACGGTGACGGTGACCGACGCGACAGCGCTGGCGAACGCGGTCAAGGGCGACACCCCCACCACGGTCCGGGTGAGCGGCAGGTTCGGCTGCTCGACCGAGATCCGCAGCGGCTCGAACAAGACGATCGTCGGGGTGGGCGCCGCCTCCGGCCTCACCGGCTGCGGGCTCAACCTGCGCGACGTGCGCAACGTGATCGTCCGGAACCTGACCATCGCGAAGGTGCCCGCCGGGGTGGGCAACGGCGACGCCATCCACCTGGACAACGCCAGCAACGTCTGGATCGACCACAACGACCTGTCCAGCGACACCACCAGCGGCACCGACCACTACGACGGCCTGCTGGACATCACCCACGGCTCGGACTACGTCACGGTCTCCTGGAACCGCCTGCACGACCACGTGAAGTGCTCCCTGGTCGGGCACAGCGACGGCAACTCCGGTGAGGACGCCGGCCGGCTGCGGGTGACCTACCACCACAACCTGTTCGGCAACTGCTTCCAGCGCAACCCCCGGGTCCGGTACGGCAACCCGGTGCACGTGTTCAACAACTACTACGTGAACACCGCCAACCCGTCCTACGGCTACGGCATCGCCAGCACGTCGGGCGCCGGGGTGCTGGTCGAGGGGAACTTCTTCGAGAACATGACCGATCCGACCCACGTCGGCGAGGGCTCCTCCCCCGGCGGCGCGCTGGTCGCCCGGGACAACCACTTCGTCAACTCCGGGGTGCCGCAGACAGCGGGCAGCGTCGCCGCCGTCCCGTACCCGTACGCCCTGGAGCCGGCCGCCGGTGTGAAGGCGACGGTGACCGCCGGCGCCGGCACCGGCCGGGTCACCGGCTGACCCGCCGCCGCGGGTGGGGTCGGCGGTCGCCGGCCCCGCCCGTCGGGTGGCCGACCGCCGGACCGGACCCGTGGTGAAGATCCGCTATAAGTGACGCATGGACTTCCCCGCGTACCTGGCCACCATGCCGATGCACGCGATCACCGAGATCCACGGCGAACCCGGCCTGCTGGAACGGTTCCGGCTGGAGATCCGGGCGTTCGACGAACCCGCCCGGCAGCGGCTCACCGCCGCCCTCGACCTCGCCGCCGACCTGCACCGCGACGACCGGCGGGTACGCGAGCCGTACCTCAACCACCTGCTGCGGGTGGCGATCCGGATGATGCACCACTACCAGGTGCGCGACGTGGACGTGATCGTCGCCGGGCTGCTGCACGACGCGGTCGAGGACCACCCCGACGAGTTGGCCGGCGACGAGGAGGTCGCCGACCCGACGACGGCGGCGCTGGCCACCCTCGCCGACCGGTTCGGCCCGCGGGTGGCCCGCCTGGTCGCGGCGGTCACCAACCCGGCGTACGACCCGGGGCGCGACCGGCACGAGCAGTACCGCGAGCACGTGGCGGCGAGCCTGGAGCGCGAGCCCTGGGCCCGGGTCATCAAGGTCTCCGACTTCACCGACAACGGGGTGGGCGTGATCCACACCGTCGGCCCGAAGGTGGCCTCGTCGGCGGCGAAGTACCGGCCGCTGGTGCCGGTCTTCCGCGACCTCGTCACCCGCCCGGACACCCCGCTGTCGGCCCCGGTCAAGCGGCACATCCTCGACCAGCTCGACCTGGCCGAGGAGCGCTTCAGCGCCATCCTCGACCAGCCCGCCTGACGGCCCGGCCGCCTCCCCCTGACCGCCCGGCCGCCGCTCCCCGACCTCGGCGCGGACCGGCGACCGCCCGCGCGATTTGCCGGCAAAGCCGGTCCACGGCGGGTGGTTCCCGCGATGATGGGTGACCGGGGGTGCGGACCACGAACCGGGGGGCAACGTGCTCGGAACCAGCCTCCTGGGCCGGCTCCGGCGGCGTGACCCGGGGTACGCGGTGCTGCGCCGGGCCGCCCGGCTGACCCTGGTCGCCGCCGGCGTCTTCTACGCCTGCCGGTACGGCCTCGGCGATGCCGTGCTGGCCACGTACGCGCTGTTCGGCACCATCGCCACCGGGATGTTCGTCGAGCTGCCCGGCGCGGCCCGGCAGCGGGCCGGGACCCTGCTGGCGGCGCTCCCGGTGGCCTGGGCGCTGATCACGGCGGGCACCCTGCTGGCCGGCGACACCTGGGCGGCCGCCGCGGGCATGCTGGTCGTCGGCTTCGCCGTGGTGTTCGCCGGGGTCGGCGGGCCGCGCCTGCTCGGGCTGGCCAGCGCGTTCCAGCTCTTCTACATCCTGGCCTCCTTCCCGCCGTACCAGCCGGCGACCCTGCCGGCCCGGCTCGGCGGCGTGACCCTCGGGGTAGCGCTGCTCGCCGCCGCCGAGGTGGTGCTCTGGCCGGATCCGGTCCCGGTCCCCTACCGGCGCCGGCTGGCCCGGGCGGCGGACGACCTCGCGGCGCTGCTGGACGCGACGGCCGCCGCCCACACCGGCCCGACCGGCGAGCGGCACGACCTGGACGCGCGACACGACCTGGAGGCGGGGCACGACCTGGAGGCGCCGCGCGACCGGGCGGCCGCGGCGGTGGCCGGCCTGCGGATCGCCGACCTGCCCGCGCCCCAGCGGCCGACCTCGGCCGGTGCGGGTGACCGGGCGCTACGGGCCGCCGCCGCCGCGGCGCAGGAGATCCTGGTGATCGCGGACCGGTTGGCCGCGGTGGCACCGTCGCGCCCGGTCCCCGACCCCGCGGCGGTACGCCTGTTGCGCCGCTGCGCCGAGACGACCCGCGCCGCCGGCCACCGCCTCCGTGCCGGCGGGCCGCCGGTGCCGCTGGACGACCTGGCGGTGGCGGTCCGGCGGGCCGAGTCCGGCTACGCGGCCGATCCGCACGAGCCGCCGGACCTGCCCCGGATGTGCCGGGACGCGACCGCGCTGGCCCTCGCCGACCAGGTCCGGCTGCTGGCCACCGCCGCCGGGTCGCGCACGGGTCACCCGCAGACCGCGGCAGCCGCCGCCCACCCGGGGTCGGCCGACGAGGCCCGGCACGGGCCGTGGGTGTGGTACTGGCGGCAGTTGCGGGCCCACCTGACGCTGCGCGCCGCCCCGGTCCAGACGGCGCTGCGCCTGGCGGTGGCGCTGGCCGCCGCGCGGGTGGTCGCCGGGACGCTGGACCTCCAGCACGGCTTCTGGGTGTTGCTGGCCACCCTCACCGTCCTGCGCACCTCGGCCGCGGACACCCGTACGGCGTTGCGGCCGGCGCTGCTCGGCACGATCGCCGGCGCCGCCGCCAGCGGCGCGCTGATGTTCGTCGCCGACCGGGCGGTGATCTACGCGGTCGCGCTGCCGGTCGCCATGGTGCTGGCGTTCTCGGTCGGCCGGCTGCTGGGTCCGGCCTGGGCGCAGGCCATGTTCACCGTGCTGCTCACCTTCGTCTTCGCGCAGCTCGCGCCGGAGGGCTGGCGGCTCGCCGAGGTCCGGCTGGTGGACGTCCTGCTCGGCGGGGCGGTCGGGGTGCTCGCCGGGGTGCTGCTCTGGCCCCGGGGGGCGAGTCACGACCTGCGCCGCAACGTGGCCGGCCAGTTGGCGGCCGGCGCGGAGGTGATCGGGCGGACGGTCGAGGCGGTGCTCGGCGACGGGTCGCCGGAGCCGGCCCTCGGGCGGGCGCGCCGGGCGTTGGTGCTGGCCGACGCCTCCTACCTCCAGTACCACGGCGAGCGACCCGACCCGCGGCTCAGCCAGGTGGACTGGCAGGGCGTGCTGGCCGCCGGGCAGCACGTGGTGCGGGGCGCGGAGTCGCTGTTGCGCCGCAACCCGCCCGGCTGCCTGGCCGGGTGGCCCGGCGCGGCGGCGCTGCTGCGGGACTCCGCGCAGCGGCTGCGGTCGGCGTACCGGGAGGCCGCGCAGCGGCTCGCCGAGGGCGGGCCCCCCGGCCCGGTGGCCACCCCGGCGCGCTGCCCCGAGGCCCTGGACCGGATCCGTCCGGCGCTCGACGGTCGCGGCGCCGGTCTGCCGGTCCGCCACCTCGTCGAGGTCGACCTGTGGCTCGCCGGTCTCGCCGAGACCCTCGGCCGGCTCGGAAGGCCAGCGGAGCGGTCGCGGCACGCTCCCGGCTGACCGGGGCCCGGGTGCGGTCAGTGCCCCCGGTACAGCGCCTCGATCTCGTCGGCGTAGCGCGTCGCCACCGCCTCGCGTTTGATCTTCAGCGTCGGGGTGAGTTCGCCTTCGGCCTCGGTGAGGTCGCGCGGCAGGATCCGGAAGGTCTTGACCTGTTCCGCCCGGGACACCGTCGCGTTCGCCCGGTCCACGGCGGACTGGATCTCGCCGCGCAACTCCGGGTTGTCGCGCTGCTCGGCGACCGGCAGGTCGGGCAGGCCGCGCGCGGCCCGCCACCGCGACCAGGCGTGCTCGTCGACGGTGACCAGCGCGGTCACGTACGGGCGGCGGTCGCCGACCAGCATCACCTGGCTCACCAGCGGATGCTCGCGGATCGCGTCCTCGATCGGCGCCGGCGCGAGGTTCTTCCCGGCCGCGGTCACCATGATCTCCTTCTTCCGGCCGGTGATCCGCAGATAGCCGTCCTGGTCGAGGCCGCCGAGGTCGCCGGTGCGCAACCAGCCGTCGCTGGTGAACGTCTCCCGGGTGGCGTCGGGGTTGTTCCAGTAGCCGGGGAAGACCACCGGGCCGTGCGCGAGGATCTCACCGTCGGCGGCGACGCGGATCCGCACGCCGGGTATCGGGCGTCCGGCGGTGCCGATGCGCATGGCCGACGGGGGGTTGACCGTCAGCGCCGGCGAGGTCTCGGTCAGCCCGTACCCCTCCAGCAGCGCCATCCCCGCGCCCCGGAAGAAGTGCCCGAGCCGGTCCGCCAGCGGCGCCCCGCCGACGATCGCCAACCGGCACCGCCCGCCGAGGGTCGCGCGCAGCTTCCGGTACGCCAGCAGCTCGAAGACCGCGTGCGCCAGGCGCAGCAGCGGCCCGGGCCCGCGCGGGGCGTCCAGCGCCCGGCTGTAGCGCACCGCCACCCGGTCGGCGAGCTCGAACAACCGCGCCCGGTTGGCCTCGTCGGCCTTCTGCCGGGCCCGGTTGTACATCTTCTCGAACATCCGGGGCACCGCCAGGATGAACGTGGGGCGGTACCTGCGCAGTTGGTCGAGCACGCCGCTCATGTCGGCGCTGTGCACCATGGTGGCCCGGCTCTGCACCATGCCGACCTGGATCAGCCGGGCGAACGCGTGTGCCAGCGGCAGGAACAGCACCGTCGAGGCGCCCGGGTGCAGCAGGTCCCGCAGCACCTCGACCGCGCCGGTGACGTCGCAGTGGATGTTGCGGTGGGTCAGCACGCAGCCCTTCGGCCGGCCGGTGGTGCCGCTGGTGTACACGATGGTCGCGACGTCCCCGCCGGTCACCGCGCGCCGCCGGGCGTCCACCCGCGCGTCGTCGACGGCGCGGCCCTCCCCGGCCAGGGCGATCAGGTCGCCGCCGTCGATCCGCCACACCCGGCGCAGCGCCGGCAGGTCGTCCCGGAAGCCGGCGAGCATCCCGGCGTGCCCACCGGTCTCCAGCACGCAGCCGACCGCGCCGGAGTCGGTGAGGATCCACCGCAGCTGGTCGGCGCTGGAGGTGTCGTAGATCGGCACGGTGACCGCGCCGATCGACCACAACGCATAGTCGACGAGCGTCCACTCGTAGCGGGTGCGGCTCATCAGCCCGACCCGGTCGCCGTGGCCGATGCCGGCGGCGACGAACCCGCGGGCCAGGGCGAGCACGTCGTCGCGGAACTGCCGGCAGGTCACCGGCTGCGGGCCGGTACGCAGCGGGCGCGGCGCCGGCCAGGACCGGGGCACCGGGTCCGGGCGCAGGAACTGCACCGTCTCGGGCGCCGTCTCGGCGTTCTCCCACACCACGTCGGCCAGGCCCACCGACCGGGCCTCGGCGACCACCGGTTCGACCGACACGTCCTGCACGTCAACTCCCCCGTTCATCCGTCACCGGCACGCGGGGGCCCGCCGGGGTGGCTCCGCGGCCATCATGGCCCGACCGGCGGTGCGGGCGGCGGCGAACGGCGAAAGTGCGCTCGCCGCGGTCGGCGTTCTCGGGCGCGGACGCGGCGGGTGGGACG
Source organism: Micromonospora desertarenae (assembly GCF_056150265.1). Lineage (NCBI taxonomy): Bacteria > Bacillati > Actinomycetota > Actinomycetes > Micromonosporales > Micromonosporaceae > Micromonospora > Micromonospora desertarenae. The sequence goes on from NZ_JAXCFQ010000008.1 coordinate 219,490, forward strand.
ATTGTCGGCTTCGCCGGCGCGCGACCGCCCCGGCATTTCGGCACTCGTAGGAATTCTGCACAGACCACAGAAAAATCGAAGGATTCCGTTGCATCCCGGCCACCTGCCGGAAAGGATCGATCCAACCCACCGGTGATTACTCCCGGGCGCTCCCCGATCCGGTCCGCGCCCGGCGCCGGCGTGGGTCCAGGAAAGGAGCACGCGTGCAGTTTCATTCGACGCCGACGATTCTCCGACCCCGGAAGGCGCTGGCCGCCGTCGCGCTGACGGCGCTGGCCGGCTCGATCCTCGCCGCCCCGCCCGTCTCGGCCGCCGCGCCCGAGGGGCCGGGCGAGGGCAGCTGCCGGACCGCCGACGACCCGTCCTGGTCCGGCTGGAGCAACCACGAGCAGGTGGGCCAGCGGTTGGCGCAGATCGAACAGACCAGCGGCGGACGGGTGGACGTCGAGGTGGTCGGGCACTCCCCGCAGGGCCGGGAGCTGTGGGCGGCCCGGGTCGGCACCGGCGACAAGGTGCTGCTGGTCACCAGCGCCATCCACGGCAACGAGCGCACCGGCACCGAGGCCCTGCTCGGGATCCTCAAGCACCTCGGCAGCAGCGGCGACGCGCAGACCCGGAGCATCCTGAACGAGATCACCTTCGTGGCGATGCCGATGGTCAACCCCGACGGCGGGGAACTCAACCGGCGGATGAACGTGCGGTCCTGGGACGAGACCGTGGCGCAGTTCCCGCAGCTGGCCGGCGCACCCCGGGCCTGGTACCACCGGCTCAGCGGGGACGGCATCGACCTGCCCGGCTACGACCTCAACCGGGACTTCAACCCGGACCTCGACTACGTGCCGCGGGCCGCCGACCTGCCCGGGCGGGACACCGACGCCGGGTTCTTCCTCTCCCCCGAGTCGCGCGCGATCCGGGACGTCTACGTCGGGCTGCGCGCCGAGAAGGGCGCCGTCGACGCGTACGTGGACCTGCACCACATGGGCCCGTGCGACCGGCTCACCGGTGGCGAGCAGGACGGCCGGCTGATCTCCGTGTCGCTGGACTACCCGCCGCTGGGCGTGCAGGACGGCGCCGCGTACCGGGCGGCCTGGCCGGCGCTCGACCAGGACAAGTCCCGCCGGTACGCCCTCACCGTTGCCAACGGCCTGCTGGCGAAGTACGGCAACCAGTCCAAGCTGGCCGCGGTGGGCCGGTACTTCCACCCGGACGCCCGCGAGTACGCGGGTCAGGGCCGGTCCGCGTTCGCCCTCAACGGCACCGGGACGGTGCTGTTCGAGGTGCGCGGCCAGCAGGACGACCTGGGCCAGAAGCAGCACGGCATGCTGGTGGAGAGCGTGCGTACCGGGGTGGAGTCGCTGCTCGCCGGCCTGGCCGACGGCACCGTTGACCGGGTCGACGGGGACGACTTCTTCGACCTGCCCGACTACGGCTGGGACACCGCCGCCGACTGACCAGGGCAGCGTGGCCGGGGCGGCGTCGGCCGCCCCGGCCGCCGGCTGTCGGGATCAGGCGGGGATCGCGTCGACCAGCTTGCGCAGCAGCGCCTCGTTGGCGGCGGCGTCGTCGTTGAAGCTGCTGATCTGCACCGTGTAGGCACCCGCCTTGCTGATCACCACGGCCTCGGCTTCGGTCCCGCCGGCGGCGAGGTAGCCCTGGTCGCCCCGGTCGATGTCGGACACCCGCTCGAACCGCTTACCGGCCTGTTCCCTGCTGTAGTCGTAGGTCGCCTGACCGGCCACCTCGGAGGCGAGGGTGATGGTCAGGATCGCGACCCCGTTGTCGTCACGGAACAGGCAGTTGCCGTCGGCGTGCATCGTCCGCCCGACGAGGTCCGAGGCACGCTCCGGGGTGAACGGGCAGGACGGGCGCTCGACGGCCGCCGGGTCGCCGTCGACGAGGCCGTCGCCACCGTCGACCTGCTCCGCCGCCCCGGGCGAACCGTCCGGCCCGTCGGAGCCACCGCATCCGGTCAGAGCCAGCGCGACCGCCAAGGCCGCCGGCGCGATCCACCGCCGCATGTCCACCCCTCGCTCTCGTACGCGTCGACGACACCGGGCGCCGACCGCCCCCGGTCCGCTCGGCCGGGCCGCCCACCGGTCGCCGCCGTCACCGTCGCCCCGGACGGTTCGGCACGCCTCGACGCTAGCTTTCCCACCACCGTCGCCGAATCGGGGAAATCCCTATCTACTGACCGGCCCGGTTCCGCCGGGATCGAGGGCTTCCGGCCGGCCACCGGTGGCGGCGCGGATCATCGGCGCGGTCCGACGATCATTTCCGGATGCGCCGCGAAATGATCAGAAAATCGTCGCGCGCAGAACAGTTATTGCTTCCGGGTTAACGAAGTATGACGATTGATCAGGGGGCCCTTCCCATAAGGAGGTTCTTCATGACCGAAGTGACTGAGGCCCCGGACGTCCGCAGCTATCCACTGGGAAAGAGCCGCCCTCCGCTGGCCGTGGCGGACCTGCCCGAGCCGGAAGAGGTGTTCGGCGTACGCAAACTCGGGCTTCCGCAGCTGTTCAAGTACGCGCTCGGCCCGAGCCTGATCGCGCTCGGCATCTCCATCGGCAGCGGGGAGTGGCTGCTCGGCCCGCAGGCGGTGGGCCAGTTCGGCTTCGTCGGGGTCGGCTGGGTGATCCTCGTGTCGGCCGTGCTCCAGACGTTCTACAACGTCGAGTCGTCCCGGTACGTGATGGCCACCGGCGAGGCGCCGGTCGTCGGATGGGGGCGCGTGCCGCCCGGCTACCTGCTGTGGGTGCCGCTGGCGGTGTTCCTGGTCATCTTCGCGTTCATCGCCGGTGGCTGGGCCGCGTCCGCCGGGCAGGGCCTGTACGCGCTGGTCCACGGCGAGGTGCCGCCGGCCGGCGCCGAGGAGCCGCGGCTCTGGGCGATCGGCCTGCTGGTGCTGGTCTTCCTCATCACGGCGGCGGCCCGACGGATCAGCCGCACGCTGGAGCTGGCCAACTGGCTGATGGTCGGCACCATCCTGGTCGCGCTGCTCTTCATCACCCTGCTCGTGGTGCCCGGCAGCCTGTGGTGGGAGGGCATCCGCGGGTTCTTCACCCCGGCCGCGCCGCCGGCCGGCATCACCGCTACCCAGCTGGGCGGGCTGGCCGGCTTCACCGCGCTCGCCTCCGGCCTGAACTGGTACGTGATGGGCCACTACCGGGACAAGGGCTACGGCATGGGTTACCGCACCGGCTACATCTCCGGCCTGCGCGGCGACCGGCGTGAGCTGCTCGCCAGCGGCGTCACCTTCCCGGACGACGCCGCCAACGCCGCCCGCTGGAAGCGCTGGTACCGGCTGCTGCTCACCGACATGTGGGGCATCTTCTTCGTCGGCGCCATGCTGGGCATGCTGCTGCCCACCATCCTCATGGCGCAGGCGGTGGAGCTGTCCGGCGAGACGCCGACCACGGCCACCGTGCCCACCTTCGTGGCCACCGCGCTGGAACCCGAGTACGGGCAGGTGATGTTCTACGGCATGCTGCTGATCGGCGTGCTGATCCTGTTCAGCACCCAGCTCGGCATCTTCGAGGCGATGGTGCGGGTGACCACCGACGCCGCGCACGCCACCAGTCCCCGGCTCCGTCGCCTGCTGGAGGGCGACCCCCGCCGGTTCTACTACCCGTTCATGCTCCTGCTACTGGTGATCATCGCGGTCATCCTGCACCTCGCGCTGCCGGTCAGCCTGGTGCAGTGGTCGGCGAACATGTCCAATCTGGGCGCACTGATCTTCCCGTTCATGCTGATCTACCTGAACCGCCGACTGCCCCGCGCGGCGCGCCCCCGCTCGTGGCACTACGCACTGCTCGTCGTCAATGTCATCTTCTTCGGCTTCTTCTTCGTCAACTTCATCGCCGACTTCGTGGGCGACCCGCTGGTCACCTTCTGACCGGTCGGATCCACCGACGGCGCCCCTCCCGCCGCCAGCGGGAGGGGCGTCACGGCACCAGGTCGGTGACCGGCCGGGCGCGGATGGAGGCGTCCAGCACCTGCGCGGTGTGGGCCAGGGCGACCGTGCCACCGAGCCGGGCGGCCGCCGCGGCCACCTGCATCAGGCAGCCCGGGTTGGCGGTGACGAGCAGCTCGGCGCCGGTGGCCAGGACGTCGCGGGCCTTGCGCTCCCCGAGCTGCGCCGCCGGCTCCGGGTTGAGCACGTTCCAGACGCCCGCCGATCCGCAGCAGATCTCCGGGTCGGCGATCTCCCGCAGTTCCAGCCCGGGTATGCCGCGCAGCAGCTCGCGGGGTTGTGCCCGTACCCCCTGGGCGTGCGCCAGGTGGCAGGCGTCGTGGTAGGCGACGGTCACCGGCAGCGGGTGCCGCCGGGCCACCGGGCCCAGCTCGACGAGCAGCTCGGCCAGGTCGCGTACCTTGCCGGCGAAGGCGGCCGCGCGCTCGGCGTACGCCGGGTCGTCGCGGAGCAGGTCGCCGTACTCCTTCAGCGACGACCCGCACCCGGCGGCGTTGACCACGAACCGGTCGATGCCGGCGGCGTCGAAGACGTCGATCAGCGCCCGGGCGAACCGCCGCGCCTCCGCCGAGCGCCCGTTGTGGACGCTGAGCGCGCCGCAGCAGCCCTGCCGGTCGGGCAGGACGACCACCTCGCAGCCCTCCGCGGCGAGCACCCGGGCGGTGGCCGCGTTGACGTCGGGGAAGAATGCCCGCTGCACGCAGCCGGTGAGCATACCGACCCGCGCCCGCCGCTCGCCGTGCGCCGGCAGCCGGGCCGGCAGCCGGGCCGGGCGCCCGAGCGTGGGGGCGAGCGATTCCAGGGTGGCCAGCGTCGGCGCCAGTCGCGCCGCCAGGCCGCTGCGGCGTACCAGGCGTCGCAGCCCGCTGGCCTGGTACGCCCGCAGCGGCCCGCGCAGCAGCCGCAGCCGGCGCGGGTACGGGAACACCTGGAAGATGGCGGCCCGCAGCAGCCGCTCCCGGCGCGGCCGGGGGTGCCGGCGTTCCACCTGCTGCCGGGTGTCCTCGATCAGCCGGTCGTAGCGGACCCCGGACGGGCACGCGGTCACGCAGGCCATGCAGCCCAGGCAGCGGTCGAAGTGCCGCACCATGGACGGGGTCAGCGGCTCGCCGTCGAGCCCCTCCTCCATCAGGTAGATGCGCCCGCGCGGGGAGTCCATCTCCTCGCCCCAGAGCAGGTAGGTGGGGCAGGTGGGCAGGCAGAAGCCGCAGTGCACGCAGTCGTCGATCAGGTCCCGGCGGGGTGGGTGGTGGTCGTCGAAGGCCGGCTCGCCCGGTGGGCCGGCGACCGGCCCGAGCACGTCCGGTGGGGCGCTGGCGGGCCGGCTGCCCGTGGGCCGGGCGACGCCGCGCCGGGCCGGGAGTTCGCTCGCCATCTCAGATCCCTCCGACGAAGCGGCCGGGCGCGAACCGGGCGTCCGGGTCGAACTGCGCCTTGACCCGGTGCATCAGTTCCAGTCCACCGACCGGCCCCCACAGGTCGACCCGGTCGCGCACCGCCGCCGGCGCGGTCAGCACCACGGCGTGCCCGCCGGCGGCCGCCGTCGCGGCGCGCAGGTCCGCGACGATCCGGGCCACCGCGTCGGGCCGGGCGGCGCCGGGCAGGCCGGCGTAGAGGACGCCGGTGCCCGCCGAACCGCTGACCCGCACGGGAATTCCGTGCCGCCGCCCCGCCGCCCGAGCGGCCGTGAGCAGTCCCGGGACGCCGGAGAGCGCGGCGGTCAGCTTCAGCCCGACGTCGCCCATCCGCCACGGGTAGGCCGGCCACCACGGCGGCGGGGTGTCCGAGGCGGTCGCGGCGGCGCCGAGCAGGCGCCGGGTCGCGGCGACCCGCTCGCGGACGCCGGACGGTGTGCCCTCGATCAGCACCGCGACCTCGACGCCGCCGTCGGGCGGGGCGTGCACCTCCAGCGCGCTGGGCACGAGTTGCGCGCCGAGCACGGCGGCGACCAGCCGACCGGCCTCCGCCTCGCCGTCCACCGGCCGACGCACGTACCCGCCCGCGGCCGGCAGCGGGTGCAGCCGGAAGGCGCACTCGGTGATCAGGCCGAGCGTGCCGTACGAGCCGGTGAAGAGCTTGCCGAGGTCGTAGCCGGCGACGTTCTTCACCACCTTGCCGCCGGCGTGGGCCACCACCCCGTCCGGCCGCACCACGGTGATGCCGATCAGCAGGTCCCGGACGGTGCCGTAGCGCATCCGGCGCGGCCCGCTGGTGTTCACCGCCACCGCGCCGCCGACCGTCGCGCCCGCGCCGCCGGGCAGCGCCGGCGCGTCCAGGGCCAGTTGCTGTCCCGCCGGGGCCAACCGGGCCGGCAGGTCCGCCAGTCGGGTGCCGGCCCGCACGACGACGATCAGGTCGCCGGCGGCGTGCTCGACCACCCCGGTGAGCCGCCCGGTGTCGACGACCAGGTCCAGCCGGCGGGGCGGGTTCGCCCAGTCCTGCTTGGTCAGGCCACCGGCGACGACGACGGCGAGGCCGTGCGCGGCCGCCACCCGCAGGACGGCGGCGGCGGCCTCGGTGGAGCCGGGCGCGGCCCGGTAGCGGGCCGGCACCCCGGCCACCGCGTCGCCGGCGCCGGCCGGGCGGACGGCGTCGGCGTCGCCGGCCGCGTCGCGGAGGGCGGCCAGCACGTCGCCGGACATCAGAACAGCTCCGCCAGGCCGGCCTCCTGCGCCGGGTGGGCGCCCCGGCGCCGGCCGGGCACCTCACCGCAGAGCCGGGGTGTCGGGAAGACCTTGCCCGGGTTGGCCAGCCCGCGCGGGTCGAAGGCGCACCGCAGCAGCTGCATGGTGTCGAGGTCGTCGTCGGTGAACATGCGCGGCATGAAGGTCACCTTGTCCATGCCGACGCCGTGCTCACCGGTGATCGAGCCGCCGTGCTCGACGCAGAGCTCGAGGATCGCCCCGGAGACCTCCTCGGCCTGCTCGGCCTGGCCGGCCACGCCGTCGTCGAAGAGGACCAGCGGGTGCAGGTTGCCGTCCCCGGCGTGGAAGACGTTGGCCACCCGGACGCCGCGCCGGGCGGCGAGCTCGGCGATGCGGCGCAGCACCTCGGGCAGCGCGGTGCGCGGGATGACGCCGTCCTGGACGATGTAGTCGGGGCTGATCCGGCCGACCGCGGCGAACGCCGACTTGCGCCCCTTCCAGATCAGCGCCCGCTCGGCGTCGTCCGCGGCGACCCGGATCTCCCCGGCGCCGTTGTCCCGGCAGAGCCGCTCGACCTCGGCGAACTGGGCGTCCACCTCGGCCGCCGGACCGTCCAGCTCGACGATCAGCACCGCGCCCGCGCCGGCCGGGTAGCCGCAGCGCACCGCCGACTCGGCGGCGGAGATGGCGAGCGCGTCCATCATCTCGATCGCCGCCGGCACCACCCCGGCCGCGATGACGGCCGAGGTCGCCGCCCCCGCCTCGTCGGTGGACGGGAAGGCGGCCAGCAGCGTACGGACCGACTCGGGCAGCCGGACCAGCCGCACGGTGACCTCGGTGGCGATGCCGAGCGTCCCCTCGGAGCCGACGAACGCGCCGAGCAGGTCGTAGCCGGGCGGGTCCGGGGCGCGACCGCCGAGGCGTACCAGGTCCCCGTCCGGAGTGACCACCTCCAGTCCGGTGACGTGGTTGGTGGTGAACCCGTACTTCAGGCAGTGCGCGCCGCCGGAGTTCTCCGCCACGTTGCCGCCGATCGAGCAGATCTGCTGGCTGGACGGGTCGGGGGCGTAGTAGTAGCCGTACGGGGTGGCCGCCCGGGTGACCTGGAGGTTGATCACGCCGGGCTCGACCACGGCCCGCTCGTCGGCCGGGGCGACCTCCCGGATGGCGCGCAGCCGCGAGGTGACCACGAGCACCCCGTCGGCGTGCGGCAGTGCCCCGCCGGACAGGCCGGTGCCGGAGCCCCGGGCGACGAACGGCACCCCGGCGTCCACGCAGGCCCGGACGGTCGCCGCGCACTCGGCGGCGGTGCCCGGCAGGGCGACCAGAGCGGGGATCACCTTGTACTGGGCGAGCCCGTCGCACTCGTAGGTGCGCAGCTCCTGCCGGTCGGTGATCACGTGCTCGGCGCCGAGGACCGCCCGCAGGGTCGCGGCGAGGGTGCCGATGTCCGTCGTGGTCATCGCCGGCCTCCCGTCGCGGTCGCTGGTGGTCAGGGCATCCGCTCGTACGCGGGCAGGGTCAGGAAGTCCACGAAGTCGTCGGCGACGGCGACCGCCATGAACAGCGACCGCGCCTCGGCGTAGTCGGCCGGGTCGCCCGGCAGCTTCGCCAGTTCCTCGTCGGCGAGCCGCTCGACCAGGTCCCGGTCGACCTTCTCACCGGTGTCGTCGAGGGTGACGCCGTTGTGCAGCCACTGCCACACCTGCGAGCGGGAGATCTCGGCGGTCGCGGCGTCCTCCATCAGGTTGAAGATGGCCACCGCCCCGGTGCCGCGCAGCCAGCTCGCCAGGTACTGGATGCCGACGCTGATGTCGTTGCGCAGCCCGGCCTCGGTCCGTTGGCCGGGCGTGCCGCGCACGTCGAGCAGCTGGGCGGCGGTGACCCGTACCTCGTCGCGGGTCCGGTCGAGCTGGTGGGGCCGGTCGCCGAGCACGCGGTCGAACACCTCGCGGCAGACCGGCACCAGGTCGGGGTGGGCCACCCAGGAGCCGTCGAAGCCGTCGCCCGCCTCCCGGGTCTTGTCCTCGCGGACCTTCGCCAGCGCGGTCTCGTTGACCTGCGGGTCGCGGCGGCTGGGGATGAAGGCGGCCATCCCGCCGATCGCGTGCGCGCCGCGCCGGTGGCAGGTCCGCACCAGCAGTTCGGTGTACGCGCGCATGAACGGCGCGGTCATGGTCACCGCGTTGCGGTCGGGCAGCAGGAAGTCCCGTCCCCGGGTGCGGAACTTCTTGATGACGCTGAACATGAAGTCCCACCGGCCCGCGTTGAGGCCGGCGGAGTGCTCGCGCAGCTCGTGGAGGATCTCCTCCATCTCGAACGCCGCCGGGTAGGTCTCGATGAGCACTGTCGCCCGGATGGTGCCGCGCGGGATGCCCAACCGCTCCTGGGCGAGCAGGAACACGTCGTTCCAGAGCCGCGCCTCCAGGTGGCTCTCCAGTTTGGGCAGGTAGAAGTACGGCCCGGAGCCGCGGTCGAGCTGCCGGGCGGCGCAGTGGAAGAAGTACAGGCCGAAGTCGACAAGGCTGCCCGAGGTGCGTTCGCCGTCGACCAGGATGTGCTTCTCGGTCAGGTGCCAGCCGCGGGGCCGGACCACGATGGTCGCCAGCTCGCCGTCGCGCAGGGCGTAGCGGCGGCCGTCCGGGGCGGTGTAGGAGAGCGTCCGGTCGATCGCGTCGCGCAGGTTGAGCTGGCCGCCGATCACGTTCTCCCACAGTGGCGTGTTGGCGTCCTCCTGGTCGGCGAGCCAGACCTTCGCGCCCGAGTTGAGGGCGTTGATGGTCATCTTCGCGTCGGTCGGCCCGGTGATCTCCACCCGGCGGTCGACCAGGCCGGGCGCGGGCGGAGCCACCCGCCACTCGCCGTCACGGACGTGCCGGGTCTCGGGCAGGAAGTCCAGCAACTCACCGGCGGCCAGCGCCGCCTCGCGTTCGGCGCGCCGGGCGAGCAGCTCCCGCCGTCGGGCGTCGAAGGCGCGGTGCAGCTCGGCGAGGAAGGCGAGGGCCTGCGGGGTGAGGATCTCCGGGAACCGGTCGTGCCGGGGGCCGGCCAGTTCGACGCCGTCGGGCATACCCATGACGCGCTCCTCACCGTCGAGGGCAGATGCAGTCGGATCGATCGACGGGATGCTGGCGTCGACTCTAGTGCCGAGGTGGGCGGATCGCGAGGGTCGCCGGCCGTCCCTGCCCGATCAGATCTTCCACAGCGCTACCCGGTCCCGCCCGATCCACCCGTCGCTACGCTGCGGGGTGGGCGGGCGACAGCCGCTGGCACCGGGCGCCGGGATCAGGGGGTGTGGTGCGGCGCGGAAGGCTCGGGGCTGAACGGCCACTCCTCGAAGGCCAGGCACCGGCCGTCCGCGGTGAACGTGAGGATCCACAGATCGCGGAACACCTGGGGGCGAGGGCCGCCGTATCGCACTTCCAGCCGTACGACCGCCTGCGGGTCGTCGACGGCGATGATCTGGAAGTCCATCTCGAACTCCTCGCCCGGCCCGGCGCGTTCGGCGTCCCACAGCCTGCGGATGGCGTCGAGACCCCGATGCGGCTCCTGGAACGGCGACATCTGGTAGGTGGCGTCGCTGGTGAAGAGCAGGTCGAGCTGGTCGGTTCCCGCCGTCCGCCAGGCGGATTCATAGGCCCGGATCCAGGCTGCTACGCCAGACCTGTCGGTCATCGCGGGCTTCCCTTCTGGCGGCGGCGCCGGGGTGGACCGCTGCGGGACCAGTGTCGCAGCGTCGGGACACGAGACGGAGGAAAAGGCGATCGCCGACCCGGTTTCGGGACGGTCGACGACCCCGCCTGGCGACCACGCGGTAAGCCTGACTAAAGTCAGGTATATGGACTCCCCGCTCATCGCCGCGGTGCGGCGGTTCAACCGGACGGTCACCCAGCGGGTCGGCGCGCTCGACGACGAGTACATGGCCCGCGGCCGCCCGCTGGCGCAGGCCCGGCTGCTCTGGGAGATCGGCCCCGGCGGCGCCGAGGTCGCCGCGCTGCGGGTCCGGCTCGGGCTGGACTCCGGGTACCTCAGCCGGCTGCTGCGCACCCTGGAGAGCGACGGGCTGGTCACCGTCGGGCCCGCCGAGCAGGCCGGCGACCAGCGGGTCCGCACGGCCGTGCTGACCGCCGCCGGCCGGGCCGAGTGGGCCGAACTCGACAAGCGCTCCGACGAGCTGGCCTGGTCGATCCTCGCGCCGCTGACCGAGGCGCGCCGGGAACGGCTGGTCGCCGCGATGGCCGAGGTCGAGCGGCTGCTGGTCGCCTCGATGGTGGTGATCGAGCCGTGCCCGCCGGGCGACCCGCGGGCCCGGGCCTGCGTGCGGGCGTACGCCCGGGACGTCGGGCGCCGGTTCGACGACGGGTTCGACCCGGCGCTGAGCAACCCGGTGCGCGACGAGGAACTGGTCCCGCCCGCCGGCGTGTTCCTGCTCGCCACCCTCAACGCCGAGCCGGTCGGCTGCGGCGCGGTGAAGCTGCACCCGGGCGCGCCCGCCGAGATCAAGCGGGTCTGGGTGTCGGACACCGTGCGCGGGCTCGGCATCGGCCGGCGGATGCTGGGCGAGCTGGAGCGCTACGCCGCCGAGCGGGGCTGGACCACCGTCCGGCTGGACACCAACCGCAACCTCACCGAGGCGATCACGATGTACCGCGCCGCCGGCTACCGGGAGGTCGAGCCCTACAACACCGAGCCCTACGCGCACCACTGGTTCGCCAAGGACCTGGCCCCGGTGGGACCGTGACCCCGGTCAGCACCGCCACCAGCAGGGCGGGAAGCGCAGGATCCGGTCGTCGCCGGGAGCCGGGGTGCCCCGCCCGTCGCGGTTGCTGGTGGTGACCCAGAGCGAGCCGTCCGGCGCGACGACGACCGTACGCAGCCGGCCGTAGCTGCCGACGAGTTCCGCGGTGGGCGTGCCGGCGCCGCCCGCGGCGTCGAGCGGCACGACCCACAGCCGGGTGCCGCGCAGTGCCGCCACGTAGAGCCGCCCGCCCGCGATCGCCGCCCCGCTGGGCGACGCCTCGGCGGGCCGCCACGTCACGATCGGGTCGCGGAAGCGTGGGTCGCCGGCCACCCCCTCCACCACCGGCCAGCCGTAGTTGCCGCCGGGCACCACCCGGTTGACCTCGTCCCAGCTGCTGGCGCCGAACTCGGTCGCGTAGAGCCGGCCTCGCCAGTCCCAGGCCAGGCCCTGCACGTTGCGGTGGCCGAGGCTGTAGACCGGCGAACCCGGGACCGGGTTGTCCCACGGCACGCCACCGTCGGGCCGCAGCCGCAGGATCTTCCCGTTGCGGCTGCGCGGGTCCTGCGCGGTGGCCGGCTGGGCGGCGTCCCCGACGCCCGCGTAGAGCATCCCGTCCGGGCCGAAGGCGATGCGCCCGCCGTCGTGCGAGCTGGCCCGGGCCAGCCCGCTGAGGATCGGCTGCTGGACGTTCGGCGCGGCCAGCCGGAAGCGGACTATCCGGTTGTCCACGGCGGAGGTGAAGTACGCGTAGACGTAACCGTCGGCGCGGTAGCGCGGCGAGACGGCCAGCCCGAGCAGCCCGGACTCGCCGACCGCCGAGACGCCGGCGATCCGCGCCACCTGCCGGGGTGCCAGACCCCGCCCCACCCGCAGGACCCGCCCGCTGTTCCGCTCGCCGACCAGGGCGCTGCCGTCGGGCAGGAAGGCCAGCCCCCACGGCGCTTCCAGGCCGCCGGCGACCACCGACGGCCGGGTGAAGTCGTACCCCCACCAACCGGACGCCGGGCCGCTCGCGGGCCGGTGCGCGGTGACCGGCGCGGGCGCCCCGGCCACGCCGAGGCAACCGGCGAGGGCGATGGTGGCGACAACGCTGCGTCTTCTCATGCCGGCCCCCTCGGGCTCTCGCGACACACGCCGGGCGACACCGGCGCCGCCCGCCGGTCGAGCGTGGACGGGCGCTCCCCCAGCCTGCGGCGCCCGCCGTCTCGACGGCGTCACCGCGACCACACGGGCCGCCGCCGGGCGGAGACGCCGCCCGGTCGATCGCACCCGGCGGGTACGGTCGACCGCCCGGGTTGCCGTGCCGCCCGCGCCCCGGCCCGGTGGCGAGCGGTGTTCATGCTGGAATGGTGATTCGCTTCGTGCTCAACGTGCTGTGGCTCGTCTTCGGCGGCGGCCTGGTCCTCGCGATCGGCTACGGCATCGCCGCCCTGATCTGCTTCGTCCTCGTCGTCACCATCCCGTTCGGGGTGGCGTCGCTGCGCCTGGCCGGGTACTCGTTGTGGCCCTTCGGCCGCACCGTGGTGCCCAAGCCGGGTGCGGGTGTCGCGTCCGGCCTGGCCAACGTGCTCTGGGTGGTGCTGGCGGGCTGGTGGCTGGCGCTGTCCCACCTGGTCGCCGGCGTCGCGCTCTGCGTCACGATCATCGGCATCCCGTTCGGGGTGGCCAACTTCAAGCTCGTCCCGGCGGCGTTCTGGCCGCTCGGGCGGGACGTCGTCGACGCACCGTAGGCCCGCGGCCGCCCGGCACCGGGCGTGCGGGCAGCTCAGCCGTCGACCGGCTCCGCCCGGTACCGCTCGATCCAGTCCCGGTTGAGCCGGTCGGCCTGGCGCCGGTGCCGGGCCACGATGGCGCCGTCCCCGGCCGGCGGCTCCAGGCCGAGGAAGTCCAGCACACCGCGGGTGGCGGCCACCGTGTCCTGGTCGAGGTCCTCGTACCGCACCCGGTACGGCCGGATCCCCCGGGCCGCGAACCACGCCTCCCAGGCCGCGTTGTGCTCCTCGATCACCTGGAGGTAATGCCGGATCCCGGCGGCGTCGAAGCGGGGTGCCCGGCCGGTGCCGGCGTTTCCGCTGATCTCCCCGTTGCCGCCGACGAACCAGGCGCCGGTCTGCTCGGCCCGCAGCCAGGAGACCGCCTGGGCCAGCACGTCGTCGCGGCGCAGGAAGACGAAGCGGGTACGACCGAACGCCCGGTCGAGCAGCGCGGTGTCGGCACCGGACAGGTCGGGGTGGACGGTCGCGAGGCGGGCGACCAGCTCCTCCACCGCTCCCCACATGAGCTTCGCACCGAACACCCCGTTGCCGGTCCGGCCCTCGGCCAGCGCGGCACGCAGGTAGTCCGCGTAGTCGACGCGGCCGTCGGCGGCGCGGGGCAGCCGCCACCGGTCGGCCCAGAGCGGCTCGTCCGGCGCCCGGAAGTACGCCTGCGGGTGGCCGGCGACCCCGGTGGACTCCAGCAGCCCGAGCAGCAGCGAGCTGCCGGTACGCGGGGTGGCGCAGACGAAGTACGAGTCGACCCGGTCCGCTGGCATGGGCACACCCAAGCGCACCGCCGGTGCGCGGCGCAACCGAGTTGGCTCAGCCCGGCCGGCCGGACCGGGACCGCCGCGACCAGGCCAGGACGAGCAGGCCCACCACCAGCAGACCCAGCCCGACCGCCCCGGCCGCCACCATCGGCCGGACCCCGCCGGCCTGATCGCCGGCGACCCGGTCGGCCCGCGCGGGTGCGGTCGGCACGGGGGTGGTCGGGGCACTGGTCGGCCCGGTGGTCGGGGCGGTGGGTGACCCGGTGGACGGGCCGGCCGCCGGGTAGCGCAGGATGCTCGGCCGCGTACCCGGCGGCTGGTCGGCGGTCTCGGAGACGGTGAGCAGAAAGCGCCCGTCCCGGCTGTAGGTGATCGACTCACCCTGCGGCTCGTCGGGCAACGGGGTGACCCGCGGCGTCCCGCCGGTCAGCGCGGCGATCACGTCGCCGCCGGTGACGTCGAACTCGAACGCGTCGGCGTAGGTGCGCAGCACGACGCGCTCCCCGCCCGGTGCGGTGGCGGCACCGGTGACCGCCGTCCGGCCGAGCACCGAGAACGGGTTGCTCGTCGTGGTGGCCGGCAGCCGGACCTGTCCCACCTCGGCCAGGGGCACCGTCGCGCCCGGCCGCAGGGCGGCGCTCGGCGCGTAGAGCACGCCGGAGTACTTGGACACGATCACCGGTCGGCCGTCGCCGGTCAGCAGCATCGCCTCGGCGTCGTGCGGACGGTCCGGATAGGCCATCCGGTACAGCACCGGCCGGGCCGCTCCCGGGGCGAGCTTCCAGACCGCGACCGTCTGCCGGGACCGGTCGTTGTCGCCGATGTCGGCGACCCACACCGTGCCGTCCGCGCCGACGGCGAGATCCTCGGTGTCCCGCGGCCGCGACGGGTAGGACACGGTCCGGGTCACCGCGCAGTCCGCGGCCAGGAAGAAGATCCGGCGGCGGGCCGCGTCGTCGGCGCCGTCGTTGACCACGACGTACCCGTCGTCCGTGGCGGCCATCCCGGAGATCTCGGTCAGCCGGTCGTCGCGGATCCGGCACACCGGGGCTCCCGGCGCGGGCGTCGGAGCGGCCACCGCGCCGCTCGGCGCCGGCAGGGCGAGGACCGCGGCCACGGCCGCGCCGGCCGACAGTCGCCGGGCCGTCGGGTCACGTCGTCGCATCACCGGCAATCCTTCCATCACCGGTCCAGCCGGCCGGGTCCGACCGGTCGCGCGTCGGGTTCGGGCCGACCGCGGGAGCCGGTCACCGCCGCCGGGCGGGTCGCGGCGACCGCCGCACCGATCGGCGGCCACATCCCGCCAGCAGCCATGGGAGCGTTCCCACAGTGGGGGAAAGTATCGACACGACTAAATGCGCCTCGGCATCCTGGGGCCCGATCGGTTCCCTCGAACGGAGGTGTCGGAATGCGTCCTGAGCAGATCGTCGGACCGGCGGTGTCCCTCTTCCGCGCGGTCATCGGGCTGCTGTTCCTCTGTCACGGTCTGGCCTCGCTCTTCGGTGTCCTCGGTGGCAACCGGGGCACCGGCGAGGCGATCCCGCTGGGCCAGTGGCCGGGCTGGTGGGCCGCGCTGATCCAGGGGGTCTGCGGCGGGCTGGTGCTCCTCGGCCTGTTCACCCGGCCGGCCGCGATCCTGGCGTCCGGCTCCATGGCGTACGCGTACTTCATGGTGCACCAGCCGGACGCCCTGCTGCCGCTGCGCAACGGCGGTGAGCTGGCCGTGCTGTTCTGCTGGTCGTTCCTGCTCATCGCGGTGCTCGGCCCCGGCGCGTGGGCGCTCGACCCGCTGCTGCGGGCCCGCCGCGCCAGCCGGACGCCGGTGCCCGCCCAGTGAGCGGGCGAGCGCCGGAGGTGACCCGGGGGCGCGGCGGGGGTCAGTGCCCGAGCACCCCGGCCAGCCAGCGCAGCTGGCGGCGCACCTGCACCGCCGCCCCGCCCTCGTGCTGGTTGAACGGGTAGACGTGCAGCTCCCGCTCCGGTGGCGCGGGCCGCCCGGTGCCGGCGCCGTACTGGTTGTAGGCGGCGAACCCGGTGCTCGGCGGGCAGACCTGGTCGCGGAGGCCGATCCCGAAGTGCGCGGGCGCGCAGGCCCGGCGGGCGAAGGCGACCCCGTCGACGTAGGAGAGGGTCCGGCGGACCGGCTCCTCCGCCTCCCGGTTGGCCGCCAGGTACTGGGCGATCTCGCCGTACGGCGAGGCGTCGGTGATCTCGATGGCCCGCTGGATGTGGCAGAGGAACGGCGCGGTGGTGACCAGCGCGGCGAGATCGGCCACGAGCCCGGCCACGGCGAGGGCGAGGCCGCCGCCCTGGCTGTTCCCGGCCGCGACGACCCGGCTGGCGTCGACGCCCGGCAGCGCGCGGACCGCCTGCACGGCGCGCACCGCGTCGGTGATGAGTCGCCGGTAGTGGTAGCTCTGCGGCGTCAGGATGCCCCAGGTCACCGGCCAGGGGCCGCCGGGCGCGCCGGCGCCCGGGTCGGCGGTGTCGCCGCCGCCGTACCGGCCGGACTGGCCCCGGGAGTCCATCAGCAGGTGCGCGTAACCGGCCACCGGCCAGGTCAGGCGCTCGTGCGGCAGGCCACGGCCGCGCCCGTAGCCGACGTACTCCACCACCGTGGGCAGGGGCCCGTCGGTGCCGGCCGGACGGGTGTACCAGGCCCGGACCGGGTCGCCGCCGAAGCCGGCGAAGGTGACGTCCCAGGAGTCGACCAGCCGCAGGTCGGTCGGCTCGGGCCGGACGTCGAGCAGCACCGGCCGGGCGGCCTCCGCCGCCAGCGTGCCGCGCCAGAACTCGTCGAAGTCGTCCGGCTCGGCCACCACCGGCGCGTACCGCCGGAGTTGGTCGAGGGGAAGGTCGAACAGGGCCATGGCTCCTCGCGGGTCGGTTCGGCGGGGTGGGTTCAGCGCCGTCCGGCGCGGCGGGTCAGCGGGAGTGGGCGGGTGGCGCGGTGGTCTCCCGCACCACCAGCTCGGTGACCAGGTCGATCCGGCTCGTCGGCGGGTCCACGCCGCGCGCCAGGTCGAGCAGCATCTGGGTGGCGGTGCCGGCCATGTCGCCGAGCGGCTGGTTGACAGTGGTCAGGGCCGGTCCGATCCAGGCCGCCACCGGCAGGTTGTCGTACCCGATCACCGACAGGTCCCCGGGCACGTCCAGGCCGAGCTGGCGTCCGGCCCGGAGCACCCCCATCGCCTGCATGTCCGAGCCGGCGAAGATCGCCGTGGGGCGGTCCGGCCGGGACAGCAGTTCCAGCCCGTGCGTGTAGCCGGCGTCCACGTAGAAGCTGCCGAACCGGACCAGCTCGGGGTCGATCGGCAGGCCGGCCTCGTCGTGCGCGGACCGGAAGCCCGCGGCCCGGGCCCGGCTGCACAGCACGTCCTCGGGCCCGGAGATGATCCCGATCCGGCGGTGACCCAGCTCCAGCAGGTGGCGGGTGGCGAGCAGGCCGCCGTTCCAGTTGTTCGAGCCGACGGTGGGCACCGAGGCGGAGGTCGCGCTGTCGGTGTCCACGACGACGAACGGGACCGACCGCCTCCGCAGCTGCTGGTGCTGCGACTCGGACAGGTGGCAGAGCACGAACAGCATGCCCAGCGGCGGGTGCGCGAGCACCTCGTCCAGCCACTGCTGGGACGGGCGGTGGCGCCCGCCGAGCTGGGACAGGAGCACGCCGACCTCCGCGGCGGCGGCCACCGACTCGACCCCACGGATGATCTCCATCGCCCACTCGTTGGCGAACTCGTGGAACACCAGGTGGATCTGGCGGGAGCGGGCCGACTCCCGGCGCGACCGGCGGCGGTACCGGTGCCGGTCGAGGCTGGCTTCGACGCGCGCCCTGGTCTCGGCGGCGACGTCCGAGCGTCCGTTGAGGACCTTCGAGACGGTCGCCACGGAGACGCCGACCTCTTCCGCGATGGTCGCGATGGTGGCGGGGCCGGGTGCGCGCGCCGGGCGGGACGGTGTCATGGAACCTCATCCGCGACGTCCGAAATTTTCGGCGAACCCTAGCACAGCGGACCGCCGGCCACGAGGCCGGCGAATCGATCGTCAGCCATCTCCCTGGTCACGGGCGTCGATGGCTGGTCGGCGGCCCAAAGCGTGGGAGCGGCATCTTCACCACCCTTGACACACCCGGAGTGGGCCCCTAGGTTTCCGCAGCAAGTACCGGGAGGTTACCGAAACTTTCGAAGTTGGCCATCACACCGCACGTTCCGGAGCCGGATGCGGCGGCGTCTGGTCGACGTGAAGGGGTGTGCATGACGAAGCAGTCGCCCGCCGACCGACCACCACCCGGCCCGGGCGCCGTCCGTCCACCCCGGCCGGACCGGGCACGGCACCGTCCGGCCACGGTCCCCCCGCTCGCCGCCTAGGAGACCGCCGATGAGCACCCCCGGAACGCTGCATCCGCCACCGCCGGCACCCGATCTGCCCGCGACCGGGACGGCCCCGGCGCCCCGCCGCCGCAAGCGCCGCCGCACCTGGCGTCAGGCGGTACGCCGGGACTGGCAGCTCTACTCGCTGGCGGTACTGCCGTTGCTGTTCTTCCTGATCTTCCGCTACCTGCCGATGCTCGGGAACGTGATCGCCTTCCGCCGGTTCGAGCCGGGCGGGAGCATCTTCGGCGAGCGCTGGGTCGGGCTGCGGTACGTGCGGATGTTCCTCAACGACCCGTCGTTCTGGGAGGCGTTCACCAACACCCTGGTGCTGGGCGCGCTGACCCTGCTGTTCTGCTTCCCGCTGCCGATCGTGCTGGCGTTGCTGCTCAACGAGATCCGCACCCGCAAGCTGAAGCAGTTCGTGCAGTCCGTGTCGTACCTGCCGCACTTCCTGTCGATCGTGATCGTGGCGGCGATGGTGATGCAGCTGGTCTCCGTCGACGGGACGGTGAACCAGCTCGTCCAGGCCGCCGGCGGCGAGCCGGTGCCGTTCCTGCAACGGCCGGAGTGGTTCCGGACGATCTACGTCTCCTCGGAGGTCTGGCAGACCGTCGGCTGGGGCACCATCCTCTACCTCGCCGCGCTGACCACCGTGGACGACAACCTCTACGAGGCGGCCCGGATCGACGGCGCGAACCGGTGGCGCCAGACCTGGCACGTGACGCTGCCCGGCATCCGCCCGACGATGGTCACGCTGCTGATCCTCAACATCGGCACCTTCATGGCGGTCGGGTTCGAGAAGATCCTGCTGCTGTACAACCCGCTGACGTACCCGACCGCCGACGTCATCTCCACGTACCTGTTCCGGATGGGCTTCGGGTCCAGCAACTTCAGCTACGCGGCCGCGATCGGGCTGTTCGAGGCCGTGATCGGGCTGACCCTGGTGCTGTCGGCGAACCTGATCGCCCGCCGCACGGTGGGAACGAGCCTGTGGTGACCACCGGGACCGGACAAGCCCCGCCGCGGCCGCGCCCACGGCCCCGTCGCTCCCGGGTCAGCCGGGGCTACCGGGTGTTCCAGGCGGTCAACGCCGTGATCCTGACCGGCGTCGTGGTGGTGACGTTGTACCCGTTCGTCAACATCGTGGCCCGCTCGCTCAGCGACGAGGCGTACATCATCGCCGGCCAGGTCAGCCTGGTGCCGCGGGGGTTCAACCTGGACACGTACCGGCTGGTCATGTCCGACTCGATGTTCTGGACGAACTACCGCAACACGGTGGTGTACACGGTGGTCGCCACGGTCATCGCGATCGTGCTGACCACCTGCTACGCGTACGTGCTGTCGAAGAAGCATCTGCGGGGCCGCTCGGCGCTGGTCGGCATCGCGGTGTTCACCATGTTCTTCTCCGGCGGGCTGATCCCCAACTACGTCCTGGTCACCAGCCTCGGGATGAAGAACACCATCTGGGCCATCGCCGTACCGAACGCCATCAACGTGTTCAACCTGCTGGTGATGAAGGCGTTCTTCGAGAGCCTGCCGGTGGAACTGGAGGAGGCGGCGGCCGTCGACGGCCTCAACACGTACGGCATCCTGCTGCGGATCGTGCTGCCGCTGTCCAAGGCGGTGGTCGCCACGATGGTGCTGTTCTACGCGGTCTCCTTCTGGAACTCGTGGTTCGCCGCGTTCCTCTACCTGGACCAGCAGGATCTCTGGCCGGTCACCGTCTACCTGCGCAACCTCATCGCCGGGGCGACCGGCGCGGAGAACGTCGGCGCCATCGCCGAGGCCGACGAGGTCCAGGCCGAGGCGACGCTCAAGGCCGTGACCATCGTGCTCACCACCCTGCCCATCCTGCTGGTCTACCCGTTCGTGCAGCGGTACTTCGTCTCCGGGGTCATGCTCGGCGCGGTCAAGGGCTAGCCACCGGTCTCCGCCATGTCCCACCCGTCCCCCACCCCACCGAAAGGATCCGCCGTGTTCCACAGATCGCGGCGCCGGCTCGCGGTAGCCGCCGCCGGCCTGCTCGCCCTCACCACCCTCGTCGCCTGCGGCGACGACTCGTCCGACGCGAACGACCTCGCGGAGAACCGGGTCGGCGCGATGGCCGACTACGGCGTCGGCGCCCAGTTCAAGGCCACCGAGCCGCTCGCCTTCTCGGTGCTCTACAACAACCACTCGAACTACCCGCTGAAGAACGAGTGGCTGTTCTGGTCGGAGCTGACCAAGCGGACCAACGTCAAGCTCGAACCGGTCGCCGTGCCGGCGAGCGACTACGAGCAGAAGCGCAGCCTGCTGATCGGCGCCGGCGACGCGCCCTTCATCATCCCGAAGACCTATCCGAACCAGGAGGACGCCTACGTCTCCTCCGGCGCCATCCTCCCGGTCAGCGACTACCTCGACCTGATGCCCAACCTCAAGGACAAGATCTCCAAGTGGAACCTCGGGCCCGAGATCGACACCCTGCGGCAGGCCGACGGCAAGTTCTACCTGCTGCCCGGGGTGCACGAGAAGCCGTGGCACGACTACTCGCTAGCGGTCCGCACCGACGTCCTCGATGAGCTCGGCCTGGCGGTGCCGAAGACCTGGGACGAGCTGTACACCGTGCTCAAGGCGATGAAGGCGAAGTACCCGGCCACCTACCCGTTCTCGGACCGGTGGAGCAAGCCGCACCCGGGCGGCAACCTGCTGAACCTGCTCGCGGTGACCCACGGGCTGGCCGGCGCCGGCTGGAACTACCAGCACGCCAGCTGGGACCCGAACGCCAGGAAGTTCCAGTACACCGCCGCCACCGAGCAGTACAAGCAGCTGCTGCAGTACCTCAACAAGCTGGTGACGGAGGGGCTGCTCGACCCGGAGAGCTTCACCCAGACCGACGACCAGGCGCGGCAGAAGCTCGCCAACGGCAAGTCGTTCGTGATCAGCGCCAACGCGCAGACCCTGGTCAACGACCACCGGCCAGACCTGGCGAAGACCATCCCGAACGCGAAGCTCGTCAAGATCCCGCTGCTGGTCGGCCCGGCGGGCGAGATCAACCCGGCCAGCCGGCTGGAGAACGGCGTGATGATCTCGAAGAAGGCGCGTGACAGCAAGAACTTCGTGGCCATGATGCAGTTCGTCGACTGGCTGTGGTACTCCGACGCGGGGCAGGAGTTCGCCCGCTGGGGCGTGGAGGGGACGACCTTCGTCAAGGACTCCGCCGGCAAGCGCACCCTGGCCGCCGACGTCAACGTGGTCGGGCTCAACCCCAAGGCGAGCAAGCACCTGCAGAAGGACTTCGGCTTCTACAACGGCGTGTTCGCCTACGGCGGCAACCCGGACCTGGTGCAGGCGTTCTTCTCCGCCGAGGAACAGGAGTTCCAGCGGGTGATGAACGCCCGGGCCCCGATCCCGGTGGCCCCGCCGTACCCGTTCACCGACGAGGAGCGGGAGCAGGCGTCGCTGTGGGAGACCCCGCTGCGCGACCACGTCACCCAGGCGTCGCTCCAGTTCATCCTCGGCCAGCGCGACCTGAGCCAGTGGGACGCCTACCTGACCGAGCTCAAGGGCAAGAACATGGACCAGTACCTGGAGATGGTCAACAAGGCGTACGACCGCTACCAGAAGGAACACAGCTGAGCTGACGAGCCGTCGGGTGGCGCCGCCACCCGCGCCACCCGACGGCCCGCGCCGGCCTCACCCGACCGGCCGCAGCCGCCCCACGACAGCACCCCGCCGCACCGAGCACTGAGGACGACGATGCGCATCTCCGTACCGGAGCACCCCTCGGGCCGGTTGACCGACGCCTGGCGCGCCTGCGTCGGCACCGGCCGGTTCGACCTGGCGCTGCGCCGCGACTACCAGGAATCCCTCGCCCTCGTGCAACGCGAGATCGGCTTCCGGCACATCCGCGGGCACGGGCTGCTCAGCGACGGCGTGGGCATCCACCGCCCGTACGAGTACCAGGGGTCGCGCCGGGTACGGCACGCGTTCACGTACGTCGACCAGGTGGTCGACGCCTACCTCGACCTCGGCGTCCGGCCGTTCGTGGAGCTGGGCTTCATGCCCACCGGTCTCGCCTCCGGCGAGCAGACAGTGTTCTGGTGGCGCGGCAACGTCACCCCGCCCCGCTCCTGGACCGAGTGGGCGCACCTGGTCCGGGCCACGGTCGGCCACCTCGTCGACCGGTACGGGCTCGACGAGGTACGCGGCTGGCCGATCGAGGTCTGGAACGAACCGAACCTGCCGGCGTTCTGGGCGGGCGCCGACCAGGACGCCTACCACCGGCTGTACGAGGTCACCGCGCACGCGGTCAAGGAGGTGGACGCCGCGCTCCAGGTCGGCGGGCCGGCCATCTCCCCCGGCGCCGACGAGTGGCTGGTGCCGTTCGCCGAGTTCGTCACCGCCCGGTCGGTGCCGGTCGACTTCGTCAGCCGGCACGCGTACACCTCCGGGCCGGCCCGGCACGTGCCCTTCGGCACCCACCAGACCCTGGCGCCGGCGGGCAGCCTGCTGGAGCAGTTCGCCAGCCCGCGGCGGCACCTGCGCGGCACCGCGCTGGCCGACCTGCCGGTGCACATCACCGAGTTCAACTCCTCCTACCGGCCGGACAACCCGATCCACGACACCGCCTTCCACGCCGCGTACCTGGCCCCGGTGGTGGCCGCCGGCGGTGACCTGGTCGACTCCTTCTCCTACTGGACGTTCAGCGACGTGTTCGAGGAGGAGGGGGTGCCGACGTCGCTGTTCCACGGCGGCTTCGGCCTGCTCACCCACCGCCAGATCAAGAAACCCACCTACCACCTGTACGCCTTCCTGGCCCGGATGGGCGACCAGGTCCTCGCCCGCGGCCCGGACCACCTGGTCACCCGCGACGCCACCGGCCGGATCACCGTGCTGGCCTGGGCGCCGGTGGACGTGACCGGCCGCGAACCGGTCCCCGACCGGCACACGGTGCGCCTGTCGGTGCCGCTGCCGGGGTCCGCGACCACCGCCTTCCTGCTGCGCTCGTCGGTCAGCGAGGAGGCGGGCAACGCCTGGCGGGCGTGGTGCGAGATGGGCCGGCCGCCGTCGCCGCGTACCCGGGAACTGGACGCCCTGCGGGCGGCGGCCGAGCCGGCCCGGCGCCACGCCAGCCTGCCGGTGGCGGCCGGCCGCGTCGCGCTCGACCTGCACCTGGACCGGCACGAGGTGACCCTGGCCGAACTCACGGCGGTGACCGACGAGACCCCGCCGTGGTGGGCCGACGACCCGCTGCTCGGCGGCCACCCCGGGACGGACCCGACATGAGCGAGCGTCAGCGAGCGAATCATCAGCACAGCGCGGAGGTGCCTCATGGCCGGCATGAGTGACGTCGTCGGGACCCAGCGCCAGTTCGGCGACGGACCGCTCTCCCGCGCCGCGGCGCTGATCTACACCCTGCTGGTGGTGGAGGTGCTGCTGCTGGTCAGCACCGCGCCGGGCCTGGTCACCCTGTTGCTGCTGGACCGGGACGTGAGCAACCTGCCGCTGGTCGCGGCCTGCGCGCTGCCGGTCGGCCCGGCCGTCTCCGCCGGGTTGTACGCGCTGCACCACCAGCGCCTCGACCTGACCGACCTGCACCCCGCCCGGGTCTTCTGGCGCGGCTACCGGGCCAACCTCGGGGTGCTGCGGATCTGGGTGCCGCTGCTGGTGTGGCTGATCGTCATCGCGGTGAACCTCGCCCACCTGTCGGCCGCGGGCCTGCCGCGCTGGTGGGCGGTGCCGCTGGTGGGCGTCGGCGCGGGCGCGGCGGTGGTCGGCGTCAACGCGCTGGTCATCACGTCGCTGTTCACGTTCCGGGTGCGGGACGTCGTCCGGCTGGCCCGGTACTTCGTGCTGCGTACCCCGGTCGTCACGCTCGGCCACGCCCTGCTGCTGGTGGCGGCGACGGCGGTGGCGCTGGCCACCTCCGAGGCGGTGCTCGCGGTGCTGGGCGCGGTGCTGGTGCTGGCGCTGCTGCGCGGCAGCGACCCGATGATCGCGGTGGTCCGGGAGGAGTTCACCGCATGAGCGGGGTCGACCTGCTGACCGGTGACCGCGTCGAGGGCGGCGGGCCGATCCGGCTCGACGCCCGGGGCGTCGTGGTGCTCCTGGAGGAGTCGTGACCGGCGGCGTCCACCCCGCCTGGCTGCCGCCGGAGGCCTTCCGCCCCCTCGGTACCCGGCGCAGCCTGGTCGCCGGCGACGGGCCGCTGGTGGAGACGGTGTACCGGGAGGTGGCGCGGGCCTGCGACCGGTACGGCGGCTCGGTGCGCCGCCCCGGGCCGGCCGGCGGGGCCGACCGGATCGACCTCGTCCTCGCGGTGACCTCGGCCGGGCCGCTACCCGCGGCGGCGGAGGCGGTCGCCGCCGACCGTCGGCGGTGGGCGGGGACGCTCGGCGCCGAGGGTTTCCTGCTGGGCCGGCGAGGCGGTGTCACGGTGGTGCTGGCCGAGCAGCCCGCCGGACTGCTCTACGGCCTGTTCCAGGTGGTCCGGCTCGGCGAGTCCGCGTTCGGCGCGGCGCACCCGCCGCGGCCGCACCGCCCGGCGAGCCGGCTACGCATGCTCGACCACTGGGACAACATCGACGTGCACCCGGTGATGGGGCAGGTCGAGCGCGGCTACGCCGGCGGCTCGATCTTCTGGCGGGACGGCACCCGCCGCGCGGACCTGGCCCGGGTCCGGGACTACGGGCGGCTGCTGGCCGCCGTCGGCGTCAACGCCGTCTCGGTGAACAACGTCAACGTCCACGCCACCGAGGCGCGGCTGCTCACCGACCGGCTCGACGACGTCGCGGCGATCGCGGACGTGCTGCGGCCGTACGGGGTCCGGGTGCACCTGTCGGTCACCTTCGCCGCACCGGTCCTGCTCGGCGGGCTGCCTACCGCCGACCCGCTGGACGAGCGGGTGCGCACCTGGTGGGCCCGGACCACCCGCCGGGTGTACGAGCGCATCCCGGACTTCGGGGGCTACCTGGTGAAGGCGGACTCAGAGGGGCAGCCGGGTCCCTTCTCGTACGGGCGCAGCCACGCCGACGGCGCGAACGTGCTGGCCGACGCGTTGGCCCCGTACGCGGGCGTGGTGCACTGGCGGGCCTTCGTCTACAACCACCGCCAGGACTGGCGCGACCGGTCGACCGACCGGGCCCGCGCCGCCTTCGACCACTTCGCCCCGCTGGACGGCCGGTTCCGGGACAACGTGATCCTCCAGGTCAAGCACGGTCCGATGGACTTCCAGCCGCGGGAGCCGGTGTCACCGGTGATCGCCGCCATGCCCGCCACCCGGCTGGCGGTGGAGTTCCAGGTGACGCAGGAGTACACCGGCCAGCAGCGGCACGTGTGCTACCTGGGCCCGTGGTGGAGCGAGGTGCTCCGGTTCGCGCCGTGGGGCGACGGCGGGCCCACCGTCGCCGAGGTGGCCACCGGCGCGCGCGACGGCGGGTCGCCCGGCGGCGGCCTGGTCGCGGTCTCCAACGTGGGCGACGACCGCTACTGGACCGGGCACCCGCTCGCCCAGGCCAACCTGTACGCCTTCGGCCGGCTCGCCTGGGACCCGGGGTTGGACCCGGCGGCCGTCCTCGACGAGTGGATCGGCCTCACCTTCCCGCCGGCGGCGCCCCAGCCCGCGCCGACCGGCGTGGGCCCGGCGGCGGCCGAGGCCGGGCGGGACGGCGACCACGAGGTGCTACGGCGGACGCTGCACGAGATCATGGACGGCTCCTGGGGCACCTACGAGCGGTACACCGCGCCGCTGGGCGTCGGCTTCATGGTCCGCCCCGGACACCACTACGGTCCCGACGTGGACGGCTACGAGTACACGCCCTGGGGCACGTACCACTTCGCCGACCGGGACGGGGTGGGCGTCGACCGGACC
Source organism: Micromonospora desertarenae (assembly GCF_056150265.1). NCBI lineage: Bacteria > Bacillati > Actinomycetota > Actinomycetes > Micromonosporales > Micromonosporaceae > Micromonospora > Micromonospora desertarenae. Next base: position 245,598 of record NZ_JAXCFQ010000008.1, read on the forward strand.
CGGGCCACCGGAACCGGGTTCACCGGCCAGTACCCGCAGCCGTGGTCGGAGGTGTACGAGTCGCTCGACCGCTGCCCCGACGAGTTGCTGCTCTTCTTCCACCACGTGCCGTACGGGCACGTGCTGCACAGCGGCTCCACCGTCATCCAGCACATCTACGACACCCACTTCGCGGGGGTGGCGCAGGTGGCCACGATGCGGCTGCGGTGGAGCCGGCTCGCCGGGCTGCTGGACCCGGGGGTGCACGCGCGGGTGGCCGAGCGCCTCGACGAGCAACTGCGCTGCGCCGAGGAGTGGCGCGACCAGGTCAACGCCTACTTCTTCCGCAAGTCGGGGGTGCCGGACGAGCACGGCCGCCGCATCCCCTGAGGCTCCGGTCAGCCCAGCGCCGCCGACCGGGCCGGCAGCAGCCGGCCACGGGCGACGAGTTCGACGGTGAGCACGACCGCCACCGCTTCCACCGCCAGGAGTCCGACCAGCACGAACACCTGGGTGATCCCGGCGGTCAGCGGGTCCGCGCCGCCGAGCAGCACACCGACGAACGCGCCCGGCAGCGTCACCAGCCCCACCGTGCGGGTCTGGTCCAGCGCCGGAACCAGCGCCTGGCCGGCGACCGGGCGGCAGACGAGCAGAACCGCGTCCCGGGGCAGCAGCCCCAGCGCCAGGCCGGCCTCCACCTCGCCCCACCGGGCGGTCAGTTCGTCCAGGATCCGCCGGCCGGCCAGCGAGGTCGCGGTCATCGCCCCGCCGATCAGGATGCCGGCCACCGGGATGACCGCGATCCCGCGCAACGGCACCAGCCCGGCCAGCAGCAGCCCGGCCACGACGGACATGCTGCCCACCACGATCGGCACGGCGGCCCACCAGCCCTGGCGGCCGCGGGTGATCCGTCGACCGGCGGTGCCCGCCGCCACCACGCACATCAGCACGACGAAGCCGGCGGTGGCCCAGAGCGACACCACGATGGCGGTGATCAGCAGCGAGACGGCCGCCAGCTGGACCGCCGCCCGGCCGGCGGCCACCAGGATCTGCCGGCCGTGCCCCAGCTTCCCCACGGTGGCGACGACCGCCGCCGCGACGGTCAGCACGACCAGCGCCACCCCCAGCTTGGGGCCCACCACCAGGATCGTCGACGACATCAGGCCAGTCTGCCGCCACCGCCGGACGGTCGCCCGAGGAACTGGCGGGCGGCGCTTCGGGGGTCACTGTTGGCTGTGCCCGTTCCCGATCCCGGTGCTGGTCGGAGGCGTGCCGGCCGGCGATGTCGTATCCGTCGGTAGGCTCTGCGGTGTGGGAGATCCGTTCCAGGTACGCATCACCGTCCGGGGCTACGAGCTCGACACCCAGGGCCACCTGAACCAGGCCGTCTACCTCCAGTACGCCGAGCACGCCCGGTGGGAGTGCCTGCGGGCCGCCGGCATCTCGCAGGACCGGCTGATCGCCACCGGCGTGGGACCGGTCGCCCTTGAGGTCACCCTGCGGTACCTGCGCGAGCTGCGCGGCGGTGACGAGGTGGACGTGACCTGCGTGTTCCACTGGGGCGAGGGCAAGACCTTCCGGATCGAGCAGGATTTCGTCCGCGCGGACGGCACCCGGGTGGCGGCGCTGACCGGGGTGGGCGGTCTGCTCGACCTGTCGGCCCGGCGGCTGCTGCCCGCCCCGCAGGAGCGGTTCCGCGAGCTGGCCGCCGACCGGCAGCCACTCAACCTCTGATCCCCGGCGGCGGCTGCGCGGGAAGCGACCCGACCGGCGGCTACAGGGCTCCGCCCCAGTTGTCGGTGACGATCCGCCCGGTGGTGTCGTCGAAGAAGCGGTGTTCCAGGGTGCCGTTGCCGATCCGGTAGAAGACGTGGTGCTGGCCCGGCGTGGACAGGCCGGCCGGGTCGTCGGTCACCACGCCCCGGGCGCCCCAGTTGTCCACGCCCGGGTTGACCCCGGGCCACCAGTACCAGTGCACGAGGTCACCCGACGCCGTGCGACCGAAGATGTGCTGCTGGTCACGGTGCACGAACGCGTGCGGGTTGCCCACGAACGCGCCGCCCGGCCACACCCCGCCGTTGAGGGTGCCGGACGGGTCGTCGAAGAACCGGTGCTGAAGGTCGCCGTCGGCGTTGCGGAAGAACACGTGGTGCTGGTTGCCGCCGTAGGAGAAACCCGTCGGATCCGACGCGACACCCGAGGTCACACCCCAGTCGTCCGTGCTCGGGTTGATTCCCGGCCACCAGTACCAGTGGATCAGTCCACCCGACGCCGTGCGACCGAAGACGTGCTGCTGGTCCCGGTGCACGAAGGCGTACGGGTTGCCCACGAACGCCCCACCCGGCCACACCCCACCCGCGACCTGCCCCGTGTTCAGGTCGTAGAAGCGATGCTCCAGATGACCGTCCGGATTCCGGTAGAACACGTGCTGCTGACTGCCGTACCCGAACCCCGTCGGGTTCGACATCACCCGCCCGACCGTGTTCCAGTCGTCCAACCCCGGCGAGCCCATCCCCGGCCCGAACCACCAGTGCCGCAACGTGTTGTCGCTTCCCCGGGCGAACACGTGCTGCTGGTTCGCGTGCGCGTACCCGACCGCCCTACCGGTCAGCGGACCCCCACCCCAGTCCGCGCGCACCACCCCCGACCCCGGCGACCACGACAGGTTCGCCAGCGTCCCGGCCGAACCGACCGCCACGTAGTGCTGTCCACCGCCGAACGTGAACGCCCGGCCGGCGACCGGTTCGGCGGAGCGGCCGCAGTTGTCGCTGGTGAGGTAGCGCTGGTTGTACGAGCCCGGATACGGCGCGAGGGAGGCGCCGTTGATGACGATGGTCTGCCCCACCCCGTTGTAGAGCTGCTCGTAGTGGATGTGCGCGCCGGAGGAGTTGCCGGTGCTGCCGGTCAGCCCGATCTGCTGCCCCTGGGTGACGGTCGCGCCGTTGGCCACCGAGTACGCGGCGAGGTGGAAGTAGTAGGTCTTCCACCCGCCGCCGTGCTCGATGGCGATGTAGTTGCCGGCGCCGCTGGGCTGCGCGTACCGGTAGGCGGTGCCGGCCGCCGAGGCGAGCACGGGGGTGCCGTTGGTGACGCCGCCGTCGGCGCGGACGAAGTCCAACGCCTGGCGGACCTCGCTGCCGTGGTGGCTGTAGGTCCACCGTTGGCCGCACGGGAACGGGGCCTTGAAGACGGGCGCGGCGTGTGCGGGCGTCGCGGCGACGAGGACGCCGGCGGCCGCCAGGCACGCCACCAGAATCGCGGCGATGCCCGCCCGAGGGACAGCTCTGGTCATGACGCGACCTCCCGCCCGGTTGCCGGTGACGAGCTGGCCGGCGTTGAGCTCCGACTGCCGCGAGTCTGGAGAGACACCATGACGCCTGTCAATGGAATCGCGAAAAATTCCGGCAGAGCGAGAAGGGATCCCTGAAGACATCCTTCGGCAACTCCGGCGCCGCTTGACTACCGTCATGACCATCAATCGCCGCACCCTGCTCGGCCGGGTCGCCGTGGTCGGCGCGGCCACGGCGACCGGCGCCCTGCTCGCCCCCGGGGCGGCCCGGGCCGCGTCCTGGAAGAAGCGCCTCACCGGCGCCGACCTGGACACCAACCACCGCTGGCAGGTCGCCGGCACCGACCTCGGCATCCCCTACGTGCTGGAGAACGGCTCGATCGGGTACCTCTTCGGCGACACCTTCAACACGCCGTGGCCGGAGGGCCCGCCGCTGCCGAACGACTGGCGCTCACCGGTGATGCTGCGCTCGAACATCCACCCGGGCGCCGCCGGCGGCGTGGTCTTCGACAGCGCGGCCCGGGTCGCCGGCAACGGGCGGGCCCCGGAGCTGATGCACAACGGCCACAACGGAATCGGCATCGACGGGCTCTGGGAGGTGACGGTCATCCCCAACGACGGCATCAGCTTCCCGGAGACCGGCCGCCAGCTGATCTCGTACATGAGCATCGAGAACTGGGCCTCCGCCGGGCCCGCCGGGCCACACTGGCGGTCGCGGTACGCCGGGCTGGCCTTCAGCGACAACGGCAACGACTTCGTCCGTACGCCGCTGAAGTGGTGGAACAACGGCACCAACACCGACCCGTTCCAGATGTGGACGATGCAGCGCGACGGCGACTGGGTGTACGTCTTCTCGGTGCGCTCCGGGCGCCAGGACGGCCCGATGATGCTGCGCCGGGTCCGCTGGGACCGGCTGTTCTACCCCGAGTCGTACGAGGGCTGGGGCTGGAACGGCAGCAACTGGGGCTGGGGCCGACCGTGCACGCCGATCCTCACCGGCCGCTTCGGGGAGCCGTCGGTACGGCGGCTCGCCGACGGCACCTGGGTGATGTCCTACCTGAACTGCGCCACCGGCTGCATCGTGACCCGTACCGCCGGCGGGCCGGACCAGGTCTGGACGGCGGAGAAGGTGCAGGTCACCCCCTGGCAGGAGCCGGGCCTCTACGGCGGCTTCATCCACCCGTGGTCCAGCCGGCGGGCCAACGACCTGCACCTGATGGTGTCGAAGTGGACCAGGACGCCGGACGGCCGGAGCACCGCCTATCACGTCAGCCAGTTCGTCGGCACCGCCTGAGCGGCGTCGGCCGCACCGCCCGGGAGCGCGGTTCTTGTAGCAAACCTTCTTGACGATTAATCGATGTGTAGCTAAGTTTCAGCCATCCGGACTGAGAGGTCGTCGTCTATGAAGACCCGACTCGTCATCGCGACCGTCCTGGTGGCCACCCTGGGGACCACCCTCTCGCCGCTGCCCGTCCAGGCCGTCGCCGACTCCGCCACCGACTCCCCCGCCGCGCCGCCGCCCGCCGCCGAACACGGCTGGGTCACCTCGACGCTGCGGCACATGAGCCTGGAGCAGAAGGTCGGCCAGCTCTTCGCCACCTACGTCTACGGCACCGACGCGACCGCGCCGACGGCCGCGGACCGGGCCGCCAACCGGGCGGCGTTCGGCGTCGAGACGCCGGCCGAGGTGATCGAGGAGTTCCACCTCGGCGCGGTCTGCTACTTCTCCTGGTCGCACAACCTGGACAGCCCGCGGCAGATCGCCACGCTCTCCAACGGCCTGCAACGGGCCGCCCTCGGTGCCGGCGGCAAGGACCGCGTCCCGCTGCTCATCTCCACCGACCAGGAGCAGGGCGTGGTGCTGCGGATGCCCGCCCCCGCCGCCCAGTTCCCCGGCGCGATGGCCCTGGGCGCCGGGCGCTCGCCGCGCGACGCCCGATCCGCGGCGGAGATCACCGGGCGCGAGCTGCGCGCGGTCGGCATCCACCAGCCGTACGCCCCGATCGCCGACGTCAACGTCGACCCGGCCAACCCGGTGATCGGGGTACGGTCGTTCGGCGCCGACCCCACCCTGGTGGCCGAGCTGACCGCCGCGCAGGTCACCGGCTTCCAGCGGGACGCCGGCACGACAGCGGTGGCGAAGCACTTCCCCGGTCACGGCGACACCGACAACGACAGCCACACCGACCTCCCGGTGATCAACCACACCCGCGAGGAGTGGGACCGGATCGACGCGCCGCCGTTCCGGCGGGCCATCGCCGCCGGCGTCGAGTCGGTCATGACGGCGCACATCGTGGTGCCGGCGCTCGACCCCTCCGGCGACCCGGCGACGCTGTCGCCGACCATCCTCTCCGGCGTGCTGCGCGGCGAACTCGGCTTCCGCGGCGTGATCGTCACCGACGCGCTGAACATGGCCGGGGTGCGGCAGAAGTACGGCGACGAGCGGGTGCCCGTGCTGGCCCTCAAGGCCGGCGCCGACCAGCTGCTGATGCCGCCGGACCTGCGGCTGGCCCGGGACGCGGTGCTGCGCGCGGTGGCCACCGGCGAGCTGACCGAGCGGCGGATCGACGAGTCGGTCCGGCGCATCCTGGCCCTGAAGTACCGGCAGGGCCTGGCCGGATCGCCGCTGGTCGACGTCGAGGCGGCGGTCCGCACCGTCGGGGCGGCCGAGCACCTCGCCGCCGTCACCCGGGTCACCGACCCGACGCTCACCGCTGTCCGCAACGACGCCGGGTTGCTGCCGCTGGCCCGCACCGACCGGTCGGTGCTGGTGACCGGCTGGAACAGCGCCGCCTTCGCGCCGGTCGCGACGGTCGCCGACGGGTTCGCCGCCCGCGGCGCCCGCGCCACCGCCCGACCGGCGACCCTGCCGTCGGACCAGGCGATCGCCGCGACCGCCGCCGAGGCGGCCCGGCACGACCTCACCGTGGTGCTGGTGAACAAGGCGTGGGACGTCGCGGTCACCGACCCGCGCGCCAGCCAGCGGCGGCTCGTCGCGGCGCTGCTCGCGACCGGCCGACCCGTGGTCGTGGTGGCGGTCCGTGACCCGTACGACATCGCGTACCTGCCGGGCGTCTCCAACTACCTGGCGACCTACTCGTACACCCGGGCGGCGATGGACGCGCTCGTCCGCGCGCTGCACGGCGAGCTGTCCCCGCGCGGGCGGCTGCCCGTCACGATCCCTACCGCCGACGGCGGGCTGCTCTACCCCTACGGCCACGGCCTGACCTGGTAGGAGGAACCATGCCGGCGAGGACTGTCCGCACCACGATGGGCGTGCGCCGGGGCCTCGCCCTCGGCCTGGCCGTGGCCGTGCTCGGCACGGCGATGCCGGCGACCGGGGCGGCCGCCGCCGAGCGGGCCCCGGCCGGGTCCGAGCCGCCGGCCGTCACGCCGGCCGACCTCCGGTTCCGCCACGACACGCTGCGCTACGGCGACGCCCGCGAGGTGGGGCTGCTTCCCGAGCACGTGGACCGGATGCCGGCCGACCTCACCGGGTACCTCGAACCGACCCCGGACCACCCCGGCCATCCCACGTACGCGGGCGCCGTGGTGCTGGCCGCCAAGGACGGCGTGGTCGTGCAGCACGCCGCGGTGGGTTCGGCGGTGCGCTACTCCGCCGTCGGGCCGCCACCCGGGCTGGTCGGGGTGGAGCTGCCCGCCGACCAGCGGCTCCCGATGCGGCCCGACACCATCTTCGACCTGGCGTCGGTGTCGAAGCTGTTCACCACGATCGTGGTGTTGCAGCAGGTCGAGCGGGGCCGGGTCGAGCTGGACGCCCCGGTCGCCCGGTACGTCCCGGAGTTCGCCGCCGGCGGCAAGGAGGCCGTCACGGTACGCATGCTGCTCACCCACACCTCCGGGCTGCCCGCGTTCACGGCGCTGTGGAGCCGGTACCCGACCCCGGCCGAGCGGTTCGCCGCCGCGCTCGCCACGCCGCTGGCCCCCGGCGCGACGCCCGGCACCCGGTACGTGTACTCCGACCTCGGGCTGATCGCGCTCGGCGTGCTGGTGGAGCGGGTGACCGGCCGGTCGCTGGCCGACCTGGTCCGCGACGGCGTCACCGCGCCACTGGGCATGACCGACACCGGCTACAACCCGGCGCCGGAGCTACGCTCGCGCATCGCCGCCACCGAGTACCAGCCGTACGCCGGGCGCGGCATGGTGTGGGGCGAGGTGCACGACGAGAACGCCTGGTCGCTCGGGGGTGTGGCCGGGCACGCGGGTGTCTTCTCCACCGCGGCGGACCTGGCCGTGCTCTGCCAGACCTTGCTCAACGGCGGCGAGTACCGGGGCCGACGGATCCTGCATCCGGACACGGTGCGCGCGATGCTGGTCAACTACAACGCGCCGCTGGAGCAGGCCTACCCGGAGAGCGACCGCGGGCTCGGCTTCGAGCTCAACAAGCACTGGTACATGATGGGCCTGTCCTCCCCGGTGGGGTTCGGGCACACCGGGTTCACCGGCACCTCGCTGGTGGTCGACCCGCTCTCCCACTCCTTCGTCATCCTGCTCAGCAACCGGGTGCACCCCGACCGCGGCTGGGGCAGCAACAACGTGGCCCGGCGGGCCGTCGCGGCCGATCTCGCCGAGGCGATGCCGGTGCGGCCCCGGTCGCGGGAGGCGTGGCGGGCCGACCCGCGGGACCTCGCGACGGTCACCCTCACCGCACCGCTGCGCCGGGCGGCCCGCGGCGGCACCGCGAGCTTCCTGCTCTGGTACGACACCGAGCCGCGCTACGACAGCGCCCGGTTCGAGGTCTCCGCCGACGGCGGTCGGACCTGGGCGCCGGCGCCGATGCGGCTACGGCACGGCGGCCAGCGCTGGGCCAGCGACGGCACGGTCACCGGCTACGGCGGTCGGGTCTGGTGGCAGGTCAGCGTCGAGCTGCCTGACCAGGCGACCCACCTGCGTTGGAGCAGCAGCACGGATGTCTCGGCCCGCGGGCGCGGGGTCTACGTCGACCGGATCGTCGCGGCGGACCGGGCCGGCCTGCTCTTCCACGGCGAGGGCCGGGACGCCACGCGTCTCGTGGCGGACGGGTGGTCGCCCGCCCGCGCCTGACGGACCGCCGTCGCCGGGCCGCCGTATCTCGCGGCCCGCCCGGCGGACCACAACGGACTGCCACTTACATCTGTAGATGCGTCAATGTGATGTCGGATTTCCTTACCGGCGGTGGGGCCGGGGCGGATATCGTGGAGGACGGCCCGGACAGCCCGGCCGAGCCGCCCGGACATTGACCGTCAGATCGAACCGCACCACTATTTCCGCCGTCCCACCCCGACCCCGTCGCCACACCGCCGGCTGGACCCGGCACCGGTCGGTACGGCCCCTGCCCGGTGCGTGGCAGGCGGCCACACCACACGGCCACCCGCCCGGGCCAGGCGTCGAACCCATGCCCACCACCTCGACCCCGGGCCCTCGCCGACATCCGGCCGAATTCGGTCAAGCCATACTGAAAACGTTTACACCCGCATTCGGAAGAACGCCGCGGGCATTTACGGATGCCTACGCGCAACTATTTTTAACCGTACCGATATAAAGCGCAACTAAGGTCGCAGATGATTGACGGGCGTCGTCGGATGACCGCCCGACAATCGTGGGGGGAACGGGGAAGGTGGGGTAATGAGGGGGATCCGGGTGGCTTCCCTGGCGATCGGCATCGCTTCCTCGCCGGCGGAGCGCAGGCAGCTCGCGCGACTGCTCGGCGGGTCCGAGGCGTTCCTGATCGTCTCGACGGTGGACCAGGCGCGGAAGTTCCTCGACGTGGCCGAACCGCCGAGCGATCCGCCGGCCGCCCCGCCGGACCAAGCGGTGGCCACCGAGACCGCGCCGGAGGGCACCGCGCCACCGCCGCCGGGCCTGACCGTCGACTCGGACCGGCGGGTGCTGCGGTGGCTGGACCGCGAGATCGGGTTGACCCGGCTGGAGCACGACCTGCTGCGCTGCCTGGTCGGCGCGCCCGGGCGGATCTGGACCTACGAACGGCTGCACCGCGAGGTCTGGGGCAACGAGCACCTCGGTCGCGGGTCCGACATGCACTCCGTGGTGCGGCGGGTACGGCGCAAGCTCGCCCGGCTGAACGCCGCAGCGACCATCCACGCGGTACGCGGGGTCGGCTTCCGGCTCGCCCCGGTCTGACCCGCGGGCATCGCGACGGGCGGTCCGCTGTCGCCCGAGCCGGCGCCGGGCGCCTCCCGCCGGACGTGAACCGGCCCGCCTGGTGGACGACCAGGCGGGCCGGCTCGGTCAGCCGACCGTCAGGTCAGCAGCGGATGGGCGACAGGGCGAAGTCCTCCACGGTGGGTGTGGTGGTGTTGATCCTCGTCTGACGGGTCTGGGGCTTCCAGTCGTCCTTGGCGACGATCATCGTCATCGGGTTGTTCCGGCGGTCCATCCAGTAGGCGTACTTGCCTTCGGCGTCGGTGGCGAAGGTCCACGACATCGCCCACGAGTCGATCTGGACGACCGCACCGGGCAGCGGCGAGCTGGCACCCTGGCAGCTCGTCCCGGTCACGGTACCCATCAGCTTGCCCCAGGTCTTCGGCGGATTGACGTTCATGGTCACCGCCACCGGCGACACCGTGTACGGGGTGTTCTCCTTGATCGCCACCGAGGCGGTGTAGGTGCCCGGCTGGTCGACGTTCGCCGTCATCCCGACGGTGACCGTGACCTGCTCGCCCGGCGCCAGCGTGGCCGACGTCTTGTCGATCGTCATCCAGCTGACGTCGGCGGCCGCCTCGGCGCACTCCTCGAACCCGGGCAGCACCTCGCTGTCCGGCGTCGCGGTGAAGCTGCCGGACGAACCGCCGATCTTGTAGAAGCCGCACGCCGCGCCACCGCGGTAGCGCGCCGTGTTGGCGTTCGGCAGGTTCGACCACGAGTTGGTGGCCGGGTCGTACGCGAAGCCGGCGTTGGTGATGGCGCCGCCCTGCGAGCCACCGACCACCAGGAGCTTGCCGTTCGCCACCGCGAACGAGCTGGCCCAGTTGTCGGCCGGCGCGTCGGGAATCGCGGTCCAGGCGTTGGCCCCCGGGTCGAAGGCGTAGCTGGCCTTCTGGGAGGCGGAGCCGTCGTTGCCGCCGGTGCAGTAGACGACGCCGTCGATCCCACCGCAGGACGCGAACGCGACCGACTTCGGGTAGTTCGGTAGCGTCTCCCAGCTGTCGGCGCCCGGGTCGTACCGGACCACGCTGTTCGACATCGGCGTACAGGCCGCGGTGGTGCAGCCGCCGATGGCGTAGAGCTTGCCGTCGACGACCGCCTGACCGGCGGCGGAGCGTGCCGCCGGGTTGTCGGCCACCTTCGTCCAGGCGTTCGCCCCCGGGTCGTACGACCAGGTGGTGCCGGACGGACCGGCCGCCGCCCAGCCGCCGGTCGCGATGATCTTCCCACCGACGACGCCCACCGTCATGGCGTTGCGCGCCTCGGGAAGATCGGCGATCGGCGCCCAGCTCTGCGCGATCGGGTCGTAGACGAAGTTCTTCGTGGTGGACGCCGAACCGTTGCCGCCGGCGATCGAGTACACCTTGCCGTCCAGGTTCACCACCCGGTTGTCCATCACGTTCGCCGGGTAGTCGGCGATGTCCGTCCACGGCGCGGCCTGCGGGCCGACCGCGGCGGTCGCGTTGCCCGCCATCCCGGACGCCCGGGCGGCGAACGACGTCGGGACGTTCAGCCGCTGCTCGGGTGCGCCGTTGGACCCGATCACCTGCTGCTCGGTCAACCGGGACCCGTCGGCCCGGAGGAGCTCGAACCCGCCGTCGCGCTCACTGAACTCGACCTCGACCGGCGCGCCGCCGGTGTTGGTCACGGTGAACGCCCTGCTGGCCTTGCCGGTGGGCATCTGGAGCGTGGCGCTGACCTGGGCCGGTTTGACCGAGAGCCGGCCGGCCGCGAGCCGGAAGTTGGCGGCGGTCGCCCAGTCGGCCTGCACGTCGACGGCCTTGCTCTGGCTGACGTAGTTGCCGGCCGAGGCGGTGAACGTGTGCGTCCCGGTCAGCGAGGAGAACAGCCAGTAGAAGCCGTCCGCCAGCTCGGTGTCGTCCGGGGTCGCCACCGTGGTGGCCTTCTCCGCCGGCCGGTCCTTGCTGGTGACGGTGGCGCCGTTGACGTAGCCGTCGTCGTTGCGGTCCCGGACGTGCCCGAGCACCAGGCCGCCGTTGGTCGGCCGGCAGATGACCTCGCTGCCGATCAGGACGTTGTCGACCTGCCACCACCACTCGAACGAGGCGTCGTAGTAGTGGAAGCGGACCTGGACCTGCGCCTGCCCGGCGGCCTGCGGGATCGGGATCTCGGTGACCCGCGGCCCCCGGACGTCGGCCGCCTGCCGGAGCACGTTGGTCCAGGTGGCACCGCCGTCGAGGCTCAGGTCGACGTCGGCGCGGTCCGGACCCAGCTGGTTGAAGTCCTGGTTGAACCGGATCACCGGCGCCGCCACGTCGGTCAGGTCGACGACCGGGCTGACCAGCGAGCTGTCCTGCCGCCCGCCGGAGCCGTACTCGTCGCTGTCGATGATGGCGAAGTTGCCGGTGCCGCCGGTCAGGTTGCCACGGTTGCCGTCGTCGGTGAACTTCCACACCTGGCCGGTACCGGCGTGGTCGACCACCGACCAGCCGGCCGGGACGCCGGTGCCGTCGAAGGTCTGGTAGACCCCGTCGGAGCCGAACGTGTAGCCGGGCGCCGTGGTGCACGCGTTGGTCTGCACCGGTACGGCGATGTTGGCGGTGACGTTGCCCGAGCCGACGACGACCTCCTTGGTCACCGTCTGGTATCCGGGGTACTGCGGTTCCACCTTGAGGGTGTAGGTCGCCCCGGCCGGCAGCGTGAGGCTGTAGCGGCCGTTGATCGGCGTGGTGTAGTCGGACACGCCCGACGGGCCCTGCACGGTCACCTTCGCGTAGAGCGGCCAGCCGTGCCCGGAGCCGTCGGTGACCGCGCCGCCGACGGTGACGCTCGGCACCGCCGTCAGCGCGACGTCGACGGTGGTGGTGGCGTTCTGGGTGACCGTCGCCGGCACCGTCCGGCTCTGGTAGCCGAACGCCGCCACGGCGACCTGGTAGTCGCCCACCGGCAGCAGCGACGAGTACCTGCCGTCGGCCCCGGTGACGAGCTGGCGGGACGCCGGACCGGTCACGGTCACCGTGGCGTCCGCGATCGGGGCGCCGGTGGCCGCGTCGGTGACGGTGCCGGCCAGCGTGCCGGTGTCACCGATCGGGGCGGCGTTGAGCAGCGCCAGCGCGTCCAGCCGGCCCTCACCGAAGACGTTGTTGTCGTCGGTGGTGCCACCGCACTGGGCGTCGGCGCTGTCGATCGCCGTGTTGTCCAGCAGCGCGCGGGTCGCGTCCACCTCGCCGACCATCGCCGGTGCCGCCGACCACAGCAGCGCGATCGTGCCGGCCAGGTGCGGCGCCGCCATGGAGGTGCCGCTGATGGCGCCGTAGCCGCTGCCCGGCAGGCTCGACCGGACGTTCACCCCGGGTGCCGAGATGTTGGGCTTGGTCTCGCCGTTCTGCCCCGCGCCCCGGGCCGAGAAGTTGGCGATGTTGTTGTTGACGTCGTACGCGCCGGAGGAGTAGTTGCTGGCCAGGCTGCCCGGCGAGCCGCTGGTCTGGCACCCCGGTCCGCTGTTGCCGTTGGAGAAGACACCGAAGATGCCCGACTCCTTCCAGGCCAGCGTCACGTCCTCCATGAACGGGTCGTTGGAGGGCAGCCGGGTACCCCAGGAGTTGTTGATGATGTTCGGCCGCTTGCTGGCGTCCGGGTTCTGGCCGTTGACGTCGGTCGGCTCGAGCATCCACTGGCCGGAGGTGACCAGCGCGGCGTCGCTGGGGCAGCAGCCGTTCGCGGCGATCCACTTGACCTCGGGGGCGACGCCGATCTGGTTCGCCCCGTCGGAGCCGACCATCGTGCCCATGGTGTGCGTGCCGTGGCCGTCGCCGTCGCACGGCGTCGCGCAGGTGCCGGCGGCGTTGAACCAGTTGTAGTTGTGGTCGAACGTGCCGTCGCCGTTGTTGCCACGGTAGGAGTTGACCAGCGCGGGGTGGTCGAACTGCACACCGGTGTCGATGTTGGCGATGGTGATGCCCTCGCCCTTGACGCCGTACTGGGACCAGACGTCGTCGGCGTTGATGTTCGCGATGCCCCACTCGAGGGCGTTCACGGTCTTCTCGTCGGTGCCCTTGATGGTCTCCGGCACCTCGTAGGCGACCGGCGCGTACAGGCCCTCGACCTCGGCGTGCGCGGCGAGGTTTTGCGCCATCGCCAGCGAGCCGCCGCTGACCCGGATGGCGTTGGTGGCCCAGAAGCTCTGGTACTTCGCGCCGGCGGTGTCCAGTTCGGACCGGACCTTGGCCTGGCTCTCGGCGGCGGTCTTCTTCAGCGCCTCCGCCACCGCGGTGCCCCGCTTGGCCCAGCCCTTGATGCCCCTGGCCTGGCTGAGGTCGGCCCGGTCGGTGAAGCGGATCCAGAAGTCGCCCTCGGTCTTGCCCTCGAGCTGCTTCGCGAGGTCCGGCCGGATCTTGTCCGACGGGGAGGCCGCACCCGCGGCCGTTGCGGCCGACGCGGCCTGCGCGCCGGTCCCGGTGGCCAGGCCTGCGGCGACGAGGACCATCGCCGCTGCGGCGCTCACCAGGGTTCTGGCTGTGCGCCTCCTGTGTGGACGTCTGAACATCGGTGCTGCCTCCTTCAGAACGACCCAGATTCGAGTGAGCCATGTGAAGGGGTTTGGGGGACGACGTCCCATGTGGATGTGAGCGGAACGGCTGACCCCCTCCAGGCCCCCCAGGCATCGCGCGGGTCACGCCGGCTGCCCGAGTGGACACTATGATCTAGAGGAAAGGACGATCAAGAACTTGCCGTAAGCAACTTGTCACTATCGGTTTGCTGCCTGGCGGCAAGGTTGCCATTTATTGTCAGACGACGATGGAACTGGGCAGACGCTGCCCATCGTTTTCGGGACGGGTGCGGTGGCCGAGGACGACGAGAGCACGGTGCCGGGTGGGTCCGAACCGGCCGAGGAACTGTTCCCGCTGCTGATCGCGGTGACACCGTCGCCGGCCGAACGGATCCGGCTCGCCGAACGGCTCGACGGCATCGCGCCCCTGCTGCTCGTCGCGGACCTCGACGAGCTGCGCCGGCTGATCTCGGCGCCGCGGCAGCTGCCCCGCGGGTCGCCGGCGCCGGCCGTGCCGTCGGCCGAGGACACCCTGCGGATCGACTCGGCCCGCTCCACCGCCCACTGCCGCGACCGGGAGGTCGGCCTGACCCGGCTCGAACACGACCTGCTGAGCTGCCTCACCACCGAGCCGGTGCGGGTCTGGAGCTACGCCGAGCTGCACCGGGCGGTCTGGCGCAACGAGGGGCTGCGGCGCAAGGCGGACGTGCAGTCCGTGGTGAAGCGGCTGCGGCGCAAGCTCACCGAGCTGGGCACCGGGGTCACCATCGACACCGTGCGCGGGGTCGGCCTGCGGCTGACCGACCACCGGCAACCGAGGGTCGCCGGCGCCTGACGGCTGCCTGACACGAGCAGCGGCCGGCGCGGTGTCGTCGAGCGGTCAGATCAGGCCGGCGCGGGTCCACAGCAGACGCCCCGGTCCGGCCACCAGGCCGAGGCCGGCCAGGTGGTCGTGGACCTTGGCGGCGGACCAGCGCAGCGTGGCGCGCCAGTGCGGGTTGGCGCGGGCGGCGGCGCGGCCGACCTCCGGCGGGATGCCGACGGCCGCGTACGCCTGCGGATGGACCAGGCGGTTGGCGATCGAGTAGGCGGCCCGGCCGATCAGCAGCCGGGCGTACGACAGGCCGACCGGCCCGGCCGCGTCGACCTGGCGGGCCAGTTCGGCGCGGGCGAACCGGACGTGCCGCGCCTCCTCGACGACGTGGATCCGCGACACCATCCGGATCAACGGCTGCAGCGACTCGTCCGCCATGATCTCGCGCTGGAACGCGTCGAGGATCTCCTCGGCGATGAGGATCGCGGCGTACATCCGCGGGCCGGTGGCGGTGGCCTTGAGGAAGCGCCCGAGCAGGTGGTCGACCGGGTCCGCGCGGTAGACCGGACAGCCCATCGCCTCGATGAGCCGGCCGAACATGATGGAGTGCCGGCACTCGTCGGCCACCTCGGTGAGCGCGTACTGGGCGTGCCGGCTGGTCGGGTCGGCGTCGTAGTAGTGCCGGATCAGCATCTGCATGAGGATCGTCTCGAACCACAGTCCGGCGCTGGCCGCGCTGGCCACCTCGTGCTTGGTCAGCTCGACGCGCTGCTCCTCGGTGAGGTGTGCCCACAGCGGGGTGCCGTAGAGGCTGCTGCGGCCCGGCGGCAGCCAGTACGCCCCCGGCACCGGCGGCGCATCCCAGTCGATCTCGACGACCGGGTCGTAGCTGGTGCGCAGGGAGGAGGTGAGCAGCCGGGTGGCGAGCGCCTCGCGCTCGGGCCGGTCGGACGTGGTCTCCATGACCCCTCCATATTGACGTGACGCCCGGTAACTGTTACGAGTAGTAGCATGCAATCGCCGGTGACGGATGTCAATGGATCGGAGCCTTCGGGCGACCCGCCCGCGCCGCGGGCCAACGGCCGTCGGGACCGCTGGGCGGACCATCGGGAACAGCGGCGGCAGGAGTTGATCGGGGCGGCCGTGCAGGCGCTGCTGCGGCACGGGCCGGAGGTCGACATGGACCAGGTGGCCGCCACGGCCGGGGTGAGCAAGCCGGTCCTCTACCGCTACTTCGCCGACAAGTCCCAGCTCTGGCTGGCCGTCAGCGAGGTGGTGGCGGCCCGGGTGGTCGACACCGTGGCGCCGGCGGTCGAGCAGGTCCGCGAGGAACGCGCCCTGGTCGAGGCGACCATCGACGCGTACCTCGGGGTGATCGAGTCGGAGCCGAAGCTCTACCGCTTCCTGATGCACCAGTCCAGCCATCCCGGCATCCACCAAGTGGTCGCCGGCACCAGCCGGCAGGTGGCCGCCGGTCTGGCCCGGGTGATCGGCGACCGGCTGCGCGCGCTCGGCCTCGACGCCGGCCCGGCCGAGCCGTGGGCCTACGGCCTGGTGGGCTTCGTGCAGGCGGTCGGTGACTGGTGGACCACGAACGGGCAGCCGATCCGCCGGGCGGCCCTCACCGACTACCTGACCACGCTGCTGTGGAGCGGCATCGAGGGCGTACGGCGCAGCGCCGACCTGCCCCGCGAGCTCACCCGCGCGCACGAGCGGATCGTGCCGTGAGCCGGCCCGGGCCGACCAGGCGGTTGCGCGGCGCGGCGGCGCCCCGTGCCGCCGGCGGGCGCGGCGAGGAGGCGGCATGAGCTACCACGGCCCGGCGCGCCTGGGCGACACCCCGGTCCACGTGCACCTGAGCGGGCGGTGGGAGCCGGTCGACGGCCGCTACCACTGGGGCGGGCGGGTCGAGCCGGAGCCGGCGGTGGCCCGGCTGGTCCGCGCCGGCCGGCGCGACGTGGAGGTGGCCATCGCCGGCCGGACCAGCCCGGCCCGGCTGGCCGAGGTCGACCCCTGGGGTGGCGTACGGATCACCGGCGTGGGCGGCCCGCCCTGGCCGGACGAGGCGGAACGGGAGCACGCCGATGCGCGGTGACCTCGCGGGCCGGACGATCCTCGTCACCGGAGCGGCCCGCGGCATCGGTGCGCGGCTGGCCCGCCAGGCCGCCGCCCGGGGCGCCCGGGTGGCCGTCGTCGGGTTGGAACCCGACCTGCTCCGGCAGGTCGCCGCCGACCTCGACGGGCACTGGTACGAGTGCGACGTCACCGACCAGGCGGCCGTGGACGCCGCCGTCGCGTCCACCGTGGAGCGCTTCGGCGGGATCGACGTGGTGGTCGCCAACGCCGGCATCGCCAACCTCGGAACGGTCGCGCTGGGGCCGGTCGACGCGCTGGTGCGTACCGTCGAGGTGAACCTCTGCGGCGCGATCCGGACGGTCAGCGCGGCGCTGCCGCACCTCACCGCCGCCCGCGGCCACGTCCTGGTCGTCTCCTCCGCCGCCGCCTTCACCGCGATGCCCGGGATGGCCGCCTACTGCGCGTCGAAGGCGGGCGTCGAGCAGTTCGCCAACGTGCTGCGGCTGGAGACCCGCCGGCACGGCGTCACCGTCGGCACCGCGCACCCGATCTGGATCGACACCGACCTGGTCCGCGACATCCGCGACGACCTGGCCTCGTTCCGCGCCACGCTGCGCCGGCTGCCCCGGCCGCTGTCCACCGTGGTGCCGGTCGACCGGTGCGCCGCCGCCCTGCTGCGCGGCATCGAGCGCCGCAGCCGCAAGGTCTACGTGCCGCGTTCACTCGCCGTGGTGCAGGCGCTGCGGCCGCTGGTGCTCAGCGGTGTCACGGACGCGCTGGTCACCCGGCTGGGCGGCCGCACCCTGGTCGACCAGATGGAGGACGAGGTACGCGGGCTCGGCCGCTCGTTCGGCCGGACGTCGGTGGAGGGGCGGTCGTGACTGTCCACTTCCGCCGCGCCGGCAGCGGTGAGCCGCTCGTGCTCATCCACGGCATCGGGCACCGCCACCAGGCGTGGGAGCCGGTGTTCGACCGGCTCGCCGCCCACCACGAGGTGATCGCGCTCGACCTGCCCGGCTTCGGGAACTCCCCGGTGCCCGCCGCGGGCATGCCCGCCGACATGGCCGCCACCGTCGCGGCGATCCTGCCGGTGCTCACCGGGTGGGGACTGGAACGGCCGCACGTGGCCGGCTACAGCCTCGGTGGGGCGATCAGCCTGGAACTCGCCGCCGCCGGGGCGGTCGCCTCGGCCACCGCCCTCTCCCCCGCCGGCTTCTTCACCCCGGCCGAGCGGCGCCGGGCGCTGGCCATCCTCCGGCTGCTGCGGGCCAACGCGTACCTGCCGACGCCGGTCATGCGGGTCGCGCTGCGGTCGGCGTACCTGCGGGCGATGTGCTTCGCGCCGCTGGTGGCCCGGCCGCGGTCGCTGGACTTCGAGCGCGCGCTGGGCGACGCGCTCGCGCTGCGGCGGGCGGTCGGCTTCGGCACCGTGGCCCGGGCCGCCCGCGACTACCGCTTCGACTGCGCCCGGCTGGCCGGTAGCGCGGTGCCGGTGACGGTCGGCTGGGGCGACTGCGACCGCATCTTCGGCGTCCACCAGGCGGAGCGGGTCCGGGCCGGGCTGCCGGCGGCCCGGGTGGTGACCCTGCCCGGCTGCGGGCACGTGCCGATGAGCGACGACCCGGACCTGGTCGCCGCCCTGATCCTGGAGACCACCGGCGCGGTGTCCCGCCCCGACCGGCCGGCGGACTGACCACCGCCCCGGCGCCGTCAGGTTCGCCCTCCCCGGCCCTTCGGCGGGTGTGACCGGCGTCACGTCGAGCCGCGGTAGGGATGCCACGGTCGGCTCCGACCCCTCACCGAACAGGCGCCCGGAGCGGGTGCCGGGGATCGAGAGGACGTGACGAGATGACGAAGGTGACCGCCCAGCTGTCGGTGTCGGTGGACGGGTTCTACGCCGGCCCACGGCACACCGGCGACGGCGACTGGATGACCTCCGCCGAGAGCGCCGGCTTCTTCCGGGTCACCCGCTGGGTGACCGACGCGGTGGCCTGGCGCGAACGGCAGGGCTTCGCCGGCGGCGAGCGGGACACGAACTCCGACGTGGTCGCCGAGTCGTTCGAGGCCGCCGGGGCGTACGTGATGGGCCGCCGGATGGCCGACGGCGGTGAGCTGCCGTGGGGCGAGGAACCGCCGTTCCGCGCGCCGGTCTTCGTCGTCACCCACCGCCCGAGGGCGCGGCTGGAGCGCAAGGGTGGCACCAGCTTCACCTACGTCACCGACGGCGTGGCCAGCGCCGTCGAGCAGGCGCGGGCGGTGGCCGGCGGTCGGGACGTCGCCGTGGCCGGCGGCGGCAGCCTCGTGCGCCAGGTGCTCAAGGCTGGCCTGCTCGACGAGTTGGAGCTGCACGTCGTACCGGTGGTGCTCGGCACCGGCCTGCGGCTGTTCGACGCGGACCTCGACCTGGCCGAGAAGGAGGGGATCGAGTTGACCCAGCTCCGGGTCATCCACACGCCGCAGGTCACCCACATCCGCTACGCGGTGCGCGGCCGCGCCCCGCTGCTGCTCGACGACCGTGGCAGCGGCGGCGGCCCGACGATCGTCAGGTCGTGACGTGCTGAGTCGGATTGGCGACTGAACGACTCGTCGCCAATCCGCCGGCATCGCGGGTGAGGCAATATGGGAAAACCTCAGCCCGCCCATCGAAGGGTGCCGCCGTGCCGGATCCCCTTACCCTCTCCGCGGTCGGAATCGTCGCACTGACGGAAGGCGTGAAATTCCTCTACGGCCTGGCCGGTGACCTGTTGCGGCGACGACGCGAACGCCGCGACGACGACCGGGCTCCGGTTACCGAGCCGGTGTCGGTGGCCCTGCCCGACGAGGCGTTCCAGGGCCAACTGAAGGACCCGGTCGCCCACTTCGACCGGCTCGCGGACCTCGATTCGTCAATTCGCGAGCTGCGGGCGAAGCTCGCCGACTACGCCGAGGGAATCGACGAGCTGAGCCCCGACGACCGGGAAAGCCTGGAATACGTCGACGGGCTGCGGCGGGCTCTCGAAACGGTTCTCGGTCAGCGCATCGTCTTCCGCGGCGAGGCGGTGCCCGCCGACGGGTCCGTCGTGGGCACCGCCACGGTCGACGAGGTGCTCGGTTACCTCGCCGGGTTGCGGGCCCGGAGCATCAGTGGCGGGGCGCGCGGGCACGTCGAGGCGGGGCGGGTCGGCCCGGGTGGGTCGGCCGTCGGCCTGGAGGCCGACACGATCCGGTAGGCCGGGAAAGCACCAGCGGCGGCACACTCCTGCTCACGGTGAGGCGCTCGATGACGACTGACGCCAAGGCCGCGGCTTCCCAGCCCGACCCGACATCCAACGGCCATCCCGGCGGGCCCGCCACCGCTGGCCCGAATGCGCGGCCGTCCGGGATCGGGCCCGACCCCTCGCTGCTCGCGGATCCCGCCTTCTTCGTACCGCGCCGGTGGCTGGAGTCCCAGGTTGACGACTGGCTCACGAACCCGGCGGCGAAGAACGCCCGCGTCCTGGTCATCTCGGGGCCGCCCGGCACGGGCAAGAGCCGATTCCTGTACGGCATCACCGTCCGTCTCGCGGCGGCGGCGGACGGCCCTCGACTCGGTGCGCTGATCCTGCGGGACGTACGGGCCACCCGCATCGACGAGTTCTCCTGGCCCTCGTTTCGCGACCAGCTCCTGGCGCTGGTCGACGCTCCCGCCCTGTCGACGGTGGCCAGGAGCGTCTCGGCGGACGTCCGCGTCGGGTCGGTGACGGGCGGTAAGGCCGTCGGGATCGAGGTGACGAATCTCCTGCTGGGCACCACCGACCCGGTGCGCGAGCTGCGCGAGGTCGTGCTGCCCGCCCTGGCGAACCTGCCGGCCGGCGCGCCGGTCGTCGTGGTGGTCGACGGGCTGGACGAGGCGTACCGCGACAACGCCCGCGACTTCCTCGACGTGATCAAGGTGCTCGCCGCCGCCGTGTCCCGCTGCCCGGCCTCCGACCAGGGCCTCGGCCGTCTCCGCCTGCTGCTCGCCAGCCAGCCCGAGGTACCGGTCAACCTCACCCCGCTGCTGCAGCCCACCCTGATCGACCTCGCCAGTCCGGGCAAGGCGGACCGGCAGGACCTGGAGCGCTACGTGGGTAACCTGCTGCACGAGCTCGACGAGACCCATCGCACCCGGCTGTCCCGGCTGATCGCCGAGCAGGCGGACGGGGTGTGGGTGCTGGCGTTCTACGCCGCGCGGAGCATCGCGGACGACGTCGCCGCCGGAGACGGTCCGCCGGAGACGGTCGCCATGCCGGCCAGCCTGACCGAGGTGTACGGCGACGCGCTGGACCGGATGCGGGAGCGGGTCGACGGCCGTTGGCAGCAGGCCCTCGCGCTGATCGGCCTGGTCGCCGCTGCGCAGGACGTCGGCGCCGCGCTGCCCGACGACGTCGCGGCCGCCGTACTCGGGCTGGACGGCAACGCGCTCAACCGCCTGCTCGCCGACACCCGCGCGGTGCTCCTGCGCGGGCACGACGCGCGCTTGCGCTTCTTCCACGGCGACTTCGGGCGCTGGGTCTCCGACGGCGGCCTCGGGCCCGAGGGTGTCCTGGACGCCCACAACCGGCTCGCGCAGACGCTGTCCGACCTCGGCCGCCGGAACTGGGCCATGGCCGGCCGCTACGCCCTCGCGTACGTCGCCCCGCACGCGCTGGCCGCGGCGGAGCTGGGGATCGGCAAGATCTCCCACGGTTCCCAGGTCGACCGCTGCCTGGAGCTGATGTCCGATCGGCGCCGGCTCGCCGCCGACCCGTCACCGCGGCACTGGCTGGACCACCTTCAGCAGTTGAGTGAGATCTGCTCGGCGGGTGTGTGCCTGCCCGGAACGCAAGAGCCGCTCGCCGGCCTGGTCAGCCGGCTGCGCCCGATCCTGCAACTGGCGGTCGGCAGCTCGGTGATCAAGGAGCTGAGCACCGCCCAGGTCGACGAGTTCGAGACGCTTCACGACCAGGGCGACACCCGGGCGGCCAAGCTCTGGCTCAACGAGAACGCCCCCCGCCACGAGTCGGTCGTCGATCGCGAGGTCCGGCGGCTGCTCGGCGACGTTCTCGACGGCTGGCGACCGGAGCCCGACCCGGGCCTCCCCCGTGGCGAACTCGCCGCCGACTACCGGGCGGCCTGGAAGCGGACCCGGGAGCCGCGCCTGCTGTCCCGGGCCGTGGCGGCGTACGAGGAGTCGTTGGGCTTGACCCCGGTGGACCATCCGAGCCGCACGGCCCGCCTGATCGGGTTGGTCAACTCGTTGGTGGACCGGATCGACGCCGACGCGGAGCAGGACGGCGACCTGGACCGGCTGCTCCAGCTACAGCTCGAACTGGTCGACCGCGACGACCTGGAGGACCCGGCTGCTTCCCGGGCCGTGCTGGCGCACTGGCTGCACCGGCGATGGCGGCGCGCTCCCACGGAGCATCCGACCGATCTCACCGCGGCCGTCGCGGCCTTCGAGGCGTCGCTCGGTTCGACGCCGGTCGACCATCCCCGGCGCACCGGGCGACTCAGCGGTCTGGTCAACACGCTGATCGGACGGATCGACACCGACGCGGAACAGGATGGCGACCTCGACCGGCTGATCCAGGCGCAGACCGAACTGGTCAGCCGCGACGACCTGTCGGAGCCGGCGACGTCCTGGGCACTGCTTGCCCACTGGCTCTACCGGCGGTGGCGGCGCGACGCCAACGCGCACGCCGACGATCTCTCCGCGGCTGTGCGAGCCTACGAAACGTCGCTGAGCCTGACGCCGAGGGACGACCCGAAGCGGACCGGGCAGCTCACCGGCCTGGTCAACGCGCTGACCGGCCGGATCGACACCGACACCGAGCAGGACGGTGACCTCGACCGGCTGCTCCAGGTACAGGCCGAACTGATCGCCCTGGACACCGTGCCGGACCGGGCGGTCGCCTGGAGCGTGTCGGGACAGTGGTCCTATCGTCGGTGGCAGCGGGACGCCACCGAGCACCCGGACGACCTCACCGCCGCCATCACCGCCTTCGAGAACTCCCTGCGCCTGACCCCCGCCGACGATCCGAAGCGGACGGTGCGCCTGACCGGCCTGGCCAACGCGCTGGGTGGGCGGATCGACACCGACACCGAGCAGGACGGTGACCTCGACCGGCTGGTCGAGGTGCAGGCCGAACTGGTGACCCGCGACGACCTGAAGGACCCGCCGACCTCCCGCGCCATCCTCGGGCAGTGGCTGCACCACCGATACCAACGCAAGCCCGCCGAGCACCCGGACGATCTCCCCGACGCCATCGCGGCCTTCGAGGATTCCCTCCGTCTGACCCCTGCCGACCATCCGAAGCGGACCGTACGCCTCACCGGCCTGGCCAACGCGCTGGCCAGCCGGATCGACACCGACGCCGAACAGGACGGCGACCTCGACCGGCTGATCCAGGTGCAGACCGAACTGACCACCCGCGACGACGTGCCGCACCCGGGAACCGCGTGGGCGATATCCGGGCAGTGGCTCTTCCGGCGCTGGCAACGAGGGCCCGTCGATCAGTCCGCCGCCCTCGACGCGGCCGTCGCCGCGTACGGCCGGGCACTGGACCTGATCTCCCCGGACCACCCCAACCGGGCGCCCTGCCTGGTCGGCCTCACCAACGCGCTGGCCGGCCGGATCGACACCGACGCGGAACAGGACGACGATCTGGACCGGCTCCTCCAAGCGCAGGGCGAACTGGTCACCCGGGACGATCTCCAGGACCCCGCGGCGTCCACGGCCGTGTTCGCCCACTGGCTCTTCCGGCGGTGGCGCCGCCAGCCCGGGGAGCACCCGGAGGACCTCACCGCCGCCATCACCGCCTACGAAGCGGCACTGCGCCCGCTCCCGGACGACCATCCGAAGCGGAGCGGCCGCCTCACCGGCCTGGTCAACGCCCTCGCCAGCCGAGCCGACACCGACGCCGAACAGGACGGCGACCTCGACCGGCTGATCCAGGCGCAGAGCGAACTGACCGCCCGCGACGACGTGGAGGACCCGGCCACCTCGTGGGCCATCCTCGCCCACTGGCTCCACCGCCGCTGGCAACGGAACTCGGCCGAGCACCCGGACGACGTCGACCTGGCGGTCAGCGCCTTCGAGAACTCGCTGCGCCTGACCCCCGCCGAGCACCCGAAACGGACCGGCCGCCTGACCGCGCTGGCCAACGCCCTCGCCGGGCGGATCGACACCGACGCCGAGCAGGACGGCGACCTCGACCGGCTGCTCCAGGTGCAGACCGAGCTGGTCGACCGGGACGACGTGGAGGACCGAGCGGCCTCCTGGGCCGTCCTGGGGCACTGGCTCCACCGGCGCAGCGAGCCACGGAGCGGGCGAACCCGGGTCTACCTGCACGAGGCGATACATGCCCTCGAAACGTCGCTGGCGGCGACGCCCGCCGACCACCCGAACCGGACCGGTCGCCTGGCGGGCCTGGCCAACGCGTTGGCCGCACGCGTGGACACCGACGCGGAACAGGACGGCGACCTGGACCGGCTCCTCGAGGTGCAGACCGAACTGGTCGCCCGCGACGACCTGCAGGACCGCGCCGCCTCCACCACGCTCCTGGCGCACTGGCTGCACCGACGGTGGCGACGCCGCCCCACCGGACACCCGGAGGATCTCGCCGAGGCCATCACGGCGTTCGAGACAGCACTGAGCCTGACCCCCGCCGACCATCCCAATCGCGTGAATCGGCTGGTCGGTGCGGCGAACGCGCATGTGCACGGGGAACTCAGCCAGGTGGCGGGCGCGGAACTCGACAAGGCGCTCCGCTACGCCGCAGAGATTCGCAGGCTGCGCGAATCAGACCTCGACGGCCTGGTACCGGCCCTTCGGCGCCTGGTGCGACTCGGTCCGGACAATGCGGGCGCCGGTGCCGATTCCACATTCCGCATCCCGCACCAGTCCCGGTGACGCCGGGCGCCACCGCCGGGCTTTGCGGAAACGGAGTTCGGCGAGCGTGCCGACGATTACGTTCGGGATCGTGAGCACCTCTTCGGTCACCGCAGCGGCGCTCGGCGCCATCCTGGTCCTGCCCGTGGTCGCGGTCGCGCCGCCGGCCCGGGCCGCCGCCGCGCCGCACGTGCCGTGTCCCGCGGTGAAGCCGCCGGTACCGCCGCCCGCCGCGCCGTCGCCGCCACCGGTCGATCCCGCCCACCGGGCCGTCGGCGGGCCGGCGCTGGCCACGGCGGGGCTGGCCGTTCCACCGGGTGCGCCGAAGGCACCGGCGGTGACCGCCACCTCCTGGCTGGTCGCCGACCTGGACAGCGGCGCGGTGCTGGGTGGCTGCGCCCCGCACGAGCACCGCACTCCGGCCAGTGTGCAGAAGCTGCTGCTGGCGGCAGCCCTGATGCCCCGCCTCGACCCCACCCTGATGGTCGAGGTGACCCGGGCCGACCTGCGCGACCTCGATCCGGAGAGTTCGCTGATGGGGGTGGTGCCGGGCGGCCGGTACTCGGTGGAGAGCCTGTGGCTGGGGCTGCTGCTCAGGTCGGGCAACGACGCGGCCAACGCCCTGGCGCGGGTGGGCGGCGGGGCGGCCGGCCGGCCGGGCGGCGTGCGGGCGATGAACGAGGAGGCGCGCCGGCTGCGGGCCTACCAGACGCACGCCGCGACGCCCTCGGGGCTCGACGGACCCGGGCAGTACACCAGCGCGTACGACCTCGCGCTGATCGCCCGCGCGACCTTCGGCCGGGAGGACTTCTGCCGGTACATCGCGACCACGCGGGCGCTGATTCCGGCGCAGCCGACCAACCCGGCCTTCGAGATCGTCCACGACCGGACGCTGCTCGGCGTCTACCCGGGCACGGTCGGCGGCAAGACCGGCTTCACCGACCTGGCCCGGCAGACGTACGTCGGTGTGGCCGAGCGTGACGGCCGGCGGCTCGCGGTGACCCTGCTCGGCGCGGAGACCGCCCCGCTGGGCAGCCTCGGCGAGGCGTCCGCGCTGCTCAACTGGGGTTTCGATCTTCCCGACGGCGCGTCCGTCGGCGAGCTGGTCGGCCCGGAGGAGAAGACGTACGACCAGCCCGTGGTCCCGGTGAAGGGCGAGCGGCAGAACGGGGAGTCCTCGTCGCTGTCGTGGCCCGCCGGGCTCGGCCTCGGCGCCGCGCTGGCGTTCGCCGTCCTGGTCCTGGCGATCCCGTGGTGGCGCCGGGCCGCACGCCGGGGAGCCCGCGAACGGTAGGACGCCCGGTCGGGACGGGTCGGGGGCTGCCGAGGCCGACGGTCCCCGGCATGTGAGGATGCCGCCCATGCGTGCGGTGATCTTCGACGAGTTCGGTGCCCGGCCCGAGGTCCGCGACGTCCCCGATCCGGTGGCGCCGCCCGGTGGCGCGGTCATCCGGGTCGAGGCGACCGGGCTGTGCCGCAGCGACTGGCACGGCTGGCAGGGACACGACCCCGACATCCGGCCGCCGCACGTCCCCGGTCACGAGTTCGCCGGGGTGGTCGCGGCGGTCGGCGCGGGCGTCCGCGGCTGGCGGGCCGGCGACCGGGTGACCGCGCCGTTCGTCTGCGCCTGTGGCCGGTGCCCGGCCTGTCTGGCGGGTGACCAGCAGGTCTGCGAACGGCAGACGCAGCCGGGCTTCACCCACTGGGGCTCGTTCGCCCAGTACGTGGCGGTGCACGACGCCGAGGTCAACCTGGTCCGCCTCCCGGACGAGCTGGACTACCCGGCCGCGGCGGCGCTCGGCTGCCGGTTCGCCACGGCGTTCCGGGCGGTGGTGAGCCAGGGGCGGGTCGCCGCCGGCGAGTGGGTGGCGGTACACGGCTGCGGCGGGGTGGGGCTCTCCGCGGTGATGATCGCGGCGGCGTGCGGGGCGCGGGTGGTGGCGGTCGACGTCGCGCCGGGCGCGCTCGAGCTGGCCGTCCGCTGCGGGGCGGCGGTATGCCTGGACGGCAGTGCGCTGTCCGGCCCGGGCGCGGTGGCCGCCGCCGTCCGGGAGGCGACCGGCGGCGGGGCCCACCTGTCGCTGGACGCGCTGGGCAGCCACGCCACCTGCGCCGCCTCCATCGAGAGCCTGCGGCGGCGCGGCCGGCACGTGCAGGTCGGGCTGCTCCCCGTCGCCCAGGGCCGGCCGGCGCTGCCGATGGAGCTGGTCATCGCGTACGAGCTGGAGCTGCTGGGCAGCCACGGCATGCCCGCGCACGCCTACCCGGAGCTGCTGCGGCTGGTCACCGACGGGGTGCTGCGCCCCGCCGAGCTGGTCACCCGCACCATCGGCCTGGCCGAGGTGCCCGCCGCCCTGGCCAGCATGGACCGGCCCGCGCCCGGCGGGATGTGCCTGATCCGTCCGAGCTGACCGGGGCCTGCCGACCGGGTGGCGGTCCCGGCCCTTGTCCGCAAGGAGTGAACGGTGGTTCAATCCTTGCGTGGTGTACCGGAGCACCGAGCGGGTGAAGGCCCGGCTGAGCGCCTCGCGCCAGCGGATCATCACCGCCGCGCTGGAGATCATGGCCGGGGCCGGATACGCCGGCTGCTCGGTCGCCACGGTCGCCGAGCGGGCGGGCGTGGCCACCGGCACCGTCTACCGCCACTTCCCCACCAAGGCCGACCTGTTCGCCGAGGTGTTCCGCACCGCCTCGCGGCGTGAGGTGGACGCCGTCGCCCGCGCCGCGGCGCTGGAGCGCACCGCCGCCGCGCAGGTGTCCGCCGTCGTCGAGACGTTCGCCGGCCGCGCGCTGAAGTCCCCGCGGTTGGCGTACGCGCTGCTCGCCGAGCCGGTCGACCCGGCGGTCGACGCCGAGCGGCTGGTCTTCCGCCGCGCGTACGCCGACCTGATCGCCGGCTACGTGGCGGCGGGCGTGGCCGGCGGCGAACTGCCGCCGCAGGACCCGGAGCTGACCGCTACCGCGCTGGTCGGCGCCCTGGCCGAGGCCATGGTCGGCCCGCTCGCCACCGGGGTCGCCGGCCCCGGCACCATCCCCGGTCTCATCACGTTCATCCACCGCGCGTTGGGAGTGTCGCCGTGACGACGCACGAGGTCATCAACCAGGTTCCCCCGCTGGTCGGCTACGACGCGGCGGACGACCCGGCCCTGCTCGACGGGCTCCAGCGGGAGGGCGCCGGGTGGGCCGCCGCCGAGCTGCACGAACTCGGCCGCCTCGGCGGCGGCGAGGCGGCGATCGAGTACGGGCGGCTGGCCAACGACCACCCGCCGGTGCTGCGCACCCACGACCGCTACGGCCACCGGATCGACGAGGTGGAGTTCCACCCCGCCTGGCACGAGCTGATGCGCACGGCGGTCGCGCACGGGCTGCACGCCGCCCCGTGGGCGGACGACCGGCCGGGCGCGCACGTGGCCCGGGCCGCCAAGTTCTACACCTGGCGGCCCGACGCCGGGCACGGCTGCCCGATCTCGATGACCTACGCGGCGGTGCCGGCGCTGCGTCACGCGCCGGAGTTGGCCGCGCGGTACGAGCCGCTGCTCACCGCCACCAGCTACGACTTCGGGTTGCGCGCGCCACTGACCAAGCGGGGCCTGCTGGCCGGCATGTCGATGACGGAGAAGCAGGGCGGGTCGGACGTGCGCGCCAACAGCACCACCGCCCGCCCCGAGCCGGACGGCAGCTACCGGCTGCTCGGGCACAAGTGGTTCACCTCGGCGCCGATGTGCGACGTCTTCCTCACCCTCGCCCAGGCGCCGGGCGGGCTCACCTGCTTCCTGGTTCCCCGCGTCCTGCCCGACGGCACCCGCAACCCGATGCGGCTGATGCGGCTGAAGGACAAGCTCGGCAACCGCTCCAACGCCTCCGCCGAGATCGAGTACGAGCACGCCGTCGCCTGGCGGGTCGGCGACGAGGGCCGCGGCGTCCGCACCATCATCGACATGGTCAACCTGACCCGCCTGGACTGCGTCATCGGCGCGGCGGCCGGGATGCGCCAGGGTGTGCTCACCGCCGCCCACCACGCCACCCACCGGCAGGCGTTCGGCCGCTACCTGGTCGACCAGCCGCTGATGCGCAACGTGCTGGCGGACCTCGCGGTCGAGTCCGAGGCGGCCACCGTGCTGATGATGCGGCTGGCCGGCGGGACCGACCGCTCCGCGCGCGGCGACGCCGGCGAGACCGCGTTCAAGCGGCTCGCCCTGGCCGTCGGCAAGTACTGGGTGTGCAAGCGCTGGCCGGCGCACGCCGCGGAGGCGCTGGAATGCCTGGGCGGCAACGGCTACGTCGAGGAGTCCGGCATGCCGCGGCTGTTCCGGGAGTCCCCGCTGAACTCCATCTGGGAGGGCTCCGGCAACGTCGCCGCGTTGGACGTGCTGCGCGCGCTCGGCCGGGAGCCCCAGGTCATGGCGGCGTTCCAGGCCGAGGTGAGTGCCGCCGCCGGCGCCGACGCCCGGCTCGACGCCGCGGTACGCCAGGTGCGGGCCGACCTGTCCGACACCGGTGACCTGGAACTGCGGGCCCGCCGGGTGGTCGAGCGGCTGGCGCTGGTGTTGCAGGGCTCGCTGCTGGTGCGGCACGGGCACCCGGCCGTCGCCGACGCCTTCTGCGCCTCCCGGCTCGGCGGCGACCACGGTCAGGCGTTCGGCACCCTGCCCAGCGGCGTCGACTTCGCCGCGATCATCGCCCGCGCCGTGCCCAAGCTGGGCTGACGCCCCGCCGGTCCCCGGAAATGCGGCGGACGGCGGGGGCGCCCTGGCATAGGTTGGCGGGGTGGAGAGCGTGGCCGTCACCGTCGAGCGCCGGGTCACCGAACGCGGGGAACTGGTGCTGCGCACCGACGCGGGGCACTACGAGGTGATCAGCAACGGGGTGTTCCTGATGGACACCCGGGCCGGGCGGTCCGAGCGGCTGCTGGTCCAGGCGGCGCTGGCGGCGGTACCCGGGCACCCGCGGCTGCTCATCGGCGGGCTCGGGGTGGGCTTCTCGCTGGCGGAGGCGGCCCGCTCGGCGCGGGTCGCGGAGATCACCGTCGTGGAGATCGAGCCGGCGCTGGTCGCCTGGCACCGCAGCCACCTGTCCCGGTTCAGCGAGCACGCCCTGGACGACCCCAGGGTGCGGGTGGTGACCGCCGACATCGTGTCCTGGCTGCGCGGGACCGACCAGCGCTTCGACGCGATCTGCCTGGACGTGGACAACGGTCCGGACTGGACGGTCTTCGACGGCAACGCCGACCTCTACGGGGTCGACGGCGCCGCGCTGCTCCGGTCCCGGCTGCGCCCCGGCGGCGTGCTGGCGGTCTGGAGCGCGGCGCACTCCCCCGGGTACGCGCGACGGCTGGCCGAGCACGTCGGCCCGGTGGACACCCACCGCGTCCCGGTGCCGCGCGGCGAGCCGGACGTCGTCTACCTCGCGCGGGCCCGGTAACCCGATCGTCAGACGCGCCCGGCCAGGCTGTGCAGCGCCACCAGGCCAGGCACGGCGGCACGGCCGAGTTCCCGGCCGGTGGCGGGGTCGTACCAGCTCACCGCGCCGGTCTGGCCCACGTGCAGGCGCTCGCCGCCGGGGTTCAGCAGCAGGCCGGCGACCGGCTCGCGGACCCGCCACTGCGCGGCCTGCCCGAGACCGGCCAGGTCCACGGTACGTACCGTCGTGCCGGCGCCGATGAAGAGGCGGTCACCGTCGGCGGCGACGTGGGCCGCGCCGGTGGCCGTCGCCAGGGTGGCCGTCCGGCGTACCGTCAGCTCCTCGGTGGAGATCTCCGCGACGCCGCCCGAGGCGACGTCGGCGACGTAGAGTCGACGCCCGTCCGGCGTGATCGCCATGCCGTGACCGCTCGCCGGGCCCTCCCCGAACGGGTGCGGCAGGTCGACGCAGTACGCCCACCGCTCCACGAGGTTCAGCGTGTGGACGAACGCGTGCGCGTTGCCCGGCCGGCCGCTGACCAGGTCCCGGGTGTGCCGGTGGCCGGGCTGGTGGGTGTAGAGCGTGTAGAGGGTGCGGCGGTCCGGGGCGAGCACGGCCTGGCGCCCGTCGCCGCGCATCTCCTCCTCGGCGCCCGGCGGCACCGGTGTCTTGGCGCGGGTGGCGAGCGGACCGGGCGCGCCGGTGGCGAGGTCGACCACCCGGACCCGGTAGCGGTCCGGCGCCGCCGCCGGCAGCCACTCGAGGACGAACAGCCCGGTGAGGTCCCCGGTGAACGCCTCGGGTACGAAGTTGCCGCGCAGGTCGAGCCGCTGCCGGACCCCGCCGCCGTCGGCGATCAGCACCGGCGTGACGTCCCGCCCGACCGGACGGCCGGCGGTGACGCGCACCTGCTCCGAGGTGAGGGCCACCGCCGTACCGTGGGCGGCGACGGCCTGCGGCACCCACCGTCCCGGCAGGACGACCCGGGGCGACGTGCGGCCGGTGGCGGTGTCGGCCCGCCAGAAGGCGGTGTCGGCACCCTGGGGCGCCGCCGCGTAGACCGTCCGCCCGTCCGCGTTGGCGACGGCGTGCGGGAGCGTGCGCCGCTCCGCGCCGCGCAGGACGCCGAGGCCGCCGGCGAGTTCGACGAGCAGCGGGTCGGGGATCGCGGCGGCCGGTGCCGTGGCCCCGCCGGTGGGATCGCAGCCGACCAGCGCGGCGGCGCCGGCCCCGGCGAGCGCGGTCAGCAGGGTACGCCGCGGAAACGTCGTCGTGGCCATCATGTCTGGGTGACACCGCCGTGTCCGCCGAGGTTCCGGCCGGCGGGTGGAACCTCGGCGGCGTACGCGGTGTCATGAGGTCAGTCCCCCGGAGGTTGCCCTGGACGACGACGAGTTCGTCACCCGCGCCCGCGCCGGTGACCTGGAGGCGTACGAACTCCTGGTCGCCCGGCACACCGCGTCCGCGCACCGGACGGCGGTGCTGCTCGGCGCGGGCTCGGACGCGGAGGACGTCATCCAGGAGGCGTTCGTGAAGGGATACCGCAAGCTCTCCCGCTACCGGGGGGAGGCGTCGTTCCGCTCCTGGCTGCTGGCCATCGTGGCGAACGAGACCCGCAACCTGCACCGGTCGCGGGGCCGGCGGGACGGGCTGGTGCTGCGGGCCGCGGCGAACCGGGAGCCGGAGGCCGGCGAGGATGTCGCGGTGGGCGCCGTGCTCGCGGCGGAACGCCGTGCCGCGCTGGTCGACGCGCTGCGCCGGCTGCCGGAGAAGGACCGCGAGGTGATCGTCTGCCGGTTCTTCCTCGACCTCAACGAGGAGGAGACCGTGACCATGCTGGGCTGGCCCCGGGGCACTGTCAAGTCACGCACCTCCCGGGCGCTGGTGAAGCTCCGCGCCCTGCTCGACGGTGCGGAGGTCCGCGGTGGATGACCTCGAACGGGAGCTGCGGGCGCTGTCCACCTCGCTGCGCACACCCGAGCCGCCCGACGTCGCCGCCCGGGTACGCGCCCGGCTCACCGCCTCACCCGCGCCCCGGCGGATCCGCTGGCGCCGCTGGCGGCTGCACCTCGCCGCGGTGCTCGTCGCGCTGCTCGTCGCCCTGCTGCCACCGGGGCGGGCCGCCGTCGCCGACGCCGTGGCGGGGCTGTTGCGCTTCGCCGGCATCACCGTCGACACGTCGTCGGGGCCGGCCCTGCCCACCGGCACGCCGTCGGCGATGCCGTCGCAGCGGCCCGCCTCCCTGGTCGAGGCGCAGCGGGCGGTGCGCTTCCCGATCCGCGTGCCGACCGCGCTCGGCCCGCCCGAGCAGGTGCTGGTCGCCGACCCGGACGGCATCGGCGGCCACCGGGTCGCCACGCTGCTCTACCGCGGCGGCGCGCTGCGCCTCGACGCCTTCGACGGCGGGCTCGACCCGGTGTTCCAGAAGCAGACGAGCGGGTCCGGCGCGGAGTGGGTGCAGCTCGACGGGGACTTCGCCGTCTGGGTCGGCGGCCCGCACGCCGTGGCGTACGTGGACCGCACCGGCACGGTCCGGGTGGAGACCGCGCGGCTCGCCGGCTCGACGTTGATCTGGCAGGAGGCCGGCGTGACCTACCGGCTGGAGGGCGAGGTCACCAAGGCCGAGGCGATGGCGATCGCCGGCACCCTGGACTAACCGCGCTGGAGTTCCTGGACGGTACGGGACAGCAGGCAGAACTCGTTGCCTTCCGGGTCGGCGAGCACGACCCAGCTGACGTCGGGGGGCTGCCCCACGTCGGCGCGTCGGGCACCGAGGGCGAGCAACCGGTCCAGCTCCTCCGCCGTGGACACACCGTCGGCACGCAGGTCGAGATGCAGCCGGTTCTTGATCGCCTTGCCCTCGGGCACCGCCACCACGTCGATCATCGGCCAGGAACGGGGGGCGGCCGCGATGGTGATCACCTCGGGGTCCTCGTCGACGACCTGCCAGCCGAGCACCGAGCACCAGAAGTCGGCGATCAGACGTGGTCGGACGGCGTCGATGACGATGGCGCTGAGACTGCTCGGCATGCCGTCATTCTCCCCCACCGGTGGTGCCGCCCCGACCCGGGCGCGGCGCGGGTCACCAGCAGCGGCCGAGGTGTCGACACCCCCACCCGACACGGTGGAGGGTGTGAGATCGGCGTAACAGGTGATCCGCGAGTGCACCGGGGGGACCCCGACGTACCGTGAGATCGTGCCGACGACAGACGTGATCACCAGCGCCGACCTCGCCGAACTGCGCCGCTCGGCGCTCGGGACGGCCAACCCGCTCGGCGTCGCCGCCGAGCTGGCCGAGGCGGTGGAGCAGGGCCGGCTGGCGGAGCCGGCGGACGCCGGGGACGCGTTGACCCTGGCCGCCGAGATCGCCGAGGTCCGGGCGCGGCTGGACGCCGCACTCCGGTACGCCGAGCGGGCCGTGGCGGCGTACCCGTCCGGGGACGACCCGCGGGCCGGCGCCGCCCGCGCGCTGCGGGCCCGGATCCTGTTCCGGGCCGGTGGCCGGGAGGACGAGGCGATGGCGGACCTCACCGCGCTGCGCCCGCTGCTGACCGAGCAGCCGGACGCGCCCGCGTACCTCAGCGCGGCGTTGGACGCCGGCGGCCGCACCGGGCTGGCCGAGGAGTGGCTGAGCGCAGCGGTCGACACCCTGCTCGGCGAGCGCGCCACCACCGCCGAACCGGCCGGCTCGACCGCTGCCGCCGCCGGAGCGGCGCTGGAGGTCGGCCCGCCGGAGGCGCCCGGCGTGCTGTTCTTCCTGCTGCAACAGCGGCACCGGGTGCGCCGCGACCTCAACCTGCCGCACGACCGCAACGACGACCTCGCCGACCGGCTGGAGGCCCGACTGGTCCGCCGGGCCCAGCAGCGGCAGGCGGCCGAGCCCGACCTGCTCTTCTGGCCCCGGGCCGAGTTCGACCGGCTGCTCGCCGAGCAGGCGGCGCTGACCGAGGCGTACGGGCCGGACTGGGACGCGCACCGGGCCCGCCTGGAGAAGGAGTTGGTGCGGCTGGCCGGGGCCGGCCGCACCGGGCTGCACGTGCTCACCGCATCGGTGGACGGGTTGGTCGGCTACGCCGGCCGGCACGACGGCGACCCGGCCGACCCGGAGGTCCGGGCCGGTTACGCGCGCGAGCTGGCGGCCCGCCCGGCGGCGCGGATCGGCTGGCCGCCGGAGCGCAACGACGCCTGCTGGTGCGGCTCCGGCAGCAAGTACAAGAAGTGCTGCCTGCCGCGCTCCCGCGGCTGACCGGCTCGGCCCGGGCCGCCGGCTCGGTGGTCAGCCGGTGGGGGCGGCGAGCAGCCGGAGGAAGTGCTCGACGGTCCGGGCCATCGCGGTCCGGCCGAGCGACAGGTACGCCCGCGGGTCGGTGCCGCCGGGGTCGTCGGCGAGGCGGCCCCGGACCGCCGCGGTGAACGCGACGTTCAGCGCGGTGCCGATGTTGATCTTCACGATGCCGCCGGTCGCGGCCTGGACGAGTTCGGCGTCGGAGACGCCCGACGAGCCGTGCAGCACCAGCGGCACGTCGACCGCGTCCCGGAGCTTGGCGATCAGCGCGTGGTCGAGGGTGGCCGTCCGGGTGGTCATCGCGTGCCGGCTGCCGACCGCCACGGCCAGCGCGTCCACCCGGGTCGCCGCCACGTACGCCGCCGCCTGGTCCGGGTCGGTACGGGCGCCGGGCGCGTGGGCGTCCAACGGCGCCTCGCCGTCCTTGCCGCCGATCCAGCCCAGCTCTGCCTCGATCCAGAGCCCGTGCCCGTGGGCCCAGTCGGCGGCCCGCCGGGTCGCCTCGACGTTGGCCGCGTAGGGCAGCCCGGCCGCGTCGTACATCACCGAACTCACCCCGGCGTCGGCGGCCTGGCGCAGCAGCGCCTCGTCGCGCACGTGGTCCAGGTGCAGGGCGACGTCGACGGCGGCGGCCCGGGCCACCTCCACGGCGGCCCGGGCGATCGGCAGCACCCGGCCACCGTGGTACCTCACCGCGTTCTCGCTGATCTGAAGGATGGCCGGGGCGCCGACCCGCTCGGCCGCGTCCACCACGGCCTCGGCGTGTTCGAGGGTGATGACGTTGAAGGCGGCAGCCGCGCGGCCGGCGCGGGCGGCCCGCGCGACGAGGTCGGCGGTGGCGGTCAGGGGCATGGCGGACTCCGGGGTGTTCAGGTGGTGTGCGGCGTCGGCGTGCGGGTCCCGGCCGGCCGGGGGGCGAGCCGGTGGTAGGTGTCGGCGTCGAACTGGCCGGCGCGGGGCGCCCTCACCGTGGCGGCGGAGAGCGCCACCGCCTCCGCCAGCCGGTGCGGCCACGACGTTCCGGTGTGGATGCCGGCCGCGATCGCGGCGACGACCGAGTCGCCGGCGCCGGTCGGGTTCCCGGCCAGGGGCGCCGGCGGCTCGGCGCGGAAGGTGCCGTCGGGGGTGACGGCGAGCAGACCGGCCGGCCCCAGCGACGCCACCACCGCCCGCGCCCCCGCCGCGCGGAGCGCCTCGGCGGCGGCGAGCGGGTCGGGCAGGCCGGTGGCCTCCGCGAGTTCGGTGGCGTTCGGCTTGACCACGTCCGGGCCCGCCGCGAGGCCGGCGCGCAGCGGCGGCCCGGCCGCGTCCAGGATCACCGGTACGCCGGCCCGCGCGGCGGCGCCGGCCAGCTCGGCGTACGCGGTGTCGGGCAGCCCCGGCGGCAGGCTGCCGGAGAGGACCAGCACCGACGCCCCGGCGAGCAGCCGGCGCACCTGCCCGCGGAGTGCCCGCCACTCCGCGTCGGACACCGCCGGGCCGGCCTCGTTGAAGACGGTGGCGTCGCCGCTGCCCCGGTCGACGACGGTGAACGTGCGCCGGCTCTCCCCCGCGGTGTCGACCAGCCGGTGGGCGATGCCGTGCCGGTCGAGGTCGGCGGCGACGGCCGCGCCGGTGAGGCCGCCGCGGAACGCCACGGCGACGGTGGGCAGCCCCAGCGTGTGCAGGACGCGGGCGACGTTGACGCCCTTGCCGCCGGCCTGGGCGGCGACGTCGCTGACCCGGTGGCTGCGGTGCGGCACCAGCGACGCGACGGTGTGCGTGATGTCCAGGGCGGGGTTCAGCGTGACCGTGACGATCATGTCGCGTCCGGGCCGGCCGTGTCAGGGTGCCGCATGACCCCTCCGAGTTTCCGCATTGGGGCTGGACCGTAATACGGCGATCGGGCTCCTGGCAACCGGCCGCGTGCCCTGCCGGCCGGGCCGGGCCGACGCAGCCACCGGGGAGTCGCCGCCGACCCTTGACGGTCCACTTCGACAATCATTAAGGTCCGGGCCGTAATGACGCGGACGAACGGAGACAAGGATGCCCCTCAGCCGTCGATCACTCCTCGCCGGTAGCTGCCTCACCGGCGCTGCCCTGGCGGTGGGCCACGGATCGCTCGCCACCCCGGCGTTCGCGCAGGACGACGAGCAGCTCACCCCGACCAGTTTCGGTCCGGCGTCCCTGACCGCCGCCGTCCGCGGCGCCGCCGTCATCGGCGACAGCGTCTTCATCACCTCCCGGTTCAACACGCCGGAGGGGAAGATGCGGCTGGGCGAGTTCGACGTCAACACCGGCGAGATGCGCAGCATCGACGACCTGCCCATCGCGAGCAACGGTGGCCAGAAGCTCGCCGCCGACGGCCGGTACGTCTACATCGGCCCGGCCGGCAGCGCGTACGTCCACCGGTTCGACCCGCAGACCAAGGAGCTGGTGGCCTGGGCGCGGGCCGGGGGCAGCACCACCTGGTACTACGACATGGTCGTGCACGGCGAGCACCTCTACCTCGGCACGTACCCCGACTGCACGGTCAAGCGGGTCCGGCTGGCCGACGCGACCGTCGAGACGTACGGCCGCATCTCGACCTCCCAGTACGCGGCGGCCGTGGCGGTCGACGACGAGTACGTCTACGGCGGCTCGGCGGCGCCCGGCACCCTGCTGGTGTGGCCGAAGGCCGGCGGCGCCCCGACCGACCTGACCGCGCACCTCAGCGCCTCGCCGGTCGGCATCCTCGACCTGGTGGTCTCCGACGGCGTCATCTACGTGGCCAGCGGCCGGCAGCTGATCTCGTTCCGCCGCGACGGCTCCGACCGGGTCTCCCGGGACATCCCGGCCGAGGACCGCTACATCGACCAGCTGACCGTCGGCGGGGACGGCAAGGTGTACGCGCTGACCCGGCTCACCACCAACCTGTACGAGGTGACCGCGGACGGCCTGGTGAAGGTGGGCAAGCCGCTCGCCGACGTGGAGAACCAGCTGCTCGCCCCGCTGCCCGGCGGCGCCCTGCTCGGCGTGAGCGGCCTCGGGCACGTGTGGCGGGCGACGCCGAACGGCGCGGCCACCGTGTGGCAGACCGCCACCCGCGGCTTCGGCTACCCGGAGACCATCCAGTCGATGATGCGGCACACCCGCAACACCGTCTGGGTCGGTGGCCACTACGCGATGACGGTGCACCGCCCGGAGGCCGGCACCAGCCAGCGCTTCGACGTCAACGGCGAGGTCAAGGCGATGGCCGAGGGGAAGGCCGGCACGGTGTACGCCGGCCTCTACCCGAGCACCCAGATCGTGGCGATCGACCCGGACAGCTTCGCCGTCACCGTGCTGGGACTGCTCGGCAACGAGCAGCTGCGCACCAAGCGGATCCACGTCGACCGGCCGCGCAACCAGCTGATCGTCGCGTCCAGCCCGCAGACCACCAAGCACACCGGCGCGCTGACCTTCATCGACCTGTCCGACAACACCGTCGACTCGCACCGGGAGTTCCTGCCCGAGCAGAGCGTGATGGACGTGGTGGTGCAGGGCACCACGGCGTACATCGCGGGCGACACCTACGGCGAGGGCACCAGCGGCCCGGTCCGCCGGACCGCGCAGGTGGCGGCCGTCGACATCGTCACCCGCAAGCTGCTCTGGCGCGAGGAGATCAAGCCGGACTGGCAGTCGTACGAGAGTTTGTACGTGGTCGGCAACCTGCTCTACGCGATGGGCCGCCGCCCGCGTGGCGCCTGGTTCGCCTACGACCTGAGCACCCGCACCATCGTGATGGAGGGGGACCTCGGCGGGTACGGCCAGTTCAACGGGGTCGACGGTCGGGTCTTCTCCTGGGTGCACTGGACCAACGACATCTGCGAGCTGCCGACCGTCCCGGGCGGCGAGGTGACCACGCTCTACGACAACGTGCCGCGGGGCTGGTACAACAACCCGGCGTTCAACTTCACCCCCGACGGCAAGGCGACCTGGGGCATGCTCGGCATGGACCTGGCCCGCTTCCCGCTGCCCAGGAGGTAGCCCGGCAGGCGGAGCGCCGACCGGGCCTCGTCGTGCGTCGGGGGTTCGCACTCCCGACGTACGACGAGCCCGCCGGTCCGTCCGCCCTGCCCTCGTCCGGCGGCAAAGGCGCGAGGCGACCCCGCCCGCGTCCCGGAAGCTGTGGCCACCACCCGCGGTTCACCCCGACGCCGGGGGCGGCCCGGTGTAGCCACTGCTCCACCGGAACCGGTTGCTCGGCTGGGCGTACTCCTCGACGACGTGGGCGATCCAGCCCGCCGTCCGGGCGACCGCGAAGATCACCTCCGCGGCGCCCGGGCCCATGCCGGTCGCGTGCGCCAACGCGGCCACGGCGAAGTCGACGTTGGGCAGGGCGCCCCGCCGCGCCGCCGTGGCGATCAGGTCGTCGACGGCCCGCCGCAGCTCGCCCCCGGTCGGCAGCTCCGCGACGAGATCGAGCAGGGCGGCTCCGCGCGGGTCGCCGTCCGGGTACAGCGAATGCCCGAACCCGGGCAGCGCGCCGGTGCGCAGCCACTCGGCGATCGAGGCCGGCGCCCCGTCCCGCAGCGCCGCCTCGATCATCCGGTAGACCCGGCTGCCGACGGCTCCGTGCATCGGCCCGTCCAACGCGCCGAGGCCGGCGAGCACCGCGGCGTAGGGGTTCGCCCGGGTCGACGCCGCGACCCGGACCGCGATGGTCGAGGCGGCCAGGTCGTGGTCGGCGAGCAGGACGAGTGCGGCGTTGAGCGCCCGGACGCCGTCCGGGTACGCCGGCGTGCCGGTCAACCGGGACCACAGGCGGGCCGCCAGGCCGTCGTCCGGTGGCGCCTCGCCGACCGGGGGCAGGGCGTCGACCATGGTGGACAGCAGTCCGGGCGCGAGCTCGGTGACCGTGGCCGGCGCCAGGTCGAAGCGCAGCGGGTCCATCGCGGCGGCGACGGCGACGATCACCGGCAGCCGGTCGAAGACCCGGGCCCGGGCGGGCAGGTGCGCGCTGGCCCGCCTCGCCCGCTCCAGGGTCTCCGGGGACGCGGTGAAGGCGGCGTGCCGCCGCTCCCCCGTCCAGAGCCAGTGCGCGACCTCCTCGAACGGCGTCGTCGGCGCGAGGGCGGCAGCGTCCAGCCCCCGGTAATGCAGCCGCCCGTAGGCGATCAACGTGGTGGCGGTGCGCATCGCCGGGGCGGCGTCGCGTTCCGGCCGGGTGGCCTGCGTACGGGCGGCCAGCCGCTCGACGTCGGCCAGCCGGAACCGGCTCAGCCGCTCGCCGGGAACCTTGACCCGGTCAAGCAAACCCCGGCTGACGTACGCGTAGACCGTCTCCGGCTTGATGCGCAGGCGGTGCGCCACCTCGGCGGTGGTCAGCAGGGGTTCCCCGGGCATGTGGCCATGCTCTCACATTGACTGAATCAATGTTGACTGGCCCGGTTCGCCGACGCGAGGCTGCCGGCATGGCTGACACCATCACCGTTCCGCGCGGGCTCGCCGGCGTCGTGGTCACCGACACCACCATCGGCCACGTCCGCGGCCACGAGGGCTTCTACCACTACCGCCAGTACTCGGCCATCGACCTGGCCGAGCGCCGCACCCTGGAGGACGTCTGGGCGCTGCTCGTCGACGGTTCCCTCCCCACCGAGCCCAAGGCGCTGCACGAGGAGATCGCGCCGCTGCGCCACATCCCGCCCGCGGTCGCCGCCGCCCTGCCCGGCATCGCCGCCGCCTCGGCGGCGCAGGACCCGATGAGCGGGCTGCGCGCCGCGCTGGCCGTCGCCGGCCTCGCCGGCGGAGCCCGCCCGCTCTACGACACCCCGCCCGCGGAACGCCGCGCCCAGGCGATGGCGCTCTGCGCCCTCACCCCCAGCCTGTTGGCCGCGCTGTTCCGGCTGGGCGCCGGGCTGGAGCCGATCGCGCCGCGCGACGACCTGCCGCACGCGGCGAACTACCTGTACATGATCAGCGGCGAGGAGCCCTCCGAACTCCACGCCCGGGCGATCGAGCGCTACCTGATCGCGACCGTCGACCACGGCTTCAACGCCTCGACCTTCACCGCCCGGGTCGTCGCCTCGACCGGCGCCGACATCTACGCCTGCGTCGGCGCGGCCCTGGGGGCGCTGTCCGGCCCGCTGCACGGCGGCGCTCCCAGCCGGGCCCTCGACACCCTCGACGCCATCGGCTCGATCGACCGGGCCGACGCCTGGCTGCGCTCCCGGATCCGGACCGGCGAGCGGATCATGGGGTTCGGGCACCCGATCTACCGGACCGAGGACCCGCGGTCCCGGATGCTCAAGGGGATCGCCCAGAGCCTCGGCGGTGAGCTGGTGGACCTCGCGGTGGCCGTGGAGGAGCGGGTGCTGTCGCTGCTGGCGGAGCTGAAGCCCGGCCGCGAGCTGCACACCAACGTCGAGTACTACGCGGGCGTGGTCATGCACCTGTGCGGGCTGCCCCGTCAGATGTTCACCCCGACGTTCGCCACCAGCCGGGTCATCGGGTGGTGCGCGAACGTGCTGGAACAGGCCGCGGACTCGAAGATCATCCGGCCGGACTCGCGCTACGTGGGCCCGACCCCGCCACAGCCGGTGCCGTGAGCCGGCCGGCGGGCTGGCTCGGCCGGCTCACCCCCCGGGCCGGCTCTCCGCCCCTCAGCCGGCCCGGCGCCGGTAGGCGCCTCGGGTCTCAGGGCCGCCGTGGCCACCGACCTCAGCCCTCGCCGGTGGCGACGAGCGGGGCACGGGCGCACCGGCGGCAGGCCCGGGCCGAGGCCGCGATCCGGGCGTGCACGGCGAGGGCGAGCACGGCGATGAGCGCGCCGAGCGGCCAGCTCCCGGCCAGCGTCGCCGCGACGGCCAGGGTGAGGGCGCTGGTGGCGAGCGCGGCGGTGGCGGTGGTGCCGGCCCAGGCGACCATCAGCGGCAGCCGGTGCGGGGTGGGCAACCGGCGGGCCAGGGCCCCGGTGACGGCCAGCGCGGCCCCGGCCAGCAGGGCCGCCGCGGCGGCCACGCCACCCAGATGGGCGGCCAGCGTCTGGGCGACCCGGGGCGCGTGCCGGCCCTGGTCGCCGCCGACGACCGTCACCAGCGCCCAGCAGGCCAACAGGAAGGGAACGGCGAGGACGACCGCACGGGCGGTGTGCCGGGCCTGGGCGACGGTGAGTTCCCGCTGGAAGGCGGGCGCGACCTCGTCGACACTGCCGAAGTCGCGCACCGCCTGGCGGGCGGCGTGGTCATCGGGGGTCGCACCACCGGCGAGTGCCGCCGCGGCGTCGGCGAGGCCGTCGCGTGCCTCCGTCAGCATCCGGGCCTTGACCCGGGCCGGGCCGTGCAGGGCGACCGCCAGGGCCGCGAGGTGCTCCTCGATCGGGTCGTGGCCGGGCCCGGCGGGGTCGCGGGCCGTCACGTGGCCGGCCCCGGCGCCGGCGAAGGGTCCAGCACGGCACCGATCGCGCAGGTGAGTTCGCGCCAGGCGGTGCGCTTGTCGACCAGGGCCCGCCGCCCGGCGTCGGTCAGCTCGTAGCAGCGGCGGCGCCGCTCGCCGACCGCCTGCCAGTCGCTGCGCAGCAGGCCGAGCCGTTCCAGCCGGTGCAGCGCCGGATACATGGTGCCCGTCCGCAGCTCCAGGGCTCCGCCGCTGCGCTCGCGGACGGCCGCGATGATCGCGTAGCCGTGCAGCGGCCCCTGTTCGAGCGCGGCCAGCAGCAGCGCGTCGAGGTGCCCGCGAACGGCGTCGTCCTTCATCAGTAGGCAGCCTACCCCTCCTTCCGTAGGTGTGCTATCTATTGGGAGCCAATATGTAGACAGCCAACTTAAGGGGAACCGGTGACCAAGCTCCTGCTGTCGGTGCACGTCCTGGCCGCGATCCTGGCGATCGGACCGATCACCGTGGCCGCCTCGCTCTTCCCGCGTTACGCCGGCGGCGGGGACGACAGCCGGGCACCGGACGGCCGGGCACCCCAGATCGCCGCGTTCCTGCACCGCACCTGCCGCGTCTACGCGGTCGTCGGGGTGGTCGTCCCCGTCTTCGGCCTCGCCACCGGCGCGCGACTGGGCGTCCTGACCGACGCCTGGCTCGTCACGTCGATCGCGCTGACCGCGGTCGCCGCGGCCCTGCTGGCGCTGGCCATCCTGCCCGGCCAGCGGCGCCTGCTGTCCGCACCCGACGGTGCGGGCGCCGGCGCGGGGCGGCGGACGGCGGCGAGCCGGCTGGCGATGGCCACCGGGCTGTTCAACCTGCTCTGGGCGACAGTGGTCGTCCTGATGATCGTCCGCCCCGGCTCCACGACGGGAGTGTGAGCGGCGTGC
Organism: Micromonospora desertarenae; assembly: GCF_056150265.1. Classification (NCBI taxonomy): domain Bacteria; kingdom Bacillati; phylum Actinomycetota; class Actinomycetes; order Micromonosporales; family Micromonosporaceae; genus Micromonospora; species Micromonospora desertarenae. Next base: position 288,244 of record NZ_JAXCFQ010000008.1, read on the forward strand.
GTACCCTGCGGATCGTGGCCGCGGTCGAGGCGGTCTCCCTGGTGGTCCTGCTGGCCAACCTGGCCACCGTGCACACGGAGGCGATCACCGCCCTGGGCGGCCCGGTGCACGGCGCCGCCTACCTCGCCGTCATCGCCGGCACCTGGCTGGTCGAGGCCGCCACCCCGGGCGCCCGCTGGCTCGCCGTCATCCCCGGCGTCGGCGGGCTGCTCGCCGTTCGCCGCATCCAGCAGGCCCCCGCGCCGGCCACCGGCGAGGCCGGGGCGAGCTGAGCGGCGGCGTCGACCGCCCGAGCTGCCGGACGGTCACGGCAGGTCGAGGCGGAACAGCTCGGCGGCGTTGCGCCAGGCGACCCGCTCGGCCAGCTCGGGTGACAGGTCGGCGGCGAGCACCGCCCCGTACGCGGCGGCCGGGTCGATCAGCGTGGCGTCGGTGCCGAACAGCAGCCGGCGCGGGTCGACCGCCGCCGCCACCGCGGCGAAGCGACCCGCCTCGGTGTGCGAGAAGCACGGCTCCAGCCAGAGCCGGTCCACCGAGTTGGCCGCCTCGACGGCGTGCCGCCAGCCGTTCGCGCCCATGTGCCCGGCGATGGCGCGCGCCCCGGGCACGTCCGCGACCGCCTGGGCCAGGTCGAGCGGGGTGGTGTCCCAGGTGTGCACGAGGGCGGGCAGCCCGTGCGCGGTGGCCAGTTCCAGCGCGGCGCGGGTCTGCGGCGAGTTCGCCGGCGAGCCGGTGTAGTCGGTGTGGATCTTCACGCCGACGAACCGGCCGGTGGGCAGCAGCTCGCGCAGGTCCCGCTCGGCGTCGTCCAGCCGGCGCGGGTTGACGGTCAGGTAGCCGAGCAGCCGGTCGCTGCTCTCCAGCACCCGGGCCATCGCCCGGTTGCCGGCGGCGACGTCGTAGATCACCGCCTCGGTCGCGGAGACCACTGCCAGGTCGATGCCGTACCGGTCCATCACCGCGAGGTTGGTGGCGACCGCGCCGACCTCCATGCTGAAGAACCACGGCCCCCAGTGGGCGTGCACGTCGATGATCATTTGGCCAGCCCCAGGATCCGGCGGGCGTTGCCGCCCGCCACCGCCGCGACCGCGGACGGGCCGAGCCCGCCCCGGGCCAGCCGCAGCCGCGGCACGACGGGCTCGTAGAACGGCGTACGGGAGCCGTAGAGCAGGCGCTCGACGCCGAGGTGCGCGGCGACGGTCTCCAGCGCGTCCGGCGAGTTGAGCAGCCGGGTGGAGGTGTGGAAGCCCGGCTCGTCGCGGGCCGCCACCACGAAGTCGCCCAGGTGGTAGAAGTGCGTGTCGAGGAAGACCACGGTGGCGCCGCACAGCGGCCGCCAGAACCGGCGCACGTCCCCGCCGGTCAGGATGACCAGGCCGGCCTCGGTGGCCCGGCGGGCGACGTGCCGCACCGACGGGAAGTCGGGCTCCACGCGCTGCTCGTCGGGGAAGAGCCGGACGGCCCGGAAGCCGCGCTCGGCGAGCCGGGCGACCTCCCGCTCGGCGCCGAGGGGGTCGCGCAGGTCCAGCCCGCCGACCGGCAGCACGCCCGGGCCGGCGAGGGCGGCCACCTCGTCGTTGCCGCTGCGCACGTCGAACAGGGCCGCCCGCAGGCTGGCCACGGCCGCCCGCTCGACGCCGTTGGCGGCCAGCATCGCGGTGACCGCCGCCGGTTCGCCGGTGGGGCCGGGCCGGTCGGCGTACCGGCCGACGAGCACGTCGATGTCGAGGGTGACCGGCGCCAGGTCGTCGGCCACGAACGGGTTGCCGGTCACCGGCACCCCGCCACTCGCAGCACCCGGTCCCGGTCGCCCTCGGGCAGCGCCGGGGCGTGCGGGTCGACGGCGTGGGTCGCCGGGACCCGCCCTTCCGCGGCGGCGATCCAGAGCATGCGTTGCACGTACCCTTCCATCGGTGCGGTGAAGGTGACCTCGGCCAGCCGGTCGAGGTCGGCGGAGGCGGTGAGGAACTCGTCGTACCGCTTGTCGGCGTAGGCCCGCAGCGCCCGGGCGGTGACCGGGACGGCGGCGGCGGCCAGGCCGACCAGGGCCGCCTCGGCGCCCCACATCAGCGACGGCCCGAACATCCGGTCCTCGCCGGTGACCGCCAGCCGGTCGGCCCGGTGCGCGGCCGCCAGGGCGGCCTGGCAGGCGATGGCGTCGTGCAGCCGGGCCACCTTCACCCCGGCCACGCCGGGGTGGTCCAGCAGCGCGACCAGCGCCGGCTCCGGATACGGCCGCAGGTAGAGGTCGAAGGCGAGCAGCGGCAGGCCGGCCGCGCGCCAGAGCGCGTCGTGGTGGCCGACCGGGTCGTCGTCGACCGGGAAGACCAGCAGTCCGGCCGCGCCGAGGGCGGCGGCCCGTTCCGCCTGCGCGGCCACCTCGTCGGTGCGCTCCCCCGGCCGGCCGCCGACGCCGACGATCACCGGCACCCCGGTCTCGACGGCACGCCGGACGACCAGGTCGCGGGTGGCCTCGTCGAGGTACGGGCCGCGCCCGGTGTGCGCGAGCACGGCCAGCGCGTCCGCCCCGTCGGCGACCAGCCCGTCCAGGTAGCGGCCGAGGACGTCCGGGTCGACGGCCCCGGCCGCGTCCACCGGCGTGGCGGTGGCGGCGATCAGCCGCCAGCGCAGCCGGTCGCGCAGCGCGGCGGCGGTCGGCGCGATCACGAGGTCACCGCGGCGCGAACGGCCCGGGCGATCTCGTCGACGTGCGCGTCGGTGTACCGCTCGTTCCAGTCGATGACCAGCAGGGTCTGCTCGATCAGCCGTTCGGCGACCGGGCACGCGCCGGGTCCGTAGGTCGGCAGCCGGTCGGCGGGCGGCACGGTGAGCGGGAAACGGGAGTTGCCGTAGACGGGCGCCTCGGTCAGCGCCGGCGCCCAGTGCAGGGGCTGTTGCAGGTAGCCGGCGCGGGCGGGGATGCCGGCGGCGGCGAGCTTCCCGGCCACCTCGTGGTTGGTCAGCGGCGGGTCCAGCACGATCGGGAACAGCCACCAGGCGTGCGCGTCGACGTCCGCCGGCAGGTGCAGGCCGGGCAGGCCGGCCAGCGCGTCCACCAGCCGCCGGGCGGTGCGCCGCCGGTCGGCGAGCACGCCGGGCAGCTTCGCCAGCTGGGCCCGGGCGACGGCGCCGGCCAGCTCGGTCATCCGGTAGTTGAGGCCGAGGCTGACGTGCCGGCGGGCCTCGTCGCGCGGCCAGCCCTTGTCGGCGAAGAGCCGCATCCGGCGGGCCAGCACCGGGTCGTCGGTGATGGTCAGGCCGCCGTCGCCGCAGGTGATGTGCTTCCACTGCTGGAGGCTGAAGCAGCCGATCGCGCCGGCCGTGCCGGCGAGGGTGCCGTCCGGGTAGCGGGTGAGCCAGGCCTGGGCGCAGTCCTCGATCAGCGGCACGCCGGCCGCGTCGGCGACCGCGCGCAGGTCGACGGCGGCGCCGAAGAGGTGCACCGCGAGGATCGCCCGGGTACGCGGCCCGATCGCGGCGGCCACCGCCGCCGGGTCCAGGTTGCCGGTGTACGGATCGACGTCGGCGAACACCGGCACCGCGTTCTGCGCCAGAATGGGCGCGACCGTGCCGAAGTCGCTGATCGGAGAGGTGATGATCTCGTCGCCGGGGTCCGGCGCGACGGCCGCGACGGCCAGATGCAGGGCCGCCGTCCCCGAACTGGCGGCCACCGCGTGCGACACTCCATGGCGGTCGGCCATCTCGCGCTCCAGGGCGCGGACCTCCGTGCCCCAGACCGAGCTGAGCATGCCCGACTGGAGCACCCGGCTGACCGCGGCCAGCTCCTCCGTGCCGATCGTTCGGCCGCTGGCGTCGGCCATGCTGGGAAACACGTAACCCTCCCGGGCTTTAGTAATACCGGGCCTGACCGTAATCTTGTGCTGCGAACAATGCAACCCCCGACAGGAGGCAGCGGTGACCATCGAGATCGGGGTCATCGGTCCGCACGACCTGGTCGACGACGTGGCCGCCGCCTGCGAGGAGCAGCCCGGCGTCACCGCCCGTCGACTGCACTACGACCACGAGTCGCAGGCTCCGGCGATCGTGGAGGCGCACGCGGGCCAGGTGGAGGCGTGGCTGTTCACCGGCGTGGTGCCCTACACCCTCGCCCGGGAGGCGAACTCGCTCAACCGCCCGGCGGTCTTCGTCGACTACACCGGCGCGACCCTGCTCCAAGCCGCGGTGCGGCTGCTGCGCGCCGGGCACGACGTCACCCGGATGTCGATCGACACGGTGACCGGCGCCGACGTCGCCACCACCTTCGGTGAGGCGGGGCTGCCGGTGGACCGGGTCCGGTCGCTGCCGTACCGCAGCGGCCTGGACTCCGACGACGTGGTCGCGTTCCACCGCCGGCAGCACAAGGCCGGCGCGGACGTCGCGGTCACCTGCATCAGCTCGGTCTACGAGGTGCTGCGCCACGAGATGCCGGCGTTCCGCCTGGCCCCGTCGAACCACTCGGTGCGCACCGCGCTGCGCCAACTGCTGCTCCAGGTGGGCAGCCAGGCCCAGGAGGACGCCCAGATCGCGCTCGGGCTGGCGAACCTCTCCGACGGCGACGACGGGCTGCTCAAGGAGGTGGCCGGGCTCGGCGGCACGCTCGCCCGGTTCGCCCCGGACACGTACCTCATCGTCACCACCCGGGGTCCGCTGCACGACGCCACCGGCGGGTTCACCGCGCTGCCGATGCTGCGCCGTCTGGCCGACCGGCACGAGACCGTGCAGATCGGCTTCGGCCTGGGGCGCAGCGCGGCGGAGGCGGAGAACCTGGCCCGCCGGGCGCTGAGCCGGGCCCGCCGGGTCGGGCCGACCACGGCGGTGCTGTCGCTGCGCGGCGAGACCGACATCGTGCTGGAGTCGACCACCCCGCCGCCGGCGCCGTCGGAGGTGAACCTGGCGGTCATCGCCCAGCGGGTCGGCCTGTCGGTGCCCACCCTGCTGCGGCTGCGGGAGGTGCGCACGGCGGTCGGCGACGAGCCGCTGACCAGCCGCGAGGTGGCCGACCAGCTGCGGGTGCAGCAGCGCACCGCCCGGCGCATGCTGCACCGGCTGGAACTGGCCGGCCTGGCCGAGCGGACCGGCAACCTCGCCTCCGGCACCAGCGGCCGCCCCCTGACCCTCTACCGCCTAACCCTCTGACCCCACCCCCCGCCCTCCCCTCCCCACCCCCCGCCCTCCCGGCCCCCCGCCACCCCCCGTTGATCATGAGGTTGGCGGCAGAGTCGATCTCCGGAACTGCCGCCAACCTCATGATCACCCGAGGGGGCGGGAGGGGGGCGGGGGCGAGGGGCGGGGGCGGGCGGGTGGGTGGGTTAGGAGAGCCAGTCGTTTAGGTGTTCGGCGACGAAGTCGTCGTCGCGCAGGTGGGGGTAGGCCCGGTGTACGCGGTCGATCGCGGCCAACTGGCCCGGCGAGAGCTCCTCGTTGGGGTCCAGGCACCACCGGCCGGCCAGCAGGCCCTGCCGGCGCAGCACCTCGTGGATGCCGGGGATGCAGCCGTGGTAGCCGTTGGCGGCGTCGAAGATGGCCGCGTTGGCGTCGGTCAGGTGGCCGTCCAGGGTGAGCAGTCGGCGCAGCGCGGCGTCGTCGCCGGCCCGGGCCCGGCGAGCCTCGTCGAGCAGCGTCACCGCGGTGCCGGCCCAGACCGCCCACTGGCCGAGCAGCCCGCCGACGAACTCGACCTCCACCGCCCGCCCGTCCAGGATGACCCGGTGCGGCGCCACCAGGTCGGCCAGGATGTGGTCGTCGTTGCCGGTGTAGAGGGCGAGGTCGCCGTTGCGGCCGGCGGCGCAGACGCCGTGCAGCACGTCGAGGGTGCGGTAGCGGTCGAACGGGGCCACCTTGATCCCGACCACCGATTCGAGGGCGGCCAGCCGGGCCCAGAAGTCCCGGGACAGCTCCCGGCCGCCGACGGCCGGTTGCAGGTAGAAACCGATCACCGGCAGCACCTCGCCGACCGCCCGGGCCCGCTCGATCAGCGCGTCCTCGTCCAGCGGCCCGTACGGCGACAGCAGCACCAGGTGGTAGCCGAGCGACGCGGCCAGTTCCGCCTCGGCGACGGCCTGGGCGGTGTCCCCGCAGGCGCCGGCGACCAGGATGGCGTCCGAGCCGGCCGCGGTCTCGGCGGCCAGTTCCAGCACCGGGGCGAGCAGCCCCACCTTCGGGTCGTGGATGGCGAACTGGGTGGTGTGCACGCCGACGGCGATGCCGCCCGCCCCCGAGGCGAGGTAGTAGCGGGTCAACGCCCGCTGCCGGCGCTCGTCGAGCTTGCGGTCGGCGTCCAGGGCGAGCGGGTGGGCGGGGATGACGCACCCGCGCTGGAACCGGGTCAGGGCCGCGGCTTGTCGGGTGCTCGATGCGGTCAACACGGTCTCTCCTAGAACTTGCCGTCGCGGCGCTGGAAGCCGGTCGGCTTGTCGAGCAGGGGCTGGCCGTCGGCGACCCAGTCCGCCGTCAGCTCGATGAGCTCGGCGAGCGGCAGGTCGGGGTAGCCGAACAGGCGGTGGCAGAGCTGGGCGTTGGACAGCAGCGCGGTGGGCGCCTCGGCGCCGGTGAAGGCCGGCTCCCGGCCCAGCCGCGCGCCGACGGCGGTGGCGACCTGGCGGACGGAGACCAGTTCCGGCCCGGTCAGGTTCAGCACGAACGGCGGGGTGGCGGTGTGGTGCAGGGCGCGCAGGATGACCTCGTTGGCGTAGCCCTGCCAGACGACGTTGGCGTGCCCCATGGTGAGGTCCACCGCCTCGCCGGCGTGCACCGCGCGGGCGATGTCGACCAGCACCCCGTAGCGCATCTCGACGGCGTAGTTGAGCCGGATCAGGGCCAGCGGGGTGTCGTCGCGCAGCGCGAAGTGGGTGAGGACGCGCTCGCGGCCCAGGCAGGACATCGCGTACTCGCCGACCGGCTGGACCGGGGTCTGCTCGACGCAGCCGCCGGCGGTCACCGGCACCAGCGGGTAGACGTTGCCGGTGCTCAGCGCGACCAGGCGCGAGCCGGCGAAGCGCTGGGCGACCCGCCCGGGCAGGTACGCGTTGGTGGCCCAGGTGGCGTGCTCCCGGCCGGAGGTGCCGAACTTGGCGCCGACCAGGAAGACCACGTTCGGCGCGTCGGGCAGCGCGGCCAGCGCGGCGTCGTCGGCGACGTCCGCCTCGACCACCTCGGCGCCCTCGTCGCGCAGCGCGTCGGCCAGCCCGGCCTCGGAGAACCGCGACACGGCGATCACCCGCGCACCGGTGCCCGCCGCCGCGACACCGCGCAGCGCCAGCCGGACCAGGCTCGGTCCCAGCTTGCCGCCCGCGCCGAGGATCAGGATGTCCCCGTCGAGCTTGCGCAGGTCGTCCACGAGGACGTCCCGCGGGCGGGAGAGCCGCTCCTCCAGGTCCGCCACGGTACGCATGCCACCACCCCTTCCGAAGTAACGGTCATGACCGTAACCTCCGCCCGATGGGGCGTCAAGGTGCCCGGGTCGGTGCGTCGACGGGCACGGGTCCAACCGGCCCGGCGGACCGTGGCCGCGTCGCAGGTCGGAGGCGTGGCGGCCGGGTCCGCACGGCCGCACGGCGGGTTACCCGGCGCACCCCGTCATCCGCCCGGCCGGATTGCGGACCGGTCCGCCGGGCACGCCGGAACACCGGCCCAGCCGCCGTGCGGGCTCGGCGACGGCGGGGCGGGCGGGAGCCACCAGGCCGCCGCGGCCGTGGTGCTGACCGGCCGGTGCGGGCGGGAGCGGCCACCCCGCTGTGGACGGGAGGGGCCAGGGAAGGTGCGGCGGAGGGCTACGCCGGTCGGGCCGTGGCGCGGGCGGCGGTGAGCAGGCCGAGCACGGCGCGGGTCTGGTCCCACGGCACCGGGCTCGGCGCGCCCCGGACCATGCCCAGGAACGCGTCGATGGTGTCCCGGTAGCCGAGCTGGTCGGCGCCGCCGCGCAGCACCACCTGCCGCTGGCCGGCGGCGGTGTGGACGGTCACCTCGTACGCCTCGCCCTCGCTGACCCCGAGCACCTCGACCGTGCCGGGCACCCCGTCCGCCCACTGCAGGGCCAGCAGCCCGGTGTCCTCCGAGCGCAGCCCCCGGTGGTGGCGTACGGTGCCGGCGGCCCCGACCAGCCGTACCGCCGGCCCGAGCAGCGCCACCAGCAGCTCCACCCCGTGCAGGCCCATCATCACCAGCGTGCCGCCGCCGATCGTCGGGTCGTCCTGCCACGGGTTGTACCCGGTGGCCCAGAGCCCGACGTCGTGCCGCACCGTGGCCCGGACCGACAGCACCTCCTCGCGCGGCACGTCGAACGCCACGAAGTCCGGCGCGAAGCGCAGCACCGAGGAGGTGAGCACCAGTTCCGGTGCCGGCGCCACGACGCGTTCCAGCCGGTCGAGCTGCGCGGCGGTGGCGGCGGCCGGCTTGTTGACGAAGCAGGGCAGCTCGCGGGCCAGCACCTGGGCCAGCGCGTCCGGCACGTCCGAGGTGGGGACGGTGAGGACCACCCCGTCCGGGCGGGTCGCCAGCAGCGCGGCCAGGTCCGGCGCCACCGCCACGTCCGGCTGCTCGGCGCGGAACCGCGCCAGCCGCTGCGGGTCCGGCTCCCACACCACCAGCTCGGCGTGGTCGCGCAGCGCGCGCGCGTCGGTGTACGGGTGACTGGTGGCGAGTCCGGCCAGAGCGATGCGCATGAGCGCAGAGGCTACTTCTCCCGCCTCCGGCCACGCCAGCGCAGGTCAGCCGGTCAGCCAGTCCGGTCGAGCTGCTCGGGCCGGACCTCGTGGACCAGCGGCTCGCCGCGCAGGAACCGGTCGATCTCCGCCACCACGATCCCGCCGGCCCGCCGCCGCGACTCGACCGTCCCGGCCGCCTCGTGCGGCGTGAGCAGCACGTTGGGCAGCCGGCGCAACGGGTGGTCGACCGGCAGCGGTTCGGCGTCGAAGACGTCCAGCGCGGCGTCGATCCGGCCGGTGCGCAGCGCGGCCAGCAGCGCGGCCTCGTCCACCAGCGCCGAACGGGCGGTGTTGACCAGCAGCGCCCCGTCCGGCAGCAGCGCCAGCTCGCGTGCCCCGATCATCCCGACGGTCTCCGGCAGCACCGGGGCGTGCAGGCTGACCACCAGGCTGCGGGCGAGCAGGTCGTCGAGGCCGACCCGCTCGACGCCGAGTGCCGCCGCCTCCGCGTCGGACAGGAACGGGTCGGCGACGAGCACCCGCGCCCCGAGCGCCCGCACCAGGCCGAGGTACGCCCGGCCGGTGCGGGACGCGCCGACCACGCCGACCGTCGCCCCGCGCAGCTCCCGCCGGGGCGGGGCGGCCTTGGCGGCCGTCCAGTCCGCGCCGGTGCGCAGCGCGTGGTCGAACCGGTGCAGCCGGTGCAGCAGGGCGAGGGTGAGCGCGAGCGCCTGCTCCCCCACCGCGTACGCCATCGCGTCGCCGGCCTGGGTGACGCGCACCCCGCGGGCGAAGCATTCCGGCGTGACGAACGGTTTCACGCTGGCGCCGGTGTGCGCGAGCAGCCGCAGCCGCGGCGCGGCGGCGAGCACCGCGGCCGTGAGCGGGGCGGTGCCCCAGCCGGTGACGACGACCTCGGCGCCGGCGAGCAGTCCCGCGAGCACCGCCTCGTCGCCCACGTCGGCGCCGTCGGCCGGCAGCCGCACCTCGCCCAGCCCGGCCAGGCTGGCGGTGGTGTCGGGATCGAGGAACAGCTCGCGGACGTACGGCGTGGCCGCCACCGCGATGACGCTCACCCCTTGATGCCCGTGGTCGAGACGCCCTCCTGGAAGTAGCGCTGACCGATCAGGTAGGCCATGAAGATCGGTACGAAGGCCACCACGGACCCGGCGAGCAGCATGTTCAACGCCACGTTCTCCTGTTGCAGCGAGGCGATGCCGGTGGTGAGGGTACGCATGTCGAGGCTCTGCCCGACGATCAGCGGCCACAGGAAGTCGTTCCAGTGCCAGAGGAAGACGAACACGCCGAGGGTGGCCAGGATCGGCTTGATCAGCGGCAGCACGATCGAGACGTACACCCGCCACTCGGAGCAGCCGTCCAGGCGGGCCGCCTCGAACAGCGAGTCGGGCAGCGACGCGATGAACTGCCGCATCAGGAACACCGCCTGGGCGTTGGCCAGCGTCGGCACGATCATGCCCCAGTAGGTGTCCACGCCGTTGAGCTCGGAGATGATGATGAACGTCGGGATCATCGTGACGTGGTACGGCACCATCAGCATGGCCAGGAACGACCAGAACATGGTCTCCTTGCCGGGGAACCGCTTCTTGGCGAAGGCGTAGCCGGCCATCGAGGCGAACAGCAGCACGCCGACCACCGACACCACCGAGTAGATGACGGTGTTCCACATCCAGCGCAGCACGCTCTTGGCGCCGATCACCTGGTCGTACGCCTCGGTGGAGAACGGCCAGGGCAGCAGGCTGTCCGGGAAGGTGACCGGCCCGGTCGGCTTGAACGACAGCACGACCATCGCGTAGAAGGGGAAGAGGGTGAGCAGGGCGCCGCCCACCAGCAGCGCGGTGCGCCCGACCACCCAGCGCCGGCTGGCCCGGCCGACCCGGTAGGGGCGCCGGTCGCGCCGGGGCGCTCCGCTGGGCGGCGCGGCGGTGGCCGGGGGCGTGATGGTGTCGGTCATTCTTCCCTCCCCAGGGTCAGCCGCTGGATCAGCGCCACGACGATCGTCATCACGAACAGGGCGACCCCGACCGCGCTGGCGTAGCCCAGGTCGAAGTACTTGAAGCCCTGGTCGTAGAGCAGGTAGACGAGGCTGTAGCTGGCGCGTACCGGGCCGCCGCCGGTCATCACGTAGATCATGTCGAAGACCTGGAACGACACGGTGGTCTCGATGATGGCGACGAAGAACAGCGCCGGCCGCAGCTGCGGCAGCGTGACGTAGCGGAAGCGCTGCCAGGCCGAGGCGCCGTCGGTCAGCGCCGCCTCCTCCAGCTCGGCCGGGATGTCCTGGAGACGGGCGAGCAGGATGAGCATGCCGTAGCCGAAGCGGGACCAGACCGAGACCAGCACCAGGGCGGGGATCACCAGCACGCTGTCGGCCAGCCAGGACTGCGCCGGCAGGCCGAGCGCACCCATCGCCCGCGACCAGGGGCCGCCCTCGGAGAAGACCCAACTGAAGATCACGCCGGCGAGCACCAGGCTGGTCACCACCGGCAGGAAGAAGATCGACCGGAACAGCTTCGCGCCGCGGAAGGCGCGGCGGGTCAGCAGCGCCATGCCGAGCGAGGCCAGCATCGACAGCGGTACGGACAGCACTGTGAAGATGACCGTCACGCGCAGCGCGGACCAGAAGGTCGGGTCGTCGACGAGCCGGCGGAAGTTCTCCAGGCCGATCCAGCCGGTCTCACCGCCGATGGTGTAGTCGGTGAAGCCGAGGATCACCCCGGCGATCGCCGGGCCGAACCGGAAGACGGCGAAGAGCAGCAGGAACGGCAGGACGAAGAGCAGGGCCGTGCCGGCCTCGCGGGCGGACGGCCGGCGCAGCCGCCGCGCGGGTCTCCCCGGTAGTGCAACCATCTGACAACCTTTCTCAGCGGCTCGCGGTGGGCAGGTTACGCCCACCGCGAGCCGCGCCGGGAATCAGCCGAGCAGCGGAGCGGCTGCCTTGGCCGCGTCGTCGAGCGCCTGCTCCACCGACTTCTTGCCGAGCAGGGCGGCCTGGATCTCCGGGGCGAGGACGCCCTGCACGTCGCGGGCCTTCTCGTGCAGCGGGCCGACGGTGCTGCTGGCGACCTGCTTCTCCTGCTCACCGAGGACCGGGTCGCTGGCGTAGAGCGCGCCGGTGGACTTGCGCGGCGAGAAGAAGCTGGAGGCGACGTCGTACTTCTTGGTGTTGTCGGCGTTGGTCGCGAAGGCGATCCACTTGCCGGCCGCCTCCTTGTCCTTGGCGGTCTTCAGCATCGACAGCGAGCCGACCGTGCCGTAGCCGATCTGCTTGGTCTCGGTGAAGTGCGGGACGACCTGGATGTTCTCCTTGCCCCAGAACTTCTCGACCTCGGTCAGCGGCACGTGCCAGACGCAGGCCACCTTGTTCTGCGCGATCCGGGTCTGCTCGATCGGCGGGGCCGCGGTGAGCAGGGTCTTGTCGACGTAGCCGTTGTCGACGAGCTGCTTGGCGAAGTTCAGCGCCTTCCTGCCGGCGTCGCTGTTGAAGGCGACCGACTTGCCGTCCGGGCTGAACACGTCGCCGCCGGCCTGCCAGAGCAGCGGGTAGAAGGTCTGGTTCAGGGTCTGCTTCGCGTCGCCGGCGTACGCCGTCATGTCGAAGCCCTTGGCCTTGAACTTCGGCGCCAGCGTGAGCAGGTCGTTCCAGCTGGTCGGGTACGTCGTCTCACCGACGGCGGCGAAGACCTTCTTGTTGCAGATCGGGGTGGCCGCGCTGGTCAGGATCGGCGCGCCCATCATCTTGCCGTCGATGCTCACCGACTGCACCACGTTCTCGTGGTAGTCGCTCTTGGCCGCGTCGTCGAGGTACTTGTCGATCGGCTCGATGTTGCGGGCGTACTTGGGCAGCTGGTCGGGGATGAGGTAGACCGCGTCGGGCCCCTTGTTACCGGCGATCGCGGTGGCGAGCGCCTGGTCCCGGTTGGCCCAGGGGAAGATCTCGACCTTCACCTCGATATTCGGGTTGGCAGCCTGGAACGCCTTGATGGTCTCGTCCCAGTGCGCGCGGTGCTTCGCCTCTTCGAAGATCACCGGGTATGTCCACATCGTCACGGTCGCCTTGCCGGAGTCACCGGAGCCGTCACCGCCGCAGCCCGTCGCCGCGAGCGCGGCGACGAGCGCCACCGCAACGGCCGACAGGCTCTTCCGAACACGCATCTCGCATCCTTCCGGGGGAGTCAGGTTCGCAGTACATTAACTTACGGTCCTGTCCGATACTAGAGGTGGAAAGTACCGAGGTCGTGTCGTCACTGATCGTGCGCACGGACGGACAGATCGACCCAGCCCCGTAATAAGTGAAGGACACCGATGACCGTTTCCCTGGCCATCGTCGGCGCGGGCAACCGCGGCAGCACCTACGCCGGCTACGCACTGCGCTCCCCCGACCGGGCATCGGTGGTCGCCGTCGCCGACCCCCGGGACGCGCACCGCGCCGCGCTCGCCGACGCCCACCGGGTGCCGGCGGCCGCCCGGTTCGACTCCTGGCAGGCGCTGGCCGCCCGGCCCCGGCTGGCCGACGCGGTGGTGCTGGCCACCCCCGACCGCGAGCACGCCGAACCGGCCGCCCGCTTCGCCGAACTCGGCTACCACGTGCTGCTGGAGAAGCCGATCGCGCCGACCGAGGCCGAGTGCACGGCGGTCACCGCGGCGGCGGAGCGTTCCGGCGTCCTGCTCGCGGTCTGCCACGTGCTGCGCTACACCCGCTACACCGACGCGGTGAAGCGGTACGTCGAGTCGGGCGCGCTGGGCCGGATCGTCGGGGTGGAGCACCTGGAGCCGGTCGGCTGGTGGCACTTCGCCCACTCCTACGTACGCGGCAACTGGCGCCGCGCCGACACCTCGTCCAGCAGCCTGCTCGCCAAGTGCTGCCACGACCTGGACTGGCTGCGCTACGTGGTGGACGACGCGCCCACCCGGGTCAGCAGCGTCGGCGGCCTGCACCACTTCCACCCGGGCAACCGGCCGGCCGGCGCGACGGCCGGGTGCCTGGACTGCCCGGTCGAGCCCCGGTGCCCGTACTCGGCCGTCCGCTTCTACCGCGACTGCCTGGCCGACCCGCAGCGGCACGAGTGGCCGCTGTCGGTGGTGACCCGCGACCTGACCGAGGCCGGCGTGACCGCCGCGCTCCGCGACGGCCCGTACGGGCGCTGCGTCTACGCCGGCGGCAACGACGTCGCCGACCACCAGAGCGTCACGGTCTCCTTCGCCGGTGGGGCGACCGCGACGCTGACCATGAGCGCCTTCACCCCGGGCGGGCACCGGCGTACCCGGATCATGGGCACGCACGGCTACCTGGAGGGCGACGGCGAGCAGGTCAGCGTCACCGACTTCGTCACCGGCGCCACGGTCACCACCGACACCCGCGGTGGCGGCGCGGACGCCGGCTCCGGGCACGGTGGTGGGGACATGCGGCTGATGGCCGCCTTCGTCGAGGCGGTGGCCACCGGCGACCGGTCAGCGGTCCGGTCGGGCCCGCGGGAGTCGCTGGACAGCCACCGGATGGCCTTCGCGGCCGAACGCAGCCGGCTGGCCGGCGGCGTCCCGGTCGACCTCACCGAACCCGTGCCGGTCGGCTGAGCCGGCGGGCGCCCGCACCGCACTGCCCCGGAACCGCCGAGCCCCGCCCTCCCGGTGTCGTGGGAGGGCGGGGCTCCGTCCGTGGCCGGGCCGGCCGACGCGGGCCCCGGCGGCCCGGTCAGCGGCCGGTGTCGGAGCGGCCCGCCGCCGCCACGATGGCGTCCTGCTCGGCGCCGCTGAGCCGGCCGGCGTCGACCAGGCCGTCGGTGACCGCGGCGACGTGCGCGACGAACGCGCCGTGGCTGTCCCAGGGCGCCTCGTCGCGGATCAGGTCGTTGACCGTGCACCCGCGCTCGGCGTACCGGTTCGGCACCCCGGTCGCGCCGCCCGCGTACACCTGGGCCCGCAGGTCGGAGCGGGGGCAGTCGTCCACCTCCGGCACGTACCGCAGCAGGCGCGAGCCGTACTGGACCGCCCCGTTGGCCGCCTTGACCCCGTTGCGGAACCAGAGGTTGCCCTGGCCGTCCTGGGTCAGCCGGTAGGTCTCCGCGTCCCGGATCACCCGCACGTCCTTGGCGAGCGGATCGATCCGGTGCAGGTAGCCGTCGAGCGCGGCGTAGACGTGCTCGTCGGCGGCGCTGACCACGAGTTCGTCGGCCACCCCCGAGGAGCGGCCGGGTACGTCGATGCGGTGCGTCACCGCGCCGGTCGCCGGGTCGAGGACGAACACCTCGCCGTCGGCGAGGCCCCAGAGCATCCCGTCCGGGCCGGCCACCAGGGAGGTGATCGCGTCGGCGCCGGGCACGGGGGTGAACTCGGCGGTCTTCTCGCCGGTCACCAGGTCGGCGGTGAACACCTTCGCCTCGGTGGCGCGCGGCACGGTGCCCCCGCCGCCGCCGATCGTGGTGCCCGCCCAGAGCCGGTCACCGACCACCGCCAGGCTGATCACGCCCTGGTCGGCGACGATGTTCCGGCGGGTGGTGCGGGCGCCGGTGGCCGTGTCGTACACGGTGAGCGCGCCGCCCCACAGGCCGTAGTCCGGGGTGCTGCCGACGTAGATCCGGCTGCCGGCGGAGGCGAAGGCGATCGGCCGGTTCTGGCCCTCGGGCTGCAACCGGAACAGCTCGCGCGGGTTCGTGCCGAGCTGGTACGGCCGCGCCGGGTCGTACACCAGCACCCCGCCGTACGGGTAGACACCCTGGTACATCTTGCCGCCGTGCCAGCCGAAGCCGTCGGCCTGCCCGAGCCGGCCCACGTTGGTCGCCGTGCCGCTGGCCGGGTCGAGGACGGCGAGGTTGCCGTTGATGTAGAGGTTGGTCCAGATCCGGCCGTCCGGGCCGGCGGTGATGTTGTTGATGTCCAGCGCCTGCGGCGGGAACGGCAGCCGGTACCGTTCGCTGGTGCCGGTGGCCGGGTCGTAGCGCAGCGCCTGCCCGCCGTAGTTGCCGATCACCGCGTAGAGCTGGCCGTCGAGGAAGCCGAACCCGATGCCCGCGCCGTCGCTGCGCACCGGCGCACCGGCGGCGTCGCGCACCGGCCCGACGGTGTCGGTCGGCAGGTCGTAGCGCCACAGGTCGGTGCCGGAGGTGAAGTAGACCGACCGGCCGTCGGGCGCGAGCGGCGAGGTGCCGCGCGAGCCCATGGTGAACCCGTCGGCCAGCACCGCCCCGGTGTCCGGGTCGAGCACCAGTCCCTGCAGCTTGTTGCGTTTGACGAAGAGCTTCCCGCCGACCAGGTTGATGTCGTAGGGGTAGTTCGCGTCGCCGCGCAGCGCCTCCGGCCAGATGTCGCGCTTCTCCCCGGTGGCCAGGTCGAGCCGGATCAGGTGGCCGGCGGTGCCGACCGCCGCCCAGAGCAGGTCGCGCGCCGGGTCCACCGCGACGTCGACGACGTACTGCTCGCCGGCGTACATCCGGCCGTGGTCGCGGAAGCCCTCGCCCGGGGCGTAGGAGAAGACGTGCGCGCCCGGGTAGGTGCCGCCGTAGACCCGGCCGTCCGCGCCCGGGCGCAGGCCGTAGAGCACTGTCTGGCCGGCGACCGGAGCGCCGAGGTCCACGGTGGTCCGGGTCTTCGGGTCGTACGAGTAGAGGTGGGCGTTGGGGTAGCTGCCGGCGTAGACCGTGCCGTCACCGGACTGGGTGATCCCCCAGGCGCCGGAGGAGTCGGGCAGGTACGCGGTGTCGAGCAGCTCCCGGGTCACCGGGTCGGTCACGCTGAGCACCCCGGGGGATCCCATCTGGACGCCGTAGACGACCGGCCGGCCGTCGGCGCCGGTGCCGTAGTGCGCCTCGAAGACGGTGAGCGCGGTCTGCTGGACACCGAAGTCGGTGACGGTGCCGGGGGTCGCCGCCGCCGGGGCGGCCGACGCGGGAGCGGCGGCCGGCAGCAGCGCGGCGGCGAGGGTCAGGACGGTGGCGGGCACGAGGGTACGGCGGAACGGCGGCACGGGCGACCTCCACGATCGACGATGCCGGCACCCTATTACGGTGGCGTCCGGAATTCCAGAGCCGCCGATCGATGCTCGCGACCGATGAGGAACTTGCGGGCCGGGCCTCGACACGGCGCCGCCCGACATGGTGCGCTGTAGCGGTTACAGCCCTGACCGAAACCGAATTTCTGGGAGGTCGTGTTGCGACGTACCGCGCTGACCGCGGCCCTGGCGCTGGTCGCCGCCGCGCTGGCGGTCCCGGCGGGCACCGCCCACGCCGAGGCGCCGGCGGCAGCCGTGCCGGCCGAGGCGCCCCCCGGCACCGTCACCGACCTCGACCTGGTCCGCATCCGGCTGTAGACCTCCGCACCCCCGGTGCGCACGACGGCGGGCCGGCGATCCCGAGGGGGGATCGCCGGCCCGTCTGGCGTCTCCGCCGCGCCGATCGCCGCGGGACGGGCGGTCAGCCGGTCACGGTGAGCCGGTACAGGTGCTCGCCCGCGCCGAGGAAGACCCGGCCGTCCGGGTGCACGGCGAGGTACTCGGCCGGCTGCTCCAGCACCTGCCGGCTGGTGCCGGTGGCCAGGTCCACCCGGACCACCTGCTGCCCGCGGACCAGCGCGTACAGCAGGTGGCGCGGGGCGTCGTAGCCGAGCTTGCCGCGGCTGTCGGCCACGCCCGGGGCGAGCTGGATGCGCTGGACGACCGACCGGCTGGCCAGGTCGACGGCGAAGAGCTGGCCACCGGCCAGGCCCCAGAGCAGCCCGGTCCGGTCCACCGCCAGCGCCGGGATCGCTGTCGCGCCCGGCACCGGCACGAACTCGAACACCTTGGCGTCGCCGGTGACGTCCCAGCCGAACAGCTTCGCCTCGGTCTGGGTGGGCGGGGGCACGCTGTACCCGCCGGAGATGGAGGTGCCGCCGACCAGCAGGCCGTTGACGTGGGTCAGGCTGACGATCGACTGGTCGGTGACCACCGGCCGGTGCACCCGCGACGCACCGGTGGCCTTGTCCACGATGGCCAGCACGCCGCCGAGGGTGGTGTTCGGCATGGTGCCGTAAGCCACCTTGTCGCCGGCGTCGGTCAGCGCGCGGGCGCGCACCTGGTCGGCGGACTTCAGGTCGAGCAGCTTCGCCGGGTTGTCGGCGCTGCCGGGCAGGCCGGGCGAGTACTCCGGGCTGTGCCACGGCGCCGCCGGGTCGTACCGGTAGAGCCGGGAGTCCGGGTAGGCGCCCACCCAGACCCGGTCGCCGGTCTCCAGCACGCTCTCCACCTGGGCGAAACGCTGGAAGGTGGAGACGCCGGTGTCGGGGTCCACCCGGGCCAGTCCGCCGTTGAGGTAACCGCCGACCCAGACCGTGCCGGTCGGGCCGACGTGCAGCGCCGCGATCGGGATCGGCGCGCCGGGCACGTCGGTCTGCACCACGTCGGCCCGCCCGGTCACCGGGTTCCAGCGGAACATGTCGCCGCGCCAGAGCAGCCCGACCAGGGTGCGACCCGGCCAGTCCCGGTCGGCGAGGGTCACCCAGCCGATGCCCCGGTTGTTGACCACCCGGCCGGGGAAGACCAGCGGGGTGTCGGTGAACCGGCGGGTGCCCGGGTGGTAGCCGGTGAGTCGGCCGGCCCGGGTGAGGTAGACCAGGCCGCCCGGCCCGGGTGCGGAGACGTCCAGCCCGGCGACGTCGTCGATCAGGTCGGTCCACCGCTGCCCGGCGATGTCGTACACACCGAGCCGGCCGTTGGTGGCCGAGCCGAACCGCGCGTACACCCGGCCGTCGTGGGCGTTGAGGTCGTACACCGTCTGCCCGGTGCCGGTGCCGAGGCCGTCGGGCAACGGCAGTTCGCGCCGCTCGCCGGTGACCTTGTCGATCTCGAACAGGTGGGCGTCCGGCTGGGTGCCGGCGTAGATCTTGTCGGCGGTGACCGCGAGGCTGCGGACGTACTGGGCGCCCGGCAGTACCTGGCCGTAGTCGCGGGTCGTCCCGGTGGCCGGGTCGTAGGCGAAGACCCGCGCGCCGGGAAAGGTGCCGCCGTGGACCACGCCCGCGTCGTCGACCGCGATCCGCCAGATGTACGTCTCCGACGGCAGCGGACGGCCGAGGTTCTCCACCGGGCTGTCCGGGCCGGGTCGCCGGCGGTACAGGTCGCCGGTGTTGTACGCGCCGACGTAGACGGTGCCGTCGGGCGCGGCGGCCACCGCGTACGAGCCGGGGGCGCCGGTGAGGTCCTGGGCGGAGACGGTCCGGCCGGTGGCCGGGTCGATAGCGGCCAGCCGGGCCGGCTCGCCGGAGACCGCCGACCAGAGGACCGGCTCCCCGGTCGGCCCGGGGGCGACGGTGCCACCGATGAGCAGGACGTCGCGCAGCGGGATGCCGAAGGGGTCCACGGTCACCCCGGACGCGGCGGGGTTCGCGGTCGCGGCCCCGGCGGACCAGGCGACGGGCAGGGCCGGCGCCGCGGTGAGGGCGACGGCGGAGCGGAGCAACGTGCGGCGATTGGTCATGAGCGCCTGCTTCTCTTCCAGCGACCACCGGGGTAGCCGGCGGCCGAGCCGTAACGGTCAGAACCGGAATCTCGATGGGCCGGGAGCGGCGAGCCAAACCCGGTTGTCAGAGGAGCTGCTAGTGGCATGATCAGCCGCAGACCATATTCGGCCAGGGCCGTAATGACCCTAGGGCGCTGTTGCATCGACGTCAACGCCCGGCGGCCGGCGACCCGGCGCATCGGTGTGGTCCGGCGGGGCGGCGTCGCCGGCCGCACCCCGGCGCACGTCGGTCAGCGCGGCGGTGGCGCTGGGCGCGCCGTCCGACGGCTCCGGCTCAGGCGGAGAGGACCGAGAGGGCGGCGACCAGGTACAGGCAGCCGCCGATGCTCACCGCGACCCCGGCGACCGCCGGCAGCCAGCCGGTGGCCGCCGCCGGCCAGCGCCGGAACCGCCCGGTGAGCAGGGCGAACCCCCGGATGGTGACCACCCCGACGCCGGTGAGCGTGGCGGCCATCCCGACGCCGAAGGCGAGGACCAGGACCAGCGCGTCCACGGCACGACCGGTGAGCAGGCCGCTGACCAGGACGAGGAACGCCGAGGGCGAGGGCAGCAACCCGCCGGAGAGGGCGAGCGCGGTCAGCCCGCGCCGGGACCACGGATCGGTGGGCACCGCGTGGTCGTGGTGGTGACCGGTCGGCTCGTCGTGGCGGTGCCCGGCGGCGCTGGCCGGCGAGCCGCCGGCGGCGCCACGGCGCGGGTCACCGGCGGCACCGGCATGCGCCGACACCAGCCGGTGGTCGTGCCCGTGACCATGACCGTCTCCGTGGTCGTGGCCGTGCTCAACGCCGTGGCCGTGGCCGTGGTCGTGGTGGTGGTGGGTGTGGCTGTGGCGGTGGCCGCGTAGGTGGCGCCAGGTCAGGTGGGCGCCGACGCCGATCACCAGCAGCCCGGCGGCGACCTGCATCCAGGCGGTCACCGTCTCGGTCGCGAGGCTCGCCGCGCCGCTCAGGCCCACCCAGGCGAGCGCGAGCACCAGCACGGAGACGGTGTGCATCACCGCCACGATCAGCCCGAGCCGGACCGCGTCGCGGTAACGGCCCCGGGTGCCCAGCAGGTACGCGGCCGTGATGGTCTTGCCGTGCCCCGGGGCGACCGCGTGCGCCGCCCCGACGCCGAGCGCCACCGCCAACGCCAGCCAGAAGACGCCGCGGCCGTCGAAGAGGGCGACCAGCCGCTGGTCGAGGCCGGTCACGACCCGCTCCGGGCCCGGCGCCGCCGCCGTACGACGGTCGACGCGGCCAGCGCGGCGACCAGCGCGGCGCCGGCGGCGGCCAGGGCGACGGTCCGGTCCCGGCCGGCGGTCGCGTCTGCGGTGAACCGCAACCGGTGGGTCGGCTCGGCGGCGGTGAAGAGGACACGACCCGGGGTCGCCCCGGTCTGGCTGGTCAGCATGGTCCGGTACGCCTCGTTCAGGTCGGTCAGTGCGGCGAGGGTGACCTCCAGGTCGACCACCTCGCCGGGGCAGTCGAAGTCGAGCCGGGCGCCCCGGCTGAGCAGCCGGTCGAGGGTGGCGAGCCGCCCCGGGCAGCGCGCGCCGCCCTGCCGCACGGTGATCCGGTCGAGCAGGTAGTCGTGCACCCGCCGCGAGCGTTGCAGCTTCTGCTCACCGGTCAGGTCGGTGGCCACCGGCCCGAGGGTCGGATCCTCGAACGCGCCGAGCGACTGGCCGAGGGCTACCCAGTCGTCCTCGGCGGCGAGCCAGGTGATCGTGGCGTGCGGGCCGTCGACGGTGATCCGCGCGGTGGACGGCGGGCCGAAGGGGTGGGCGGCGGCCGGGCCGGCCGGTACGGCGAGCAGCGCCACGACGGCGGCGCACAGCGCCGCGAGCGGGCGCCGGATGCGGAGTCTCACTGATCGTCTCCTGGTACGGGGTGGCCGGGCGCGGCCGGCGTGCCGACGCCGCGCCGCGCCCGGCCGGGGATCACTTGGTCACGGTGATGACCGGGCTGGTGATCTGCTGGGTCCGGCTCTCCAGGCGGACCACGTGGGTGCTGTTCTTCTTCGCCGACGGGGGCAGCGCGAAGGTGTACTCCAGGCGGCCCAGCTCGTCGGCCTTCCGGTAGCCGACCAACACCCCGTCCTCGCCGGCGCCGTCGGTGGTGTCGCGCAGGCGGACGGTCACCTTCTCGCCCGGGTCGTAGCCGTACGCCGAGACCGTGACCCTGCCTCTGGTCTCGACGACGGTCCGGTCGACCGTGGCCTGCTCTCCGGTGGTGTTCTCCGGGGTGCGCAGCTCGTTGACGGTCCGCTCGCCGGCCGCGTTCTTGCGGATGGTGACGCCGTCGTGGAGCTGGCCGTTGGCGTACCGGGCCTCGTAGCGGATGGCGTCGCCGGAGACGTCGATCAGCTGGTAGAGCTGCTTGTCCTGGGCCTTGCTCATGATGTCCGCGCCGTTGCCGGTCCAGACCGAGCCGTCGACCTCGTACATCTTGCCGCCCGAGACGGAGACCGCGTAGACGGTGCTGTCGTGCACGGTCAGCGACCGCCGGGACGAGCTGACGCTGCCCCGGCCATAGGTGTGGTCGTGGCCCTGCAGCACCAGGTCGACGCCGTACTTCTCGAACAGCGGGCCCCACTGCGCGCGTACCACCGGGTTGTTGCGGCCCGCGGCGGTGGAGTAGACCGGGTGGTGGAAGGTCACCA
The DNA here is from genome assembly GCF_056150265.1 of Micromonospora desertarenae. NCBI lineage: Bacteria > Bacillati > Actinomycetota > Actinomycetes > Micromonosporales > Micromonosporaceae > Micromonospora > Micromonospora desertarenae. Next base: position 310,034 of record NZ_JAXCFQ010000008.1, read on the forward strand.
CCGTCCACCTGTTCGGGTTGTTCTTCAGCAGCCCCTCCAGCCACGCGGTCTGCGCGGCCATCAGGGTGGCGTTGCCCTGCACGTTGGTGTCCAGGCCGATGAACCGGACGCCCTGGTAGTCGACCGTGTAGACGGTCTGCTTCAGCTCCGGGTTGCCCGGGCCGTTGTCCGGGTACGGGAACTGCGGCCGCCAGAAGGTGGAGAGCCCACCGCTGTACTCGTGGTTACCCGGCACCGAGATGTTGTTGATCTGGCTGTCGATGAAGCCGCCGGCCTGGTACCACTGGCCCCACTGCTCCTCGCTGTTCGCCGAGTCGATGAGGTCGCCGGCGTTGACGATCAGCCTGGCCTCGGGCCGGTCCGCGAACGCCTGCCGGAAGACCCGGGGCACCGCGGAGTCGATGTAGTTCTGCGCGTCGCCGTAGTAGATGAACGAGAACGGCTGCAAGTCCGCGGCGGCGGTCGTGAAGTCGGTCCACGCGCTCCAGTTCGTGCCGTCGCCGACCCGGTAGGTGTAACGGGTGTTCGGCTTCAGGCCGGTGAACTCGACAGTGTGGTAGGTGGAGGCGTACCCCAGCGAGGTGTTGACCGGCGTGGTGGACAGCGCCCTGACCGACGTGACCGCCCCGGCGGCCGGCGCCACCTCGCCGAGCGCGGCGGGCGCCTCCAGGATCTCGGCCTGCGCCCACGCGGCGCTGGCCTCGGCCCGCCAGGTCACCCGCTGCGAGGTGGCCGGGGTGGTGGTGGGGGTGAGCATGATGCGGTCCGGGACGGGCGACGGCCGGTGGATCTCCGCGGCCGGGTACTTGCCCGGTGCGGCGTCACCGAACGCCATCGGGGTCATCGCGAACCCGCCGACGAGCAGGGCGGCGGCACCGGCCGCCGTCAGCCGCGCCCGCCGCGAACCCATGAGCCAGGGTCGCTTGGTGTCACTCAACGAGATCACCTTTCCGGTGCGAGTGGACTGTGCCGCCGGCTGCTGGCCGGCGGCCACCGGGCATTCACCCAGAGGTGATCGACAACCGATGGGCGGCCGGCTGACCAGTGGGTGAACTGCCGGCGCGGGCGTGGAGCTTCACGTCCCGGGCCGCGGGCCGCCATCCGGGCGTGGCCGGCCGTTCACTCCGGTCCACCTACGATCTCCGCCGCCGCTGGTCGACAGTTGGGAGCCCGATGAACCTGCCCTCCCGCCGCTGGGCGGTCGCCGCCACCGTCGGCACCCTGGCCGCGCTCGGCGCGATCGAGCCGTCGGTGTCCGCGCCGCTGACGAAGTCCGACGCCTTCGTCACGGCGGAGACCAGCGGCATCCTCACCATCGAGGGCGGCGAGTGTTTCGCCGATCCGGCGTACTCCCGGCGCGCCGCCGAGGTGGTGGTGCGCTACGTCCCGTGCGAGGACGGCGCGGACAACCAGGCGTACGGCTTCCTGCAGGCCCCCGACGGGCCGTGGGACCGCCCCGGGCTGGCCGGGTACGCCTGGCGGGGCTGCGGTGACTTCTTCGACCGGCGGTGGCCGGACCGCGACGGCGGCACCCTCGCCTACTACCCGATCCTCCCGACCGCGCAGACCTGGGCGGACGGCGACCGCACGGTGATGTGCGCGGTGTACCGCCCGGGCGGTCGGCTCGGCGACTCGGTGCTGCCGCAGCTGCGCTGACCGCGGGTCCGCGCATCGGCGCCCCTCGAAGGGTTATGCCGCACCCCGGCCGCCGGGTACGGTCCGGGTGACCGCGATCACGGCGGCGGTACGACCGGGATCGTGGCACCGCATCCGGTCACGAGGGGGGAACCTGGTGAAGATCAGAGCTGGGCTGTGCGTGGCGGCGATGGTCACGGCGGGACTGGTGGCCGCCCCACCCGCCGCCGCCGCCGAGGTGGGCAGCGCCACGGTGGTGCCGATCCAGGTGACCGGGGATCCGGCCAAGCGCTTCAACCTGGTGTTGCTCGGCGACGGCTACACCGAGGCCGACTTGCCCACGTTCCGGTCGCACGTGGACAAGCACCTCAACACGCTCTGGACCATCGAGCCGTTCAAGTCCTACCGCAGCTACTTCAACGTCTACGCCGTGGAGATCGTCTCGGCGGAGTCCGGGGTGGACTGCGACCCCGGCCTGACCGACCCGCGGCGGGACACCGTGCTGGACATGGGCTTCTGGGGCGGCTGCAACCCGAACAGCGTGCAGCGCCTGCTGTCGGTCGACGGGGCCGCCGCCAACACGTACGCCAACCTGGCGACCGGCACCAACCCCGGCAACCGGCAGTTGATCGCGCTGGCCAACAGCGGCACCTACGGCGGCGCGGGCGGCACCAACGCCACCGCGTCCGGCGGCAACGCGCTCTCCGCGCTGATCAGCCCGCACGAGCTGGGACACTCGCTGGGCGGCCTGCAGGACGAGTACGACTACTACGCCCGTGGCGTGGCCGGCGACACCTACACCGGGCCGGAACCCTCCTCGGTGCACCACACAGTGCTCACCGAACAGCAGATGCGCGAAACCCGGGCCAAGTGGTGGCGCTGGCTCGGCGAGCCCAGCGAGTCCGGCGGCACGATCGGCCGCTACGAGGGCGGCCTGTACCTGCAGCGGGGCGTGTGGCGACCCAGCCAGCACTCGATGATGAAGTCGTTGGGCTTCTACTTCGACCAGGTCGGGCGCGAGCGGATGACCCAGCGGATCGCCGGCAAGGTGAGCATCCTGCAGGGCGGCACGCCGGCGGACCGACCGATCGGCGCGGACCGGGTGGTCCGGGTGGAGACCCTGCACCCGGTCGGCCACGAACTCGCCGTCACCTGGTCGGTCGACGGCGTCACCGTCCCCGGCACCGGCAACGCCCGCAGCCTGGACCTGCGGTCGCTGCGGCTGGCGCCCGGCACGCACACCGTCACCGCCACGGTGACCGACCCGACCCCCTTCGTCCGCGACCCCGCGGTGCGCGACTCGGCCGCGCTGACCCAGCGCCGGACCTGGACCGTCGACACGGCGCTGACCACGCCGGCCGCCGGGGGGCCACTGGCGATCACCGCGTCGACCGCGACCGACCGGCCGGTCGGCGCGCGGGACGTGGTGTACGTGGAGAGCACCCAGCCCACCGACCGGGTGCCGACCACCAGCTGGACCCTCGACGGCGAGCCGGTGGCCAACCCGGGCCACGACGGTGACCTGGAACTGGCGCCGCTGGGCCTGGCCCGGGGCACCCACCGGCTCACCGCCACGGTCACCGACCCGGTGACCCGCGAGTCGGTGAGCCGCACCTGGACGGTCGACGCGACCCGGCCCGAGGTGGACTACCAGGTCTCCGAGCCGCTGCTCGCCACGACCCGGCCCGGCAAGCCCACCGAGTACCTGTACAACGGCCCGTTCACCATGCGACTGACCGGCACGGACGACGGCGCCGGGCAGGTCACCTCGGAGTTCCGGCTGGACGGCGACGGGTGGCACAACTACTACGGCTGGCCCACCGACGCCAACGAGCCGTTCCGGTTCACCGCCACCGGCACCGACGTGGACGGCCTGGTCTACGGCAACCTCGGCTCGGGCGGGCTGTCGGTGTCACCGTTCGCCCAGCGCTCCCCCGGCTACGGCCGGCACACCGTCGAGTACCGGGGCATCGACGCGGTCGGCAACATCGGCGCGCCCCGGTCCTTCGTGGCCACGCTGATCCCGTCGCCGCCGGCCTGCACCACCGTCGTCTCCGGACGCCACACCGGCCCGCTGGTGGTCGGCACCGGGGTCACCTGCCTGCGCGGGGCGACCGTGACCGGCGCGGTCGTGGTCCGGCCCGGGGCCGCCCTCGTCGCCGAGCGCGCCACCATCTCCGGGGCGCTGGCGGCGACCGGCGCGAGCGCCGTCGAGCTGCTGAACAGCACCGTGCGGGGCGCGGTCACGGTGACCGGCACCACCGGACACGTCACCGCGGTGGGCACCCGGGTGGACGGTCCGCTGGTGCTCTCCGGCAACGTCACCGGCGACACGGCGGCGATCCTCGCCGGCAACGACGTCGCGACGCTGCACTGCGCGGGCAACAGCCCGGCCCCGGTCGACCTCGGTGCGCCGAACACCGTCCGGGGCACGGCGTCGGGCCAGTGCCGGGCGCTGTAGCCGGTCCGGGCCCGGGGCGCTGAGCCGCACCCGTGGCCTCCACGACCACCGGACGACCGGGTGCCGGCGCGGCTTCGGCCGCCGCCGGCACCCTGCCGCCGGCGGCGGGTCGCGGGTCGCGGGCGGCCGCCGACGAGGCTCGCGGACTGGCGGCTAGGCCCACTCACCCTCGAACAGCGGCGCCACCGGGCGCTCCCGGCGGCCGATCCGCAGGTCACCGAAGATCGTGCTCCGCTCCGCCCGTTCGACCTCCGCGTCCAGGTCGAGTCGCAGCTCCGCGGAGGCGTCGTGGGCCGCGCCGATCAGGACGACCTCGGTCCCGGGGTGGTCGAGGAAGGTGGGCGGGTCGAGCGGGGCGAAGCGCCGGCCGTGGAACGTCGCCCGCAGTGCGGCGGGCAGCTCGGCCTTCCGGCCTCCGCGCAGCCCGACCCCGGGCGGGGAGGGCGCCTCGGGGTTCTTCACCGTGACGATGTAGCTCGCCTCCGGCTCGATGCTGAGCCCGTGCTGCGCCGGGCCGGTGTGCAGCGGCAGTTCCAGCTGGTACGCCAGGTGCGTGTGGTCGTCGTGCCGGGCGATCACGTACGCCCCCTCCGCCGCGGGGCGGGTCGCCGGCTGCTCCCGCTCGCCCCGGGTCCTCGTCGGGTACCGGCGCGCCCGCAGCGTCCCGTGCAACTGTTCCGGCCGTGCCACCACCTCGTCGACGAACGCCCAGAACCGGTCGTGCTCGTCGATACCCGGCAGACGCTTGCGCCCGACCACGAGCAGTCGCAGGTGCCGGCCCTGCCACGGGTGCAGCACCACCAGCAGCCGCTGCACCTCGTCGAGCGAGTCGACGTGCTCCTCCGCCACGCGGGGGCGGTAGAGGAAGTAGATGTCCCCGTCCTCCAGCAGTTCGGCCACGCGCGCCGGGTACCCGCCTCGGCGGGGCCGACACCCGGGGGGAACCCCCGGGGTCCGGCGGTGGACGGGGGTGGGGCCCCGGGATCGGAGCGGGGTGCCGGTCCCCCCGGCCCCTAACGTCCGGCCGGGTGGGTGCCCTAATCCGGCGGGCAGGGTTGCGGGCTCGTCCCCGATGCCCGCCGGGCGTCGCCGGCCATACCGTTGCCGCCGACGTCCGATCGCCTAGGTCCGAGGAGTAGCCAGATGGAAACGCAGCAGAGCGTGCGGGTGGATTCGCAGCAGAGTGTGGCCGTGGACGGGCACGCGTCCGTGCAGGACTTCGTGCTGAACCTGCTCGCCGACCCCGATGCGCGGTCGGCGTTCGACCTCGACCCGGAGGGCGCGTTGCGGGCCGCCGGTCTGCACGACATCACCGCCGCCGACGTGCAGGACGTCGTCCCCCTCGTGGTCGACTACGCCCCCGTCCACGGCCTCACCCCGAGCGTCCTCGGCGCCATCGCCGTCGACCCCACCGCCGTCGGCATCGGCGCCACCGTCCTGCCCGGCATCGGCCTCGGCATCGGCCCCGGCGGCCTCAGCA
>NZ_JAXCFQ010000009.1:0-295976 GCF_056150265.1 Micromonospora desertarenae
GGAAACGCCCGGTCACATTCCGAACCCGGAAGCTAAGCCCTCCAGCGCCGATGGTACTGCACTCGCGAGGGTGTGGGAGAGTAGGACACCGCCGGACAATCTTCCAGTCGAGGGCCGCCCCATCCGGGTCGGCCCTCGACTGCGTAGCGCCATAGGTGGCGCAATCAGGAAGGATGTACCTGTGAGTTCAGGACCGCAGGGCGGAGACCGTCCGCGCCGCTACGACGACCGCCCGGGTGGGCGTGACAGCCGTGCCCGTGACGACCGGGGCGGCCAGCGCGGCGGCGACCGCCGCGAGGGCGGCTTCCGCGGCGGGCCGCGCGATGGCGATTTCCGGCCGGGCGGCTACCGGCGGGACGCCGGCGACCGCGAGGGCGGCTTCCGCGGCGGCGACCGCCGTGAGGGTGGTTTCCGCGGTGGTGACCGTGAGGGCTTCCGCGGCGGCGACCGCCGTGAGGGCGGCTTCCGCGGTGGGGACCGCCGTGAGGGTGGTTTCCGTGGTGGTGACCGCGAGGGCGGCTTCCGGGGTGGCGACCGCCGTGAGGGCGGCGCCCCGCGTGAGGGCTTCCGTGGCGGTGACCGCCGTGAGGGTGGTTTCCGTGGTGGTGACCGCGAGGGCGGCTTCCGGGGTGGCGACCGCCGTGAGGGCGGCGCCCCGCGTGAGGGCTTCCGCGGTGGCGACCGCCGTGAGGGTGGCTTCCGTGGTGCTGACCGCGAGGGCGGCTTCCGGGGTGGCGACCGCCGTGAGGGCGGCGCCCCGCGTGAGGGCTTCCGCGGTGGCCACCGCCGTGAGGGTGGCTTCCGTGGCGGTGACCGCGAGGGCTTCCGCGGCGGTGACCGTCGCGAGGGCGGCTTCCGTGGCGGTGACCGCGAGGGCGGCTTCCGGGGTGGCGACCGCCGTGAGGGCGGCGCCCCGCGTGAGGGCTTCCGCGGCGGCGACCGCCGCGAGGGCGGCTTCCGTGGCGGTGACCGCGAGGGCTTCCGCGGCGGCGACCGCCGTGACGGCGGCTTCCGCGGTGGGGACCGTCGCGAGGGTGGTTTCCGTGGCGGTGACCACGAGGGCGGCTTCCGGGGTGGCGACCGCCGTGAGGGCGGCGCCCCGCGTGAGGGGTTCCGGGGCGGCGACCGTGACTCCCGTGGTGGCGAGCGCCGCGAGGGCGGCTTCCGTGGCGGCGAGCGCCGTGACGGCGGCTTCCGTGGCGGCGACCGAGAGGGCTTCCGCGGCGGCGAGCGCCGTGAGGGCGGCGCCCAACGCGAGGGCTTCCGCGGTGGCGACCGCCGGGAAGGCGGCTTCCGCGGCGGTGACCGGGAGGGCTTCCGGGGCGGCGAGCGCCGTGAGGGCGGCTTCCGTGGTGGCGACCGCCGGGAAGGCGGGTTCCGCGGGGACCGCGACGGCGGGTACCGGGGCGGGGATCGCCGCGACGAGCGGCGGGAGCGTCCCGAGGCCGGTGCGGCCGAGCGCGGGCCCGCGCTGCCGGACGAGATCGTCGCGACCGACCTCGACAAGGACGTCCGCGCCGAGCTGCTCTCGCTGGCGAAGCCGGTCGCGGAGACGGTCGCCCGGCACCTGGTCGCCACCGGTCAGCTGATCGACGAGGACCCGGCCGAGGCGCTGGCGCACGCGCTGGCCGCCCGGCGGCTCGCGTCCCGCATCGCGGCCGTCCGCGAGGCGGTGGGCCTGGCCGCGTACCACGCGGGCGAGTGGCAGACCGCGATCGCCGAGCTGCGCACGTACCACCGGATGACCGGGCTGCAGAGCCACCTGGCGGTGCTCGCGGACTGCGAGCGGGCCCTGGGCCGGCCGGAGCGGGCGATCGACCTGTTCCGTGGCGCGGACCGCGACAAGCTGGACCAGGCCACCGCCATCGAGCTGCTGATCGTGGCCGCCGGCGCGCGGGGTGACCTGGGTCAGAAGGACGCCGCGGTGGCGATGCTCCAGGTCCGCGAGCTGACCAGCGAGGCGACCGAGCCGTGGGCGGCCCGGCTGCGGTACGCGTACGCGGACGCCCTGCTGGCGGTCGGGCGGCGCGAGGAGGCCCGCGAGTGGTTCTCCCGGGCCGCCGAGGTGGACACCGATGGCGAGACCGACGCCGCGGAGCGGCTGCTCGAACTCGACGGCGTGCTGATCGAGGGCGACGACGAGGACGAGGCGTCGGCGGAGGAGATCGCCGCCGGCCCGGGTGCCCCCGGCGCCGTGCCGGCCATGCCGGACGCGGACCTCACCGGCGACGCCGGCGACCTCGCCGGCACCGGACCGCGCGACACGGCGGCCGACTCCGACCAGGGCGACACCGCCGACCAGGCCGACTCCGACGAGCGCGACCAGGCCGGCCTCAACGAGGGCGACACTGCCGACCAGGCCGACTCCGACGAGCGCGACGCGGTCGGCGACGGGTCGGACGTCGACGCCGCCGAGTGGCGCGACGAGCCGCAGGCGGCGGAGGTGCCGACGGACGACCTGGCCGAGGACGAGCTGACCGAGGCCGAGGCGCAGTCGGTGGCCAGCGCCGGCGACGCGCCGGCCGGGGTCCCGGCCGCGACGTTCCGGGCCGCCGGCGAGGAGCCGGGCCCGGCGACGGGCGTGTCGACCGGCGGCGACCGGGCGACCGGCGCCGACGCGGCGGGCGACGCGGAGTCGGACCGGCGGTGATCGACGGGGAGCGGTTGGTCGACGGGTACGCCCTCGTCGTCTTCGACCTGGACGGGGTGATCTACCTGATCGACCGGCCGATCCCCGGCGCGGTCGAGGCGGTCACCCGGCTGCACGGCGAGGGGCGGCTGGTGGCGTACGCCACCAACAACGCCTCGCGCCGCTCCAGCGAGGTGGCCGACCTGCTCACCGGCATGGGCGTGCCGGCCCGCGCCGACGAGGTGCTGACCTCCGCGGCGGCCGCCGCCGAACTGCTGCGCGACCGGTTCCCGGCCGGCAGCGCGGTGCTGGTGGTCGGCGCGGAGGCGCTGCGCGCCGAACTGCGCGCGGCCGGACTGACCCCGGTCGCCACGGCCGAGGAGGACCCGGTCGCGGTCGTGCAGGGGTACGGCCCGCAGGTCGGCTGGGCGGACCTGGCCGAGGCGGCGGTGGCCGTCCGGGGCGGGGCCACCTGGATCGCCACCAACACCGACCGGACCCTGCCCAGCGGCCGGGGCCCGTTGCCGGGCAACGGGTCGCTGGTGGCCGCGCTGCGGACCGCGCTCGAGCGGGACCCGGACGTGGTGGTCGGCAAGCCGGAACCGGCGCTGTTCGCCACCGCCGCGCGCCGCGCCGGCCGGGGCCGGACGCTGGTGGTGGGCGACCGGCTGGACACCGACATCGAGGGCGCCCGGCGGGCCGGCCTGGACAGCCTGCTGGTGCTGACCGGGGTCAGCGGCGCGGCCGAGCTGCTCGCCGCCCCGGTGCGGCGCCGGCCCACGTACGTCTCGATGGACCTGACGGGGCTCTTCGACCCGGCGGCCGTGGTCCGGGTGCCGGGCCCGGCGGACGCCACGGGTTGGTCGGTGGCGGCCCGCGACGGCGGGCTGGACCTGGCCGGGTCGGGTCGCCCGCTGGACGCGCTGGCCGCGCTCTGCGGCGCCGCCTGGTCGGCCACCGGGCCGGTGGCGGTGCGCGCCGGGTCGCCGGAGGCGGCCGCGGCCCTGACCGCGCTCGGCCTGCCCGGCTGAGCGCGGCCCGGCCGAGCCGGAGCCGCCGGGCCGACGCCGGCGCTCAGAGGAGCTTGCGCAGCTTCATCAGGTCGAACGGGCTCGCCTTGATCGACACCCGGCGGGACGCCACCGCACGGGTCACGTCCAGCTCGCCGCGGACCAGGGCGACCAGGTCGTCGCTGCTGGTGCTCAGGGCGATCTTGGCCTTCGGGTCGTCGCCGTCGGTCATCTCGACCAGCCGGCCGTCGGCGATCCGCCCGTGGAAGGCCGTGTCCAGGTCGGTGATCCGGCAGGCCAGCGTGCGGTCCAGGTCGACCCGTTCCCGCACCGTCTCCGCGTTGCGGTCCAGCCGGTCGGCCAGGTCCTGCAACGCCTGTCGGCACTCGTCCACGCTGGCCACATCGCCCCCTCACCGCTCGCCACGCCGTCCCCGGCACCGTACCGCACGAGGTGCTCCGCCGGGCCCGGTAGCGTGACACCTGCACACCTCCACCCCGCGGAAGGACTCAGGCATGCAGGACGCGTGGCGCGCCTACCTCGAGCTGGCCATGGGCCTGACGGAGGCCCCCCGGAAGAAGGCCCAGGACGCCGTCCGCCGGCTCGTCGGCTCCGGCGGGGCGACCGCCGCCCAACTCCAGGGCCTCGCCGAGGAACTCCTCTCCACCGGCGCCGCCAACCGGGAGGCGCTGACCAAGCTGGTCCGGTTCGAGGTCGACCGCGCCCTCGGCGCGGTGGGCCTGGCCACCGCCGACGAGGTCGCCGAGCTGACCCGGCGGGTGCACGAGCTGGAGCGCCAGCTGCGCGAGGCCAAGGGCGGCCCGTCCGGCCCGGTCCCGGGCCCCGCGCCCGCGGGCGCGCCGGCCGAGGCGGCGCCGGGTGCCGAGGCTGCGGGCGCGGCGGAACCAGCCGCCCCGACCACGGCCGCCCCGACCAAGGCCGTCGCGAAGAAGGCGGTGGCCAAGAAGGCCGTGGCCAAGAAGGCGGTCGCGAAGAAGGCAGTGGTAAAGAAGCCGCCGGCCACCATCACCCCGGCCCAGGACGAGGCCGGCCGGGCCGAGCCGGCCCGGCCGGTGAAGAAGGCGCCGCCGCGCAAGCAACAGCCGGGCGGTGTCGAGTGAGGCCCGCGCCGACCCGTCGAGGCCCGCGGTGACCGGCCCGGCGCGCCCCGGGCCGCCGCCGGGCCCCCGACCCGGACCACCGCCGGGCGCGCCGCGCCCGGCGGTGATCGACGACACCGGCGAGGCCCGCCACCCCGCCGTCGACGCCGCCGTCCAAGCGATGGCCAACGCGGCGGGCCTGCCCCCGGCGGACCAGATCGCGCAGTACGAGGCGGCCTACGAGACGCTGCGGGAGACCCTCGCCACCATCGACCAGGCCTGAGGAGACCGGAGAACCACCCATGGCACGTCGTAACCGGCTGGACGCCGAACTCGTCCGCCGTGGTCTGGCCCGCTCCCGGGAGCAGGCCGCCGCGCTGGTGGAGGCCGGCCGGGTGCAGCTGCGCGGGGTGCCGGCCCGCAAGGCCGCCGCGATGGTCGACCCGGCCGACCCGTTGCTGGTCACCGGCGCGGACCCCAGCTCGGAGTACGTCTCCCGGGGCGGCCACAAGCTGGCCGGCGCGCTGGCCGCGTTCGGCCCCGGACTGCGGGTGGCCGGCCGGCGCTGCCTGGACGCCGGCGCCTCCACCGGCGGCTTCACCGACGTGCTGCTGCGCGCCGGCGCGGCCGAGGTGGTCGCCGTCGACGTCGGGTACGGCCAGCTCGCCTGGCCGCTGCGCAACGACGCCCGGGTGCACGTCTTCGAGCGCACCAACGTGCGTACGCTCACCCCGGAGGCCATCGGCGGGCCGGTCGAGCTGACCGTGGCCGACCTGTCGTTCATCTCGCTGCGCCTGGTGCTGCCGGCGCTGGCCGGCTGCACCGGCGCCGACGGCGACCTGGCGCTGATGGTCAAGCCGCAGTTCGAGGTGGGCAAGGAGCGGGTCGGCGCGGGCGGGGTGGTCCGCGACCCGGCGCTGCGGGCCGAGGCGGTGCTGGACGTGGCGGCCGCCGCCGCGCAGCTCGGTCTGGGCCTCGCCGACGTGGCCGCCAGCCCGCTGCCCGGGCCGAGCGGCAACGTCGAGTTCTTCGTATGGTTACGCCGGGACGCACCGCCGGCCGACCCGGAGCGGGTGCGGGCCGTGGTGGCGGCCGGGCCGAGCGGCCCGGCGGCGTCCGGCGACGTGCCGGACGCGGCGACGGAGGAGGTGGCCGGGTGAGCGCGGTCGCGAGCGGCGGGGACGCGCGGGGCGGATCCGCGCCCGGGTCGGAACGGACGGCCCGGTGAGCCGGACCGCCCTGCTGGTGACGCACACCGGCCGCCGGCGCAGCACCGAGCATGCCCGGGCGGTGGCGGCCGACCTGATCGCGGCCGGCTTCGAGGTGCGGGTGGTTGCCGAGGAGGCCGACGACCTCGACCTGCCCGGTGTGATCCCGGTGACCGGCCCGAAGGCGGCCGAGGGTGCCGAGATCGTCTTCGCCCTCGGCGGGGACGGCACCTTCCTGCGCGCCGCCGAACTGGCCCGGCCGGCGAAGGTGCCGCTGCTCGGCATCAACCTCGGCAAGGTCGGCTTCCTCGCCGAGGCCGAGATCGACGACCTGGACAGCGCGGTCCGCGACGTGGTCGGCCGCAACTACACGGTGGACGAACGGCTGACCCTCGACGTCACCGCCGAGTTCGACGGCGGCCCGACGATCGAGTCCTGGGCGCTCAACGAGATCAGCGTCGAGAAGGGCGAGCGGGCGCAGATGCTCGAACTCCTCGTCGACGTGGACGGCCGGCCGCTGTCCCGTTACGGCTGCGACGGGGTGGTCTGCGCGACCCCCACCGGCTCCACCGCGTACGCGTTCTCCGGCGGCGGGCCGGTGGTCTGGCCCGAGGTGGAGGCGTTGCTGCTGGTGCCGATCAGCGCGCACGCGCTGTTCAGCCGCCCGCTGGTCACCGCGCCCACCTCCACCTTCGCGATCACCGTCGACCCGTTCACCACCCTGGCGGTGCTCAGCTGCGACGGGCGGCGCGTCTACGACCTGCCGCCCGGGGCCCGGGTGACGGTGCGGCGCGGGGCGCTGCCGGTGCGCATCGTCCGGCTGCGGGCGCGCCCCTTCACCGACCGGCTGGTGGCCAAGTTCGGGCTGCCCGTGCACGGCTGGCGCGGCTCCCGCCGCTGACCCCCGGCCGTCCGGCCCCCGGCAGCCCGGCTCGACCGGCGCCGGCCTGCCGACAGTGCCCTCGACCGGCGGCGCCGGCCGTCGGAAACGGCCCGACTCGCGTCGGCCCACCGGTGAACGCCGGGCCGACGCCCGGCCTCGCGCGCGTGTCCACCTGGCGACATGTCGCCGGTGCGGCAACCGCGGCTAGTGACCACACGATGATCTCCGTCGCAGACTCCGATCGGTCGGTTTCCCACCGGTGCCGGCCCTGGAGTAGAGGAGCTCACCCATGCACTGGCCCCCACGCTGGCTCGCCGCCGGCGCGGTCGGCGCGCTGGTGGTCGGACTCGCCGCCCCGGCGTCCGCCGCCCCGCCCGCCCGACCCACCGGTCCGACCGCGGGCACACCCGCCCCGGGCGGCGCCGCGCCCGTCCGGATCACCCTGATCACCGGTGACCAGGTCGAGCTGAGCTCGGCCGCACCGGGTCGGGTCGCCGCCACCGTCCGCCCCGGCCCCGGCCGCGAGCGGGTCACCTTCCAGACCATCGAGGTCGATGGCGGGGTGCGGGTCGTCCCCAGCGACGTCGTGCCGTACCTCTCCGCCGGGGTGCTCGACCCCGACCTCTTCGACGTGCAGGAACTGGCGGCCGACGGGTACGGCGACGCCGACCAGGGCGCGCTGCCGCTGATCGTCCGCTACCAGGAGCCCGCCGCCGGCCGGGTCCGCCCGCTGGCCGGGGCCACCGCCGCCCGGCCGCTGGAGAGCATCAACGGCGCGTCCCTGCGGGTCGGCAAGGACGACCTGGGCGGCCTGTGGACCTCGCTGCGGACCGCGCCGGCCGGTCGTACCGCCGCCGCCGGCCCGGCCCGGCTCGGCGCCGGCATCGCCCAGGTCTGGCTGGACGGGCGGGTCCGCCCGGCGCTGGAGCACAGCGTGCCGCAGATCGGCGCGCCGGCGGCCTGGGCGGCCGGCCGGGACGGCGCCGGGGTGCGGGTCGCGGTGCTGGACACCGGCGCCGACGCCGACCACCCCGACCTGGCCGGCCGGATCGCCGGCAGCCAGGACTTCTCCGGCAGCGGAAGCGCCCGCGACGGGCACGGCCACGGCACCCACGTGGCGGCCACCATCGCCGGCAGCGGCGCGGCCTCCGACGGGCTGCGCAAGGGCGTGGCGCCCGGCGCGAAGCTGCTCGTCGGCAAGGTGCTCGACGACGGCGGCAGCGGCTACGAGTCGGCGATCATCGCGGGCATGGAGTGGGCCGTCCACTCCGGCGCCAAGGTGGTCAACATGAGCCTCGGCGGCGGCCCCACCGACGGCACCGACCCGATGAGCCAGGCGCTCAACGACCTGACCGCGCAGACCGGCGCGCTCTTCGTGGTCGCCGCCGGCAACGAGGGCGCGGCCCGCACCGTCGGCACCCCGGGCGCGGCGAGCGCGGCGCTCACCGTCGGCGCGGTGGACCGTGCCGACCAGCTGGCCGACTTCTCCAGCCGTGGTCCCCGGCTCGGCGACAGCGGCCTGAAGCCGGAGATCACCGCGCCGGGCGTCGGCATCGTCGCCGCCCGGGCCGCGGGCACCGGCATGGGCACCCCGGTCGGGGAGGCGTACACGGGCGCGTCCGGCACCTCGATGGCCACCCCGCACGTGGCCGGCGCGGCCGCCATCCTCGCCCAGGAACACCCGGACTGGACCGCCGCACAGCTCAAGGACGCGCTGGTCAGCACGGCGAAGGGCAACCCCGAGCTGACCGTCTTCGAGCAGGGCGGCGGCCGGGTCGACGTGCCCCGGGCGCTGGGCCAGCGGGTGTACGGCTCGGCGACGGCCGACTTCGGCCGGCTGACCGGCGACGCGGCCGCCGAGCGGACCGTCACGTACACCAACGGCACCGCGGCGGCGCAGACCCTGCGGCTCGCCCTGGAGCTGCGCAACCTGGACAGCGGCGCGGCCGAGGCCGACGGCGTGTCCGTCGGCGCCAGCGAGGTGACCGTGCCGGCCGGCGGCAGCGTCGCCGTGCCGCTGAAGGCCGACCCGGCCAGGCTGGACCGCGGCCCGCACGGCGGCTGGCTGGTGGCGACCGGCGCGGGCGGCGTCTCGGTACGGACCGCCGTCGGGCTCACCCTCAGCGGCCCGCAGCACACCGTCACCCTGCGCGCGCTGGGCATCACCGGACAGCCCGGCCCGGCGCCGGTCATCACCCTCTTCGGTGAGCACCCCGAGTCGGACCGGCTCCTCTACACCTTCGGCGGCGACGTGCAGGTGCAGGTCGAGGAGGGGCCGTACCTGCTCCAGGCGCTGATCGAGCACGGCGCGCCGCTGGACGAGCAGATCACCCTGGTCACCGACCCGGAGCTGATGGTCGACCGGGACCTCACCGTGCTGCTCGACCCGCGCAAGGGCACCCCGGTGCGGATCGAGACGCCGAAGCCGGCGGAGCAGCGCGCGGCGATCAGCTTCTACGAGCACCGCGTCTTCGGCAACGGCCGGCAGGTCGACCACGGGGTGATGACGTTCAGCACCGTCCAGCAGGTCAACGTGACCCCGACCCGCCCGGTCAGCCGGGGCGAGTTCGAGTTCTCCTCCCGCTGGCAGCTGGTCAAGCCGATGGTGGACGCCACGGTCAGCAAGGTGGCCGGCCCGCTGGACATCAACCTGCTGCACCAGTCCCCGGCCCCCACCGGGCGGCGGAAGCTGCCGCTGGTCTGGGCCGGCACCGGCACCCCCGCCGAGCTGGCCCGGGCCCGGGGCGCCGCGGCGCTGCTGAGCACCGACCCGGAGCGCTCGGAGGAGGAGCAGGTCGCCGCGGCCGCCGCGGCCGGCGTGGCGGTGGTGCTCATCGTCCGCCCGGCGGACTGGAGCGCGTGGACGGTCTGGAACCCGGTCGGCGAGCGGCTGCCCGTCCCGGCCATGGTGGTCGCGTACGACGACGGCCAGCCGATGATCGCGGCGGCCCGCACCGGGCGCGCGACGCTGGACCTGACGCTGACCGTGGACAGCCCCTACCTGTACGACGTGTTCCAGGTGTCGAAGGGCCGGGTGCCCGAGCGGATCGTGCACAAGGTGACCGCGGCGAACACCGCCGAGGTGACCACGCGCTACGGCGACACCGGCGGGCTGGACTGGACCAAGGAGCAGCGGTTCGGTTGGCGTCCCTGGCAGGAGTACTCCTGGAACGACGACCAGCGGACGGCGCGCAGCGGCAGCACCCGGCAGGAGTGGGTCAGCGCCGGGGACTCGTGGTGGCAGCACCGGGTGATGCACCGGCTCACCTGGTCGAGCTGGGGGCGGCTGCTCGGCGGGCTGACCCAGCAGCCCCGCCGGTACGCCGGCACCGACCGGGACACCGAGACCTGGTACGGCCCGGTGGTCCGGCCGGCCGTGCCGGCCGCCGCCGGCGCCCCGGTGCCGCGGCGCACCGGGGACACCCTGGACCTGCGGGTCGCCGAGTTCGTCGACGCCGGCGGGCACTACGGCGTCGCCGGCGCCAGCGAGGAGCAGGACGTGGTCGAGGCCCGGCTCAGCCGGGACGGGCAGCAGATCGCCGACTTCGGCGGGGGCTGGGCGCCGGTGGCGACCACGCCGCAGGCCGCCCGCTACCGGCTGGACCTGGCCACCCGCCGCTCGTCGGAGGAGTGGCGCTGGGCCACCCGGACCGAGACGAGCTGGCAGTTCGGCTCGGCCCGGCCGACCGGTGACGCCGCGCAGCCGTTGCCGCTGCTCCAGGTGGACTACCAGGTGCCGGCCGACCTGCGCGGCGAGGTGTCCGGCCGGCACGGCCACCGGCTCGGCCTGGCGCTGCGCCAGCCGGCCGGCGTACCGGCCCCGAAGGGCACCAGCCTGCGGGTGGAGGTGTCGTTCGACGCCGGCGCGACCTGGCGGTCGGTGCCGGTGCTCGGCTCCGGCACCCGCTACACCGCGCTGGTGCCGGCCGGCACGGGAGCGGTGTCGCTGCGGGTGCACGCCGCCGACCGCGCCGGCAACGTCGTCGACCAGACCGTGATCGACGCGTACGGGCTGCGCTGAGCCGGCGTCCGCGCGGGTCGACCCCCCTCACCCGCGCGGACGCCCCGCCGGCCCGTCCGACCGCCCGGCAGGGCCTGGTCGGTCACCGGGCCGCGGCCAGTCGCCGCCGCCGGCCCCGCCTTCGGGTGGCGGGGCCGGCGGCGGCTCGGCCGGCGGCCGGGCCGGCGGTCAGAGCCAGCCGCGCCGGGCGGCCTGGTAGGCCAGCCCGGGGCGGGTGTCCACCCCGGCGGCCGTCATCAGGTCGGCCAGCCGGCGCTGCACGGTACGCCGGCTCACCCCGAGCTGGGAGGCGATGGACTTGTCCGGCACCCCGGCCACGAAGAGCGAGAGCAGCCGCACCTCGTCGGCGTCCGGCTGGTACCCGTCGGCGTCGCCACCGGCCGGCGCGGTGGCCGAGCGCAGCGGGATCGCCACCCGCCAGTGGCTCTCGAAGAGGGCGATCAGCGCGTCGAGCAGCTGGCTGCTGCCGATCACCGCGGCGGTCGGCTCGCCGCTGTCCCGGTCGGGCACCAGCGGGCAGATCGCCGTCCGGGCGTCCACGATGGCCAGCCGGACCGGCAGCCGGTCCAGCACCCGGGCCTGCTCGCCGGCGCGGACGCCCCGCTCCACGTCGGCCAGCGCACCTGGTTCGAGGAGCATCTCCCGCTCGTAGATGGCCCGGTAGCGCACCCCGCGGGCCAGCGCGTCGAACTCCTCGACGTTCTCCTCGCCGGGCATCGCCAGCGGGTTGGCCCGGCAGAACCACAGCACCTCGTCGCGCGCCGAGTTCTGCAGGTCGCGCAGCCGCTCCCGGAGCACCCCGGCGCCGGTGATGACCTCGACCAGGTGGTCGGCGTCGTGCCGGCGCAGGCCGGCGCGGTACTCCTCGGTCAGCCGGGTGACCGCCGCGCGGGCCGCCTCCAGCGCCTCCTGGCGGCGCAGCAGCGCCTCGCCGAGCGCGACGTCGGGCGCCAACGGCCGCACCGGCCCGTCCGGGTCGGGTCCGGTCGGCAGCACCAGCCCCCGGTCGCGCAGGGCGGCGAGCTGGGCGACGACCTCGGCGCGCGGGCGGCGCAGCCGCCGGGCCAGCTCGTCGACCCGGGCCACGGTGAGCTGGACGAGGCAGCGGTACAGCTCCTCCTCGTCCGCGGTCAGGCCGATCACGTCCAACACGGGGCTGAACTGTACGACGCCCCGACCGCCCCCGGCGTCGCCGGCTGGTCAACTGTCGGGGGCCGCGTCTACTGTCGGGTGCTGTGCTGGAAGAGCTGCGCATCACCGGACTGGGCGTCATCGAGGACACCACGCTGCCGTTGACCGGCGGGATGAACGTCATCACCGGCGAGACCGGTGCGGGCAAGACCATGGTGGTGACCGGCCTCGGCCTGCTCTTCGGCGGCCGGGCCGACGCCGGGCGGGTGCGGGCCGAGCCGGGCCGCGCCGTGGTGGAGGGGCGGCTGCGGCTGGCCGGCCGGGTGGCCGAGACGGTGCACGCCCGGATCACCGACGCGGGCGGCGAGCCGGACGAGGACGGCTCGGTGCTGCTCAGCCGCACGGTCACCGTCGAGGGCCGGTCCCGGGCGCACCTGGGCGGCCGCAGCATGCCGGTGTCCATGCTCGGCGAGGTGGGCGAGCAGGTGGTGGCCGTGCACGGCCAGTCCGACCAGCTGCGGCTGCTGCGCCCGGCCGAGCAGCGGGCCGCGCTCGACCGGTTCGCCGGCCCGGAGCACGAGAAGCTGCTCGACGCGCTGCGCGAGGCCTACACCGGCTGGCGGCGGGTGGTCGACGACCTGGCCGACCGGCGGCGCAACGCCCGCGAGCGCAACCAGGAGGCCGACCTGCTGCGGCTGGGCCTGGACGAGATCACCCGGGTCGACCCGCAACCCGGCGAGGACGACGAGCTGAAGGCGGAGGCGCAGCGGCTGGAGCACGCCGAGGGGCTGCGCACCGCGGCCGGGCTGGCCCAGCAGTGCGTGGCCGGCGGGGTGGAGGCGGCCGACGACACGCCCGACGCCACCACCCTGCTCGGCACCGCGCGGCGCACCCTGGAGGCGCAGGCCGGCACCGACCCGGCGCTGGGCGAGCTGGCGGCGCGGCTGGAGGAGGCGGCCACCCTGGTCGCCGACGTCTCCGCCGAGCTCTCCGCCTACCTGGCCACGCTCGACGCCGACCCGGCCCGGTTGCAGACCGTCTACGAGCGCCGGGCCGCGCTGCGCGCGCTGACCCGCAAGTACGCCGACGACGTCGACGGGGTGATCGCCTGGGCGGAGCGGGCCCGGACCCGGCTGTCCGACCTGGACACCTCCGACGAGCTCCTCGACGAGCTGGACCGGGAGGCCCAGCGGCTGGCCGGCGAGGTGGCCGACCTGGCCGGCCGGGTGTCGACGTCGCGCCGCGAGGCGGCCGCCCGGTTCGCCGAGCAGGTCACCGTCGAGCTGGCCGGGCTGGCCATGCCGCACGCCCGGATCGAGGTGGCGGTGTTGCCCCGCCCGGCCGGCCGGGCCGAGCCGACGCTGCCGGTCAACGGGGTCGAGGTCGGTGTCGGCCCGGACGGCGGCGACGAGGTCGAGTTGCGCCTGCTGGCCCACCCGGGCGCGCCGGCGCTGCCGCTGCAACGGGGCGCCTCCGGCGGTGAGCTGTCCCGGGTGATGCTCGCCATCGAGGTGGTCTTCGCCGGCTCCGGCGGCCCGCCCACGCTGGTCTTCGACGAGGTCGACGCCGGGGTCGGCGGGCAGGCCGCGGTGGAGATCGGCCGCCGGCTGGCCCGGCTGGCCCGCAGCCACCAGGTGCTGGTGGTCACCCACCTGCCGCAGGTGGCCGCGTTCGCCGACCGGCACCTGGTGGTGGCCAAGGACACCGGGGGCGCGGTCACCACCAGCGGGGTACGCGTGGTGGAGGACACCGAGCGCGCCCGCGAGCTGGCCCGGATGCTCGCCGGTTTGCCGGACTCGGATCTGGGTATCGCCCACGCCGAGGAGTTGCTGGCGGTGGCGGCCCGGGAAAGGCGGCCGTGACCCCGCCGATTGTGACCACAGGCACACCGGGCCGCGCCCCGGTGTGCTTCCCTGGGTAGGCGGCCCTGCTCAGGCATGTCGCGACAGCAAACCCTGCCTCACATGCCAGGATGGTCACGATGCGTCTACCCACGTTGCGCCGGACCCGGAACCCGGAACCCGGCCGGATCGTCGGCACCGCCCGCCTCGACCGCCGGACCAAGCGGCTGGTCGGGCGGCTGCGTCCCGGCGACATCGCGGTCATCGACCACGTCGACCTGGACCGGGTCGCCGCCGACTCGCTGGTCGCCGTCGGCGTCGCCGCGGTGCTCAACGCCAAGCCGTCGGTCTCCGGCCGCTACCCGAACCTCGGCCCGGAGGTGCTGATCGGCGCGGGCATCCCGCTCCTGGACGACCTGGGTGAGAGCATCTTCGAGCAGATCCGCGAGGGCGACGTCGTGCGGATCGAGGGCAACACCGTGTTCGTCGGCGACGAGCCGGTGGCGCACGGCAGCCTCCAGGACGCCGAGACGGTGGCCAAGGCGATGGCCGACGCCCGGGAGGGGCTCTCGGTGCAGTTGGAGGCGTTCGCCGCCAACACCATGGACTACCTCAAGCAGGAGCGCGACCTGCTCCTCGACGGCGTCGGCGTACCGGAGATCCAGACCCAGATCCAGGGCCGGCACTGCCTGATCGTGGTCCGCGGCTACGACTACAAGGCCGACCTGGACGTGCTGCGCCCCTACATCCGGGAGTTCAAGCCGGTGCTGATCGGCGTGGACGGCGGCGCGGACGCCCTCGTCGAGGCCGGCTACACCCCCGACATGATCATCGGCGACATGGACTCGGTCACCGACGACGTGCTGCGCTGCGGCGCCGAGGTGATCGTGCACGCCTACCCCGACGGCCGGGCGCCCGGGCTGGCCCGGGTCACCGGGCTGGGCGTCCCGGCGGTGACCTTCCCGGCCGCGGCGACCAGCGAGGACCTCGCCATGCTGCTGGCCGACGAGAAGGGCGCCTCGCTGCTGGTCGCGGTCGGCACCCACGCCACCCTGGTGGAGTTCCTCGACAAGGGGCGCGGCGGGATGGCCTCGACCTTCCTCACCCGGCTCAAGGTCGGCGGCAAGCTGGTCGACGCCAAGGGCGTGAGCCGGCTCTACCGGCAGAGCATCTCCGGCTCCTCGCTGCTGCTGCTGGTCCTCTCGGCGGTCGCCGCGATGGCCTCCGCCGTGGCGGTCTCCACCGTCGGCAAGGCGTATTTGGGCGTGGTCTCCGAGTGGTGGGACAATTTCGTGTTCCAGCTCGGCCAGCTCTTCTAGCTCCCCGACGATCAAGAGGCTGCAAGCGTGATCAATTTCCGCTACCACGTGGTGTCCCTGACCGCGGTGTTCCTGGCGTTGGCGATCGGCCTGGTGGTCGGCACGGCGGCCCTCAACGGCCCGGTGGCCGACTCGCTCAAGGAGAACGTCAACGCGCTGCGCAAGGACAACCAGCAGATGCGCCAGACGGTCAACAACCTGGAGCGGGAGCTGGAGATGGAGGAGGACTTCGCGGCCGAGATGGCCCAGGTCGTCCTGCCCGGCCGGCTCACCGGCAAGCGCGTGCTGGTGCTCAGCCTGCCCACCGGGCGCGACCACACCGAGGGTGTGCTGAAGATGCTCCAGCTCGCCGGCGCCGACGTCACCGGCCGGGTCGACCTGCAGGACAAGTTCATCAACCCGGACAACAACAACAACCTGCTGGAGCTGGCGGTGACCGCGGCCCGCCCCACCAGCGCGCCGACCTCCGGCCTGCCCGGCAACGGGCACGGCGTGGAGACCTCCAGCGCCCTGCTGGCCAGCGTGCTGCTCGACCGGTCGCCGGGGGCCGCCCCGGTCAGCGAGGCCGACCGGCGGGCGGTGCTGGCCGCGTACAGCAACGCCGGCTACCTCACCACCGAGGACCGGGTGACCGGGTCGGCGGAGGCCGTGGTGGTGGTCAGCGGGCAGCCGTACGTCGACAAGGACTCGGCCAAGAAGGACGAGTCGGTGGTCAAGGTCGCCGAGCAGTTCGACCGCACCGGCGCGATCGTGGTCGGCGGCACCGGCTCGGCCGGCGGCAACCTGGTGGCCATCGTGCGTGGCGACCCGGTGCTGACCCAGACCATCTCCACCGTCGACAACGCCAACACCATCCAGGGCCAGCTGGTCACCACCCTGGCGCTGGTGCAGCAGTTGACCGAGAAGAAGGCCGGACAGTACGGCGTCGGCGACAACGCCGCCTCGCTGCTGCCTAGACTGCCCCAGTGAGCGAAGGACGTACCCGGGTGTCCGGCCTGCCGGCCGGCAACCGGGCGGGCAGGGGCGGCGCGACGGCCGCCGCCGAGTGGGGGAGCGGGGGAGCGGCGTGGGCGTGCTGGGTCGACTGCTGATCGCCGGGGCCGGGGCGGCCGCCGCCCGGTACGCGCTGCGCGAGGTGCGTACCGCCCCGGTCGGGCCGGCGCTGGACCGGACGAACTTCCGCGGCCGCACGGTCAGCCTGGCCGCCGGGCCGGCCCTGGCGCTGGGCGCGGCGGGGGCGGGCGCGTTCGGCGCCACCAGCGCCTCCTCGGGCGCCGCCGCGCTGGTCGCCGGGGTCGGGGCGGGCGCGGTCGGGCTCTACGACGACGTGGTCGGGGGGCGGCCGGAGCAGAAGACCGCCAAGGGTTTCGCCGGGCACCTCGCCGCCCTGCGCGAGGGGCGGGTCACCGCCGGCCTGGTCAAGATCGTCGGGGTGGGCGCGGCCGGGCTCGGCGCCGCCGCCCTGCTCGCCACCGACCCCCGGGTCGCCGCGCACCCGCGCCGGCAGCGCCACCGCGCGCTCGGTCGCGGCCTGGACGTGCTGCTCGGCGCGGGGGTGGTGGCCGGCACCGCCAACCTGGTCAACCTGCTCGACCTGCGCCCCGGTCGGGCGCTGAAGTCCGGCCTGCTGCTCGGCGCGCCGCTGGCCGGCGGCCCGCACGGCGGGATCGCCGCGGGCGCGGTGGGCGCCGCCGCCGGAATGCTCCCCGACGACCTCGGCGAGCGGGTGATGCTCGGCGACAGCGGCGCGAACGCCCTCGGCGCGCTGCTCGGCGTGGCGCTGGCCGCCCGCACCGGCCCGGTCGGCCGGGCCGGTGTGCTCGCCGTGCTCGCCGGCCTCACCGCGGCCAGCGAGAAGGTGAGCTTCACCCAGGTCATCCAGCGCACCCCGGGGCTGCGCGAACTCGACGCGCTGGGCCGTCGCGCCGACTGACGTGACCAGACCGGCACCCCTCGCCGGCGCTGGCCGGGTCGCTGGAGCGGCCGCGCTCATCGCCGTCCTCACCGTGCTCAGCCGGCTCGCCGGCTTCGGCCGGACCGCCGTCTTCACCTGGACGCTGGCCCCCACCGACCTCGGCGGCACGTACGTCGTCGCCAACCAGGTGCCGAACGTCATCTTCGAGATCGTCGCCGGCGGGGCGCTGGCCAGTCTGGTCGTGCCGCTGCTGGCCGGGCCGGTCGCGGCGGGAGACCGGGCGACCGTGGCCCGGACCACCGGCGCCCTGCTCAGCTGGACGCTGGCCCTGCTGGTGCCGCTGGCGCTGCTGGTGGTGCTCTTCGCCGGGCCGCTGGTCGGGGCGCTCGGCGAGGGCCTGACCGCGGCCCAGCAGCACAGCGGCGAGCGGATGCTGCGGGTCTTCGCGCCGCAACTGCCGCTCTACGGGGTGGGCATCGTGCTCACCGGCGTACTCCAGGCGCACCGCCGGTTCGCCTGGCCGGTGATCGCGCCGCTGCTGTCCAGCCTCACCGTGGTCGTGGTCTACCTCGGGTTCACCGCGGCCGAGGGGCGGCTGGCCACGGTCGCCGACGTGAGCCGGGGCGCCGAGCTGTTCCTGGCGGCCGGCACCACGGCCGGCGTGGTGGTGCTCTCGCTGTCCCTGCTGATCCCGGTCCGCCGGCTGCGGCTCGCGCCGCGGTTCGGGTTCGGCTTCCCCGCCGAGGCCCGCGCCCGGGTGGGCGGGCTGGCGGTGGCCGGGGCGGTGACCGTCACCGCCCAGCAGATCGCGCTGATCGTCAGCCTCAACCAGGTCACCTACGGCGCCGCCGCCAACCCCGGGGTCTACAACCTGGCGCAGGCCGTCTACCTGCTGCCCTGGGCGGTGCTGGCGGTGCCGCTGGCGGTCGCCGCCTACCCGACCCTGGTGGCGGCCCGGGCGGCCGGCGACGAGGACGGCTACCGCGCCACGCTCGCCCCGGCGGTGCGCGGGGTGCTGCTGTTCAGCTTCCTCGGCGCCGCGGCGCTGGTCGGCACGGCCGTCCCGGTCGGCCACTTCTTCTTCGACCCCCCGACGGCGTCCACTGCCGCCGGCGCGGTCGCCGGCTTCGCTCCCGGCCTGCTCGGCTACGGGCTGTTCGCCCTGCTGAGCCGCGCCCTGTACGCCCGGGGCGAGACCCGGGCGGCGACCAGCGCGATCGCCGCCGGTTTCCTGGTGGTGCCGGCGGCGGCGCTGGCCCTCGGCGCAGCGCTGCCGCTGCGCGACCGGGTGCCGGCCGTCGCGCTGGCGAACTCGGTCGGGATGCTGGTCCTCGGCGGGCTGCTGCTGGTCGCGGTGCGCCGCTCGGCCGGGGCCGCGGCGCTCGCCGGGGCGGCCCGGGCCGGTGGCGCCGGGCTGCTCGCCGGCGTGCTGGCCACGGCGGCCGGTGCGGCGGCGGCACACTGGCTGGCGGCGGCCGGGGACGGGACCCCGACGACACTCGCGGCACTCGTGCAGGGCATGCTGTCCGGAGTCCTGGTCGGCGCGGTCTTCCTCGCCGTGGCCCGGCTGGTGGACCGGCGGGACGTGCAGCCGCTGCTCGCGGGGGTGCTGCGCCGGCTCGGCCGGGGGCGGCGGGCCGGCGGGGGGCGGCCCGGCGGGGTGCCCCCGGAGCGGGGAGACGGGAAGGAGACGGTGTCCCGGTGAGCGCGTGGCGGGCGCCCGCGGGCCGGACGGCCGGCGACGGGAGTCGTGCCCGGTGAATCCGGTACGGCACGGGACGGGCGACCGGCGGCTGGCGGTCGCCGAGCGGAGGGGGTCGTGGTGACGCAACCGGCACCGGTTCCCGGCTGGCGCGGGACGGTCGGCCTGCTGCTCGCCTCCAGCACCGGCGGGGTCGGGCAGCACGTGCGCTCGCTGGCCGCCGGGCTGACCGCCGCCGGCGTCCGGGTGCTGGTCTGTGGCCCGGCCGCGACCCAGGAACAGTTCGACTTCACCGCCGCCGGGGTCCGCTTCCAGCCGGTGGAGATCCCGGCCAGCCCCACCCCGGCCGACGCGCGGGCGGTGGCCGCGCTGCGCCGGGCGCTCGGCACCGAGCCGGTCGACGTGCTGCACGCCCACGGCCTGCGGGCCGGCCTGGTCGCGGTGCTCGCCCGGCCGGCCGTCCCGCTGGTGGTCACCTGGCACAACGCGGTGCTCGCCGGCGGCCTGCGCGGCAGCCTGTCCCGGCTGGTCGAGCGGATCGTCGCCCGGGGCGCCCGGGTCACCCTCGGCGCCTCCGCCGACCTGGTGGCGCGGGCCGCCGCGCTGGGCGCCGCGGACGCCCGGCTCGCCCCGGTCGCCGCGCCGGCCCTGCCCGCGCCGCGCCGCCGCCGGGCCGCCGTGCGGGCCGAGTTCGGCGTCGCCGCCGACCAGCCACTGGTCGTCTCCGTCGGCCGGCTGCACCCGCAGAAGCGGTACGACGTGCTGGTCGACGCGGCCGCCCGGTGGCGCACCCGGACCCCGCCGCCGGTCGTGGTGATCGCCGGCAGCGGCCCGGCGTACCTGCCGCTGGCCGCCCGGATCTCCGCCGCCCGCGCCCCGGTCACCCTGCTGGGCCACCGCACCGACGTGGCCGACCTGCTGGCCGGCGCCGACCTGGCCGTGGTGACCAGCGACTGGGAGGCCCGCCAGCTCTTCGCGCAGGAGGCGCTGTGGGCCGGCGTACCGCTGGTGGCCACCGCCGTGGGTGGCCTGCCCGAGCTGGTCGGCGACGCCGCGGTGCTGGTGCCGCCGGGCGACGTGGACGCGGTCGACGCGGCCGTGCGCGACCTGCTCGACGACCCGGCGCGCCGGGCCGACCTGGCCCGGCGGGGCGCCGACCGGGCCGCCGGCTGGCCCACCGAGGCGGACACCCTGGCCCAGCTCGCCGGCCTCTACGCCGAGCTGGCCCCGGACGCGGCCGGCCCGGCCACTCCCGGCGCCGACGCCCCCTCGACGGGACGCCGGTGATGCTGCGCAGACTCGCCCCCGCGCTGCTCACCCTGGTCGTGGTGGCGCTCGGCGTCACCGCGCTGGCGGCCCGCCCGAAGACGGAGGCCCCGGAGCGCACCGCCGACTACGTGGTGCTGGTCGGCGTGGCCGGGTTGCGCTGGGAGGACGTCGACCCGCGGACCACCCCGACGCTGTGGCGGATGGCCCAACGCGGCTCGATCGGCTCGCTGTCGGTGCGCTCCGCGCACCGTCCGACCTGCCCGGTCGACGGCTGGCTGACCCTCGGCGCCGGCAGCTACGCCGCCTGGAACGGCAGCCGGCAGGCCGGCGCCTGCCCGCCGGCGGCGGTCACCGTCGAGCAGCCGGACGGCATCGGCGCGAACCTGCCCGACCAGGAGAGCGTCGTGCTGCACAACCAGGAGCGGCTGCCGTGGGGCACGGTCCCGGGCTCGCTGTCGGAGTCGGTGCGCTGCTCGGTGGCGGTCGGGCCGGGCGCGGCGGTGGCGGCCGCCCGGCCGTTCGGTCGGGTCGACCGGTACGCCGCGGCGCTGCCACGGGACCCGGCCGTCCTGCTCGGCTCCTGCGTGCTGAGCATCGTCGACCTGGGCACCGTGGCCGGCGAGGACCCGGCGGCCCGGCAGGCGGCGGCGCGAGCGGCCGACGCCCAGCTGGCCCGGGTGCTCGCCGCCCGCCCGCCGCGCTCGCTGGTGCTCGTCGCCGGGGTCTCCGACACCGACCTGCCGTCCCGGCTGCACGTGGCGGTCGCCGACGGGCCGGGCTGGGAGGGCGGCTGGCTCACCTCGGCGAGCACCGGTCGGGAGGGCTACCTGCAACTGGTCGACCTGGCGCCGACCGCGCTCGCGGCGCTGGGCCGGCCGATGCCCGAGCGGCCCTTCCTGGGCCGGCCCGCCGAGTCGGTGGGCGACCGGCCGGCCGACCTGGCGACCGCCATCGCCCAGCCGGCCGACGCCGACCGGGAGGCCGCCGCCCAGCGGCGGGTCGCCGGCTGGTACTTCACCCTGCTCGCCGCCGCCCAGGTGCTGCTCGGCCTGGCGGTGCTGCCGATGCTGCGCCGGGCCCGCCGGCACGCCGGCCCGTACGGCCCCGAGCCGGTGTCGCGGCGGGTCGTGGCGGTGGTCGAGGTGCTGCTGATCGCCGTCGCGCTGGCCGTGCCGGCGGCCCTGCTCGCCGACGTGGTGCCCTGGTGGCGGGGCGAGCACGCGGGCGCCTGGTTCGCCGGGGTGACCGTGCTGCTGGTGGTCGGGGCGACCGCCGCCGTCCGGCTCACCCCCGGCTACCCGGGGACCCTCGGCCCGCTCGGCGCGGTGGCCGGGCTGACCACGCTGACCGTCGGGCTGGACGTGGTCACCGGCGCCCGGTTGCAGCTCAACGGGGTGGTCGGCTACTCGGCCCTGGAGGGCGGCCGGTACGCCGGCCTGGGCACCGTCGGGCTCGGGGCGTTCCTGGCCGGCGCGCTGCTCAGCGCGGGCTGGCTCGCCCAGCGGGTCCGCCGCTCCTGGCGGCCGGCCGTGGTGGCCAGCGTCGGCGGCGCCGCGGTGGTGGTCGTCGGCAGCCCCTACCTCGGCGCCGACCCGATCGGCGCCATCGCGCTGACCGCCGGGGTGAGCGTCGCCGCGGTGATCAGTGCCGGCGGCTGGCTGACGCTGAGCCGGCTGGCCTGGGCGGCGATGGCCGGGCTGGCGGTGACTGTCGGCCTGGCGCTGCTCGACCTGCGCCGACCCGCCCCGGAGCGGGGCAGCCTGGGCCGGTTCCTGGCCGCGCTCGGCGACGGCACCGGCGGGCTGACCGTGCACCGGTCCAGCACCGCCAACGTGGAGACCCTGGTCAACAGCCCGCTGACCGTGCTGGCGCTGGCCGGCGCGCTGCTGGTGTGGTTCGCCCTGCTCCAGCCGTGGGGTGGGTTGATGCGGCTGTTCGGCATCTACCCGGCGGTCCGGGCGGCGATGGCGGGCACCGCCGTCGCCGCGGTGATCGGCGGGGTGCTGGGCGGCTCCGCGCTGGACGTGGCCGGGGCGGCCGGGGCGCTGGTGGTGCCGATGGCGGCGCTGTCCGCGCTGCGGGTGCTCGACCACTCCACCGACCGGACTCGGCCGGAGGCCGGCGGGCCGCGCGACGAGGCAGCGGCGGGCGCCGCACCGGACCCGGGCCCGCCGTCGCCCGACGCCACCCCGGACCCGTCCGGTTCCCCGGCCACGCCAGACCCGGCCGAACCGTCCGCCGACGCCACCCCGGACCCGTCCGCGCCGGCTCCGGACGCCACGGAACAGTCGTCCGGGGCGGCGGCCGGCGAGCCGCGGGCGGGGGAGCGGGGCCGCGCCGCCCGCTCGTCCACCGAGGTCGCGACCTCCTGACCGGGGGCCCCGGCCCGACGCCGAACCGCGCCTACCTCGGGTGCGGCACCGGCACACCGCCGGTGAGGTGTTACCGTGGAATCCCGTGGATCGCGTGATCACTTGGCTGATCGGCACGGCGGTCTGCACGACCGCGACGGACGACACGGGAGCAGGCCTTGGCCCCTTCAGCACGGACGACCAGGCACATTTTCGTCACCGGGGGCGTCGCCTCCTCGCTGGGTAAGGGCCTCACCGCCTCCAGCCTCGGCAACCTGCTCACCGCGCGCGGGCTGCGCGTGGTGATGCAGAAGCTCGACCCCTACCTCAACGTCGACCCGGGCACCATGAACCCGTTCCAGCACGGCGAGGTCTTCGTCACCGAGGACGGCGCCGAGACCGACCTCGACGTCGGCCACTACGAGCGGTTCCTGGACCGGGCGCTGTCCGGCAAGGCGAACGTCACCACCGGCCAGATCTACTCGGCGGTGATCGCCAAGGAGCGGCGCGGCGAGTACCTGGGCGACACCGTCCAGGTCATCCCGCACATCACCAACGAGATCAAGGCGCGGATCACGGCCATGGCCGACCCGGACGACGACGGCCAGGTGCCGGACGTCGTGATCACCGAGGTCGGCGGCACGGTCGGCGACATCGAGTCGCTGCCGTTCCTGGAGGCGATCCGGCAGGTCCGCCACGACCTGGGCCGGGACAACTGCTTCTACCTGCACGTCTCGCTGGTGCCCTACCTGGCGCCCTCCGGCGAGCTGAAGACCAAGCCGACCCAGCACTCGGTGGCCCAGCTGCGCAGCATCGGCATCCAGCCGGACGCGCTGGTGCTGCGCTGCGACCGGGACATCCCGGACAAGGTCAAGCAGAAGCTGTCGCTCTACTGCGACGTCGACCGGGAGGCGGTCACCGCCGCCCCGGACGCGCCGAGCATCTACGACATCCCGAAGGTGCTGCACCGCGAGGGGCTGGACGCGTACGTGGTGCGCCGGCTCGGCCTCTCCTTCCGGGACGTGGACTGGAGCAGCTGGGACGACCTGCTGGACCGGGTGCACCAGCCCCGGCACACGGTCACCGTCGCGCTGGTCGGCAAGTACGTCGACCTGCCCGACGCGTACCTGTCGGTGAGCGAGGCGGTCCGGGCGGCCGGCTTCGGCCACCGGGCCCGGGTGCAGCTGCGCTGGGTGCCCAGCGACGAGTGCGTCACCCCGTCCGGCGCGGCGGCCGCCCTGGCCGGCGTCGACGGCATCGTCATCCCCGGCGGGTTCGGCGTGCGCGGCATCGAGGGCAAGATCGGCGCGGCCCGCTACGCCCGGGAGAACGGTGTCCCGCTGCTCGGGCTCTGCCTCGGCCTGCAGTGCATGACCATCGAGGTGGCCCGGCACCTGGCCGGACTGGACGGCGCCAACTCGCTGGAGTTCGACGAGGAGGCCAAGCACCCGGTCATCGCCACCATGGCCGACCAGGAGGACATCGTCGCCGGCAAGGGCGACCTGGGCGGCACCATGCGGCTCGGGGCGTACCCGGCGAAGCTCGCCGAGGGGTCGCTGGTCGCCGAGGCGTACGGCAGCACCGAGGTCAGCGAGCGGCACCGGCACCGCTACGAGGTGAACAACGCCTACCGGGACGCGCTGACCAAGGCCGGGCTGCACATCTCGGGTACCTCCCCGGACGGGCGGCTGGTCGAGTTCGTCGAGCTGGACCGGGGCCTGCACCCGTTCTTCGTGGCCACCCAGGCGCACCCGGAGCTGAAGAGCCGGCCCACCCGGCCGCACCCGCTCTTCGCCGCGTTCGTGAAGGCGGCGGTGACCTACTCCGAGGCCGACCAGCTCCCGGTCGACCTGGAGGCCGCGGCGAGCGCGGCGGCCCAGAACGGCGGTTCGGCCGCCGCCCGGGCGGCGGCCGCCTCATGAGCGCGGTCGAGCACCGCTACCAGGTGCGCTCCCGGGAGGAGCGCTACCGGGGGCGGATCTTCGACGTGGTCAGCGAGGAGGTGACCATGCCGGGCGGCGGCACCGCGGTGCGCGACTACGTCCGGCACGTCGGGGCGGTGGCCGTGGTGGCGCTCGACGCCGCCGGCCAGGTGGTGCTGATCCGGCAGTACCGGCACCCGGTCGGGCGGCACCTGTGGGAGTTGCCGGCCGGGTTGACCGACGTGACCGGCGAGGACCTGGCCGCCGCGGCGGCCCGGGAGCTGGCCGAGGAGGTCGACCTCGTCGCCGGGCGGCTCGACGTGCTGGTCGACCTGCACAGCTCGCCCGGCTTCACCAACGAGCTGGTCCGGGTCTTCCTGGCCCGGGAGCTGACCGAGGTGCCGGCGGAGTCCCGGCACGAGCGCCGCGACGAGGAGGCCGACCTGCAGGTGGTCCGGCTCGGCCTGGACGAGGCGGTCGGCATGGTCCTGGCCGGCGAGATCACCAACGCGTCCTGCGTCGCCGGGCTGCTCGCCGCGGCCCGGGCCCGGGACGCCGGCTGGTCGGTGCTGCGCCGGGCGGACGCGCCGGTGCCGGGCTGAGCCCGGACCTCGGGCCGGTGCGCCGGCGGGGTACGTGAAAGGGGCCGTGCGGTACGCCGCACGGCCCCTTTGTCGTCGTCCCCGGGTCGGGTCAGTCGCGCAGCGGGCGACCCTGCCCGTCGACACCACCGTTGACCAGGATCAGGATGCCGTCGATGAGGCCCCAGATGCTGCCGAGACCGCAGGTCACGATGCTCACCACGAGCTGGATGACGCCGGTCTTGGTGTCGCCCATGTAGAACCGGCCGGCACCGAAGAAGCCCAGCAGGATCTGCAGGACGCCCGCGATCACCTTGCTCTTGTCGGAAACGCCCTGGGGATACCCGGGCTGGTAAGGAGGAGTGGTCATGAGGCGACACCTTAGTGATCGACTCTCGTCCTGTCCGCAGCGGTATCCAGCGAGTGGGACGATAATGGACGAACACTGTCCTGACGGATGAGGCGGCGTACCCCCGCCGGCCGAGGCGACGCCTGACACTTCGTCAGCGTCGGCGGTCACCGGATGTCACTGTGCTGGCCCCCGGCGGGTGCCGACGCGCCTAGACTGCCGCCGGCGGGACCGGTGGACCGCGGTGGCAAAGGGGCCGCCGTGGCGCCGAGCAGTCGGGGGAGAGCGGCCCCGAAGGAAGGTGTCTGCATCGTGAAGGTCGGAATCCCCCGCGAGGTCAAGAACCACGAGTACCGGGTGGCGATCACGCCCGCGGGCGTCAACGAGTTCACCCGCCACGGCCACGAGGTCTTCGTCGAGTCCGGGGCGGGCGTCGGCTCCAGCATCACCGACGACGAGTTCGCCGCCGCCGGCGCCAAGATCCTGGCCAGCGCCGACGAGGTCTGGGACGCCGCCGAGCTGGTGCTCAAGGTCAAGGAGCCGATCGCCGAGGAGTACCATCGGATGCGCGAGGGGCAGGTGCTCTTCACCTACCTGCACCTGGCCGCGTCCAAGGAGTGCACCGACGCGCTGCTGGACCGCAAGGTCACCGGCATCGCGTACGAGACGGTCGAGCTGCCGGACCGGTCGCTGCCGCTGCTCGCCCCGATGTCGGAGGTGGCCGGCCGGCTCGCCCCGCAGGTGGGCGCCTTCTACATGATGCGCACCGGGGGTGGCCGGGGCGTGCTCCCCGGCGGCGTCTCCGGCGTGTACGCGGCCAAGACCGTGGTCATCGGCGCCGGCGTCTCCGGCATGAACGCCGCCGCGATCGCCCTCGGCCTGCAGTCCGAGGTGCTGCTGCTGGACAAGAACGTCGCCCGGCTGCGCCAGGCCGACGCGATCTACCGGGGCCACCTGCAGACGGTCGCCTCCAACGCGTACGAGATCGAGCGGGCCGTGCTGGACGCGGACCTGGTCATCGGCGCGGTGCTGGTGCCCGGCGCGAAGGCGCCCAAGCTCATCTCCAACGAGCTGGTCTCCCGGATGAAGCCGGGCAGCGTGCTCGTCGACATCGCCATCGACCAGGGCGGCTGCTTCGAGGACTCGCGCCCCACCACGCACGCCGACCCGGTCTACAAGGTGCACGAGTCGATCTTCTACTGCGTGGCGAACATGCCCGGCGCGGTGCCGAACACCAGCACCCACGCGCTGACCAACGTCACCCTCCCGTACGCCCTGGAGCTGGCCAACCACGGCTGGCGCGAGGCGCTGCGCCGCGACCCGGCGCTGGCGCTCGGCCTGAACACCCACGCCGGCCAGGTCACCTACGGCCCGGTCGCCGAGGCGCACGGCATGGGCGTCCTCCCGCTGGCCGACGTGCTGGGCTGAGAGGCGGCGGGCTGACCGGAGCACCGGACGGGGCCGGCGCGGGCGGTGAGCCCGCGCCGGCCCTGTGCCGCGCCGTGCGCGGCTACCTCGACCACCTCACGGTCGAGCGTGGACTCTCCGCGAACACCCTGGCGTCGTACCGCCGGGACCTGGACCGCTACCTCGCCACGCTGGCCGCGGCGGGCGTCGCCGACCTCGCCGCCGTCGGCCCGGCCATGGTGGAGACGCACCTGGCCCGGCTGCGCGCCGGCGAGGACGGGCACCCGCCGCTGGCGGCGTCCTCCGCGGCCCGGGCCGCCAGCGCGGTGCGCGGCCTGCACCGGTTCGCCGTGCGCGAGGGGCTGGCCGGGGCCGACCCGAGCCGCGACGTGCGCCCGCCCACCCCGCCGCGCCGGCTGCCCCGGGCGCTGCCGGTCGACGACGTGGTGCGGCTGCTGGAGACCGCCGGCCCGGTGGCCGCCACCGGCGACGGCGCGCCGCTCGCGCTGCGCGACCGGGCGCTGCTGGAGTTCCTGTACGGCACCGGGGCGCGGATCTCGGAGGCGGTCGGCGCCGCGGTGGACGACCTCGACCCGGCCGAGGGGACCGCGCTGCTGCGCGGCAAGGGCGGGCGCAGCCGGCTGGTCCCGATCGGCGGGTACGCGGTCGAGGCGCTGCGCGCCTACCTGGTGCGCGCCCGGCCGGCGCTGGCCGCCGCCGGCCGGGGCACCCCGGCGGTCTTCCTCAACGCGCGCGGCGGCGCGCTGTCCCGGCAGGGCGCGTGGACCATCCTGCGCCGCGCGGCGCAGCGGGCCGGTCTGCCGGTCGACGGGCCGCAGGCGGTCTCCCCGCACACCCTGCGCCACTCGTACGCCACCCACCTGCTCGACGGCGGCGCGGACGTGCGGGTGGTGCAGGAACTGCTCGGCCACGCCTCGGTCACCACCACCCAGGTCTACACGCTGGTCACCGTGGAGCGGCTGCGCGAGGTGTACGCCACCGCCCACCCCCGTGCCCGCGGCTGACCGGGCTCGTCGCCATGACCCGCGCGGGTGGCCCCGCCCGGAGACCCGCGCCCGTGCTCCGGAAGAGTGGCCGGGCCGACGGCGGGAGCACTCTTCCGGTGAACGTGCGGGCGTCGGGGCGCCGGGGGCCGGCAAGCGCGCCGGCCGACACGCCGAGCGGGTGCCGAACGCCCTGCTGGCCGGTGGCGTACAGTCGGCATCGGCGCGGACCTGGCGGGGCGATGCGACCGGGGTGCGCAGCGGCGCCGCGAAGGACGTCGGTCGGCTCCGACGC
Source organism: Micromonospora desertarenae (assembly GCF_056150265.1). Classification (NCBI taxonomy): domain Bacteria; kingdom Bacillati; phylum Actinomycetota; class Actinomycetes; order Micromonosporales; family Micromonosporaceae; genus Micromonospora; species Micromonospora desertarenae. The sequence goes on from NZ_JAXCFQ010000009.1 coordinate 27,938, forward strand.
CGGGTGGTCGTCGGGAGGGGGCAACGAGGACATGGCTGGCAACGGTGACCGTGCCGAGACGTGGACGTCGGAGCTCCGCGAGCAGCAGGCCGCGCTCGGCAACGACCTGGGGCCGGCGGATCCGGCGGCCTACACGATGCGCAAGCCGATCCCCGAGCCGATGCCGACCGACCGGCACGGGCCGGCCCGGATCATCGCGATGGCCAACCAGAAGGGCGGGGTCGGCAAGACCACCACGACCATCAACCTGGGCGCGGCGCTGGCCGAGTACGGCCGCAAGGTGCTGCTGGTCGACTTCGACCCGCAGGGCGCGCTCTCGGTCGGGCTGGGGGTCAACCCGCACAACCTCGACCTGTCCGTCTACAACCTGCTCATGCAGGACGACGTCACGGCCGACGACGTCCTGATCAAGACGGACGTGGCCGGGCTGCACCTGCTGCCGGCCAACATCGACCTCTCCGCCGCCGAGATCCAGCTGGTCAACGAGGTCGCCCGGGAGATGGCCCTGGCCCGGGTGCTCAAGTCGATCCGCAAGGAGTACGACTTCATCCTGATCGACTGCCAGCCCTCGCTGGGCCTGCTGGCGATCAACGCGTTGACCGTCGCGCACGGCGTGCTCATCCCGCTGGAGTGCGAGTTCTTCAGCCTGCGCGGTGTCGCGCTGCTGCTGGACACCATCGACAAGGTCCGCGAGCGGCTCAACTTCGACCTGGAGCTCGAGGGCATCCTGGCCACCATGTACGACAGCCGCACCACCCACTGCCGGCAGGTGCTCCAGCGGGTGGTGGAGGCGTTCGGCGACAAGGTCTACCAGACGGTCATCACCAAAACCGTCAAGTTCCCCGAGTCGACCGTCGCCGGTGCCCCGATCACCACGCTCGACCCGGCCTCGTCCGGCGCCCGCAACTACCGGCAGCTGGCCCGTGAGGTGATCGCCGCCCAGGCGGAGCGGTAGCCGGAGTGCACCACCAGAGCGCCGGGCCGTGCCGGCCGTGGACTACGGTCGTCCGGTGACCGCGCCGCCCCTCGACCCGCCCGCCGCGCCGGAGCAGCCGCCAGCCGCGGCCCCGCCCGGCCCGGACGGCGCCGTGGCCGAGGACCCCACCGGCCCGGTCGACGCCACGGGAGACACCCCGGCGGTGGGGGACGCGGCCGGGGGTGGCGGGTTCACCGTCCGGCTGGCCAACTTCACCGGCCCGTTCGACCTGCTGCTGCAACTGATCGGCAAGCACAAGCTCGACGTCACCGAGGTGGCGCTGCACCGGGTCACCGACGAGTTCATCGCGTACATCCGGGCCATGGGCGACCGGTGGGACCTGGACGAGGCCAGCGAGTTCCTGCTCGTCGCCGCGACCCTGCTCGACCTGAAGGCGGCCCGGCTGCTGCCCGCCGCTGAGGTGGAGGACGAGGAGGACCTGGCCCTGCTGGAGGCCCGGGATCTGCTCTTCGCCCGGCTGTTGCAGTACAAGGCGTTCAAGGAGGCGGCGGCGCACATCGCCGCGCTGGAGGAGGTCGGCGGCCGCCGCTACCCGCGGGCGGTCACCCTGGAGCCCCGCTACGCCGAGGCGCTGCCCGAGCTGGTGCTCGGTATCGGCCCGCAGCGGCTGCTCAAGCTGGCGATCAGGGCGATGACCCCGAAGCCGGTGCCGGAGGTCTCGATCGCCCACGTGCACATGGTCCGGGTCAGCGTCCGGGAGCACGCGGCGATCATCACCGAGCGGCTGCGCCGGGCCGGCACCGCCAGCTTCTCCCTGCTCTGCGCCGACTGCGACGCCACCCTGGAGGTGGTGGCCCGGTTCCTGGCGCTGCTGGAGCTCTACCGGGAGGGCCTGGTCGCGTTCGTCCAGGAACAGGCCCTGGAGGAGCTGACCGTACGCTGGACGGGTCCCGCCGAGGGCGGCCCGGACCTGCACATCGACGAGTACGCCGGCACCCCGGCCGAGGACACCGGCGCCGGTGCCGACGCGGGCGCCGCCGCTGGTGGGGACACGCGCGCCGCCGCTGGGGACGCGCCGGCACGGACCGAGGAGGGACCGCGATGAGCAACGAGGAGCGCCGCGACTCCCTGGCCGACCAGGCCGCCGCCTGGGTGCCGCCCTGGCAGCGCCCCAGCCCGCCGGCCGCCCAGCCGGCCGCCCCGCCCACCGAGGCCGCCACCCCACCCGCCGCCGAGCCGCCCTCGCCCGCCGCCGAGCAGCCGCCCGTGCCCGCCGACGACCCGACGCCGCCGCCGTCCGCGCCCGCCGCGGATCTTGGAAACGAAGCGCCCCCGGAGGGGCCGAATTCGTCCAAGATCTCCGCGGGGGCGGAGGCGGGGGTGGAGGTGTCGCCTGCCGAGGCGGAACCGGTCGCGGGGGAGGGCGGCGCTGGCGGCGTACCGGAGAAGCGGGGGCGGCGGCGGACGGCGCCGGAGCCGGCGCCCGAGCTGGACGACGCGGAGCTGCGCGGGGCGCTGGAGGCGATCCTGCTGGTGGTCGACGAGCCGGTCAGCGAGCTGACCCTGGCCGACGTGTTGGAGCAGCCGGTCGAGCGGATCGGCCCGATGCTGGACGACATCGCCGCCGGCTACACCGCGGCCGGGCACGGCTTCGAGCTGCGCCGGGCCGCCGGCGGCTGGCGGCTGTACACCCGCCCGGAATACGCCGGGTACGTCGAGCGGTTCGTGCTGGACGGGCAGTCGGTCCGGCTGACCCAGGCCGCGCTGGAGACCCTGGCCGTGGTCGCCTACAAGCAGCCGGTCACCCGCTCGCGGATCTCCGCGATCCGCGGAGTCAACTGCGACGGGGTGATCCGTACCCTGGTCTCCCGCGGGCTGGTCGAGGAGTGTGGCACCGAACCGGACAGCGGGGCGTTCCTGTACCGGACGACCACGATGTTCCTGGAGAAGCTCGGGCTGAACAGCCTCGACGACCTGCCGCCGCTCGCCCCGTTCCTGCCCGACGACGTAGAAGAGCTTGCCGATGCCACGCGATGACCGTGCCCCCCGACCCGACGCGCCGGTGTACACCGGCGCCGAGCGCCTCCAGAAGGTGCTCGCCGCCGCCGGCGTCGGGTCCCGCCGCGCCTGCGAGGACCTGATCTTCCGGCGCCGGGTGACGGTGAACGGCAGGGTCGCGCAGTTGGGCGACAAGGTCGACCCGACGACAGCGGTGATCGAGGTGGACGGGGAGCGGGTGGTCGCCGACACCCGCCTGGTCTACCTGGCGATGAACAAGCCGCGCGGGGTGGTCTCCACGATGGCCGACGAGAAGGGCCGCACCGCGCTGGCCGACTTCCTCGGCAACCGGGTGGAGCAGCGGGTCTACCACGTCGGGCGGCTGGACGCGGACAGCGAGGGGCTGCTGCTGCTCACCAACGACGGCACGCTCGCGCACCGGCTGATGCACCCCTCCTACGGGGTGCCGAAGACCTACCTGTGCGAGGTGGCCGGGCCGATCCCGCGCAACCTGGGCAAGCGGCTGATGACCGGGGTGGAGCTGGAGGACGGCCCGGCCCGGGTCGACGCGTTCCGGGTGGTGGACACCCTGGGACGGACCGCCCAGGTGGAGCTGACCCTGCACGAAGGGCGTAAGCACATCGTCCGGCGGCTGCTGGCCGAGGTCGGCCACCCGGTGTCCCGGCTGGTGCGTACCTCGATCGGGCCGATCCGGCTGGGTGACCTGCGAGCCGGGCGGACCCGCCGGCTCACCAACGCCGAGGTGGCGGCGTTGTTCAAGGCGGTGGGTGACTGACCCCGCCGTTCGGGGTACGGCAGCCGGTAGGCTCCGTGACGGCCGCCGGCGCGCCCGGTGCGCGGGCGCGGGTGGCGCTCCGGCGGCGGCGCGCGCGGCCCGGTGCCGGGCCGCGGGCATCATTGACGATGGAACGACCGCTCACGGCGCCACGACCGGCGACCCGTGGGGTACGGGCTGAGGAGGACGACGGTGGAGGAAAACGTACGGACCGGGCGCTGCGTGGTCGCTGTGGACGGGCCGTCCGGTTCGGGTAAGTCCACCGTCTCGCGGCGGCTCGCCGCCGGCCTCGGTGCCCGCTATCTGGACACCGGGGCGATGTACCGGGCGATCACCTGGGCGGTGCTGCGCTCCGGGGTCGACCTGGCCGACGCCGAGTCGGTGGCCAAGGTCGCCGGCGAGGTGGACCTGCGCATCGGCACCGACCCCCAGGGCTACGGCGTGACCGCCGACGGGGTCAACGTGGACGTCGAGATCCGTGGCCCCGAGGTGACCGCGGCGGTCTCCGCCGTCGCCGCCGTGCCGGCGGTGCGGGCGCTGCTCGTCGCCCGGCAGCGGGAGATGATCGCCAACCACGGCCGGATCGTGGTCGAGGGCCGCGACATCGGCTCGGTGGTGGCGCCGGAGGCCGACCTGAAGGTCTACCTGACCGCCTCCGAGGCGGCCCGGGCGGCCCGGCGCAGCGCCGAGGACGCCGCCGACGTGGCGGCCACCGCCGCCGACCTGGCCCGCCGGGACCGGCTCGACTCCACCCGGAAGGTGAACCCGTTGCAGCAGGCCCCGGACGCGGTCGTGCTGGACACCACCGAGCTGGGCATCGACGAGGTCGTGGCGCGGCTGCGCGAGCTGCTCACCGAGCGGGGAGTGGCGTGACCGAGAGCGACGGTTGGGTAGAGCTGCGGGAACCGGACCTCGACGCCGAGGAGCAGCCCGGTCCGCAGCCGGTGGTGGCCGTGGTCGGCCGTCCCAACGTGGGCAAGTCGACCCTGGTGAACCGGATCATCGGCCGCCGGCAGGCGGTCGTCGAGGACGTGCCCGGGGTGACCCGTGACCGGGTCCCGTACGACGCGCAGTGGGCCGGCCGGCAGTTCACCGTGGTGGACACCGGCGGTTGGGAGCCGGACGCCCGGGACCGGGCGGCCGCGATCGCGGCGCAGGCCGAGGCGGCGGTGGCCACCGCGGACGTGGTGCTCTTCGTGGTCGACGCGGTGGTGGGCTCCACCGACGTGGACGAGGCGGCGGTGCGGATGCTGCGGCGCAGCGCCAAGCCGGTGATCCTGGTGGCGAACAAGGCGGACAACACCGCCATCGAGATGGAGGCCACCTCGCTCTGGTCGCTCGGCCTGGGTGAGCCGCACGCGGTGTCGGCGCTGCACGGCCGCGGCTCCGGCGAACTGCTGGACGCGATCATGGACGCGCTGCCGGAGGCCCCGAAGATCGTGGAGCACCTGCCCCGCGGCCCGCGCCGGGTGGCGCTGGTCGGCCGGCCGAACGTGGGCAAGTCCAGCCTGCTCAACCGCTTCTCGGGCGAGGAGCGGGCGGTGGTCGACGCGGTCGCCGGGACCACCGTGGACCCGGTGGACAGCCTGGTCGAGATCGGCGGGGAGACCTGGCAGCTGGTGGACACCGCCGGGCTGCGCAAGCGGGTCGGCAAGGCCAGCGGCACCGAGTACTACGCCAGCCTGCGCACCGCCTCGGCGATCGAGGCGGCCGAGGTGGCGGTGGTGCTGCTCGACGCCAGCGAGGTGATCAGCGAGCAGGACCAGCGGATCCTGTCCATGGTCACCGACGCCGGCCGGGCGCTGGTGATCGCCTTCAACAAGTGGGACATGGTCGACGCCGACCGCCGGTACTACCTGGACAAGGAGATCGAGCGCGAACTGCGCCGCATCCCGTGGGCGGTCCGGCTCAACCTGTCGGCCAAGACCGGCCGGGCGGTCGACAAGCTCGCCCCCGCGCTGCGCAAGGCGCTGGCCAGCTGGGAGACCCGGATCCCGACCGCGCAGCTCAACGCGTGGCTGACCGCTCTGGTCCAGGCCACCCCGCACCCGGTGCGCGGCGGGCGGGCGCCGAAGATCCTCTTCGCCACCCAGGCGGGTGTGGCCCCGCCGCGGTTCGTGCTCTTCACCACTGGTCCCCTGGACGCCGGCTACCAGCGCTTCGTCGAGCGCAAGCTCCGCGAGGAGTTCGGCTTCGAGGGCAGCCCGATCGAGATTTCCGTACGCCCGCGCAAGAAGCTCGGCCCCGGCGGCCGCGGCAAGGCGCACGGCTGACGTTAGCGTTCCCGGGTCCGTGACGGCCGGAGCCTCCGGCGGCCCCTGACATCTCCCGGCCGCGGCGGCTTCGGGTCGTGCCGCTGCCGGCCGCCGGTCTGTCCCGCGAGGGCGATACCGCAGAGTCATCACGATGACTCTGCGGTATTGCCGCTCCCGGGCGAACCCCGCGCGGCTCCGTAGGCACCGCACGCGTCGCGCCCGAACGGCAGCTACCGACCCTCCCTATCCTCCTAGGAAGCTCTAGCGGTGGTGCGGCGCACGACGCCTCCGTGAGCCGGGAGGGGCGTGTGCGGGAGGCGGGAAGATCTGCGCTAAGCTGTACCGGCTGTCGCGGGGGGAACCGCGCGGGAGCATCGGGACGTGGCGCAGCTTGGTAGCGCACTTGACTGGGGGTCAAGGGGTCGTCGGTTCGAATCCGGCCGTCCCGACAAGAGGAAAGCCCTGACCAGCGGAAACGCGGTCAGGGCTTCGACTTTCTTCTATGAGGGTTTTGAACCGCCCCCCCGAACCCCCCCGTTTACCGGATACGGCCAACACGTTTGTCATCGCTGTGCATCGTTGTGTGCTGGGGATGTGGGTGCTCCATCCGGCACAAGATGGCGCACCACACGTTGACGGCAGTGGCGATGAGTGGCCGCTGGATGAGGTGAACCGACCACGCGGGCACGAGGACGCCTGGCTGCGGATCCCGCCGGCGGAGGTGGAGGCCGGGCAGTTGTCCGCGGGTTGGACGGGTGAGCTGGCGCCCTGGCGAAAGCTTGGGCCGGCGCCGCGAAACTACGCCGCGGCCTGTCCTGCCGATCGTGGAAGGGGGCGGAGCCGACGCCGTCCTCGCCTGCGTCCCTTGGCTCTAGCCGTTGGCGCGATCGGAGAGGCGGTGCAGGGCCGTTGCCGTGGTGGGGAAGGCGAGTCGCAGGGTTTGTGCGGTGAGTCGGATGCCCCACCAGGTGAGTGCGATGAGGTAGCCGATGGTCAGGGCGGTGGTGGTGTCGTGGGTGAAGACGAGTGCGTAGCCGATGGCCAGGCCGGGTGCGGTGATGGTGCGGATGGTGCGGCTTCGGCTGGCGGTCAGGGCGGTGGCCACGCCGACGAGTGCTGCTCCGGCGCTGCCGGCGAGGCCGGGCATGCCGGTCAGGTCGACGGGGGTGGTGAGGGTCAGTGCTGCCCGCATGAGGAAGATTCCGGCGGTGGCGATGGCCACGTGGGTGATGGCTGGGCGGGTCAGCGCCAGCCAGGCCGGCAGGGCGTCGGTGGGGATCCGGGGCGCGATGGTGGCGATGACAGCGGCGCAGGCGGCCAGTGGTAGGGCGCCGCCGAGGGTCCACTTCAGGTACGGGGTGTAGTCGTAATGGACCGCGGTGCCGGTGGCGAGGCCGTAAAGGGCTGCGGCGACGGCGCCGCCGACGGCGGCGGTGAAGTATCCGCGGCGGATGAGGCTGCCTGTTGCCGGTTCGGGCGTTGATGGCGTGGGGGGTCCAGCGAGCCAGGTGGTGGGGGCGAGATGCGCGACGGCGAATGCGGTCAGCATCGCGAGCGCGCCGGCGGTGCCCAGTTGCGGTAATGAGGTGCGCACACCGACGACTCGGAGCTGGACGGTGGTGATGTACGCGGTGAGAACCGCCTGAAGCAGGAGCGTGAGAGAGCAGGCTCCGATGATGAGGGCGCTGGTGAGGTCGCTGATGCGGAGCCGGACGCGGGGTAGCCGTGCGGACGCGGCACGGGGCGTCGGCCGGTGGGTGGCGGTGAGGTGCAGGGCCCCGTCGGCGAGGGCATGGGACTGGTCGATGAGAGTCGGCACGGTGCCGGTAGCTGCGGCGAGGTGGTCCGCCAGCGCCGGCAGACCGTGAGCTGGCCTCAACACGACGCCGGCGAGGTGCTGCTTGTCGACATCGGCCGCCTCCAGGAGCTCGCCGACTGCGTCGGGTACCTGATCGAGGAGGGGCTGCGCGGCGATCGAGACGTCGTCGCGGGTGATGACCGCGGGCTGGCGGGGCGCGGGCAGCAGGACCGGTGCCCGATCCTGTGTGGCAAGCAGATGCCGTGCGGTGCGGACGGCCTCCAAGAGGGCGACACGTCCGTCTGCTGCGGCGTCGCCGGGCTGGCTGATCGCCGCTCGCAGCGGGTCGTTGTCAGCGGTTGCCGTCTGAACGACGCGGCGGGTGATGAGGTCGTCGAGGTCGTGGGCAAGCTCGATCTGCTGCGTCGCCAGTTCGCGGTAGCCGTCGGCGACCGTCTGGAGGATGGTGAGGGCCGGGGGATGGCGGTCGGCCTGGCAGACGAGAAGGCACGAGGCTTCGGGCGCGGTGAGACCGAGCGTCTGGGCGTAGGCGGCCAGGGCGGCGGGCGCGGTGACCAGGGCGGGAGACGGTAGCCCGGATCGTGTGGCCGCTTCGGCTAGCTGTCCCCGACGGCGTGGCCCCCAGCTCGCTGGAATGGTTACGGTGAGCTCGGTGATTGGCTCGCTGACGTGGTGGGCAGCGTGGTGGGCGATGTGCTGCAGCATGGTGGCGAGCAGACCCACGGTGTCGAGGGGATCGGCTGTATCGGCGGGCTGCGTGGGCTTGCCGAGGAGGTCGGTCGGGTTGTCGACGAGACGGTGGTCCGCCGGCAGGGACCTCACGGCCGCCGTGTCGAGGCCGACGTAGACCTGACCTGTAGGACCTATGACGACGCCGGGTGGCATGACGAGTCGACCGTCGATGAGAACGGGAACCCGTACGCTCTGCCAACTGACCGTCGCGGCGATGGCCGACGAACTGAGATCCACGGACAACCTGACGCCCCCGCTTGGCATGAGGCGCAGTCTCGCCCGCCGGGGCGAGCAGCTTCAATTCCGTCCCCCTTCGAGTGATCGTTTGTGTGCGGATGGTGAGAATCCTTCTCGCCGGGATAGCTGGACATACCGAAGATCGTGTATGCGGGACGAGGACCCAATCGTGGAGGAGGGACAGGTGCCGCATACGCCCCCGGACAGAGGCGACAGACTCGCCGAGTACGGCGCGCGAGCCACCATCCACCCTCCGCACGACCCGCACCGGCGCGCTGTGCCGCTGTCGCGTTCCCTGGCCAGCGCCATGCGGACTGTCCTCAGTACCGGCATCTTCCTGGCCGCGGTACCGGCACTGCTGTGGATGGCCGGCGGGAACCCCCTGCGGCGGCTGCCACCCTGGCCGGAGATCCCTGACTGGTTCGCGCGCTCCAGCGGCCGATTCACCCCAGCTGTCCTCACCGGCGTCGCATTGTGGGCCCTGTGGCTGCTGTGGGGCGTGTTCGCGCTGCTCCTGCTCGCCGATATCCTCGCTGCGGTGACCCGGTGGCGCATCCCCGCGCTCAGGCTCCCGGCCCCGCTTCACCGGCTCGTCTTCGGCTTAGCCGGTACCGCCGCGATCGCTGTCACCTCCGCCGGCTCCCTCGACCACACGGCGAACCGCGATCAGCCGACCACGCCCATCGCCGCCACCGACCACGCCGACATTCCCCGGCAAGCCACCGCCCGCGGGCCCGCCATCATCCAGGTGGCCAACGAGCGCTACCTCTACACCGTTGAGCGACACGACACCCTGTCCAAAATCGCCAGCGAATGGCTTGGCGACGCGAACCGATGGCCGGAGATCTGCCGCCTGAACAAGCACCGCCACTTCCCCGGCATCGGCGGCACCCTGCGCGACTGCGATCTCATCTATCCCGGCTGGGAACTTCGCCTACCCCCCGACGCTCACCCTCCGACGGCCGCCGAACCCCCGCGACCACCCAAGCCGCCGGCCGACCGGCCGATCACACCGCCCTCATCGCCGAGCGTCGCCCCGGAGCCGACCGATCCCGCGGTGCCGCCACCGACGGCCACGCAGCCTTCGGCAGCCCCGAGCAGCGCCTCGGCAGTGTCACCGGCCTCCTCGCCGACGACCACCAGCCCCATCCCACTGCCAGCCTCACCGACCGCCACCGACACACCCCATCTGATGCCGAGGACGGATGGACACGGTCTCCAGCTGTCACCCTCCACCTGGCTGCCGTGGTCACTCGCTGCCGCGATCAGCGCCGCCGCGGCAATGGTCTGGCTCCAACGCCGCCGTCGCTACACCGGCGACCCCGACGAGGACCCGCCAACCGAGCTACCCACACCGGTGGTCCAGATCCGCCGCGCCCTGGCCGCCCAACAACCCACCGAACCGAACCACGGCAACGACGGCAGCGAGCCACCCGCCCATGTACCCGAACTCGCGTCGTTGCCGCCCGGCGCAACCGGCATCATCGGCCACGGCAGCCACGCCGCCGCCCGCGCCGCCCTCGTCACAGTCCTGGCCACCGGCGGCCCGCACCACCCCGACACCCGCGGGGAAGTCGTGATCGACGCCACCACCCTCATCGCACTCCTTGGCCCCGACGCGACAGCCCTCCAACCATGGCCGCGGCTACATGTCGCCCACGGGGTCGATGACGCGCTCACGGCGATCGAGGCCCGGCTACTGCACCGCAGCCGCATCCTCGACGAGCACACCCTGACAGACCTGGACGACCTGCGCCGGCAAGCCCCCGACGAGGAAGCGCTGCCACCGATCATGCTCATCACCCAGACACCGCCCCCCGGTGCGCAGATGCGCGCGAAGACCGCCCTTACCCTCGGCACCGACCTCGGCGTGTCCGCCCTCCTGCTCGGTGAGTGGAACCATGGCGTCACCGTCAACGTCACCCCGCACGGCCACACCACACTCGCATCCGGGCCGGCGACGGAGCCCATCCCACCACGCCTGCCCGTGCTCGACGCCACCACCGCGATCCAGATCCTCAACACCCTGCGGGAGGCGCAGACCGGCGAACGAAGCGCTCTCGCGTCATCCCAGGAATCCCACGCGGCCGTGCCACTACAGCGAAGCCGGAACGGCACCGACCCGTCCGGACAGCACACACCGCCCGCCTCACCTGCCCAGACCACCGCCCACGGCAAGGCACGACTGCGGGTGCTCGGGCCTCCGCGGATCGAAGACATCAGTCAGCCCGGCCGGCCACTGCGCGCCAAAGCCCTCGAACTCGCCGTGTTCCTCGCCTGCCACCCCCACGGAGTCACCACCCGCGAGATCGGTGAATACCTCGAACCCGACGCCCGCATCAGCCAAGCCGACCAACGCGTGCACACCAACGCGAGCAACCTACGACACGTACTCGGCCGAGCCAGCACCCCCGCCGCGAAAAACGCCTACGTCGTTAAGAGCGCCGGACGCTACCGCCTCGACCCAACCACCGTTGACGTCGACGTCTGGACCCTCCGCGACTTGCTGCGCACGGCCACCATCGCCGCCGGCCCTCGCCGCCGCGAACTGCTCACCGCTGCATGCGAGCTCTACACAGCGCCACTGGCAGACGGCCAAGACTACGAATGGCTCCAGCCGCACCGGGAAACCGTGCGCCGGTGGGGCATCGAAGCCCACCTGCTGCTGGCAGACGACCTCGTCGACACTGACCCACAGGGCGCATCCGACTTACTCGACAAGGCCATCGGGCTGGACCGCTACAACGAAGCCCTCTACACACGCGCCATGCACGTCCGCCACGCCCTCGGCGACGCCGACGGCATCCGCACCCTCCTGCGTGCCCTGACCAAAGCCTTGGCCGACCTCGACGCCGAACCCCAGGAAGCAACCATCACACTCGCCAGCCGGCTTCGGAGCAACCCTGCCAGGAAGTGAGCACCACTGCCTCCGGCGCGGAGCCAGTCACAGGCTGACACGATTTCGGAGGGACGGGCAGAGACCAACAGCGGCGGACTGCCATGACCGCGGTGGGCGGCCCGCGGGGCCGCCACTCGCTAGGGCGGGCGGGCGGCGCACCGACGGCCTGCCACAGCTCGGTATCCGGATCTGCCGAGGACCGCGCGTCGTAGTTACGGCGAATCGAGGCCAGCGAAGATGTCCTCGCCGGGCCGCCAAACCCCGATCAGCGGGCATATAGGGTCATACACCTGCAACTGTGCGATCTCCGGTCCATCTAGGTCCGATGGCTTGGGATTGGTGACAATTTCACCCGAGGCGAAGCGGATCACCAGACCACACTCTGGCGACTCCGATACGGCGGTGACTTCCTGCGAGATGAACGCACAGAGCGCATCCCGATAGCCTGGCTCACCGAACTCGAGGGCGGTGTTGCCGATGGTCACAGCTGGCCAGACGTAGGCGGTAAATCGTGCGTTGCCAAAGTCGAGCTGCAGGTAGTCCCTGACGAAGACGACCGATTCAAGCTGCTCCTCGACCAGCACGTCGAGCCGGAACTTTGTCACGCCTAGATCGTCTCACGGCGCCCACGCCACCATCCGCACATGCCGCGATCCGCTCGCCGCGATTCTGGCATTGCGACTGAGCGCCGAGCGAAATCGGGGCCGCGAACGTACGCCGGTTACTGGGCAACGATGCGGCGAATTGCTGCGATCTGGGTGATCCAACGGCTCAGCCGAGTGATCTTGACGACGTCGCCGGTCTTCGGGGCTTGGATGATGAGCCCTTCGCCGAGGTACATGCCGATGTGGCGCGGGTTGGTCATGGTGCCTTCGCTGCCGGGGATGAGGATGAGGTCGCCGGGCAGCACGAGCGCTGGTTCGGCCACCGGTTTCCCGGCGTTGGTCTGGTCGGTGGTGACGCGGGGGATGGAGATGCCGGCTGCCCGGTACGCCGACTGCATGAGGGAGGAGCAGTCGCACTGTTTGTCGGGGTCGCCGGAGTGGGGGTCGGTGCATGATCCGCCGAAGTGATACGGGGTGCCGAGTTGGTTGACAGCCCAGAAAATGGCGGTTGCCACGGCTGGCGGGGTGTTGGCGGGTAACGCATACCCGTCCGGGAGGGCGGCGATCGCATCGGTGGTGCAGTCCGGGGAAGTGCTGGTTAGCTGGTCCACCAGGTGCAGGGCGTCGTCAGTCCACTTCGCGTACGCGTCGGGGAAGGCCGAGACCTGGACCGCTTGGGCAGCCTGGGCGAGCGGCATCGACTCCCAGCCGGGAACGGTGAGGAGCTTGTCGAAGAACGTGCCCGCCTGGTAGGCGGGCTCGGACAGTTGCGTAACGGTTCCCCAGCCCTGGCTCGGGCGCTGCTGGAACACGCCGATGGAGTCGTGGTCGTTGCGGTCGCCGAGGTGTGGCAGGTTCCGCAGGCCGGATTCCTGCATGGCGGTGGCAACGGCGACGACCCAGCCCCAGCGGGGTACACCTTTAGTGACCCCGACGTCGATGATGGTGGCGGCGATTTCCAGCTGTTCGGTGTCCCAGGTTCTGGCGCCAGGTGGCTGTTCGGAGGGGCGTATGGCGGGCGGGGCGGGGATTCCGCACCCGCTGGAGCCGCCGCCCATGACGGCCGACAGCAGGAGCATGGGCAGTCCGAAGCAGGCGACGATGACGACGGTGACGACGCCGATGATGACTTTGGTCATGTGGTGGTTACCTTCCGTTGATAACAGAAAAGGCCGGATGTCCGTGCGGTGCGGCCGGCAGGGGTACAGCGGTGCTGCGGGTTACCGGCGGTGGATGAGCGGCAGCAGCCTCGCGGGGTGTCGGGGAGGAAGCCGGCGATTGGTCGGCGGCTCGAACAGCGGGTGGCCGGCGTCGACCGGGTGGCGTAGCGCCAGTCCGGTTGGTTGGTCTTCAGGCCGGGCACGTGCCAGGGCGTCCCGTAGTCGTCGAGGACCAGGGTGCCGTTGATTCTGTGGGGCGAGCAGAGTTATGGGCTGGCGGGCGTAGGTGGCCAGGCAGTGACAGCCCGGGTCGTTGTGGACCGAGCGCGGCTGGCCACGGTGGGTTGGGCAGCGGCAGTCGCGGTCGCGCTCGACGGCGCTGCCGTAGTGCGACATCGCTGTCTCCTCGGGTGAAGGCACAAGGGCCGTGGGCCGCCCGTGTGGGCGGCCCACCGTGGATGGGTCGGGTCACGTGATGGGTGTGTGGAGTACGTGGGCGGCTTGGCGTAGCAGGTGCTCGATAACGCGGCTGGCGTTGTAGAAGTCGTGGCGGCTGTCGATTTCTGCGGCGCTTGCCCAGTCCCAGGTGCCGTTGGCCATGGCGGGGACGTGCCAGAGGTCGCCGCCGTGGTCGAGGAAGAGTGCGCAGCCCCACGGGTCGGCCAGCAGGGTGAGGGGCTGGGTGGCGCAGGTGATGGTGCAGGCGCAGTCGGGCTCGGTGTAGATGGCGCGCGGCAGGTGGTGGTGGACGAGGCAGCGGCAGTCACAGACCCTCTGCCACGGTTGCGTGTAGGCCATGGGGTTCTCCCGAAAGTGGATGCGCCTACGCCTCGGCCGCCGTGCGCGGTGGCCGGCGGCCGAGGCGTACGCGGTAAGAGGTGGTGTCAAGGCCGCCGTTCAGGCCGGCGGCGCGATGGAGGTCCGGCCGGGTCCGAGGAGCCTGTTGTCCTGGATCTGGCGGGTTTCTTCGACGGTGAGCAGGTAGGCGGGTAACCTCGGCACGTGCTCGCGCCAGGCGCGGTAGAGCCGGTGTGTGCCGTCGATGAGCAGCGGGCTGGGTGGGTGCCCGGTGACGTCGAGGTGGGCGACGACCAGGGGCTTGGCCAAGTCGGTGGTCATCGCGTAGGCGCGGTTGAGGCCGGTGCTGGTCGGGCCGATGAGGCTGACAGTTCGCGGGTCGTCGAGATGGGTCAGGCCGTAGGCGGTAGCCCAGGTCATGACGTCGAGGGACCGGGTGTCGCGGGGCGTGGTGGCGATCAGCGCTTCGGCGGCGTCGATGGAGAACACCCACGGGCCGAAGTGGAACCACTGGGGTTGTCGAAGGCCGGTCACTGGCGACCCCCGTCCCTGGTAAGGCGGGTGTAGATCGCGACGCAGCGGAGGATCAGCTCGTGTGACGGTAGGGCCAGCAGCCGCTGTCGCTGGTTGTCGGCGAGCCGGTCCCAGATCAGGACCGTGACGGCGGCCGACCACACGTCCACGAGAGCCCCGTCGATCTTGGCGTACTGAGGGTCGGCGACGATGCGCCGCAGCGTGGCGATGAGCGTGGCGTCTCCTGGCGGGTGGTTGGCGTCGTCGGGGCGTTGAGCTTCCGGGAGCAGGCTGTAGCAGTCCTCGCAGGTGTAGGTGCTGCGCGGCGGTTCCTCGGTCTCCCACCGCCGAACGTCGGCGGCGCGCACCCCGCACACCGCCTGCTGCAGGTTCCGGGGGTGACGGATGTGGGCGCTCATCGGCTGTCCGTCTGGTCTGATCCCCACAAAGCTGTGCTGTGCCATGGGGCGTGTCCCTTCCCTTTGCGGGCCGGGGCGGCGGCACGGTGACCGCCGCCCCGGGGGCGTGAACGAGGGGTGGTCAGACCTTGAGCAGGTCGAAGGCGGCGAGCTTCAGGTCGCCGACATTGCCGGTGAGCACCCGGGTGGCGCGGGCGGTGGCGTCCTTCGCGGGCTGGTAGTGGTCGAGGTATTCGGTGATGGCCTGGTATCCGGCCCACCGGCTGCCGGTGATGGGTTTGAGGGTGTCGGCCTCGCGGATCAGGTACTTGAGGGTGCCAAGCCGCTGTTTGGCGTTGTTCTTGGTCTGCTCGGAGGCGTTGTCCTTGACCGGCCACACCTGCGCCACCACGTTCTCGAACTCGCGCATCGTCAGCTCGGTCTGCAGCATCCGCTCGGCGGCCTTCTCGAAGGTCTCCATGTACCGCCACATCAGGCCCAGGGCTTCACGGGCCTGGCTGATCTGGGAGTTGACATTGGAGGTGTGCCGGAAGGTGTAGTGCCCGATCGCATGCCGGAACGCGGCGCGTTGAGTGTTGGCACACACGACCCGGATCGGGCTGGCGTCCACCCGCAGGGCGGCGGTGCCGTCGTGCGAGGTGGTGCCGATCAGGTAGAGGTCCATGCGGTCCACCCCGGCGATCTCCATCGCGTCCGGGAGCTTCATGGTCACGAACACGCTCTTGCCGCGGCGCAGGCTGCCCGCGGTTTCGAAGTGGGCGCCGCCCACCTGATCGACGAGGCGATCCAGCAGTTCGGCGCACTGCTCGTTCTGGACCACGGTGTAGTCGGTGCCGACGATGCCCAGATACTCGGTGTGGCCGGTGACCGGGTTGCGGCGCACGGTCATCCGCTTGTCATCGGCCGGGATCTGCACCTCGACCCCGTCGACGACGTCGATGCCGACAGTGCGGATGGTGCGCACGCCCCAGTCGCCGAGGCGGGCGGTGGCCATGATCTCCTCGGCCTTCATCGTGTCCTGGGTGACGGTGCCCAGCTGGTGCCAGGCCGACAGGCGGGCGCTGGCGAAGGCGGTCGTTCCGTCCGCGAACGTCTCGAGTTCGTGCGGCACGGTTGTCTCCTCTCTCGATGTGCCGCGGGGGCCGAGCGCACGGCTCGGCCCCCGCGATGGGCTGGGGATCGTGAGGGTCAGCTGGGCGCATCGGCCTGGGCGGCGTTGCCGCTCTCGGCCTGTGCCGGGTAGGTGAAGGTCAGCGGCGAGTCGGAAACCAGGAGGATGCGGCCGGCGGCGGCGGCCTTGGTGCAGTTGTTGCGCACGGCCCCGCTGCTGACGGTGCGCCCGAGCTGCCCGCCGAGCACGGTGGCGATGTCCTGCGGGGTCATCGCCCGGCCTGGGTTGGCGGCCAGCACGTCGAGGGTGAGCTTCTCCAACTCGCCCCGGCCGAACGGCTGGCTGCCGTCGGCGTTGACGGTCCCGTCGCTGCGCCGGCCCACGCTCCTGGCGACGCCCGCTGCGCGGGTGGGCGTGCGGGTGGGCAGGGTGACGACGTGGGTCTCGCCCTCCGGGCCGACGACATGCAGCGTGCCGTCCGGACGGATCAGCGGCAGCACGGTCGCCGCGGCGCTCGGCGTGGTCGCCAGCCCCCGGATCACCTGGTAGCACAGCGGGCAGCGGGGCGGCTCCGGGTTCGGGTCGACCTCGCTGGCCTTGGTCGGACCCGGGATCCACCGCTCCGGCAGGCCGGGCAGGCGACGCGCCGCGTCGGCCTGCTCCATCGCGGTCAGCAGCCGGGTGGCAGTCGGGTGACCGATGCCGCTCTCGGCCACGATCACGTCGAGCGTCGCGCCGTCGTCGCCGTAGTCGGCCAGGACGCCCTTGATGGCCATGACCTTGCGGTCACCCGGGCGCGTCGGTTGCACCACGGTGACCGTCCGACCCTCGTCGTGCGAGCCCTCATCGCCGGCGTCCTGGAGGGCGTCGTCCTCCGCGTCGTCTCGGTCGGTCTCGGTCTCGCCATCGCCGTCACCATCGGTTCCGGGCTGGTCGGCCTGCACGGTGCCGACGGCGGCCGCCTCGTCGGCCGCGTTGTCGAGGTCCGGGTCAGTGAGGTCGGTTTCGTCCGCGCGTGCCGTGTGCTCGTCGCCGGTGTCGTTCGCGGCGTCGGTGGGCTCTGCCGGGGTCGCCAGGGTCCATCGGGTGGGGGTGCCGTCGGCCGGGTCGGCCCCGGTGTCCACTGCGACGATCACACCGGCGTCGGCCAGGGTCTTGATCGCCTTGTCGGTGGTTGACCGGGCCTTGCCGGAGCGGTCTGCCAGCTCGTGGAGATTGCCCTGACCGAGTTCGGTTAGGGCATCGAGGACAGCCTGCGTGACAGGCGTCAGGGACAGGTTTTCCATGAGGTTCCCCTCCTTAGGAACGTGGGGTTGGGGATGCCCGGCACGGTGTGGTGCCGGGCGGTCGTGTGCCGGGTCGCGGGCAGCGGTCAGCGCGGCAGGCGCGTGAAGCGGTGCGCTGCCGTGCTGGGTGCTGCGGGTTGCGGCCCGGTGGCCTCGGCGGTGTGTGATGAAGCCGAGGGGTCAGTGGCGGGAGCGGTGGGCCCGTCGGCTGCGGACTGCAGGATGAGATGTAGAGCCTGCCCGCGGCGCGACTGCGGTAGGTCCGGCGTCAGTGTGGGACGGGCGTGGCTGTCCGGGGCCGACCGTCAGATCCAGGTCGGCGTCGGACGCACCGACGTGTACGCGGCTGGTCCGGCCGGTGACCTGTTGCTTGCGGCAGGAGTCGGTGTGGGGCAGGGACGCTGTCTGCGGGGGTTGACGTAGCGCCGCCGCAGCATGGGGTCTGCTTCTAGCTGGCGAGGTGCGCGAGTTCGGCCGGGGTGAGCTGGGCGGGGGTGCGGCTGCGCCACGCGTCGGAGTGGCGCAGGTGCCACCAGCGCAGCAGTGACCGGCAGGCCGAGGCGAGGTCGTCACACACGGGCAGCGGGTACGCCATGACGGAGGTGGTCTGGCGATGCTGCGGGTCGATGTACGCAGTCGGCGTCCACCCCTGGTCGGTTTCGGTGATCTCGCCGACCACCCGGTCGGGGTAGGGGATGTCGAAGGCGGTGGCGGCCTCGGCGTCGGGCACCACGTGCCAGGTGCTCGTGTGTTTGCGCCGCAGCGTCGCCACGCCCTGCGACGGGTCGCAGTGTCGCAGGAGCAGGTGCCGCTCATCGCCGTCGCCGATCGTCTGGTGGTTGCGCCAGGCGCGGTAGGTGGTGATGAGCGTGGCCCCGAGGACGGTGTGCCGCTCGCGGGCGGTGAGCGCGTCGGTGAGGGCCTGGTGGTAGCCGGCCGCGTGCAGGTCGGCGCGGACGGCCAGCCCGTGGCGGGCCTTCTCGGCGAGCACACTCACCCGGGCGAGGGCCTGGTCGAGGCTGGTGGTGCTGTCGGTGAAGGCGCGGGCGGTCGTGTGGAGGAGGCGAGCGAGGTCACCGATCGGGTCGAGGGCGGCGGTGTCGTGGCGCCACAGGTGCTCGGGCAGGACGTCGTTGGTGTCGGCGGCGATGCGCCGCAGAGCGGGGTCGGTCAGAAACACCAGGATCTCCTTTTGCAGATGGGCGGGTTGTGGGCATGCCGAAGGCCGGTCGCAGCGGGCTGCGACCGGCCTTCGGGTGAGTCTCGGGCGACGGGTTTAGGAGATGGCGATGGCGCACAGCCGGGCGTCGGAGCCCAGGCTGCGTAGGTAGGCGCATGCCGCGTTGAGGAAGCGGAACCGGTCAGCGACGGAGTCACTGGCGGGAAGGAGCAGTTGGCCGTCGGTGGTGATCAGCGCGTCGCCGATGAGCGCCTTGCGCCAGTAGAGCGCGGCGTAGGTGGTTTCGCCGGCCTGGTAGACCGACAGTTCGTAGGGGTCGAGGGTGTGGGCGAGCATTGCCAGGACGTGGGGCTGTTGCTCGAAGCGCCGGCGGGCCTCGGCGAGGCTGACCTTGGTCGGGTCGGCGTGGTGCTGGGCGAGATAGTGCTCCCAGGGGCGGGCGGGTTTGGTGATGGCGGCGACGTGGGTGTTCCAGGAACGCCACCGCTGGGTGGCGTCCTGGGCAGCCTTGGCGGCGGTGCTGGTCAGGTCGAGGCGGCTCTTGCGGCCGCCGGCGGCGTGAGTGACCGCGCCGAAGCGGCGGGCGGCGTCAAGCAGGAAGTATGCGAACCAGCGGGTGAGCCAGCCGAGCAGGGGGCGGTGGCGGACGTGGTAGCGGCGAGTGGGGGTGCCGTTGGCGTGCAGGAGATCGTTGACCTTTTCCGAGGCGGCGAACCAGTCGGCGTGTTCGCCGGGGGCGAAACAGACGGTGACCACCAGGATGGTGAGCGGCCTGGGATCGGGCATGGTGGGGGGTGCTCCCTTCACGAGGAGGTCGGGCGTGGATGTGCGCGGTGTGTCAGCGGTCGCGACGTCTGTGCCGGGAAACTGCCGTTGAGGGCGCGGGCGTGGATCACGGGCCGACCGCGAGGGGTGGGCTGTCGGTGATCCCGCTGGGCGGGCAGATCCGGGAGGACCAGACGGCGGTGGGGGCGAGCAAGAGGGAAGAAGCTGCACCGTAGCGTCGTCACCTGACAGCACCCGCCGTGTCAGGAATCGGGTTCAAGGCTGTGACCTGCGCCGATGGGATGGCTCGGGTGGCTGTCAGGGTGTGTCAGATGACGAAGATGCCGTCGTCGTCGTAGTTCGGGTTGTCCGCCACGGGTTGGCCGTGGTCGCTGGGCAGCTCGGCGAGCCGGACTCGGCCGGTGGCGCCGACCGGAAGCCAGACTGCCTCGGCGGGGTCGGTGGGATGGGTGGCGGTTGCGACGGGAACCGCGCCGTGCTGGCTGCGCAGGAGCTGGTGCAGGTGTGCCTCGCGGTGTTCGCTGCCGAGCCAGAACAGCACCGGGTAGCGGGGTCCGCCGCGGCGGATCAGCTGCGCGTACCGGTCGAGCTTGGCCACCACCCGGCCGAGGGGTTCGCTGCCGGTGTCGGCTTCCAGGAAGAAGCCCACGGTGGTGTCGGCGACGCTCCAGAGGCCGTGTCCGTCGGCGGTGATGGTTCGGTACTGCTTGGTGGTGATCGTCTCGGACCACCATCGGTCCAGGCGCGCCTCAGGGTGCTGGCGGGCGTGTGCGGTGAGGCGGACGAAGAACTCGTTGGCGGTGAGCAGGTGGGTCAGGTGCGGGTTGGCTGACAGCCGGTGCACGGTTTGGCGGCTTGTCCGCAGGGTGGGCTCCGGACGGTGGTGGGCGGCGGCCTGGAACCGGTGTCCCTGGTGGCCGAGGGTCCAGTGCCACGGGTGGCTGCCGCCTCCGGCGCGGGCGAACCGGAACCGGTCCAGCAGTCCCAGGGTGGACAGCTCGCCGAGCCGGAGCTGGCAGGTGCGGCGGGCGTGGAACAGCATGCGGTGGATTTGGTCGGTGGTGAGGACCCGATGGTCGTCGAGGAGTTGGAGTAGCAGGCGGTCCCGACTGGTGATGTGGGGATAGATGCTCAGCAGGTCCGCAGAGCGCGATGGTGGCATAGGTGGTCACCCCGTGGAGAGAGAGTCCCGTAGGGAGTCTGGATGAGTTGGTTTCGACCTCGGCCGTGTGGCCGGGCGGGTTTGGGCAGGTCAGGCTCTGACAGGGCGGGACGGTGGCCTCGTGTGGGGGCTCGTTTCGTGGACACCCCCAAACGAGCCCCCGGTGCCGCACCCCGCCGAGCCCTCGAACGAGCCGCCCCATCAGCGATCGCGGGCGTTCATGCGCCGCTTCATCGCCGTGCGAGCGATCTGCTGCATCGGTGGCTCACCAGTGCTGCGGCTGTGGGCGGCGGCGCAGGCCTGCCGGATCGCGGTCGCCTCACCCACGACCGGAGCGGGCGGGGTGGTGGTGAAGGTGAACGCGGGCAGTTCCCGGTTGCCGACGAGCAGGCGGGCGGCGGCGGTGTAGACGTCGAGGTGGGCGAGGTCGTGCTCGTCCAGTTCGGGTCGGGTGTGCCGGGACAGCTCGCGCGCGTCGGCCGGGTCAACGGTGAAGAACAGCTTCGACCGGGCGTTGGCCGACACCGCCGCCGCGACGTCCTTGGGTAGTTGCGCCAGGTCCTGGTGCGCCAAGACGAGGCCGAGGTGGAAGCCGCGCGCCTCGGCCAGCATGTCGCCGACGCTGCCCGGCAGCGTGAGGAAGTTCTGGCACTCATCGATGTAGAGGCAGGCATCTTTTCGCTGGTCTTCGGCGATGGTGGCGCGGGCGATGGCCGCCTGCCACACCCGGGCGACGATCAGCGAGCCGAGGATGCGGCTGGTCTCCTCGCCCAGGATGCCCTTGGGCAGCCGACACAGCAGGACCCCGCCGTCGAGCACCGCGCCCATGTCGAATGACGAGTGAGCGTTGCCGATCACGCTTTTGACGAAGTCCCGTAGCAGAAAGGCCCGTAGCCGGGCGAGGACGGGAGCAATCACCTGGCCTCGGAATTGATCGTTGATGCCGTCGTACCAGAGCCAGAACCCTCCGAGGCCGTCCGGGTCGTCCAGGCCGTGGGTGAACCGGCCCCGGAACTCCCGGTCCTGCAACAGCGACGGCACCAGACTCAGGGTCGGTTTCGCGTGCCGCATCAACGTCAAGCAGGCCACGCGCATGGTGTCGTCCATCCGTGGCCCCCACTGGCCGGCGAAGATCTTCGCGAAGATCCCCACCAGGTTGTCCACGGCCAGGTGGGGATCGCCATGGTCGTCGAGAGGGTTGAAGCAGCCCGGGTTCTCCTGGTCCGGGTCGATGATCGTGATTTTCGTCGCGTACGAGGCGGGCAGGCGGTCGAGGATGTCGGTGATCAGGTCGCCGCGTGGGTCGATGACCACCGTGCCGCGTCCGGCTTTGATGTCGCCGAGGATCATGTTCAGCAGCAGGGTGGACTTGCCGACGCCGGTCTTGCCGACCACGTGCACGTGCTGTCGAGCGTCGGTCACCGTGAGGCCGATGCTGTGGTGGCCGAGCTGCGAGCGGCCGAGCACCTTCACGCCCCGTCCGCCGGAGGGCACCTGCACCGGCGCCGGCACGGCCTTGGCCCGCGCCCGGTCCAGGCCCGGCACCGCGAGGTCCTGCGGTAGCGCCGCGAGGGCGGCGAGTTCCGCCACGGTGGCCAGGAAGCCGCGCCGCAACCTGCGACCGGCGATCGTCGCGACCGGCTGAGGCATCGTCATCAGCCGTAGCCGGTTCGGGCCGGTGTACGTGGCGGCCGCCGAGGCGATGCTGTGCCGGAGCGCGGCGAGACGCGAACGGACCTGCGCGGCCCGTAGCGGGTCCGGTGTTCTCTCTTCGTCGGCGGCCACGGCGAACCGGACCGCGATCTGGAAGTGCGGCACCCGCACTGCCTTGTCCACCATCGTGCGCGCGTCGGCGCCGGCTACCGGGTCCCGCTCGATCACCCGCTCTGCTGCGGCCCTGTTGCGGGGCTGGGACGGGCCGGGAGCGAACACGCCGAGGAACCACACCACGGGCTCGATGGCCAGCCGCGCCGCGGCCGACACGGCGCGGGTCGCCACATCGGGCCGCCCATGCGGATGGTGCCCCGTGGCCGCCGCCCGCCTCGCTGCTCGGACGCGGCGGGCGGGTGCTGGGCGGGCGAGGATCTGCACGCACGCGTGTTCCCGCTGGCGGACCTCGGCCCCGGCGGCGAGCAGCGCCCGCAGCGGGTCGCTGTCGTGCTCGCTGCGCAGCGGCAGCACGTCGGTGTGCTGCGGCCAGTGCGCTCCACCCATCTGCTCACCCACCGTGGGCGGGATCGGCGCGGCGGCGTCGGTGGCCGTCATCGTCGCGGCGGGCCAGGCCGCCCGGATGGCGGCCTCGACCGCGCCAGGCGGCACCGTCCCGGGCACCCACACCCGGATGGTTAGTGCGCGGCCCGTCCACGTGTACTCCCACCCGACGTGCGGGTAACCGAACACCCTGCGCCGCCACAGAGATGGCGTCAGCACACCCATGACGGTGGTCCAAAATGCGGCGGCGGCCCCGGCGGTGACCTCCGGCGGGGCGGCGATGGTCAGCCACCGCGCGCCGGCGGCGAACCGCCGATGCCGCCAGGCGAGCACCTGGTCGCGGGCGACCACCACGCCGACGATCGCGGTGGCGGCGACGACGGCCAGCCACGGCCGCGCGATGATCCACTGCCCGACCTCGGCTGGCCAGGTCGTCGGGGTGGCTGTCATTCGGCCTCCCCGATACCCGTCACGGCGATCCGATGCTCGGCGGCCGACCCGACGCTGCGGAAGGGGATTCGCGATCGACCGGCGACGAGTAGGCCCTCGCCCCGGGGCGCCGACAGCAGCAGCCTCGACTCCCCGGCGGTCAGGCTGAACGCCTCGCTCACCGCGTCAATCGACTGCGTGGACTGGCGCATAAGCACCTGTGTTGCGGCGTTGGACACCACGGCGAGGCCGAGGTCGGTCGAGAGCACGTCGGCGGCGTCCTGGGTGATGACGCACAGCCCGGCGGACCGCTTGCGGGCGGCCTTGGCCATCCGAAACAGGAACCGGCTGCCCTCGCCGTCGCGCATCAGCAGCCAGGCTTCGTCGACCACGACGAGCTGCCGCCGCCGGTGGGCGCCCCCGGTGGGAGCGTCGATGCCCGACCAGATCGAGTCCAACGCCAGCAGCGTGCCGACGGTGCGCAGCTCGTCGGGGAGGTGCCGCAGCGACCAGACCATCAGGTGACCGCGCGGGGTGGTGGTGGTCGGGCCGTCGAACAGGCTGGCGAAGTTCCCGACCGTCCAGGGGGCGAGCCGGGCGGCGAGCTGCCTGGCGGCCGGGTCGCCGTCAGCGGCGAGCACCTCGGCCAGGTCCCGCAGCAACGGCGCGGGTTTGGTCCAGGTGGCGGGGTCGCCGTTGATCCCTGCCTGGGCGTAGGTGGCGGTGATGGCCCGATCCAGCGCCGCCCGCTCGGTCGGCGGTGGTGGTGCGCCGAGCATGACCGAAATCAGGGTGTGCAGGTACAGGCCGCGGCGGGTCAGCGTGTCAGGCCGGTTGTCCGCGGGCAGATCGAGCGGGTTGATCCGGACGTCTGGCTGGCCGAGTTGCACGACGCTGCCGCCGACGTGCTCGGCCAGGGCGGTGTACTCGTCCTCCGGGTCGATCACGCTGACGGTCGTGCCCTGGTACAGGTTGCGCAGCACCTCCAGTTTGACGAAGTACGACTTCCCGGCGCCGCTGCGCGCCAAGACCACGCTGTTGTGGTTGTCCTGCGCCCACCGGTTCCACAGCAGCACGCCGTTGCTGGTGGTGTTGAGCCCGTAGAGCACCCCATCGGGTGGGCAGACGGTGCCGGGAGCGGGGGCGGCGAGGTCGGCCGAGGCGAGGGGGAACGCTGCCGCGAGGGCGGTGGTGTCGAGGATGCGGCGCATCCCCAGCGGGTCCACGCCGACCGGCAGGGTGCAGATCCAGCCCTGCTGGTGGCGGAACGTCGCGGGCTGCAGGTCCAGCAGCACGCTGGCGGCGGCGGAGCGCACGCCCGCGGTGACGGTGGCGAGTTCGTCGAGGGTCCGGGCGTGGATGGTGACGTAGATGCCGACCTCGAACAGTTTCGCCGCGCCGCGGGCGACGCGTTCGGCGAGGTTCGCGGCGTCGGCTGCTGCCGCCTCGACCATCGGGTCACCCAGGCGGCCCTGGTCGGCGTCCAACCGGCGGGAGGATTCCAGGCGGGAGCGTTGGCGCTTGAGCATCGGCGCGGCCACCTGCGGTGCGACGGGGTTCAGGTGGACCGCGACGTCGACCCGTGCGGGGTAGGACAGCAGCGGGCTGAGCCACGCGGGGCCGACCTCGGCCGGGTATCCGCACACGGCGTAGGTGGCGGCATAGCCGTTGCCAACCTGCACGTGCCAGGGGGTGACCGACAGGGCGGCGGGGGGGGGCATGCCCTCCCCCGCCGCGACCCTCTTCTTCTTCGGCGTCAACAGGTTCACGATGTGCTCCGCAAAGTGATCGGGGCGCCGGGCACCGCTCGGGGGCCGGGCACCGGTGGGGAGAAGGGGTCCACCGCCATCGCCAGGGCGGCGGCGACGGCCGGTCCGTCCAGCGCGGTGGCTTCGACACCGAGGCCGGACAAGGCCCGTACGGCGGTGTCGCCGGCGTGCTCGCCGGTGACGACCGCGAGGACCTGCCGGCGCAGCGGATCGCGCTGACTGTCCAGGTCGAGCAGAAACTCGGCGTAGTCGCCGGCGGCGGCCTGCAACGCCGGGTGCGGCAGGCGTGGTGCGTGGTCGGCGGTCGCGTGCGCGTACGCGGTCAGGTCGTGCCGCTGGGTGGCGACGACGATCTGCGCCGGGCCGGTCAGGCTGTTGAGGAACCGGCCGAACCCGTCCAGCAGCGCGTCCTGCTCGCTGCCGGTGCGCAGGTGGATGTTCGTGGTGCCGCAGGCGATCAGGACGCGGTTCGTGCCCTCGCAGGTGAGGACGCCGGTCGGGCTGACCGCCGTGACCGGGGAGCGCAGCGGCGCCGGGACGCTCGGCGTGCCGGCCACCGCCGCGACCGTGCTCGCTCGGGGCGTGCCCGGCGCGAGCTGGCGAGGGCTGCGGGACAGGGCGAATCCGTGCCGCAACCACACATCCAGCGGCAGGCCGTCACGGCGGCCGAGCGCCACCACGATCGCGACGGCGAACACGATAACCCCGGCGACGATCCACGCGATCGGTGGGAGCAGGTGCCCGACAGTGCGGTAGATGCCGGTGCCGACCAGGCCGACACCGCCGATGATGCCGAGCTGCCGGAACGTCAACCCGAACGCGATGCGGTCCGGCTCGTTGACGTCAGCCGGTACCACGGCGCGCGGGGTGGTGTCGTCGTGGGTCATCGCCCACCTCGCATCGCGCTACGGGCGAATCGGCCAAGCGGCAGGCGGCGGGTGACGCCCTGGATGACCACCGTGCGCAGCAGAAGCCCGCCGGTGTTCGGCGACCCCTTGCCGGTCGCGTAGCGGCGCATCATCGCGGGGATCTTGACCGTGACCCAGAGGACAACGATCACCAGCAGCAGGTTGAGGGTGTCCGAGCCGGGCAGGCCGAGCAGGATCGGCAGGTTCGACTCCGGATCGATCACCAGGCTGATGCCCGCCGAGAAGGTGACCGCCTGCAGCGTGGGCGTGGCCAGACAGCCCAGCAGGGTGCGCCACCACACCTCCGCGGCACCCTGCGTCCACGGGGTCGCATAGCACGCCAGCGCCACCGGCGCGATCCCGGCCAGGACGACCAGCACCCCGATCCGCACGAGCCAGCTGCCGACGAGCATGAACATCAACACGACGATGAGCAGCCCGATGACCACCGTCAGCAGGGCGGCGCTCTCGTCGGCCATCGCCGATCGGATGCGCACCCGCGCGAAGGTGACGGCCTCGGTGGTCGGCGCGGATTCGCCGGCGAGCGCCACGGTCAGCGCGTTGGCGATGTCGATGACGGCGGCCGTCAGCGGCACCGCGAACGCCGACAGGACGAACCCGACGACAAGCCGGGGGATGAGGTGTTTGACGGTGTAGCGGGTCTCCACCGAGTCGCCGACCATCGTGGCGATGCCTGCGGTGATGATCGCGAGGATGAAGCAGGCGTTGACGACCAGCGCGCTCTTGCTGGCGATCGCCTGGACCTGCGGCAGGACCGTGACGTCCGGTGACAGAAAGATGGAGGACGTCAGGAAGGCCAGCAGCCCGCCGAGAAGGTCGACGACCCTCTCGGCGAGCCAGCTGACCAGGCCGTTCATCAGCCAGATAACCATGACCGGCCGCCTCAGCCGCCGAGGATGCCCTGCAACACCTGCAGGATGACCGGGGACAGCACCGCGAGGGCATAGCCGATCAGCGCGGACTTCAAGTTGCCCTTCGCCTGCTCCACCTGGGCCGGGTCACCCCCGGCTGCCATGTAGCGCAGGCCGCCGATGACCAGGAACATCGTCGCGACCAACGCGATGATGCCCATGATCCAGCCGGTGATGTTGGCGATGACCTGGTTGATGCTGTTGACCGCCATCGGCTGCGGCGCGGCGGCGAGGTCGGACAGCACGGAAAGAGTCGTCTGCATGGCGGCGCTCCACAAGGATCTGGGGCCGCCGCGGTGGGGACCAGGGCGAAGGGACCGGTGTGGTCCGGTCGGGGGCGCTCCTCCCTTGCGTGGGGCGAAGGGATCGCGGTGTCAGGACGCCGCGCCAGCCATGCCGGACCAATGGGTCGCGCCGGGTGGTCCCCACCGGGCGGGCATGCCGTGGATGACATGCACCGCTCAGATCTCGCCTGTCAGGCCGATCGAACCCTCCATCTACCTGTCACGTCCTGACGAGACCGGTCGGCGCCTGGCATTGCCGCCGGCGAAGGCACGGAGTGGACCGCGAGGAGGCCGTCTGGGCGTTCGTCCGAGACGGCGCCAAGCCGGGGGCCGAATGCCAGGCGCCCCGAAAACTGGCGTGTAGACACGGCGTGCTCGTTGCGGATGGCCATTGTGGCCAGTCGGATGGTGGCGCGACGACGCCCGCCGACGGTAGGCATGGAACGTGAAGCGTGATCAAGCTGACGGCGACACGGCGCGGGGTGCGTGCAGGCAGCCCGCCGCCGCGCGGTGCTCGGCGCTCCAGTCGAGGTGGCCGCGATGACGGGATACGGGCGCGACGACGACGAGTGGGACCAGCTGATCGAAGCCGGCCTGGCATTTCTCATCGAGCGGGCACGACTGAAGAAGACGACGACGTACACCGAGCTCAATGCCACGCTCTGCCGCCGGACCGGCTTGCGCGGATTCGACTTCGAGCAGGACAGCGAGCGTGCCGCCATGGGGCACCTCCTGGGGTTGATCGTGGATCGTAACCGTCCGACAACCCAGCTCATGATCTCCGCGTTAGTGCAGTACCTGAACGCCAATGACGCCGGTCCGGGGTTCTATGCGTTGGCGGTCGAGCTCGGCATGCTGCCGCCTCGCCCATCAGCCTCCGCGAAGCAGGAATTCTGGATCCGGCAACTCAACGCCCTATACGCCTTCTATGCGCCTGACCGCCGCAGCGCCTGACCTGTGAAACCCGATGCCCGTCGGGGAAGCCCGGCACGACCCGGCGGGCCCGGCCACTGTAGTCCGCCGTCAGCCTGCGCGGATGGCGGAGAGCTCCTGAGGTTGGCAGACGCCGTCGCCGCCGTCACAGCCATGGGCTACCAGCATTGATCTGCCGCGACCCGCGTGCTGCCATGGGTATGCCGACAGACTGTCAGGCCGCGGTGGCGGTCGCGCGGTGACCGGGGATCGGGCCGGACAGGTCGCCGCGCACCACGGCGGCAGCCACGACACGCTCGGCGCGGCGGCGACGCATCCGTAGGGCCGATGCGGTGACGCCCTGCTCGGCGGCCAGGTGTTCGATCAGCGCGTCGCCGAAGCGGGTCGCGCTGATCAGCTCGGCGGCGTCGGCGGTGATCAGGCCGGCGGCGGCTGCCCGGCCGAGCAGCAGGTCCGGGTGTCCGTAGGGCATCCGCGGCGACCGTGACCCGCTGGGCAGGTCCAGGGGGAGTTCCTCGCCGTCGTCGGCCTTGACGACCGCCATGCCTGAACGCCAGGCGGCCCAACACAGCCGCAGCCACAGCCGGGGCGGAGCCAGGTCCGCGGTGCGCAGCGCGTGGAGGAACCCGGCGAGGACTTCGGAGTCGACGTCGTCGGCGTGCCTGGCCCGCCCGCGGGTGATCTTCGCCGCGAGGTGGGTCAGCGCGGGCAGCGCGACGCCGATCGCGCCGACGACCCAGGCCGGTCCCCACTCGCGGGCGTGGTGGGCCAGTTGCCGCCACAGCTCGTCGGTGGTGTCGCTGTCGTATCGCTGCAACAGAAGCAGCGTGCGCAGCTCGTCCAGCGGCATCGTCGCATCCGGCAGGCCCGGTATCGGGCGGGCGTCGAACACCAGCGGCGCGGGTTCGCAGGTCAGCAACATGAACGCCGTCTCGGCGGTGGTCAGCGCCGTCTCGGCCGTCCTGACATGGGTTGTCGTTGCCATGGTGTCCCCTCGGCGTGGGGCGCGTCGCTTGATGCGACGGCCTCGAGGCCCTCGATTGGGACAGCCCAACCTGACACCGGAGGCCGTTGCCAGACGAGGACAGGCCGTGTCCGACTCTGTCGGGTTCACCGCCGTCAGGGCGGCCCACGCGCCCGCTGGTCGGGCTGTTGGGCGGTCAGGGTGACGGGTTCTGTCAGGTCGGGGCGGGTTCGATCGGCCTGTCAGCGGCGCACTAGGGATCGTCAGTACGCCCTGCCGGTCCGGGGGCCACCGTGCCCATGACCGATAGACATCCACGCCGCGCGCCGATCCCCGTGGGAGACCTGGTGCCCGGCGACCCGCCCGTGCCGATCACCGTCTGGCCGGTCCCCGCCCCGCAGCAGGGCGAGACCATGTCCAACGCGATGGGCGTGCGGCTGGTCCACAACCTCACCCACCCGTCCGATCTGATCATCGACCTGGCCGTGGGGCCGCAACTGGCCCGCGCGGTCATCGCCGCGCACCGCCGCACCCACCTGCACGCGCCCCGGCAGGTCGGCTGGGGCCGGGAGGCAGCCGCGCTGATCGTCACCGGATGGCCGGTCGACGACGCTGCTTCACCCGCCGACTTCTTCGCCCGATGCTGCGCCACCCTCGCGCCGGGCGGCTGCGTGGCAGTGCTGCTGCCGCACGGCGACGTCATCGCACCGGTCGACGTCGTCATCGCCGCGAAACGGGCCAGGCTGGCGTACCTGCAGCACATCGTGGCCGCCGACCGACTGCCTCGGCGTGGCCGGCGGGCGCAGCTGGACATCCACACCGACGTCCTGATCCTGACCCGCAGCGTGACGAAGACCGGCGCAGCCGATGGCTGACTCCCTGCCGGTCACCTCGGTGTGGCTGACCGGCCAGCAGCCCGCCCGGGACCAGCGGCGAGGCCGCTACGTCCCGCAGACCTCCAGTCATCCCGGGAAGATGCTGCCCCACCTGGCCATGCACGCGATCAGCTCGTACACCGCGCCGGGGGATCTGGTGTTCGACCCGATGTGCGGGTCCGGCACCACGCTGGTCGAGGCGATGCACCTTGGCCGGCAGGCGATCGGGATCGACGTCGAGCCCCGGTTCACGCAGCTGGCTGCCGCCAACGTTGCCCTCGCCGCGTCGCAGGGTGCCGCCGGCACGGCGCAGGTGCACACCGGCGATTCTCGGGGGCTGCTCGACATGGTGCCCGCGTCCGCGGTCGGTCGGGTGAGCCTCGTGCTCACCTCCCCGCCGTATGGACGCGGGACTCACGGCCTCGTGCACACGACGAGTACCGGGGTCCGCAAACGTGCCCATCACTATGGGGACCGGGAACGCGGCAACCTCGCCTATGCGGGATGGTCTCGCTTGCTCGAGGGGTTCGCCGTCATCCTGTCCGCCAGCTACCAACTCCTGCGTCCCGGCGGGACCGTGGTGATCACGTGCCGGCCGGTACGCCGCCAGCGGGACGACTTGATCGACCTACCGGGCGAACTGCTGGCCATCGCCCAGTCGGTCGGGTTGGTACCGGTGCAGCGATGCGCGGCGATGCTCGCCGCCGTCCGTGACGGGCAGATCGTGCACCGGGCCAACATGTTCGGACTCCTCGCCGTCCGCCGCGCCAGGGACGAGGGCATCCCCGCGCACCTGGTGGCGCACGAGGACGTGTTGGTCCTGCGCCGTTGTTGACAGATGCGCGGAACGATCAGGAATCCTGACGCCGCCGGGCACGTCCGCAGCCGGGCGGTTGCCGCCGAGCGGTAGCAGCCAGCGCTATGGCCGCCTGGCTCGAGGCATGAGGCGCTCACGACCGCCCTCCGCCACGCCCAATACCTGGATTGCTGCGGTGACGGCCAGACAGTGGGCGGCCCGGCTCGCCGGTCACCACCTGCCCGCCCCACGGCTGGAGGGCGAGTCCGATCCAGAGCACAACGGGACCGGGCACCTCGATCCGGGCGATGAGCTCCGCCGACCCGTGGGCGCCGGTCGTGGGGAGCGGTACCGGCAGCTGCCGCTATCCGCAACGTACTGCGGCCATCGGGTACCGGTGCGATGAGCAGACCTGACAGGAGCGCGGGCATCGCGGGCTGTCAGGTCCTGCCAGGAGGCCGAGCCTGACAGCCCAGCCGCCGGGACTCCCGGCGCGACTAGCCTGAACGCTCACCTTCCCATTTTCATGTGCTTCTGATCTGACGCCTCGCGCGACGGCATCGCGCCCACCATCTCCGGTCGGCAGCCGCCGCCAGCCTCGGATCCGGCACCCACACACCCACGCCCCTCGCGACCAGGGGCGCGGCATCCCCTATCCCGTCAGGCGGCCACCACCCCGGTGGCCGCCTTCGTCATGTCCGAAGGAGGACAGATGCGTCACCTGACACACGGCGACATCCGCGCCGGCCACCGCAACGCCACCCCGCCCGACCTCCTCAGCGGTGTCGCCGTACTCGCCGGCGAGAACAGCGGACCCCGTCCGGCTCACCCCACGGCACCGGCTTCGTGCGCCGAATCCGCCACGGACACCCACCGGGCCACCGCCAGGAATCGGGCAGAGCGGCGATGACCGACGAGAGCCTCGCACACCAGATCCGCACCCTGCACACCGAAACGATCGCCGCCATCGCGCAGCGGCACACCCTGGCCGTCGACGCCCGCTCCGCACTCATCACCGCGCTGCACAACAGGCTGATCTGCAGGCCAGGCTGCGAGGACGCCCTCGCCACCTGGGGTCTGGAACCTCTGCCGCAACGATGGACCATCACCGCCCACGCGCAGCTGTCGCACACGCGGTCGCACACCAACCACGACGAAGCCCGCGAGCAGGCCCGCTTCGGCGTACCAGACGACCTACGCCTGCTGCAGCCAGCGATAGCGGTCTACCCGCGACACCTCATCGACGTGACACCCGCGAACGGAAGCGACCAGCCGGGGCCGCAGCAGTACCGCATCACCACACAGGTCACCCTCCACACCTGGGTCACAGCGACCCGGGAAGCCGACGCCTACGAAGCCGCACGCGCGATCCTCGAGGGCCACCTGCGCGTGCTGGCAGACGCCGGCATCACCGTGACCGGGCTGACCTGGCAGACCGCCCACGGACCCGACGATCTCCCACACGACGACATCGACGCCGACGCGCGAGGCGTGGACGCCGCGGCACAGCTGCCCGAACTCGCAGGCGACCTCACCGCGGCGACGGCCGCACGTGACGCCGCGGTGCAGGCCCTCGCCGACCTGCGGCGCAGCATCCGCGCCCGCGCGATCCGCGCCCTGATCGACGACGAGATCGATGGCATCTATCAGCCCACCGCCGAGCGCGTCGACCGGTTCCTGGTCGACCTCGGGCTCGACGGGCTGCCGCGGGCACATCACGTCACGGTGGTCGCCGACCTGACGCTGCCGGTCGGCGCCGGCACCGCCCGGGAAGCCTGCGACGCGGCACGAGACGTGATGCGGGCGGCCACCACCAGCAGCCCGGACGAGACGCGGCCGTGGACCGCGTACGGCTGGACCATCCCCGAGTACGCCACGTGCGACCAGGACGGGTGGCGGATTCCGTGGCGGCACGAATACGAGATGCAGCTGCGCGGCCACGCCACCTCCGATGACGCGACGGCGGCCGCCGAAGCCCTCGCCCGGGCGGACCTGACCCGGGCGCTGCCCGGCATCGGCCTGGTCACGGTGACCGCCGCCGTCGAGAACGTCGGGATCGACCTCTACCTGCACCCGGACCGCGACTGAACCCTCCGTCACCTGCCCGAACCGAGACCCGCATTGGAGATCATCATGTCGTTTCCCGACAACAAGCTGACCGTGCGATCCCCAGCCGACCTGGTGACCGCGGTGCCGTACCTCCTCGGCTTCCACCCCGCCGACGGCAGCATCGCCGTGATCGCGAGCAGGGACCGCCGGATCGTCTTCGCCGCCCGCAGCGACCTGCCCGCCCCCGACGCCCCCGCAAGCCACCTTTCCGACCTCACCGCCAACCTGGTCCCGGTCGTGCGACGGCAGCAGCCGATCACCAACCTCATCCTCGTCGGATACGGGAACGCCGACCACCTTGACCCGGCACTGCACACCCTCGGCGAGGCGTTCACCGAAAGCGGCATGACCGTCCGGGACCTGCTACGGGTCACCGGCAGCCGAATCGTCAACCTCACCTGCGACAACCCGGCCTGCTGCCCACCGCAGGGAACCCCGTTCGACCCCACCGCCTCACTCGTGGCCGTGCAGGCAACCGCCGCCGGGCTGGTCGCACTACCGGACCGGGCAGCCGTGGCCGCCCGGTTCGCGCCCGTCGACGGTGCCGCCCGCGACCGCATGCGCGACGCCACCCGTGCGGCAGCCGACCGCCTGACAACATTGAACGCCGCCGTCGGCACGGGCATCGACGAAGCCGGCGCGCAAGCGGTCCGCGACGCGCTGCGACAGCACGACGGCGGCAACCGACTCACCGACGACGAGGTGGCCTGGCTCACCCTGCTCCTGACGCGGCCTTCGGTGCGGGACCTCGCCGTCGACCTCACCCAGCCGCACGACGGGCACGTCACGTTCTGGGCCGAGGTCACCCGCCGCGCCGACGAGCCGCTCGTTCCGGCACCAGCCACCCTGCTCGCCGTCACCGCGTGGCGGTGCGGTGACGGCGCTCTGGCCGCCATGGCAGCAGACCGCGCCCTGCAGGTCGACCCCACCTACCAGCCCGCCGACCTGCTGCGGCAGGCGCTGCACGCCGGACTCCCGCCATCGGTGTTCACGCAGGCATTCACCACCGCCCGAACCAACCCCGCAACCGAGTAGCCGAAACCGCTCACCAACAGGAGGAACACCACGATGGATTCCACTCGCAACATGCTGCTCGCCCTCGCCAGGCACGCTGAAGAAGCCCGGCTGCGCTGGAACGCCGAACGCGCCGCCGTGCGGGCTCGCGGCGCAACCCCGGCCCGCACCGAGGCCTACGCCTACCACGTCCAGGCCAACCTGTGCCTGATCACCGCCATCGGCGCGGCAAACCTTTCGAACTTCCGCATCTACGACACCACGCTGTCCCGCGACCCCCTCGCCGCAGCCGCGCAACTGCGTCAAGTCGCTGTCGCCTACGACCACAGCGGCCCGATCGAGGCCGCACACGAGGCAGCGCGCCTGGCCTACAAGACGGCACTCGCCGAACCCGTCACCGCACAGGAACAGCAGTACATCGACCTGCTCGCCGGCCTTCCCACCGCCCGCCGCGACAAGATCGTCGAACTGGCCGAGGAACGCGCCCGCCACCCCAAGGCATGAGGCGCCGACCACCGGCTCTCCGATGCCGCCCGCAAGGCCACCCGATCATGGCGCGACTCTCACCAGACGGGGTTCGGCCGCATACCCCTGCGAAAGGAACCGATGAGCGTCTACACCCTCACACCCAGACCCGGCTTCGAGCGCTACACCATCCAGGTCGGCTGGAACCCACACCGCACCTACTTCGCGACCGTCGTCGACGTCGCCTGGGACCCCGTCACCGATCACGACAACCCACCCGACACCCTTCGCATCGGCCTGGTCGAGACGATTCTCGACCCCACCGAGGTGCTCCTGGCCGTCGAACCCTACGCCGACATCCCGGCTGACCTGGCCACCACACTGCGCGCCGACCAAGCCGCGCACCCCGTGCGCCACTAACACGAACACCCCAGGCCCGCCGTCGCACCGACGCCAAGGGCCGCAGCGCACGCGCAGATAGCACCTTCTGGGTCACCGGCCGTCGTCCGGCGCTCCTCGCAACGCGGCGCTCGCGCTATCCGAGCACACGCAGGACGCCGCGCCCCGATTCCACCGACATCACGGCGCAACGGAGCCCCACGGCTCGCTGCGGCTGGCCACATCGCCTGAGTAAGCCATGCCGTGCCTCCAACGCGGAGACAGCCAGGGCCGTGCCGCGAACCAAGCGGCACAACAAGGAAGAACGGCCCGCCACACGGCGGGCCGTCGTCGCATCCAGGACCCGGGACGCCGCGCCTACGAAACGTCGCGTCCCGGGTTCTCCCTGAGATGGAGGACTCCAGTGTCCCTACCACTGATCATGATCGCCACCGAGTTGGCGGCGTTCACCCTCGGCGGCCTCACCATGTGGCCATTCATCCACCAACTCCGCAACCAACTCGACGACGTCACCTGGCAGCTGCAGCACGACCCGGTCACCGGCATGCTCAACCGCACCGGCCTGCTCGCCGCACACGCCACCCTGACCGGCGCCGACACCGCTGGCCCCATCATCGTCGTCCTGATCGACCTCGACGACTTCAAACCGGTCAACGACACACACGGCCACAACCGGGGCGACGACGTCCTGACCGAGATCGGCGACCGTATCGCTGACGTCGCCGCACTCCACGGCGGATTCGCCGCGCGGCTCTCCGGCGACGAGTTCGCGGCACTGCTGCCCGCCCGTACCGACGATCTGGCCCGCATCGGCGACACCCTCGTCAGCCTGATCTCCGAGCCCGTCGAACTTACCGCGGACGGCAAACCCGTCGCGGTCACCGTCACCGCCAGCGTCGGCCTGGCGCTCGCCGAAACCACCGACCCGTTCGAAGAGGTGGCCCTACGCCGCGCCGACATCGCGATGTATCACGCTAAGCACAACGGCCGGAACCGCCACGCCGTCTACGAGCGGGGCATGGGGATGTCCGCCGCCGGGCGTCGTCGAGGACGCCGCCTCCGCGACCGCCAGCAGTTCACCGACGAGGTGACGGCATGATGGCCGCGCCTGAGGAGATGGCCTGCCAGATCTGTCTCTCCCCACTGAACACCCTCGGTACACCACCCACCTACCTGCACCCGATCCAACTCGCCACAGACGGACACGAACCAGTGCCGGTCCCGGTCAGCCAGCTTGACACCGTCCAGCGAACCTGCGACTTCTGCGGGGATCCATACCCGACGTGGACGCTCGTCGGTGGCGACATCGCCGCCGTCGCGATCGGCGCCGCCGGGGGACTGGTGCAGAACTTCGGCCACGCATGGGCGGCGTGCGCGACGTGCCAGATGCACATCGACGACGGCAGAAACGACAAGGTTGTCGACCGAGCCGTGCAGGCACTCGGCCGAGGCAACCATCCCGAGGCACGAAAGCGCATCCAACAACTGCACAGCGCGTTCCTGAACGCCCGGGTCCCGGGACGAACGCTCATCACGACGACCGCCTGGCCGGTCACCGCCATCACCGCCCGCGACCTGCCAAAGGTGCGCGACCGGCTCACCCGCTTCTACCGCGCTGGCGACGACCTCCCCTTCGCGTGGGCCTCCACCGACCGACGTCGACAGATTGCCGACGGCCTGGACCGATCAGCCTTGTACTGGATCGACGGCGAATTCACCGACCTGGCCGAGTACGCCACCCAGAAGTTTCCTGGCGCCACCATCAGCCGTGACCTCATACCTTCCACAGATGGACTGCTCGTGTGGTCACGGCCGGTAACACGCCGACAGATCACCGCCGCATCCTGGACCACCAACAGCGACGGCTGGCAACTCATCAACTACCGCACAATCGGCGGGGGACTGGACGGCAAACCGCTCCAACGACTACGCGAACAGCTAGGTTGGCTTACCCCCATGAGCTCCGGCCAGATCCACGAACAGCACCCGCTGCCCGGCGACCACCCAGCCGCGCCGCTGGTCGCAACATGGCTCCTGATCGCACAACAAGCCGCCGAAATCACGACAGCAAACCTCGACAAAGGCGTACGCAAGACCTACGCCCGCACTAACCGCCCGGCACCAGAAGTCCGGATCGTGCGCATCCGCGCCAACCGCGGCACCACACCGCCGAGTGCCCGATCGGCGCCTGGCGACTCAGGACGCTCCCAGACCAACCGGTTCTGGGTGTCTGGCCACTGGCGCAACCAACCATACGGGCCGGGCCGAACACTACGCCGTCCCGTCTACATCAGCCCCTTCCTCAGAGGCCCAGAGGAGGCGCCGATCAAACTCAGCACCACAGTGCGCATGCTCAGCAACCACAAGCCGAAGCCTGAGGAGCAGGACTAGCCTGCCGTGACCAGGTCGTGGCAGGGGCTTGGCCCCCCTGCCATGACCGACAGCAGGGGCTTTTTCGGGTCGGTAGCTCCCCAATGATGCTGGGCGACCTCCTTCTTCGCACCGAAGAGGTCACTGGTTCGATCCCAGTATCGCCCACCATAAATATAGGCAGGTAGGAAGCCCGTCACCGGAATCACCGGTAACGGGCTTCTCCGCTGTTGCCCCTTAAATTGGGAGCAGATTGGGAGCACGGCGCTCCCGCCCTTGGTTGGCATGGCATTGCCTGTGGCCCTGGGCGGGCCTTCACGACGTGCTTCGGCTCGGATCCGTCGTTTGGCACTCCACTTGCGACCGGCTTGATCGCATCTTCCGCGGCCCGCAGCAATTGGAGCTCCACTAGCCCGACGTAGCCGCCAGGATGAAGCGACCCGCGCGTGGAATCTGCATGTCGCGCTCTACTACAAAGCAGGCGGCGTGCCCTGGCGCCTTCGCCGCACGTCAACCGAACTGCAAACCTGCTACGTCGGAGTCTCCTTCTACCGGGCGGCCTCCAGGGACGCCCTCGACACCGCTGTCGCGCACATCTTCAACGAACGGGGAGACGACGTCATCGTCCGCGGCGGAACCGCGCACGTCAGCCGCGAAGACAAACAACCACACCTGCTCACGACCGACGCCAAGAACCTGCTGCTCAACGCCCTGGCCGTCTAAAAGCGGGAGCACCGAACTCTTCCCGTCCGAGTGACAATCCACAAGTCGTCACGCTTCAACACTGACGAGGTCGACGGGTTCACCGCAGCTGCCGACGACCGCGACCTGCACGCCCTCGATCTAGTCTGGATCACCAACAGTGAGGACGCCCTGCTCTTCCGCCCTGGCGCCGCACCCCCTTTCGGGGAACGTTCATGACCCTGTCGGTGTCGGAGCACCTGATCTACACCAAGGGCAGCGTCGACTTCTACTCCACCTACCCCGGGCTGTACGTGCCCCGCCCCGTCGGCCTGCGCCCGGCCCGGCTCACCGTCAGCGCCCGCGAGTTGGCCACAGAGGTTCTCGCCTTGAGCAAGATGAACTGGAATCAGTCACAGCTCGACGGCCGTCTCCCCATCACCTTGCGGACCGCTGATCAGGTCAAGCAGATCCTGCGGTTCTGCGACCTGGACGAGGACATCGCGACGAGATACGCACAGTACATGTGACTGATCCAGCCCGGAGACAGGCAGGACCACTACTCGTCGGGTCCCGGAGCCCCGAGTTGCCCAGTTGCGCAGGCCCGAAGGTACCGGCGATGGAATAGTTCAATGAAGTCGGACAGTTTCTCAACGCGGGCAAGATCGTCGGTTGTTATCACAATCATCTTGATCCCGCGGGGGGCCGCGCCCAACCCGAGCGCATGGGCATGGTGCCCTTTTATCAAGTCGCCGGTGACGCCGTTCGCGGCGATGAGGACACCCAAGTCGAGCGATCGACTCGCAAGGATGTTGAAGAAGTAGCCAACCGCCTGGCTGTCGACGGGATCATCCCAGTTCTTGCACTCCACCAGGAAGATTTGGGGAAGCAGGCGCAACCCACCGGCTTCGTGTATGTTGCCGACTGCCAGGTCGATCTGCTCGGTTCCGAACACATTAGTGATGTCGCGGTCGACGATGCAGCCGGGCACCGATTCGAACAGGTAGGTAATCAGATCCTCGTACGCCTTGCCTTTAGCCTGGCTATGTGGCGCTTCGGCCGCCACCCGGAGCAGTCTCTTGATCGATCGCGGATCCACGCCTCACGCCCCGTGGACGACGCGGTTGCGCGCTTCGCGC
The DNA here is from genome assembly GCF_056150265.1 of Micromonospora desertarenae. Taxonomy (NCBI): domain Bacteria; kingdom Bacillati; phylum Actinomycetota; class Actinomycetes; order Micromonosporales; family Micromonosporaceae; genus Micromonospora; species Micromonospora desertarenae. Next base: position 66,909 of record NZ_JAXCFQ010000009.1, read on the forward strand.
AGTAGCCGCTCAAGCCCGATTGTTCGCAGCGCCTCGCTTAGATCCTTGAGCGAGTAAACGAGGACGTTGGCAGGGGCCTGGCGTGCAATGGCCGATGCAGGGGACTCGTCAGTGACGAGAAGGCCAAGGTCAGCCCCGGTTTCCTCGATGTGCCGGGAGAGCTGCTGGATAGCCGATGTCGCTGCCGTGCGGTCCCTGATGGACTTCACCTCCACGACGACGGTCGCGGGGGTGCCGCGGTCCTCAACTGCAAACGCCAGATCAACTCCGGGGCGATCACCACCTGCTGTAGTGCCGAGCAACGCCCCGGATCTGCCAAGTAGAGCCGCGACTTCTGACTGAAGTTTGTGGCCAAAGTAGCTCCACGAGTCGAATGTTTCGACGTGCGTCGCCACCGTGGCGTTTGGCCGCGTCGTGCGGTTTCCCGCTCCCGAAGGAAACTGCCGGGCACCGCGTATGAACATCCTGATGTGGAGACGCAACGAGTCCAGGTCATCCAGGCTGGCCCGCACGTGCCGCACTGGCGCGAGCGCCGGCGGCAGCTTGTCGCTCGGATCGACGATTAACAGCAGAGGGATCGCCATCCCGAGGCAGACGCCAATCTCGACCATCAGCGCTGACCATCCTGGGTGCGCGGCGGAGCGTTGGGGGAGAATAGCGATCGCCGCACGGGTCTCCGGCTCGATGCTTCCCGCCAGGTAGGCACCCGCACCTAGAGCGCCGGTCGGGACGAGTTGAACGTCCTCCCGAGCTGCGATGTCCACGACGTGCCGTAGCTCATCGCTGTCGACCTCAGTCAAAGTGGTGATGAGCAGGGCCCGCATGGCCGAAGTGTAGTACCTGGGATTACTCGAGGTCATCGGTCACGCCTTACCACATCGCGGCGGCGGAGATTCGAATTGCGCGGATCATGCGCGACCAACTCGTGGGCATAGGCGGGTACCACCTCCGAGATGTCATCGTGCGCCAAACATGCCTGACGCGCGAGCACCCCCGCCAGCTGGCGCGGGGGCTTTCGGAAGGCCAGCGGTGGCCGCCCGACAACGTCGGCAGCGCGTCAAAACGTCGCCGACTGGGGTGCCATGTTGCTCGATGGCGTCGTAGTGCATCGCTGAGAAGCTGAACCGGTCCGTTGCCGCCGCCGTGCTCGGGGTTGCAGCTGGCAAGTGGGGTGGCACCTGGCAGCGAGTATGGCCGAGAATCCGGGCCCCGGCAATCTCTCGCCCTTCGTAAGATGCTCAAGTTGCTGGCACTTGGGGGGCATCATGGACTCGGCTCAGGTGAGCGCGAAGCCGGTCGTGGAGGGCCTGATCGCTTCGCTCGAGGACTGGCGGGAGACCAAGCGCGGCAAGAAGGGGACCATCAACGCCAACGTATTCTGCGCCGGCCTGTACGTGACGGAATACCTCGGGGCCAAATACCCTCTGCAACGATCCGACTACCTGGCCGACTCGCAGGTCAAGGGGGCCAGCGGGGCAGCCGCGAAGAACATCTTGAGCCGGCACGGCGAGGATCGGGACTTCCTGAAAGAGGGCGGGCGCACGTCCCGCATGACCAAGGAAGTCGCCGTCGAGATCGTCGAACTGCTGGATAAACACCCCCGTTCGGACGACCTCCGCCGGCTGCCTCCCGACGAGCTAGCCGCCGTCGCGCGAACGCTGCAGGCTTGGTTCGTCGACCAAATCAAGGTTGAGTACTTCGGTAAGCAGCGGATCAAGGCGGAGTTCTCGCCGACGACGCCGATGAAGCTGGTCGTCTCCGCGCTACTGAAGTCGGCGCAGGAGCGAGGCGGCAACACCGCGGGCGCGGTGGCGCAGCACCTCGTGGGCGCAAAGCTCGCGCTGCGGTTCCCTAAGCTGGAGATCAGCAACGACAGCTACACAACCGCCGATGTCCAGACCTCTCGCCCCGGCGACTTCCTGGTAGGCGACACGGTGTTTCACGTGACGATGAGCCCGGGCCAACCCCTGTTCGAGGGCCGGTGCATGTCGAACCGCAAAGCTGGATTCCGGTCCCGAGTGCTCGTGCCCGAGAGCAGGCTCGCCGCCGCCACGCAGCTGGCTGACCTGGCGCGACTGGGCGACTACGTGGCTGTGCAGTCTGTGGAGGACTTCGTGGGCACCAACGTCGAAGAGATGGCCGGCTTCCGGGAGGAGGACATTCGGTTTGGCCTGCGGCTGCTGCTGAAGACCTACAACCAGCGTGTCGCAGGGGCGGAAAGCGACCCATCTCTTTTGATCGAGCTGCCCGAGAACCTGTAGCCGTCGCGGGGCGGATCAGCGCGGCCGGCGTCGGCCCTGATCTTCACTGCGCCAAGTGGTCTAGCGCCGACGGGTCGTGGACGATGCGGCGCGACCCGCCGCAGCCCGCTGGCTGGTGGATCAACGTAAGGTTTGTAATGTTAGGCCCGTGACCCAGCTAGCGTTGATCCCTTCCGATGCCAGCACTGCCAAGCCCACCGCTGCGGAGTTCTTCGCTGGCATAGGCCTCGTCCGCCTAGGTCTGGAGGACGCCGGCTTCAAGGTCATCTGGTCGAACGACATCGAACCGGACAAGAAGGAGATGTACGTCCGCCATTTCAACGACCCCGAAGGCGCGCACGACTACAAGCGCGGTGACATCGCAGACGTCAAAGGCCCGCAGATGGCCGACGGGCTGAGCCTGGCCTGGGCCTCGTTCCCCTGCACCGACTTATCGCTGGCCGGGGCGCGACGGGGCCTCGCCGGAAGCGAATCGGGAACATTCTGGCATTTCGTGCGAGTGCTGAGGGAGATGGGCGACCGACGGCCGCCCGTCGTGGCCTTGGAGAACGTAGTGGGCTTGGCGACCAGTCACGGCGGGGAGGACCTGGCCGCTGCAATCCGCGCCCTCAACGATCTCGATTACTCGGTGGATGTCCTCACACTCGACGCCCGTCGGTTCGTGCCGCAGTCACGCCCACGGCTGTTCCTCGTCGGCGCGCTCGAGCCCCCAGCCGACGAGCCCGTGCCCAACAGCGAGCTGCGGCCGGACTGGCTGCAAGGGCCATTCGGCGATCCGAGCTTGCGCACTCACCGCGCCTTGCTGCCGGCACCTCCGCCGCCGATGACCACCGGCTTGACTGGGCTCGCCGACAAGGTGCCGCCCGGGAGCGACCTCTGGTGGGATGAGCAGCGCAAGGCAGCCTTCGTTAGCTCCCTGTCACCCATCCAGACCGAGCGACTGGAGACCCTGCGCAAGGGTCGCGGGATCTCCCGTCGGACCGCGTACCGGCGCACCCGCGGCGGGAAGCCGACCTGGGAGATTCGTCCCGACGACATCTCCGGCTGCTTGCGCACAGCGCGAGGTGGGTCATCGAAGCAGGCCGTCGTCGAGGCTGGGCAGGGCAAGGTTCGGGTGCGGTGGATGACCCCGCGGGAGTACGCCAAGCTGATGGGCGCCGCCGACTACCGCCTCGACGGGCTGCGCACGAATCAGGCCCTGTTCGGCTTCGGCGACGCGGTGTGCGTGCCGGTGGTGGCGTGGCTCGGCCGCGAGTACCTGATGCCGCTCGTGCGCGGCGAGCTGCACTGCTCTGAGTCGCCGCGTCTGGCGGTGGTGGGTGCCTAGCATTCCTCGGCCGGCCCGCAACTCGCTGCCGGCCCCGGCGGTCCGGGACTTCCGGGGAATGCTGGACGCGGCGCTCAACGCACGGGACGAGCATGGCCGGCAGTGGGCAGACGCCCGCTGGGGCTGCTACGCGTTCTACGACTACGACGGTGAGCCCATCTACGTCGGCCAGACCAACGAGCGGTTGCGCGTGCGGGTACGACGGCACCTGACCAACCAGCGCACTGACGCGGTGGCCATGCGCATTCTCGACGTCTTCGAGGTCGCTGAGGTGGAACTGTGGCCGCTGTGGGAGTTCGAAGAGGTTGCGGGTAAACGACACCCGGACTACGCGGCAGCTCAGCAGAAGCTCAACGCGGTCGAGTACACCGCGTACCTGAAAGCGATCCGGGAGAGCCGCTTCAAGGCCATCCTCAACGAGAAGATCCCGCCAGTCTCACCGACCGTCGACCTGCCCGCCTCCGGCCGGTTCCCGCTCATCAGCGACGCCACCCGCCGTGAGAGGGGGCATCCGGATATCCGTATCGCCCGCCGCGCCGAGACGATCTCCCGGCTCGCTGCGGTCGCCCATGAGCGAGGTGAGGTCTCCGACGGTCTGCGACGGGTGCTGGTCATCCAAGGCGTCCGGCTGGCCTACATCGCCGCCGTCCGGCTTGCCTACGCCGAAGGACGACCTACGCCCGACCCCTCTGCCATCGACGTCACCGGTCTCGTCGGCAGCGTGTTGTTCGAGCACGACGACACCCCCGACCTCTTCGACACGGACGGGTAGCGGACCGAGACGACGGCCCTTGGGCGCGGCGAGCACCGGACGGCATTCAAGACCGTCCTGACTAGGGTGAACGACATGCCAGAACAGTCGTGGGCCTCCAGCCCGGCGACTCGGCGCGCCATGCAGGGCAACCGCAGCCGCGACACCGCCCCAGAATTGGCGCTGCGCCGCGCGCTGCACGCCAAAGGCCTTCGCTACCGCGTCTGCGCCCAACCGCTTCCGAACCTGCGCCGCAAGATCGACATCGTCTTCCGCTCAGCCCGCGTCGCCGTCGAGGTCTACGGCTGCTTCTGGCACGGCTGTCCCCAGCATCACCGACAGCCGACGGCAAACAACAAATACTGGCGCGAGAAGCTCACCAGAAACATGGACCGCGACCGACGGACCCGCCAGGCCCTCGAGGATGCCGGTTGGCTGCTGATCGTCGTGTGGGAGCACGAGGACCTAGATGCGGCGGCGCGCCGGATCGCCGAGTCGGTGCGGGCCCGCCGAGGATTCACTGCGCCTGAAGCATGAGCATCAATGGCAGGCCTTCCAGCGCTCTTTCCGGCTGCGACCGGCCGCCGTCAAGCCGCGTGCACCTTCATTCGCGGCCCTTCGCGCGCCGGTCCCGCGGCTGGCCGTGAAGGGGGCGGTGCCGGTACGGCCTGATCTCGTACAGACGCAACCCGGTCTGTCTGTGATCGTGCGTCGCAATGGCGGCCGGGTCGTTAGCGCCACAGCGCATCCAGGTGTCCGTCACGTGATCGTGAGACCTCGCGGTCGGTAGAGCGTGAAGCCTTGGTTAGTGCTCGTGATGGACCAGCTCTAGCAGCCGGTCGCGGTAGGCCTCCCACGCCGGCAGGGTCCCGGCGATGAGGATTCCCAGGGCGGTGAGGACGAGCTGTCGCATCCGAGGCCGAGGCCGGGGGCTGAGGATCACCGTGCTGGCTTGCGGCCACATGGGGTCGGCCTGCAGTGTACGCACCATCTTGCTGTCGAAGCGGTTGAGGCGCCCGAGGTCGCTTCGCGATCCTGCGATGTCCAGCACTCCCACCATCACGACGATGCTTTGGTACGTGCCGATCATGTAAACGACCTGGGTGGCGCGACGCAGCATGTCGATGCTCGCGTTCGTGGCGACCCGGCGCAGGTTCCTGAGCGAGATGGCCTCCGCCACAAGGCCGAAGGGGTCTTCGCCACGCAGCTCCGCGTCGCGCTGGATCCGTCGCATCTCCTCGCGCTGTCCCTCGTCCAGATCGCCGATAAGGCCGAACATCTCGATGAGGTCGTCGGCCGGTGCCTCGTCGCCGCGGCTAACGGCATGCATGGCACCGGCAGCGGCTGCTCGCTGACTTTCCCGCGGTGGACGCGGACGGGGCTCCTGCCCGTCAATGGCGGCGACGAGATCCTGCCAACCCACCGGCTGTGCTTCGCGCGCCGCGCGGCCCGCAATGACATCGCGCGCTTGCCACCCCTCGTCGGTGTCGCCGAAGTCCGCACCGGTGAGCCGCGCTAGATCATCCAGCACAGCCTTGAACGCTGCACGCACCTCACGCTCGTCAACTGCCCGGCCGATTCCGAGTCGTTCGATCGCATGGGTACCCGCCCGGCGCGATCCACGTCGGGATGCTCCCGCCAGCACGACCGCCATCTGGACCGTCTGCTCGTCCGGCTCCTCGGACACCACCCCGCGCCCGCGGCCCAGGCCATGCCGGACCGGCCGTGGCAGGTCGCCGCTAGCACGCCACCGTTCGATTTGATACGCGGACACGCGCACACCGCGCAGTGCCAACGCCTCGATCAGAGCTGCGGTAGCGCCACCAACTGGTCCACGAGGCACCAGCCCACGTTACAACCCCGCGAACTTGGCTACGGCTGGGAATTTCCGGCGAGGCGTAATCGATACGACAGGCCCGCCACAAGCAGGCGCAGGGCATCGACGGACCGCACCGTGAAGGAGATCAAAGTGTCGGGCGGGGAAGTAGCGGCAGTGTGCACGGTGGGAGTCATGGTCGGCTTGTGCTGCCTGGTAGCGATCTGCCTTCGCGGCACATCGCCTCGTGAACGCCCCAGCATTTTGCGAGCGCTTGCCGAGGTGCTACGCAGCGTGTGGCCGTGGGGCCCAGCCGTCACAGCAGGCGGACCGGGCGAAGGCGCACGGGGCCTCGACCGCGAGTAGTTTTTCGGCCAATCAGGCAGTCTACTCAGGCTCGACGGGGTCTCGGCGAGCCTGCCCGCCGCCCCCGGGTGGCTGAGCACTCCACGGCGGACCCGGGCCGCCCAGCTTCCTGCTCGCGGCACTGCCCGGCAGCGTCGGCGCGCAGGAGCCGATCACCGTGGATAACTTTGGCGGGTGCGGATATCGCCCTGATCGTGGCTGGATCTGCTAGCGCACCCCTCATGGTCTGCCAAGCAGTCCCCTGGCAGCCGGTTTGGGTTGGGTCCAGCGGGCGGAGCGCCTCGGTTGCAGCGCTGGGTTACGTCGTTTCTGCGTACGTCAGGAACTCTGCATGAGGTTTCCGCACGGCATCCCAACGCGCGGCTGGCGTGCCGGATGGAGCCGGGCGGGTTGCGGCCACGGTGAGGCACAAGTGCTTTCTTGCTCTAGAAATGGCGACAAAGTATGCGGAGCGTTCCTGCTGAGCGTCTCCCCAGAACATTTCGCGTTCGACCCCGAGCACGATGACGTGGTCGAACTCCAAGCCCTTAGCCTTGTGGATGGTCATGAGCTTGACGGCGTTGCTGCCAGCGAATTCGCGCAACGTCTGGGTCACGTCGGAGGTCTGCTGGAAGATCTGCGCCATCCGGGTGAATACTTCGTTGATGACGTTGCGAAGCCGGGTGCCTTGTTGATACTGGGGCGAGAGGCTGACCAGCACGTCGTCGCCGAGATGGCGGAGAAACGGGTCCACCAGGCCGCGGAGTGAGCGGTGCGATTTACTTCGGTGGGCGACTCGTGCCTCGTCGATGAACTTTCGGAGTGCTGAGTAGGCGCGCTGTGAGTGCTCCTCGTCCTCGCCGCGCCACCCAGTTGCCACGTCCATCAGCCGGGCGTAGGCATCAGGTTGGCCGTCCTCGGTTACGACAGTGAGATAGTCGACAATCAGTGCGGCGGCGGGCTCGGCGGCGAGGTCCTGGAGGTCGTTCTCCTCCCGAAACGCAACCTGGCGGGCGCGCAGTTCGGACCTTAAGGCCTCGGTGTAGGGCCCCACTTGTTTCGAGACCAGCACCGCAATTTGCTCTGCTGGCACGTTGTCGACCGTGATCCAGGTGTGGATCCTCTCGGCCAGGTCTCGGGCCTCCTCGGTGCTGTCGTGGTAGCGCAGGACTTCGACCACCCCGTCGTCGCCTAAAATCTCAGTGTCGTCGACGGCGTCATCAGGTTCCATTACCCTGATCATCGCGTTCTGCATGCGTCGCAGCCGCGGCCGGGAGCGGAAGTTCAGGTACAGAATCAGATGCTGGGCTTCAAAGTCCTCGGCGAACCGAGCCAGAACTCCCTCCAGCGCGCCGGCCCAACCCATGATTCGTTGCTTGACGTCGCCAACCGCGACCAAAATGACGTCGGTGTCGCGAAACGCGGCTCGCACCAGGGCATACTGGTTGGAGGTGCAATCCTGAAATTCGTCGAGGAAGACGAAGCCGTAGGTGCGTCTCAGCGCGGACCGAGCGACGGGACTGTTCTCCAGGATGGTCGTCGCGAGCGGTGCCATGGATCGGAAGTCAATCTGCTGGGGCGGGATGTAGTCGGCACCGATTGTGTAGTCCGGGTCGAGCGCATGGATCCCTGTGAGCACCGGGCGGAACGTGTCAATGAGACGCTTGGCAAATGCGTGGAAGGTGTAGCTGTCGAGGCGTGCGGCCAGTTGCGGAGGGCAGCGGCGCCGGACACGGTCCGCGAGATTCTTGGCCGCGTCCACTTTGAACGATATCGCCAGGATGCGTCGGGGGTAGCGGCAGCGGCCGGTGCGAAGGAGGAAGTCTGCTCGCTGCGCCAGCAGCTCCGTCTTACCAGCCCCGGGTCCTGCGGTGACGACGAGATTGCCACCGATACTAGTCGCGGCAATGAGGGCATTTGGCTCAAGTGACATGTCCGCTGCCGGCTGCCATTGCTCGGGAGGAATCACTCGGGAAGCTCCTTCAACATGGAGCCGACCAGTTCCACCAAACGACTGATCGGCGTGGGCATCGACGCCCGTAGGTCAGAGTCCTCCAGTTTTGACATCGCGGAGAGGTGTGCAACCGGTTTACTGCCGCTTCCCTTGAAACGTTCACCGTAGGCGTGGAACAGCTGCTTCTCATCATCCTTGTAGGCGGCGGCAGACCCCTTCTCTCCCAATACCGCCGCGACAAGTTTCTCCTCAGGCTGCCTTTTCTCGTCTTGGTTAACGCTGTACGCGTCCGGAAGGCACTGCAACATGGCGAAATCCAAATCCATCGGGTCAGAGAAGAACACCCCGTGCTTTTCCAGTCGTTCGATCCACTCGCGACCGGACTTGCCCCGCACGTCGGAAGGGCTTTTATGAAGGTCATTGATGTCCTCCTCGACAAAGTCAAGGGTGCTGGGCTCCCTGAACGTCAACAGCTGGTTTGCTGCGTACTTGATGCGCCCCCAACCACCCTGATAGCGGCCGAGGTCGAGATCCAGCAGCGTGACATGCGGGATGCCTAGTTGGTTGAGCAGCCGCCAGAAGTGGTTGACGTGACGGCCGCCCAGCGGGGCCACAGAGATCGACATCGCGTCGGCTTCCAGACCCGTAGCGCGTAGGCACCGAGGGATCACGATCTCTTCGCTGTCGCCCTCGCCTAGCACGACCAGCCGGGCGAAGTACAGCTCCGGGTAGGCGTGCAGCGCCTCTCGGATGAACTTGTACTCCTCTGTGGAGGACGGAGGCACAGTAACGGTCGCGACGGAGGTATTCCGCTGGGCGTCTAGGCGGAGATAGCGCACCTGCTGCGGCTCCACGCGGCGCATCAACGAGGCCGAATGCGTCGCGACCACGACCTGGGCGTCCTGACCGCGAGCCATCTCCGTCAACGCGGTGATTACCCGTCCAAGATAGTGAGGGGACAGGCTGTTCTCCGGCTCCTCCATGGCAAGCATGGTGAACACGGGTGGCCGCAGCACGTCGATGTCAAAGGCCTCCGTCGCACCATCCAGACATGATCGCCCGATGCTATGCGCAGTCATGACCAACGCGACATAAAGCAAGGACTGCTGCCCGTCGCTGAGCAGGGAGAAGTCGACTAGCTGCTGCCCAGGGCCCGGAGCGAACTGCAGCGTGACGTATCGCAGGATCCCCTCGATCTCGCTGTGGGTGAATGACAGGCCTGGGTTGTTCAGGAATGACCCGGTGTGGAGGGAACGCCACTGTGCGGCGAGGTCTTCAACCACCCGCGCGATTGCGGCGTTGGCGGCTAAAGCGTCGCTGATAGTCTTCCCCAAATCGTTGACGGTGGCGCGCTCCGCTCGCCAGTCCGAAGCGCGCAACAGCCGCCCGAGTAGGGAGTTGGCCGCGTAGGAGACATGGTCGGCTGGGTCGCGCCGCGCCGGAAGGTAGTGAACTTGGATCGTGCCGCGGTCGTACCGATTAACCGCGGCTGTGCGTATGGGCTCGTCGTTGCCGTCAACCTCGAGCACGTAGACGAGATCTTCAGTAATGTCGCCATTCTGGTCGAGATGCGCGTTCAGTCGAAACCGTACCCTTGGATGCCGGCTCCGATCATTCATACGCATGTGTGCGAAGTGCGGCGGAACGGTCGTGGATGCTACGGATGGAGACGCATCGTTATCGCCAAGTTCTGGGAAGTCGAAATCGGCTTCCAGCCATAGGCTCCGTTCAGTGGCGGTTTCGGGCCCCTCGCCCACTGAGACGTGGAAGTCGCTACGACTGAAGCGGCGTAGATCAGTCTCTGTGCCGAACAGGCGAGCCAACGCGTGCAGGAATGCGGTCTTGCCTGCACCGTTCGGTCCGAGCAGAAACGTCGAATCCTCCAGGGTCAGCTCGACCGGAATTGGACCTACGCACCGGAAGCCGCTCACTCTCAACCGCCTGAGTCGCACATCCCCCACCATGCATCAATGAAGGGGTCTCAGCAAGGCTCGATCGCCAACTGGGAATAATACGGGCGTAGCGTCTATAGCGGACAGTGCTGGATGTCGACGTGGAGCCATCGATAGACAGGTTTTGCGACGGAATCAGTCTTCGAGAGGGCTCCACCTGGTCACCTATTCTGCCAGGCTCGACGTGCCCAGGGACTCGTGCAGCACGTGGCGCGGCTGCTCCGCGCCGAGCGCCGTGCGGTGGGGGCATCCGATCAGAGACCCGGGACGTGCTTCTACCAGGCGCTACTGGTGTTGGTGTGGTTCGCAAGGTCGAGGTCAAACCACTCTCGGGCCGGGTTCGGGGTGTCGCGCGCGACCGCCTACCGGTACATGGCCGAGGCCATGCGAGTCCTGGCGGCGCAGACACCGACCCTGCACGAGGCGTTGACGCGGGTCGCGGCCGACGGCTGGTCGCACGTGATCCTGGACGGGCCAGCTGCTCGACACCGACCGCCGCCGAGACCGCCATCAGCGTCAAGGGCGACACAATCGACGCCTGGTACTCCGGAAGACTTCGGCGCGAACATCGAGGCTGGGATGCGCCCCGACGGACTACCGATCTGGACCTCGGATGCGACGCCCGGAAACCTACACGACCTGGCCTGTGCGCAGCGGCCAGCGCCGACACCTTCCGGAGCTGGGCGGTCGAGTCGGGGCGGAGTTGGCAGGCGGATGTAGTTGAAGAGCATGACCTGAGCCGGACGCCGGTGTACCAATAATCAACACTATGCGCGACGGCACAGCCCTGAATGGTGCCCTTCCACCCTGGCCCTGCGGCGCGCCGGCAGCCCTCTTCATTCTCTGCACTGACGTCGTCGCTTCAGCAGGTCAAAGCTCCGGGCGGCGAAGTTTGTTGCGTCTCTTACGGCCTCCTGGTTCGTCGTAGCGCCCGTCCGCATCAACTCACTGATGTTTTGGGCAGTCTCGTAGCTTGCGTCGGGCTGCAGAAGGCCCTGATCTTCGAACAGTCGAGCGCCACGGGCCATGTCCGCACCGAAGCAACCTGCGCCGACCCGACGAGGATGCCCACGTAGGCTATCCGCAGTTCGTCTCTTCCGTCTTGGTGGCCTGCCGCGACACCCCGCGTTCGTGCAGGGTCCGCCGGATCGTCTCCACGCTGATGGCGCTCACGTAGCCGGCCTCGATCACGTAGTCGCGCAGCTTGGCCAGTGACCAGCAGGAGAACGGCCGGCCGAGGAGACGGGGTCACACCGGGCGACGACACAAATCCAGTCACGGGTCTGCCCATCAATCCGTCTCGGCGCGCCCCCGCTCCATTATTGGGTCCAACGCGGTAAACCCCCGCTCGTTGAACGCGTGGATCACGTTTCGCACGTAGTCCTCGGTCACCTTCAACAGGTGGGCGATGTCCGGGGCCGGCTGACCCTGGGCGGACATCAGCACCACGATTGCCCGGCGCAGCTTCACTGGGTCTTTCGCGGTCCGGGTGATCCGCTGCAACCGCTGACCCTCGCCCATCGACACCTGCCGGACGAACACCTCCGGCCGTCTGCCCACCGGCCACCACCTCCCATGAACGTCGGGAGACAGCCTGCCCGATCCGTCCACAGAACCGACGGATTACACGATCAACGTTCAAAGACGAGGGACTGGCGACCGGCCGTTTGGCCCTGGAGATCAGCGCCCTGCTCAGGACCGTGTGGCACCGCCTTCGGCCGCTACAAGCTGTCTGCCGCGTACGCGCCCATCGCCTCCATCGCGACGACGCCGAGATCCATCGCGGCGGCGGTGACGGCTTCGTCGGGTAGCGGCACCGCCCGGCTGATCGCCGTCGTGAGTCGCTGGACCGGGAGACCGAGCGCCACCTTCGACCGTTCGTAGAAGGCCTCCACCAGGCGGCTGGCCATCACCGCGCCGTGCGCCAGGCCCGAGCTCTGTCGGCTGTCTGTCGCCCGCATTGAGTGCTGTCGGTAACATCTTCGAACGTGAGTAAATCCGCCAGTGTACTGGGACAGCTCTATGGAGTGACCAGCCAGGTAATGAACGTGATCCTGAAGGAACTGGGCTACCTGGAGGGTGCTCCGGGCGCCTACGGGGTGACCGAAAAGGGGGCGAAATACGCGTTCGAGAAAGACTATCACCGCGGTCCCGGCGGCTATAGCTGGTACAACCGGGACTGGACGACCATAACTTGGGACGACGCGATCGTCGACGAACTGCACGTCACCGACGACCTCAAGCGCAAGGCCCAGGAGGCGGTCTCCGCGGCGAGGGCGGCGAAGCGAGTGGCCAAGACGGTTGCCAACGATATCGGCGTCGATGCGGATACCGTCATCGACAATGCCGCGAATACGACATCCAGCGGGAAAAAGGCTGGTGTCGCAGCCGCTGGCCTTGCCGTTCTGGCGGGTTCGGCCTATGGAATCTACAAGGCGGCTCCCCATGCCAAGAAGCTGCTGGACGAAAGGGTCGTACCCGGGCTGAACAACATCAAGGACAAGGTGCTGCGGAAAGCGGACAAAGAACTCTGCAGCGAGCCGGGCGCCGTGGACGGGTTGTCAGGCGGCGTCGAGGCGGATTAGGTCAGCGAGCCGCTCCGGTAGGCCGGCGAGAAGTAAACATGGTCCATCCCCCTGCCGGCAGAGTGCGTGCCGGGCTCGCTCAACAGCCGGGCGCACCGCTACCGCCGGGAGTTGACCCGAGACCCAGGCCTCTATCCGGCCCGGCTCACTTGAGTGCGTAGCGGCTCCACGTGCCGCCTGCGTTGGTGACCTGGCGGGCGGTCCTGTTCTGGTGGTAGCCGAGCGCGTCGGCTACCACCGGCGTCGGGGCGAATTGGCAGGGGTGCGTATCCGCCCGACGTGAGTTCCCGCGGGCGGGCCAGCCGCCGTAGGGACGCGTCACGCATCGTAGCTGTTGTCCCCGAGACCACCGTCGACGGACTAATGGTGCATCCCGTCGTCGATCGCCCAGCGTAGGAACTCGTATGTTTCTTGGCCACGCTCGGTGGTGTCGTCGTTGGCGGTGGCATCTGCGGGGTCTCACGGATGCGCAGGGCATCGAGGCCGAGCCGGCGCCATCGTAGGTCCAGCTCCTCGATGATGTAGCAGCCGGCACCGCTCTTGGAGCTCAACTGGTCTTTAGCAAGCAGGTGGTGTAGGCGTGCAACGCCGAGTACGACCCACGGGATGGACGGCTCGTGGTTTCCGAACGCCTCGACGCCGACTTCTTCGATCTCCGAGACGCGTAATGGGCCTCGGCAAGGGCGGTGTGATGGGGCTGGTGTGCCCACAGGCCGACGAAGTCCACGTCGCTGCCGGCAAAGAACTCTCCCCAGCAAAGTGACCCGCGCAAGAACAGGCTAGTGAGCGCATCCGGCTGCCGGGCATCGATCTCGGCGAGGAAGGCATAGGCGACATCCACTGCCGAACGATTGCTGCTGCCGCTACCAGTAGCGCCCCACGCGAGCCCGCCGGCGACATCAACCTGGCGCTCAAAGCTAACGATGGTGCCACCTGAAGCCGGACGGGTGCCAGCCCGGTGCCACTCACGCCGGACGGTGCCACTTCAGGCCGGATGGGACACGTGCGACGGCGAATGCTTCATCCGGTGAAGCTCGCTGTGGTTGACTGGCAGCCTCGCGTATTCAACTGGTGTGAGTTCTCTAGGTACTTGCGCTCAGTGATCAGCCTCTGTCGGCGGTATCAATGACGCTGCCGGTGTAGACCTGCAGCGTCCCGGTCGCCGAGCCCGGGTCGGCGCAACACCACCGGTCGGCGCAGTATGCCGGTCAGCGGTCTGTCAGCAGCTCGACGGCGCAGGCCTCTTCCCCCTCAGCCCTGCGCGAGTCATTGCATGATCCAGTGTTCTGGGCGCGGTACGCCTTCACGGAAAGGACGGTCTCGGAGCCGATCGGCTCGGCGACACCGAAGACCTGCTCGACGGGGACGAGCGAGAGGAGGAAGATGCGGCGTTCGATGTGGAGTTCAATGTTGGCGGTGGCTACAGCATAGTGCTGACTGTCGATAGTGAGGTCGACTCCTGCAGCCTGGGAAACCGTTGTCCCACGGCCACACGCCGTCGTGCCCCCTGCAGGGCGCATCCTGGTGGCGGGGAGTCACGCTTGCGGCAGCCGTCGCCGGGCGAGCTCGTCACACACCGCGTCCAGCCACCGCTCGAGCGGCATCAGCCGCGGGCCGTGCAGCAGCACCCCTGCTTCCGCGTGCCCGGCCGACCCGGCCAGGGTCGGGTTCGCCGACCCGAGATAGGCCGCGTGCCCGTACGCGATGACGACCTTGAAATGGATGCCGAGGCCGGACTCCTCCCACGACCGGACTGTGAGTGTCCCGCCCGCTGCGGCCGCCGCGTCCCGCAGCACGGTCACCGCGGCGACGTTCGCGCTCGAGCGTCCCGGTGCCGCCACCGACAGCGCCCGGGTTACGACGACCACCTGCCCGCCGCCGGCCAGCACCCGCTGCACGTGTGGAGCGAGCAGCCCGACGAACTCCCCGTGCAGGAACGGCGCCCCAATCAGCAGCCGTCGGTCCGCACGCCCGGCGACCTCCAGCACCGCCCGGGTCGTCTCGACCGGGCGGGCGGCGTCGCCATGCACCGCGACCAGCTCGTGCAGCGCCAGACGCAGGAATCCCGGCACGGTCAGCACCAGCTCCCAGCGGTCGGTGTCCGCCGCGTGCGCCTCGGCGAGAACAGCAGCCTGTGCCAGCCGCACCGCGGCGTCCGCCGTGACCGCCCCGGCCGGGTCGAGCACGCCGGCGTGCTGCAGCACCACCCGGGCCAGGCCGGAGTCGGCGACCGCGGCCTGCAGCTGCGCGACCAGCGTGCAGCCCGCCGCGCCCGCCGCAGCGGAGGCGGCCAGGCGGTGCGCGGCCCCCACCGGGTCGCCCGCCTGTGTAAGCAGCCCAGTCAGCGGGGTCAGAGCGTCCAGAACGCGCGCCACGTGATCTCCTCCGGGCTGGGCACCGCGCCGCCGGCCGGTGGGAGCGACCCGAACAGCAGATTCCGGTCCAGGACCGTGTTGAAACGGGCGCACGCCACCTCCGACACGTAAAGGCACGCCGCGCACGCCCCGCCGAACGCGCCTCGGCACGGCGGGTCGAACACGCACCGGGACTCCGCGGCCAACTCGGTCAGCGCGTCCGGCAGGTCGAACCGGAACACGTGCTCCAACCCACCGAGAATGAACTCGCTGCGAGTGTTGGCGTAGATGAGGAACGCGCCGTTGCTCGGGAACAGGAACTCGGCGAGGGAGTCGACGTTCAGCCCGCACCGGGCCGCGAGCGCCTTCATCGCGCGGTGCGCAAACGAGTGCGTCAGGCCGAGCACGGCGTGGGTGATCCGGTTCTCCGGCCCGGCGAACAGGTCGACGACCGGGTCGCACACGGTGAACAGCCAGCGTTGCGCGGCGGCCGCATCGGTGATGCCGGGGTCGTCGACGACGCCGGAGTCGACCAGCCAGGTCACGATCCGCAGCGGGTCGATCCGGAACAGCAGCCCTTCGGTTTCGGTCCGCACCCCGTACATGGGGAATTTCCCGTTGCGGGTGCCGGGAAAGAACCTGAACCGGGTGGTGACGGTGTCGCCGCGTCGGTTCACCGTGCTCGCCCGTGGCGAGACCCGGGTGTACCCGGCGACGAGGTACGCGATCGGCAGCTGCCGCAGCAGCGTCACGTCCGCCAGCCGGTACCGGTCGAACAGCGGCCGGTACGTGCCGTACGCCGCGGCGAGCGGCCCGCCGGCGGCTTCGCCGAGCAGGTCCTCGACGCTCATCGCGTTTGCCGACCGGGCCAGCGACAGCTGCAGGCATTCCTCGCCGAGCAGGTCCAGCCGTTCCGGCTCCAGCCCGAGCGCGTCGACGTCGTCGCGCCACGCCGGCCCGCTGCCGGCCTTGGCCTGCGCGTCGGCCAGGCCGGCGTCGTACAGCGGATTCCCCGGCTTCCACCCCAGGGTCGCGGCGAGCGCCTCGAACTGGGCGACCGCGTCGTCGGACCCGCCGGCCGCGGTCCGCAGCCCGTCTATGCCTGGCGGCAGAATGGCGAGTGCCTGGGCGAGCGCGGCGGCGTGGGTGTGCTCGTGCGCGAGCGCGGCGTACGTGTCCCGCGTCGGCGGGTTGATCACCGTGATCTGCTGCGGGTAGTACGCGGAGGTCTGCGGAACCCGGGTGACGGTGACCTTGCCGCCCCGGCATTCGCACCAGCGGGGGACCGGCCGGTCGGAGCGGGTGCCGCACCGGGAGCAGGACCAGTACCAGCGGCCGATGTTGAACGACTTAGTGTTGAACAGCCGCATCGCGGCCCGGCAGCTGTTCGCGCAATGCGGCGGCCGCAGCTCGCCGAGGTGCCCGCACTCGTGGATCTCGACGAACGTGAACTGCTCCATCGGCCCGTGCGTGGCGCAGTCCGGGACCCGCTCGCCGGCGCGGACGGTCCGGAACACGCCGCAGTCGCTGCACAGGTACGTGTTCGGGAACCGGGCGGCGCGCAGGTCGTCGGCGCGGACCAGCTCATACTTGCGCCGGTCGATGATGTCGAGCTCCGGGCCGCTGTTCGGGATGTTCGACGCGGCCTCGGCGAACGGGCGGATCAGGCGGCGCAGCTGCGCCTCTACCCACGCCTCCGGGATGCCGAGCGGGCTGGTCTGCCGCGGCGGTTCCCCGACGACGGCGGCCTTCGTGCCGAAGTTGTACGGCTGCCCGGGCATGTACCGCCACAGCGCCTGGATGTTGGTCCGGTTGAGCGTCTCGATCGCCATCGGGGGCGTCTCCTTGAAGCAGGGCCGGGCAGAACGGGGAGGGCGGGCCGGCGCTGGTTACAGGTCGGCATAGATGGTGATGGGTTCCTCGACGTCGCGCAGCGACCGCGGCACCGGCGGGGTGAGCAGGTCCGGAAGCCGTTTGCCGGGCTCGGCCTGCATCGGCAGCCCGGCAAGCCGGTCGTCGACCCACGCCGCAACCGCGTTCCGGTGCAGCTGGTGGTACACGCTGCTCGGGTGGATCCCGAACCCGCGGGAGAGGTTGCCGATGAGCAGGGCGCGGTCGACGAACCCGGCCGTGACTGCGGCCGCGAAGGCGGTCGAGTCGGCGAGGGTCTTGCGGCGGGGGGCGCCGGTGAGCCAGTCGCGGTCGTGAACCTGCAGCAGCCACGCCATCAGCCCGCCGGACAGGACCCGGCGCAGCACCGGCAGTGACTCCCGGTTGACCGGGACCTTGTGCACCAGCCGGTCGAGGAACCGGATCCAGTCGGCGTAGTACCGGAACACCGACAGGTCCCGGTCTCGGGTCGGATTGATCACATTGACGACCAGGCCGGGCCAGCGGCGCCCGACCCGGGCGGACGCTTGGATGATCTCCGCGGCGGAGGTGGGGGTGCCCATCACCGTCATGACGCCGAGCCGGCCGACGTCGAAGCCGTGCCCGATCGCCTTGGTCGCGGCGATTATCGTGACCCGGTCGTCGGCGGCGGCCGGCGGGTTCGTCAGCCGGGCGACGGCGCGCCGGATCGCGGCCGGTTCGGCGTCGCCGTTGATGACGGCCAGGTTCGGCTGGCTGCCCAGCAGCGCCCGGACCTCCGGGTCGCGGGTGAAGCTGGTCAGGTCCTCGTTGCGCAGGCAGTACGCGATGAACACCTCGTACAGGTCGCGGCCGGCGGCGCGGGCCTCGTCGACCAGCAGAGGGTCGGTCGCGTCGAGGCCGGCTTCGGCGAGCACGGTGGCCGGGTCGGTGAGCAGTTCGGCGAGCCAGGCGGCGTGGGTGAGCGCGACCTCGCGGGTCGCGGTGACCATCGTGATCGACCGGGGCCGGACTCCGAGGTAGCGGCGCTGCGGCTCGTCGGCGGCTGTGGTGGACCAGAACGTCTCCCCGACGTCGGGCCCGTTGACCGGGAACCGGCGCGCGTCGCGGCGGTATAGGTGCTGCACCTGGTTCTTGTAGCCCTCGATGGTTGCGGTCGCGCCGACGATCTGCATAGGCGGGTTGCCGAGGTCCTCGCTGATGGCCTGCAGCAGCGTCTCGTACATGCCGTCGAGCGCGCCAAGGGATTCATCGAGCAGGTGTAGCTCGTCGGCGATCTCGAGCCGGACGTGCCCGAACCCGGCTGGGATCGGCTGCCGGCTCTGCTTGCATCCGAACACTGCGCACCACGTCGGGTTGCCGGTGTAGCCGTGCCGCGGGCAGCGGGAGTGCGCGCGACCGAGCAGTACCTGGAACTCGCGGGACTGGCCGAGCTGGGCGAGCTTGTCGACGGTGCCGACCAGCACCGCCGGTGCGTGCCGGTATATCTCGTCGTCGATGCCCCACACCGGCAGCACGCCGGTCATCCGGCAGGCGGCGTTGCGGCAGCGGTGCTGCATTGTCCAGGACAGCTCGTCGAAGGCGACCTCGAGCGGCTGCCGGCACAGCGGGCAGTCGGCGAGGATCCGGCACGTCTCGGCGGTTGTGGCGGAGTGCGGGTCCTGGCCGCGGTAGTACGGGTTGGTCGGGTCCGGCGCTTGCAGCCGGTTCGGGGTGTTGGTGCCGCCGACGAAGTACCCGATGCCGAACGGGTCACCGGCGGCGATGTGCGGGTGGTCGCGGCGTAGCAGCTCGGCGTGCAGCACCATCGCGGTGAACCGTTCGGTTTGCTGCAGCGCGAGCAGCCGCAGCGGGAACCGGGCCCACACCTGCGCGCCGGCGGTGACGCCGGTGAGCCGCCCGTAGAACAGGGTGGTGAGCATCAGGCCCAGGTACGCCTCGGACTTCCCGCCGCCGGTGGCGAACCAGACGATCTCGACGTCCGGGTGCCCGGTCGGGTCGACCATGCCGGGAAGGCAGCCAACCAGCCACGCGATCTGGAACGGGAACCACGCGTCGTAACTGCCGTTCGCGGCAGCCGCGACGGCCCGGTTCGCGAGCACGAACGCGTCCCGGACCTGCGGGTCGGTCCGCAGCAGCTTCAGCCCGGCGGCGACCCAGGCGACCTCGTCACGAGCGGCCTGGGCGTCGGCGTCGGCGTCGGCGCGGGCTGTGGTGTCCCACCCGCGGGCCGCGGCGCGGACGTCGAGCGCGGCCGTGCTCCATTCGCCCTCGGCCCAGGCGCGGTGCGCGTCGACGAGCGCGCTCACCGCTGCAACCGGGTCGGCGATCAGGGCCGTGAACGACGTGTCGAGGGTGGACAGGGTCCCGTCCGGGAGCGTGACTCGCCGGCGCGGGTGGACCCGAGTGGTGGCCTGCTCGGCGGCGTACAGAGTCGCCAGCCGGGTGCGGCCGCCGGTGCGGGTGACGTCGACGGGGCAGGCGTGCCCGAGCGCGGGGACGGTCCGGTCGTACCTGTAGGACTGCTGCACCTGTTCGAGCTGATATGGCACGAGCGGCGCGTCCGTGTCGCAGGTCAGCTGCACCTCGTACAGATGCGTGTTCAGGTAGCTCGCCTGGTAGGCGTGCGTGCCGTCGACGGTCTGCTGGTCCGGGGCCGGGGTGAGGTTGACGACCGCGGCGAGGATCTCGACGTACCCGTCGCCGGGGGTGATGTCGAGCTCGATGGCGGCGCGGAACTCCGGCGGCGGCACGTCGTCGGCGTCGAGGAGGTTCGCCGCGCAGTATCCGGCCCACGTGGTCGCATCCAGCATGTCGTCCGGGCGCGGCAGGCTGCCGCCGGGTGCGGGGGAAAGGCGTCGCGGCCGGTGCAGTTCCGAGCCGGCTGGCGGCCGGACCGCGGACCGCAGCGCGGCGGCGAGCTCGTCCTCTCCGGCCCGTACCGTGCCGGTGGTGCCGGCGGCAAGGGGCATGGTGACGGTGACGGGGTCGATCGCGACCTTCGTCCACACTGCAGCCAGCGGACGCCCGCGGCCGGCCGTCGGGGCCCCGGCCGACCCCGCCGCCGGGGCAGCGGCGCCGGCGGCCGGGTCGGAGGCGGCGGTTACCGCCGCCTTCTGCTCCTCCAGGGTCGGGTGCAGCGCGACGTACGCGGCCGCGGACACCGTGAACTCGAGCGTGACCGGCAGCGCCGGCACCCGGAACGTGAAGCCCTGCGCGGGCGGGACGAGCCGCTCCCCGTACGTGTAGCCGTTGGCGGCCTCGGCAATGAGCTTCGGAGTGCTGGCGAGCATGCCGAGCCACAGCCGCTGCTGCGCGGGCGGGTCGGGCAGCCGGGTCCCGGTCGGGATGAGCGTGCCGGTGGCGATGTCGATGACGCGGCGGGCGAGGCTGCCGAGCAGCGCGTCGTACCGCTGCGCCGCCGTCGCAGCAGGCACCGCGGCGGGTCCGGCAGCCGGAACCGGGGCGGGTACGGCGCCCGAGATCGGAGCGGGTGAGACCGTCAAGCTGGGCTCCTGCAGGTGGCGGCGCGCGGCGCCGGGCCGCGTCCGCCCACCCAGGGGCTCGCGCGGCGGTCATTGGTTGGGACGGGGACGGCCAGTGTGCAGTTGTCGGCCTGCGGCGCCGAGTGCGGCCGGGGCGGCCAGCGGCTGGCGCGGGGGCTAACCCGGACGGTACCCGCCACCACCCACATTGCGGAAGATCACCGCCGGACGGCGGGGTTCAGCGCTGCCAGTGCCGGGTCGGCGCGACAGCGTAGCCGCGCCGGGTGAGGTTGTCGGCAAAGTCCCGCTGCTTGCGTTCCACGCCGTGCACCAGCATTACCTCGCGCGGCGCGACCTCGTTGATGATCGCGGATAGGCCGCGTCGGTCGGCGTGCGCGGACAGCCCGAACTGCTCCACCCGCGCGTTCACCGCGACGTCGTCGGCGTCGAGGCGGAACGTGCGCGGCCCGCCGCGGCCCCCCGGGGTGCCGTTGCCGCCGTTGGACAGGTCGAGCAGTTCCGCGCCGGGGGAGTCCTCGTCCTGGTAGCCGGCGACCAGCAGCGCCGAGTTCGGGTCCGGCAGGATCTCCCGGGCCCACCGGACCGCGGGTCCTGCGGCGAGCATCCCGGACGTCGTCACGACCACTCCCTTGCGGAAGCTCTTGAGCAGGTAGGGCCGGTTGGTGTCGCGGACTTCCTGCACGCCGTCGCCGTAGATCCGTAGCGGCCGGTCGGTCCCGGCGGTCTCCTGCTCGTAGATCCAGGACACGTGCCGGGCCAGCCCGTCGATGAGGACCGGGACGTCCGGCAGCCGGTCGCGCAGGGTGAGCGCAACCTCCTGGGCCCGGCCGAGCGCGAACGCCGGGACGAGCACCCGTCCGCCGGCGGAGACGGTCTCGGCGACCATGTTGATGAACTTCTCCACCTCCAGGTCCCGGTTGGTGCCGCGCTGGCCGCAGTACGTCGACTCGATGACGAGCAGGTCCGAGCCGCGAGCCACGTCCGGCACGATCAGGCCGGGAACGGACAGCTGCGCGAGCGTGGACACGTCCCCGGTCACGGTGACCCGGCGGTCGCCGGCGGTGACGACGACGCCGGCCGCGCCGAGGATGTGCCCGGCCGGGAACAGCTCGATGGTGACGCCGTCGGCCACCTCGACGGTCCGGGCGAGCGCGATCGGCTCGAGGCGCCGCTGCGCGGCGAGGGCCTGCGTCCGCGTGTACGGCGGCTCGGCGGGCGGCTCGCCTGCCTCGACGTAGTCGCTGCGGGTCCGGTCGAACACCTTCACCGAGTCCTGCCACATCGTCGGCAGCAGCGCCGCGGTCTCCGCGGTGCAGAACACCGGCACGTTCGCGAACTGAGCCGTCAGCGCCGGCACGTACCCGGCGTGGTCGTTGTGCGCGTGCGTGATCACGATCGCGTCTAGGCGGCCGCCGCGGCGGACGACGTCGATGTGCGGCGGGCCGGCGTCGTCAATGCGCCGCTTGGGCCGCATCCCGGCGTCGACGAGGATCCGCACGTCGCCGGCGGAGACCAGCATGGCCGACCCGCCGATCTCGGTGCCGGCACCGAGCGGGGTCAACGCGATCTCCCGCGGCGTCGCCACCGCGGGCACCGGCGCGATCGGCGGGGTGAGCAGGGTGGCCAGCACGGCCCGGAACGCGGCTGGCGCCACACCGGCGGCGGCGAGCGCTGCGGCGAGCCGCGTGTCGGACGGGACCGCGGTGGCGTCGTTGGCGAGCTCACGTGTGCGCGGGTCGTCGGTGTCGCCGGTGCCGGACGGGGCGGCGGCCGCGGCGAGGACCGCAGCGGCGGCGAGCAGGTCGGTGGACCGGGCTGCGGCTGCTTCCCGCTCCAGGTTCAGCTCGGCCCGCAGCGCCTCGATGACGGTGCCGGCCTCCTCCAGGTCGCCCTGGGTGGCGGCTAGCTGCCGGGCCAAGTCGCGGGCCTCGGCCTGCGCGGTGTTGCGCTGGGCGCGGGCGACGTCGCGGGCCTCCTGCAGGTCGGCGATCTTGCGGGCGGTCCGCGCGTGCCGGCGCCGGTCCACCGGCGCCGCTCCGTCGGCGGGGCTGGCCTGCACGGGAGCAGGGGTGGCGCTGCCGACCCAGCTGCGGGCGAGGCGGCGCACTCCGGCAGAGTCGGTGAGCGTGTTTGCGGCCGACTCGGCCACGGCCGTGTCCCCGCTGAGTAGGGCCCGGACAGTCGGCTGCTGCAGCGTCGGCTCGTCGGCGTACCGGGCGGTGAGCTCCTCGCGCAACGGCCGGCGGCGGGCGATCAGCTGCAGCATGGCGCGCCGGTTGGCCTGCGCGAGCCGGTGCGGGTCGGTCCCGGCTAGCGCCGGCGCCTGGACGGCGTGCCGGGCCGCGTCGAGGACGAGCTGTTGGACGAGCTGCGGCAGGGTGCGGCTCACTCGGCGCTCCGGGTCGCTGTGGCCAGGATCGGCTCTATCCGGTACTCGCCCTTGCCGTCGCCGAGCAGCACGCCGAGCGCGCGCAGAACCTGCACGACGTCCCCGGTGCCAGTGTATCCGTTCGCGGCCAGCCTGGCGGCGGTGAGCTGTTCGCTGCCGGACTCGCCGGTCGCGGCGTGCAGCTCGAGGAACTCGGCGAACGTCTCCAGGTCGACGGCCTCGCCGGCCATCTGCCTCACCAGGAACTCCCACGCCTGCTGCAGCGACCCGTCTGCGGTCACGCCGGCGGCGACGACCAGGTCCCGGGCGTGGCTGCCCAGCCAGGTCCGCACGTCGTCGAGCGGGTCGCTGACCGTGCCGCTGTCCCGGCCGGCCAGGTGTTGCGCGAGCCGGTCCAGGAGCTTCGGCCAGCCGCCGGTCGTGGCCAGCAGCTCGGCCCGCGACGCGGCGTCTTGGAACGGCAGCGACTCCTGCGCGAACCACAGACGCAGATCGGTGTCGTCGTAGCGGCGCAGCTCGGTTAGGCCAGAGGACGTATCCGACTCCCGCGCCACGACCGGCCACGCGGCGGCCTGCGGGGGGCCGCTGACCAGCACAATCCCGAGGGTGCCGCCGATGTGCGCCGCAATCAGCTCCCGGGCCTGCCGCCACACCTCGAGCGCCGCGTCGGCGGTCGCGTCCTTCAGATCGACCAGGACGACGGCGTGGTGCCCAGCACTCTGGAGCGGCAAGCTGCGGCACTTGTTCTTCAGCCCGCCCGGCGTAGCCCGGGACAGGACCGCCTTCCGGTTGCCGGACGCAGCGTTCTCGTTCTCCTTCTCCAGCACCGCCAGGCACCGGTCCACGTCGAGCGCGGCCGAGCCGACCAGCATCCGGACCTGGCGGCGGGCGGCGAGCAGGTCGGCGATCTGCTGCGCGGTCAGCGGTGCCCGGGTCGGCCCGGCGCCGTACACCGGCCGCATCAGCGACCCGTCGAACGACTCCGGCGCCTCGAACGACTCAGCCCGCTCGAGGACCTCGTCGATCTCGTCGCGGTTGCCGAGCAGGTCGAGCACGTTCGGGGTCCGAAGCCGGTAGCCGCGCTCGGTTACCGACAGCACCCCGAGGTCGACGCACTCGTCGAGCAGGGCGCGGAACTCACTAGCGCGGATGTCCTCGGCGGCGAAGCCGGCTGGCCACCACTGCTCGCACTCGGCGCGTAGCTCGCCGGGGGACATCGCGGCGTCGACGCCGACTGCGTGTGCGTTCTGCGCGACGCTGTACGCGATCACCTTGTAATGCGGGTCGAGGTCGAGGGTCCAGTCGAACCGCTTGCGGAACTGGCGCCGCAGCGTCGGGTCGGCCCACACCTGCTCGACGTCGTCGGCGACGATGATCTGCGGCGGCGCGTCGCCGAGGACGGGCGCGCCCTGCAGGTTGCGCAGCAGCCGCGCGGCGAATAGCTGGATCAAAGCCGGCTGGTTGTTTGCCAGCGCCAGCACCCGGGCGGCCTGGTCGGTGTCGGCGAACCGGAACCCTAGTGCGTGCAGCGGCCGGGTGAGAAGGTCGTACGCTGCCTGGGGCGCGAGCGGCCCGACGCAGACCGGCTCGCCGAAGTGCGCGAGTGGGTGGTTGGCGAGCCGTTCAAACCGGGCGGTCTGGTGGAGGCCGGCGAAGACGACCTTGACCGCGCGGTGGGTGAGTTCCATCAGCGACTTGAACTGCACGACCTGGGGGAACATTCCGCTGACGGCGTTCGCGTCGGCGTCGAGGAACGAGTCGGACTCGTCCAGCAGGAGCAGCAGCTGCCGGCCCGGGCGGGCAGTCACCCAGTCGGCGACGTGCCCGGTGAGCGCGGCCGCAACGTCGCCGGCCGGGACGGTCTCGGGCACGATGCCCTTGTCCGCCAGCCGCGGCCACAGCGTCGTCCAGACCGCTTCAGCCGGGGCGGACTTGCCGATGTGGAAGATCGACTCGTAGATCGCGTGCCGGGTGGTGCCGTCGTCGAACTCGCGCTCGGCGGCGCGCAGTAGCGCGGATTTGCCCAGCTGCCGGCCGCCGTACACGACGCACGGACCCATCATGTCGACGACCTTGTCGCGTTCCTCGGCCCGGCCGTAGAACATCTCCTGCGGCACGTTGACGCCGGGCACGTCCGGGGTGAACGGGGACGAGAACGTGAACGGCAGCGTGACCGACATCGTCACGTCCCGACCGGGGGCCGGCTGGCAGGCGACGTAGGCGATCACCGCGTCGTCGATGACCGCGGTCGGCGGCAGCTTGCGGCCGCTGCGGAACTGGCGGGCCAGTTCGCGGCGGGCGGCGGCGTCCAGGGTGCCGAAGTACAGCAGGACGATCGACCGGTCGGTCGGTTCGCTGCGCAGCATCTCCACCAGCTCGGCCGGCGTCGGGGTCTTCCACACCGCGAGCAGTCGCAGCGTGTCCCCGGACGGGCTCATCGCCGTCCCGAAAGCCGGGATGAGCGCCTTGCCGGCGGTCGCGCGGACGCCGTGCAGGTCCAGCCACGAGCCCCGCCCGCCGCCCTGCCCGCGCTTGACCGGCGGGTTGGTCGACTTGTCAAAGATGAACCCGACCTGCTCGAGGACGGCCTTGACGCTGCCGATGCGGGCGTCGAACGAGCGGCTGACCGCGAGCCGGTTCCAGTGCTCGACCCGTTCGGCGACGGTCTTGCCACGGGTCACTTCGGCCAGGTTTAGGCCGGCGTCAGTGAGCAGCGCGGCCAGTGCCGGGTCGCTTGGGACCCGCCCGGCCGGCAGCGCCAGCTGCAGGTCGCGCAGCAGCGGGTGCGTGCCGTTGCTCAGCGCCGGGCGGGCGGCGAATACGTCGCAGAACGCGGGGAAGAATCGGCGCAGGTGGTCGACGTCGTCCCGCGGGCCGGGTAGTTGTCGGCCGGAGGCGAGCGTCTCGACGTACTCGGCGGCGGTGGTGAGGTCCCCGTCGTCGAGGCGACGCTGGATCCGGTCGGCGTCCTCGGGGTCCATGCCGGTCGTGTCGAGCGCGGCGCGGGCGGCGACGATGGTGCGCGCGACGGCGGCGGCCCGGTCGGCCTCGATGGCGGCGAGGTCGGCGAACATGACGTCGTAGTCGCGGCGGGTGCCGCGCGGCCCGGCCTGGTGGGCGCGGACCCGGGTGGACAGGTCGGTCCACTCCTGAACCGTGACGCGGCCGAAGAGCCGGTCGGAGTCAATCTGGGTGACCAGGGCCGTGATCGCGGTATCGAGTGCGGTCGTGGACGCGGCGACGGCCTGGTCCCGGGCGGTGGCGAGCTCGGCGGCCAGCGGCGGGTCGAGGGTGCGCACGTGCTCGATGAGCAGTTGCGTGCCGACGTGGTCGTGGCGGGCGGCCCGCTGCTCGTACGCGGCCCGCCACCCGGCCGCGCCGGTCAGAGCGGTCCGGTCGGCCGTGACGACGTCGTCCGTGGTGATCGGGCGGGTGGGCTCTCCGGCGCTGGTGAGCGGCAGGTCGGCGGCGCCGGAGAGCGGCCCGCCGAGGAGCCGGTCGGCCGCAACTTCCGGCCCGGCGGGGACGGCGGCGGTGCCAGCGAGCAGGTCGAGGGCGTCGGTCAGCAGCCGCAGCCCGGCCTCGTGAACGGCGTCGCGCGCCTTGACGCCGGTGTCGCCGCGGCGGCCGAGCTCGGCGATGGCCTGGTTGCGGACGGCGACGACCCGGGTACGCAGGTCGGTAATCGGGTCGCTCATCCACAACTCGGCGTCGGGGCCGGTGAGGTTCTCAACGGCAGTGATCCAGTTCGACAGCAGCTCGGTGACCTCCCCGGTCCAGGCGAGCAGCTTCTCCCGGGCGCGGGACTCGATCCGCTTGCTGCGCTTGCCGGAGCTGCGGGGCGTGTCGCGGTCGATGGTCGCTTCCAGGGTGGCGCGTGAGCGGAGTTCGGCGACCCGGTCGCGGACGAGCGCGACCGCGTCGGGGGCCGTCTGCCCGGCGGCGACGATGCTCAACGGTCGGCCGAGGTAGCCGTCGGGGGCCCTCCACGTCTGCCACAGGTCGGTTGCAGGGGCGTAGCGGATGGTGCGGGACGTGGCGAGCAGTTCCTCGGCGCTGGTGGTCAAGGTCTGCAGGACCTGGTCTGCTTCGGCGGCTTCGGCGACGGCGTCGACGCTGCGCGGAGTGAGGTAGACGCCGCTGTAGATCGCGGTGAGCAACGCTTCGTGGAGCTCTTCGACCGCCTTGCCGTAGCGAGGGATGCTGGTCGCGATGTCGCGGAGGGGACCGGCGGCACCGGCCGACGGGGACAGCAGCCCGGCGCGGACGGCGGCGCCGTAGATCAGCATCTGAGTGGCGGGCATGTCGCGGACGGAGTCGGCGTCGAGGTCGGTGACGGCGGCGGCGAAGGCGGCCGCGTTTGAGCCGGTGGAGGTCTTGATCGCGGCGGCGTGCGCGGCGAGCCGGTTCGCGGTGCGGAGCGAGGCCGGGGCGCCTTCGGCGGTGGTTAGCCAGTACGCGAGCGCGTACTGGTCGTGGTTGAGCAGGTCGGCGTAGATCGTGCACGCGTCGCTGTTGTCCGGTGCATCGGCGGCCAACGGCTCAGCGGTCGACAGCTCGGGCTCGGTGATCTCCTCTGGCCGGGCGTGGCGGGGCTGGGGGGTGGTGGGCGGCGGCGGGACGGTGAGGTTGAGCCCGGCGAGGATGTCCTCGAGGTCCGGCTCCGAATGGGTGCTGGCCTCGGCGCCCTCCTCCGTGGCCGTTCCCTGCGGGCTCGGCTCGTCCGTGCTGGCGAGGTTGGCGGCCGGGGAAGGGGTCTCGGCGTGCTCGGCCGAGCTGGTGGCCTGCTCGTCGGTGGCGGAGGCAGCCAGTTGGGTAGCGCGTTGCTCGTCCGTCACGCTAGCGGTGCCCGCTACGTCTGCGGCGGCGGGAGGCGTTTCTGCAGCGGGCTCAGCCGGGCCGGACACGTCCGCGGCCTCGGTTCCAGCGGGTTCCCCGCTGGCGCGTTCGGCGACGGCCGGGGTGTAGGTGAGGGTGCCGGCGGTGGTGGCGAACATGAGCAGCGGGATCGCGGCCGGCACCGCCGAGCTGACGAGCCTGCCGAGCCCGACGGCGCGCGCCGGATCACGGCCGCCCAGCTCAACGATCTCCAGCAGCGCATCGAGGCCCGCGACGGTCTCCGCCGCAGTCGTGTCGTCGACGCTGCCGGCCAGCTCCGCCACCTGCGCGACGGCCGCGGCGACGTACTCCGGCGCGCGCAGCGTCGCGAGCTGCCGGACCCGGTCCAGCCGGGCGGTCGCCTGGTCCGCTTCCTGCGCGGCGGCCAACGCATCCTCGACCGCATGCCGGGCGTCTGCGAGCGTCTCTGGCCGCGCATTTCCCGTCAGCCGCGCGACCGCCTCGAAC
Organism: Micromonospora desertarenae; assembly: GCF_056150265.1. Classification (NCBI taxonomy): domain Bacteria; kingdom Bacillati; phylum Actinomycetota; class Actinomycetes; order Micromonosporales; family Micromonosporaceae; genus Micromonospora; species Micromonospora desertarenae. Next base: position 95,364 of record NZ_JAXCFQ010000009.1, read on the forward strand.
ACCGAGGTGAGTTGGCGGGTGTAGGTCGTGACCGCGACGACGTAGGCTTCCGCCGGGAGTCGTCCGGCAGCCGCAGTGGCGGCGAGGGCGGGAGCCACCTCGTCCTCCACGTGGCTGCGGAGCTGCTCGAGGTCGTCGAGCTCGCGCTGCAACGACGGCATGTCTCGCTCGGTCGGCTCGGCCGCGACGCCGCTTTCGACAGCCGGCGCGCCAACCGCTGCCGGAGGGGAGCCGCCGGGCGCATCGGTCGCGGCTGGGGGTGCCGCTGCGGGCTCCTCGAGGCCGGCGGGCTCGTCGACGTCGTCGAACTCGTCGCTGTGCAGCACAGCGTCGGCGTCGATGATGACCTCGACCAGATCCTCGAACCGCATCGGTTTCTCCGGCATGTCCGGCGTCCGGGCCCGCACGCTGTCCCATACGTCGGCCAGCACCTGCCGCTGCGCATCCGACCACTCCTCGGGCGGGTCGGCGACCAGCCAGGCCAGCGCCGCGACGTCGGCCGAGTGCCCCATGCACACCATCGACGCCCAGGCCGCAACCCGCGCTGTCCGCGTGGTGCCGAATTCCTCGGCGTCGAGCAGGGACCGGTAGATCGGCTCGTCACCCAGGCCGTTCATGCCGTCGATGTCGCCAGCCAGCAGGGCGGCCAGCTCGGCGAGTTCTAGCTTGGAGGCGGCGTGAGTGGACAGGACTCCATAGTGCAGGCAGTCGTGCAGGATCAACGCACTCCGCTTCTCGTCCGAGCGGACCAGCGTCGTGCGCACCGCGCGGGCGAGCGCCGCGATCGGAGAGTTGGGGCGCATCTTGGTCTGCCGCCGCACCCACGAGGCCTCGCCGCCGCTCAGCCGCGGCAGCTCGCTCATCAAGTCGGCCTGGGTGAGGTGCCCGGCCGCGGCGCGGCAGATCTTGGCGCGGCGCAGCGTCTCGCTCTCCTGCTCAGTGAGAGCGGAGCCAGCGGTGTGCGATTTCCCGTCCTGGCCGCTGCTCTCGGCACCCTCGACGGCGGCAGCCGCCATGCCCGGGGTGTCGCCGGTGTCGTGGTCCGCGCTGTGTTCGCTGCTGCGCACTGCCCGCGTCCTCCCCTGGTGGCTTGCCGCCGCCCGCGGAGCTGCCGTCGTGGCAGCCTGCGGCGATGTTCGGGTCACTGTACGACCAAAGTACGACCGACAAGAAAGATGATCTCGAGATGGCTGATCGGCCCCAATCGGGGCAGGTCTATCGTTCTGGCTCATGGCAGCTGCCGAGACCCGCGGGTTGAGCGACTGCGTCCTGTCCGGACTCCTCATGCGCGGAAGGGGTGGCAGCCGGCCGCTGCCGTTCGCACCGACCGTCCTGGATGCCGAACTGCTGCGAGCGGCGGATGGCGCGATGACCGCCCGCATTCCGCTGGCAGTCGTGGTGCCGGCATCCGTCACCGCGGCGCCGGTGGTGCTGGCCGCGTCCGCGGCCGTCGCGGCCGCGCTACACCGTGGCAGGCTGAACCCGCAGATCGGAGTCGCGTCTGTTCGGCTGGCCGACCGGGACCTGTACGACGAGCTGGCGTTCCGGATGCAGCGTCTGGTCGACTTCGTGCCGCGCGCAGTGGTGACCGCGGCAGGGCAGCCGCAAGTGATCGGCCGGTCGAAGCTCGACGCGGGCGGCCGGGTGTACCTGACCGGGCGGGTGGCGCGGCTGCTCCCGCTGCTCGAACGGCTCGAGGGCGTCATCGTCGCGGCCGGCGCCGCCACGGCCGACGAGCTCGCCGCGGTGCTACAGCAGACCGGGCGTCGGATCCCGGCTGTCTACCTGACCGGCGATCCGTACGACGCCGGCCTGGACGTCGTCCGCAGCGCCGGAGGCGTGGTGTGGGCGTGGGACGCCGCCTGCCTGCCGGCGCTCGCCGGCCCGGCCGCGACGCCCCGCACGGCCGACGCCGGGGCGGTGTTCGCCGCGGCGCAGCAGCTGCAGGCCACCGGCGCCGCCGTGGTCGACATCGTCGTGCCGCAGCCGGGCACGGTGCTGGACCCGGCCCTCGACACGTTGTGGGAGGCGGCAAGCCAGCTAGCAGGTACCGCGACTGCTGACCCCGTCGGGCTGCGATGGGCGTGGCAGGCGTTCCACGTGGTCGCGTCCGTCCCGGTTCGCCCGGACGTGTACGACCGGTTCCCCGGCGCGAACCCGTACCGGATGCGGCTTGGAACGCTGGTCGAGATCGCCCGCGGCTACGCCGAGCACGCGGCTGGCTCGAGCCGGGACGCGTGGCTGCGGTTCGCGGACGCGCTCACCGACGCACTCCGCGCAGCGACTGAGCAGCCACGGACCGGCCAGCTCATCGACTGGGTCACGGCCCGGGTCGAGGCAGGGGAGCGGGCGATCCTGCTGGTGCGCGGCGCGTCTGCAGCCGCCACGGTGACGGCCGCGCTCACGGAGTCGCCACGGACCCCGCTCGGATGGGAGCAGACGGTCGCGGTGCGGACGGTGACCGCCGCCGCGCGTGGCATGGTGGAGCCGGACGTGTTGCTGGTCGTCGTCGGGACGCTGCCGCGCAGCCGGTCCGGGCTGCTGGCGTTGCCGCCCGCGCCGGCCGTGCTGCAGTTGACGTGCGGGCCGCTGGAAGGACGCCGTGCGGTGCGGCAGGCGGTCGCGGCCCGGGCGCGGACGGCGCACCTGCGGACGGAGGCCGTCACCGTGTCGGCCGCGGCGCTAGGCGTGACTCCGGGCTGCGGGCCGGTCGAGACCGACCCGGCTGCCGCGGTCCGGGTCGTTGACGGAGGCGTCCTGCGGCCCGTCGACGCGAACGAGTTGTCCAGCGCGGAAAACACCGCGTGGGACCCGTTCGCCGTCGACGTGACCGGGGTGCTGCGTGCGGTGATGGCCGCCGCCGAGGAAGATCCGGACACCCTGCCCGTCTGCGAGCAAACCAGCGCCGACAGCGACGTGCCGGCGATCGCGGTGCACCTGGACGACCCGAACGGTCCCCGGGTGCTGTGGCTGCCGGCGAACGAGCTCGTGACCCGCCGCCGCGGCCCAACCCTGTCCCGGGTCGCAGCGAAGGCGCTGCAGAGCGGCGACGTGCTGCTGCTCGTCGACAGGGCCGCCCGCACCTACCTGCGGGTGGCGTTGACGGAGAAGCTGTCCGAGCGAACCGAGTACGCGGCACTGCGCATGCTGGTCGACTTCTGGCACGCCCGCGCTGCGGCGGCCCGCGACCGCGGCCTGACGCAACAGCAGATCCTGGACCGGATGACCGGCACGACGGTCACGACCGCCGGCGCGGTCGGGCACTGGATGCGCGGCACTGTCGACGGCCCCGCCGACAGCGCCGACGTGGCCCGCTTCGCCCGCGCCGTCAACGACGACGCGCTGCTGGCTGAGGCCGAACGGGTCGCGTGGGCGCTGCGGACCCTGCACATCGTGCACCGCAAGCTCGGCGCGTGGCTGGCTGGGCAGGTGGAGACGGCCGCCAGCCGGGCGAAGGACAACGTGGTCGATGCCGACCTTGGCGTGCACGTCGCCGACCTGCTCGATGCGATTACCGAGCACCCGGTGGCGGACGTCGACCCGGCCGAACAACTGGTCCCAGCGCACCTCGTCGGCGTGCTTGCTTCTGCTTGATCAATCGGCGGATTTGCAGGTTGACACCCGCCGATGCGAATCGCTAAACCTCGATCCGTGGACCGGCTCGACACGTCGCCTGACCCAGCCGACGTGAGTCCGTGGAGAGCCGGATGCAGCGAGAGCTGCACGTCCGGTTCGGGAGGGCGGGCCGAAGAAACGGACCGGACGAAAGCCCGGCACCGCGCTTCGGCCCGACCCACTGGGGGCGGTTGGCGCGTCGCGATGTGTGGTTGACGCGTGAGGTTCGGTGGCACGTGGTCGCGCGGGCTGGTGACTCGGAGACGGGCCAGGTCCTGCGGTGGGCATTTGACAGCGAGGTGGAAGCTCGGGCGATGGTTCGGCGACTTCTTGCGAGCGGCGGTGGTCAGTGGCGTGAGCAGACCAGTGATGCGGCCACAGCCCTTCCGCCTCAGGATTAACTTCCGCGGATGACCCTGCCCTACAGGACATGGGGATGCCGGCGCTCGGGGGAGCGGAGGTGGGGTTTGCCGCTGGCGCGGACCTGGTGGCGACTGCGACCAGCCGGCGGACCAGCTGTGATCGGATCGTCGCAGCGGCGACATGCGACAGGCTTCCTGTTCAGGTGGCAGGGCTGCGGGGTGTCGGACTGGCTCCGTCAGATGGCGATGTCCTGTTGGCGGGACGTCGTCGTGGGGCGGGTCGTGTTGAGGGGCCACGCGTCGTTGCCGGGGTCCGGGTCGCGGCGCATCGGGTGGATGGTTGGTCCGTCCGGGAGGGTGATCGTCGGGCGTGTGGTGTAGCCGTGGCGGGCATACAGGTCTTGGGCTGCGGTGGTGGTATCGGCCCAGGAGGGTAGATCGACGCGGTCGATGCGGCTGCGGTGGTGGGCGAGCATCGCGGTCCCCCGCCCGGTTCGCTGCGCCTCGGGCTGAACGGCGAGGAATGCCAGGTGGTAGTGGGGTTCGGTCGGTCGCCGCAGGGACAGCGTCTGGTCGAGGATGTCGAAGCGGCCGGCGTGTGGACCGGCGGCGTCCGCCAGTCGGATCCCGTAGTTGGCGGGTGGGGGTATGGGCCGGTAGCGGTGAAAGCCGACGGTGGCGGCGGTGAGGTCGTCGGTGAGGTAGATGTCGCCGAAGAACATGGCGTGCTCCACCCAGATGGCGAGGACGTCGGCGAGGATGCGGCGCCGTTGTGCCGGGTCGGGTACGAGCCAGGCGGCGAGCGGGCTGGGCTGTAGGGCGTCGGCGATGAGGGCGGCGACGGGGTCCTTGTCGGCCCAGCGGGCAGCGCGGATGCGGGGGACGGTGTCCATGGGGGAGTGCTCCTGTGAGGGTGGGGTCAGCGGTAGGCGGCGGTGGCGAGGTCGCCGAGGGCGGCGTCGACGGTGGCGGTGATGTCGCGTACCGGGCGGTGGTGCTGGTCGGCGATGGTCTGCAGGTGCGCGGTGAGGGCGGTGGTGTCGTCGTCGAGGTAGAGGTACGGGGTGAGCCCGAGGACGGCGACGAGGCCGGCGAGGGCGGCGGTGTGGTTGTCGGGTTGCTCGCGTCTGGCGGCGAGGTAGCGCAGTCGGGCTCGGGCGACGATGGCCCATTTCGTGTCGGTGGCGAGGTAGGTGTCGGCGCGGACGAGGCCGCCGAGGCGTCGGCGGGTGGTGTGGCGCAGGATTCCGGCGGCGACGAGGCCGGCGCGGGTGCGTTCGTATAGGTCGTGGGCGAAGCCGCGGAGCCACACCTTCAGTGGCGGTGCCGTGTGGGCGTAGCGGATGGAGGCGAGTGCGGTGTCGGCGATCAGGTCGCCGACCGGACGGTCGATGTGCAGGCGGAGCCGCTGGTCGCCGGTGGGGTGGGCTGGGTCGATGTGGTCGAGGTCGACTCGTCCGGCGAGGAACAGGTCGATCAGGACGGCGCCGGCCAGGCCGAGTGAGAGGGCGTCGCGGTGCAGGTGGGGGTGGCCGGTGTCGTCGTCGTGGCCGAGCAGGAACAGCTCATCCCGCAGGGGTAGGCGGGGAACCGACGCCGTCACGCTCCGCCCCCGACTGCTGCCGCGGCCACGAGTCGCCGCAGCCTGTCGTGCGCCCCGCCGTACGGTTCGGATGCAGACGGGAGCAGGGTCTTGGTGACGGCGGCCAGGATCGTGTAGTTGGGGTCGCACACGTTGCCGATCGGCGCCCGTCCGGCCTGCGACACGAGTTGGTAGGCATCCAACGTGTCCAGGCCGGTGAGGGCGGTGGTCCAGGCGACCAGGTCGTGGTGGGCGATGCGGTAGGCGTCTTCGAGAGGGCGGGCCGCGCCGACGGAGATGATCTCGTTGTCGGTTTCCAGCCGCGGCCACGGCGTGGCCACGCCTTTGATCACGTCGACGATGAGGGTGGTGGTGGTCGCGATTTCGACGGCGACGCCGCTGGCTTCTCCCTCGCCTTGGCGGGCGTGTCCGTCGCCGAGGGCGAGCATCGCCCCGTGCATGGCCACACCCAGGTAGAGGGTGGTGCCGGCCCGTAGTTCGGGGGTGTCGAGGTTCCCGCCGTGGGTGTCGGGGACGATGGCGGAGCGGGCTTCGAATCCGCCCGGGGCGACGCCGATCGTGCCGATCATCGGGTCCAGCGGCAGGTCAACGGTGTGGTCGCTGGCGGTGGCCTGGTACCGCACGACGCCTGCGGGTCGGTCGATCTCGTACACCCACACCCGCTCCTCTAGCGGTGGTTGAAGGGTGGGGGTGTGTGCGGTGGAGGTGAGGGCGCCGAAGTGCGGGAAGGTCGCAGACACACCCCAGTCCCGGGCCGGCGTGATGGAGACGACGTGGATGGCGAGGGTGTCACCAGGCTCGGCGTCCTCGACGAAGAACGGCCCCGACACCGGATTGAGGTAGGGCATGCGGCACACCCGGGACGGCAGGTCTGCCGGCCCGCGGATGAGGCCGCCGAAGCAGTCCTCCGTGACCACCTCCAGCAGGTCACCGGAGCGCAGGTGCGCGACGGGCATGCGGCCGCCGAAGGTGTAGGCGAACTCGTCCCGCACCGGCCGGTACACGATCCTGTCCATGCCGCTCACACCCGCTCCACGTCACGCCGCGACTGCCGCAGCACAGGCGCCAGACCCGATAGCGCCGGCCGGCGGCCGGTCGCGTAGAGGCCGGCGAGGACCAGCACCCCGAGGGCCAGCCAGGCCAGGCCGAGGCGTTGCGCGGCGATGTTGGCGTTGACCACGACGTAGGCCAGGATCGCGAACCCGACCCCGGGTATCACCAGATGCGCCCACAGGTTCCGGCTGCGGCCGCGGATCAGATGGTGGACCACCACTGAGATGTGCAGGACGAGGAAGGCGACCATCGCCCCGAAGTTGATCAGCGACGACAGCAGTGTGATCCCGTCCGCCCGCGTGGCCATGTACAGGCCGAGTGCGAGGGACACCGCGCCGGTGAGCAGCGTCGCGTTGATCGGCACGCTCCGCCGCAGCGACACCTTCGACAGGAAGCGGGGGAGTTGCCGGTCCCGGGCCATCGCATACAGCAGCCGGGACGTGGCGACCTGCGCGACCATCGAGTTCGGCAACCCCCACGCCACCGCCGTCGCCACCGCGCACACCGTCGCCAACCAGCTCCCACCGGCCACCGCCGCCGCGTCGTAGAACGCCGTCCCGCCCGGATCGCCGGCGGCCTGCAGTCCCGCCGGGTCGGGGACGAGCATGGCGGCCAGCCACGTCTGCGCGATGAACAGCACCCCCGCCAAGACCAGGACGGCGGCCATCGCCCGGCCGATCTGCCGCGACCCGTCCCGGGTCTCCTCGGCCAGCATGCTGATGCCATCGAAGCCGAGGAACGACAGCACCGCGATCGACACCGCCCCCGCAACCAGAGACCAGGTGAACGTGTCCGGGTTGTAGAACGCATCCCAGCTGAACCGGCCCTTGCCCACCGCCAGCGCCCAACCCGCGACCGCGAGGAAGATCGCCAAGACGATCAGCTCACCGACCAGCATGACCCGGGTGACGACCGCGGTCATCCGGATACCAACCGAGTTGACGACCGTGTTCACGACGACGAACCCGAGCAGCCACACCCACACCGGCACCGCCGGCACGCTCGCGTGCATCGCCACCGACGCCACCAGATACAAGAGCCCCGGCACGAGCACGTAATCGAGCAGGATCACCCAACCCGCCAGGAAACCCACCGGCGGGCTGATACCGCGCCCGGCGTAGTTGTAGACGCTGCCCGACATCGGGAACGCCTTCACCATCTGCGCGTAAGAAAAGGCCGTGAACACCAGCGCCACCACACCGATCGCGTACGCCAGGGCTACCATCCCGCCAGAGCCGGCGTAGACACTGCCGAAGATCGCCATCGGCGCGATCGGCACCATGTACACGAGGCCATAGGCCAGCAGGTCCCGCAATCGCAGCTGCCGGTTCAACTCCTGCCGATAGCCGTAGCGGGACAGCTCATCCTGCTCATACATCTCGCGTGCCTTCTTCAGTGTTGAGGGGAAAGTTAGTTGTGAGTCCACTTCCGGTCCGGATGCCTCACTGCCGTGTGCGAGGCCGCCGCTCCCTAGGGGACCGCGGCGGAACCTGCACCCGGTTCATGAGCCGGACCACTCCCGCAGGAACTCCGCCGAAGCAGCGGTTTCCTGGAGTGCGTACTGCACTGCGGGACAACGCCGCCGCCACCGCAGTTGGTTTTTCACCGTCTCCACACCGTCGTAAGGACTGGTGCAACCCAGGCTGCGTGCAGTGGCTAACGCCAATTCACGATCGCGTACGGCTCGTAGAGGTGGGAATGCCGACTTGCGGTCCGACCTCATGCTCCTTCTGCGGTCCGAAACCGTCTGACCTGGTGCTAAGGCAGCTGGGGGCAGCAGGAGGGAGATCGCCGATGCGGATAGCGGTGTCGCCACAACTCGGGCGGGGAGGCTACCGGCGACCGGCCCGAGTCCGGGTGTTCGGACGCGGCTGGCGCGATCAGGAAATCCGCCGGCTGCGCGCCAGCCCTCGCTTGGGGCGAGGAACAACTGCCTCGGGTCCTCGGCTTCTCCCGTCAGCAGTTCAGTGCGCTAGACACGGGCATCGGCCTAGCCATCGACCTGGTGGACGGGATTTGTCACTACCTGCAAGTCGGACGTTAAAAGGCGCGAGGCGATCATCACCGCCGCCGGCGGCTGGAGGGTGGGAGCCGGAGGCCGAGGAGTTGGGCCACCGGCAGGTCCGCTACGCCGACTCGGAAAGCGCGCCACTGGCCGCCACCATCACCCGAGGTGCTGGATCATCTAGCGTGCCGCGCTGCGCTTCCTCGATCTACCGCTACCGTAATGCCAACGCGGCTGTGGCCGTCGCAGTGGACACCCTTACCAGTGATCCGTAATCGCCACTTCCGGCGGTATCGAGGCTTTGATTCCCGCTGGCGTCAAGCGAGTCGCGGACATTCTGCTAAGGTTGCATAGGTCGTTGAAGGCGGACCACTGACGCCTCGGGTCTAGTGGACACGTGGATTAGCGCGAAATCAGCTGCCGTTACTTCTTTGGTCACCGCCGCGAGCGCACTTCGTGGATCGGCGTTCTCGACTGCGACGATGATCTCATCGACGAAGTCGAAGTTGCCGTGAAGAAGCTCGATATGACTGCCTCCAGCAACCAGGACGCTTCGGGTGCCTCCCGCATAGCTGGTGGAGAGCCATTCCCGCAGGTCCCCGTTGGCGGCGTGGTCCCGCAGCGTGAAGTGCTCAGGGGCATGGCCGCCGGGGACACCTTCCTGGGTGCCGTTGTCCGCGAGCACAAGATCCGTCCTGTGCCGCAGGTCGGCCACGAGTTGCTCATCGAGTTTTTCTTTGCTTGCCCCGCCGAGGGTGTAGGCCCACGTTAGGTACGGCCTGCGCCGCCGCGTCGCCGTGAGCCAGGGTCTGAGGACGGTGAGCGTTTCGTCGGGCAGCACGTCGGTTTCGACGTCAATACCGGCGGCGGAGAGTACCGCGGCGCCTCCGTCGCCTCGGGACGTGGGGTCGATAACGCTGATGACGACTCGGGCTATGCCGGCGTCGATGAGTTCTTGGCGGCAGGCCGGGGTGACGCCGATGTGATTGCAGGGTTCGAGCGTGACGACGGCGGTGCCGCCTCGGGCTGCGGCGCCAGCTGCGCTCAGAGCGTTCACCTCGGCGTGTGCTTCCCCTTTTCGCCGGTGGTAGCCGACACCGACAGCTACACCGTGGCGATCGAGGATGACGCAGCCGACGGGCGGGTTGGGGCTCGTGGTGCCCAGGCCGAACGCTGACACAGTAATTGCCTGTCGCATCGCGGTCAGTTCGTCGTCGGATGCCATCAGTTGGCCTCCTTGAGATCGTCGAGGAAGGCGCGGACGTCCGGGAGTTGCTGGTATCCGCTCATCACAGCGCCGAGCCGCGTGAGTTGGTGCAGGATATGTCGTGACCCGGCCCGGCGCGCGATCGGCAGTGCTTGGTGCGCCGTCGCCGCAGCCACGTCGGGTTGGCTCGCCGCCGCGTGAGCGGCGGCCTTGTTCAGCAGGGCAGAGGCGAAGTCCTGGCGATGCCGCGACGGGATCTTGGGGAGAGCCTCGTCCAGCACGGTGATTGCCTCCTCTGGTCGCTGCGCCAGCCGAAGGCATGCCCCGCGGTGTACCTCGATGTAGCCGCTGGTGCAGTAGGAAGCGTGCTCGCCCTCTGGCTTTCCTGGGTGGCGGTCCGCTGCCCAGCGATGCGCGTCGTCCAGCAGGCGCAGCGCCGCGTGGTGCTCGCCCGTGGCGGCGAGAGCGTGGGCATGCTGGACGCGCAACGCGGCCCGCATCGGTCCGGGCAGCTTCTGGTCGTAGAGCAACGCCGCTTCGGCCTGCTCGACGGCCTGGGCGGGGTATCCGCTCGTCAACCACTGCTGGCTGCTGCGGTAGGTGGCCCAGGCGGTCATGGTCGAGTCACCAATCTGAGCCGCCCAAACGAGTGCCTGTCGTGTCCAGTCGTGGCCCACGGAGTGGGCGTTGAGGGACTGGTTTAGCCAGGCCGCGGATTCGGCGTACTGGGCGGCGAGGCGGACGAGGGAGGGGCGGAGCGCTTCGGGCACCTCCCGCAGAAGGCCGTCAATCGCCGTGAGTTGCCTGGCGACGCCCATCAGGGCGTACTCGGGGCCGAACATCTTGTCGTTTTGTACCAGGAGATGCCACTGTTCGCGCAGCATGTGGATGGTCTCGTCCCAGCTTCCTGGCCGGGGCGCGGCCGCTTCATCGGCGGCGTACTTTCCATCCGTACGTCGAGGGCTGTAGAGGTCGAGATCCGAATCGGTGACGGCACCGAGTACGTGGCGCAGTGCCGCCCGGCGTGCTTCGCTGGGCCACCGATGCTCGCCGCGCTCCAGCTTGCCAACCCACCGGAAGTCGACGTAGTGGGCAGTGACGTCACGGCCTCCGTAGATTCGGTCGAGCGCAGCGTTGACCGCATCGGCCAGCTCGCTGCGGGACATGCGCTGACCAGGGCGCACAGGTGACGGCAAGCGCCGCCTCGCTCCACTGAGCACAGTGTTCGGCCTAATCATCGCGTCCGGATGGCGAGGCACCGCTCTCTCCCCTCGGCCCACATGCCGGCCATGCCGACTATGCCACCGGCTGTCTAGATCATCCACCTCCCATGCGTTCACGTCAGGAAGCGACACGGGGTGGCAGCAAGGTCGGACCGCAGGTCGGTATTCCTCACCGCTCACGATGAGTGATCGTGTGAGACGTTATCGGTAAGGCCCCACGCGGCAGCCAGCCGCTCTGCAGCTCTTCTGACGGCATTACGGGAGCACAACGCGGCGATCCGCCCGCAGTGGCGATCTGGTTTCGCCAACGCTGGATCCTCCCCGAACTGGGACGGGGTGCGTTGGCCGGAGCTGTGTTCGGCCGTCGGCGGATACCGGAGAGAGCGGTCGTCCGACTGAAGCGGCCGTGAGGGATAGGGAGAGGGACGCATACATGAGTTCCATCACGATGAGCAGCGAGGGCCTGCGTGATGCGATGGTCGACCAAATGGTCGCCGATCATGGGGCCAAAGGGCTGGTGATGCGGCCCGAGGTGGAGGCGGCGCTGCGCGCCGTCCCACGCCACCTGTTCACGCCGGATGCCGCGTTGACGGAGGCGTACCGGGCCGACCAGGCCGTGGTGACCAAGCGGATCGGCGACGAGGCCGTCAGCTCGGTGTCGGCACCGTGGCTCATAGCGGAGATGCTCGGTCAGGCAGCCGACGCCATCGACGGCGGGTTGCCCGGCCGCCAGGTCCTCGAGATCGGCTCCGGCGGATACAACGCCGCGCTGCTGCGCGAGCTGGTCGGCCCGTCGGGCTCAGTCACGACCGTAGACATCGATCGCGAGGTGACCGACCGGGCCACCGCATGCCTCGCAGCGGCGGGTTACGACGACGTGGCTGTGGTGTGCGCGGACGCTGAGCAACCGGTAAATCCGGGCTGCACATACGACTTGATCATCGTCACGGTCGGCGCCTGGGACGTTCCCCCGGCTTGGACCGCTCAGCTCGCCGGGAACGGAACGCTGGTCGTACCGCTGCGGACGTTCGGGATGACCCGTTCGTGGGCGATGCGTCGGACGGGGGAGCGGCTGGTCAGCCACAGCCAGCGGTTGTGTGGGTTCGTGTCGATGCAGGGCGCTGGGGCACATCAGGTGCGGTACGTCGACATCGCTGACGGGGTCCACCTGCGACTGGACGAGGACCAGCAGGTCAACCACCACGCCGTGGCCGAGCTGTTAACGCAGCCGCAGACACAGGCATGGGCCGGGGTGAGCCTGCCCCCTCGCACCGTCCTGGCTGATCTCGACCTGTGGCTGGCGACCCGCATCACCGATGCAGGGCAGCAGTTCGTTGTTCTCACGGCTCAGCAGGAGGCCGTCGATGCGGACGTCGTCGCCCCGGCGTGGCGCTTTGGCACGCCGGCCGCCCTTGACAACGGCGCGTTCTGCTACCGCTCGACGCTGCGCTGGACGGACGACGACATGTTCGACCTGGGCGCCTGTGCGCATGGGCCCGGCGCAGCGGTAGCGGCCGGTCGGATGGTTGGACACATGCGCGGGTGGCTGGATGCGGGCAGCCCCTCGCCGGTGCTGCACGTCCTGCCCGCTGGTACTCCCGACGGCGACCTGCCGGCCGGGACGGTGCTGGACAAGCGGCACAGCCGTCTCGTCCTCACCTTCGCCCCCGCATAGAAGGGAACGCACGTGAACGACACCGACGCCTCGGAGTTCGCCCTGGATGTCACCCTGGTCGACGCCGGCCCCACCGCGGGCGGCTACGCCACCGCCACCGACGACGGGTGCGGCTCCGGCAACACCGGCTCCAACGCCTGCACGACCAGGTGCGACGACGGCAACTGACCCATCCGTTCCTCTCACGATCGGGCCCGGCGTCGAACGCGCCGGGCCCGTCGATTCGGTGGTGCATCATGGTTCCCGCAGCTGGTGCGGCGCTGATACGGATCGCCGCCTACCCCAAGGGCCTCGTTCTGCCTGCCTGGCCCGACGTGGCCCACGGTCATCCGGATCAGTGGCGCGAGTGGCTGGACAAGACGTGGACGCTGCCCGGGTTCGCGGCAGCCGTTACCGGCGCGGCGCCGCACCTGGCCGACCAGATCCAACGCGCCCTCAGCGGTGAGCCGGTGCCTCAGCAGCGGCTGCGGCGCCTGGTGCAGTCAGCGCTCCGGTACCTGCTGCGCTGGACCACCCGTGCGACCCCGTTCGGCACGTTCGCCGGCGTGGCCCCGGTCCAGTTCGGCGCTCGCGCGACGGTCCGCCTGGGCGAGGAACATCACGCGGTCTCCCGCCCCGATGGCCAGTTCATCGCCGAGCACACCGCGTGGGCCGAACAGGATCTGGACACTCTGCGTGCCGTCGCGGTGGTGACGAACTCGTTGGGATACCGGCGCGGCGACAGGTGGGTGCTGCCATGTGCTCATGCCAGCGCCGATCGGCGGTGGGATGTCGAGGTCCGCCTGACCGGCCCGATCCGGGCGGCGATCCAGGTGGCGCGGTCCCCGGTCAGGTTCGCCGACCTCGCCGCGATGATCGCCGGACCCGCCAGCATGGCCGACGCTGAGCGGCTGCTGGCCGACCTGGTCCACACAGGGGTGCTGCTGTCGGCCCTACGCCCACCCATGACCGCCACCGACCCGGCCGCACACGTCGCCCGCCACTACGCCATCCCGGAGCCGGGCAACCGAGTCGCCGTCGATCTACGCGCCGACATCACGGTGACCCTGCCCCCGCCGGTGCTGCACGAGGCGGAGCGGGCCGCGTCGACGCTCGTGGCGGTAGCGCCACCTCACGCCGCCGGATGGACCGAGTACCACCATGCGTTCATCGAGCGGTGGGGTCCAGGAGCGGCTGTTCCCATCCGTGATGTGCTGAACGTGCTGGGGTTTCCGGCTGGCTACCGGGGATCTGCTCGCCACGCCCCAGCGCTGTTCACCGCCCGCGACCGGCTGCTCGGACAGCTCGCGCAGCAGGCCGCACTCGACGGCTGCGCCGAGGTGGTGCTCGACAACTCGCTGATCGACCGGCTGCGCGGGGATGACGACCGCCCACCGATCCCGCACACCGAACTGCGGTTCACCCTCGCCGCCGACACCCCGCACGATCTGGACCGCGGCACGTTCACCCTGACGGTGCTCAGCGGGTCCCGCCACGCCGGGGTCGCCGCAGCCCGGTTCCTGCATCTGCTCACCCCCGCCGAACTCGCCGGATTCCAGCAGGTCTACCGGCATCTGCCGACCGCCCTGCCCGGCGCGGCCCCGCTGCAGCTTTCCGGACCCCCGCTGGACGCCCGCCTCACCGCAGTGGCCCGGACGCCCGAACTGCTGCCCGTCCTTCCTCTCGGCGACTTCCACCCGGCACCGTCGTACACGGTCGAGGACCTGGCGGTGGCCGGTGACGGACGCCGGTTGTGGCTGGTATCGCCGGCAACGGGTCAGCCCGTCGAAGCGCTGCTGTTCAACAGTGTGCTGCTGCCCACGCTGCAGCAGCCGCTGATGCGGTTCCTGGCCGAGATCTGGACCGCATGGACGGCACCGTGCAGCCGGTTCGACTGGGGAAACGCCGGCGGCCTGCCGTTCCTACCCCGCCTGCGGCGTGGACGCACCATCGTGCACCCCGCCCGCTGGATCATCGACCACACCGCCCTTCCCGCTTCTGGCGCCGCATGGCCGCAGTGGCGCGTGGCCTGGCAGCGACATCGCCACCAGCGGCACATCCCGCAGCAGGTCCTGGTCGGCGACGACGACATCCGCCTATGCCTTGACCTGGACGACCCTGCCCACGTGGCGGTCCTGCGCGACCACCTCGACCGGCATCCCCGCACCGTGATCACCGAGGCTCCAGGGCCAGCGGGCTGGATCGACGACCGCCCCACCGAACTCCTGCTCACCCTCACCCACCCTGCACCAGCCGACCAACCAGCGCGACCAGCCCGAACCGCCACCACTGTTCAGCACTGGCCTGGGCGGTCACGGTGGCTGGAAGCACACCTACACGGCCGGCTCGACGACATCCTGACCGACCTCGCCGCCCGCCCCGCCGACCACCTACCAGCCGGCTGGTGGTTCCTGCGGTATCCCCACCCCGAGCCGCACCTGCGGCTACGCATCCCACTTTCGGACACCGACCGCTTCGCCGACACCGCCTGCCATCTCGCCGACTGGGTGCAGCACCTGCACGATGACGCCGTCATACACGACTACAGCCTGCACCCGTACCGCCCCGAAACCCGCCACGGCGCCGCAGCGGCCCTCGCCGCCGCCGAGCAGGTGTTCGCCGCCGACTCCTGTGCCACCCTGCACAGACTCACCGGCGACCGACAAGCCGCCACCGCCGCCGGGATGATCGCCATCGCCGACGGCTTCACCGGCGACGGGCCGCGCTGGCTCGCCACCCACCTCCCGCATAGGACCGGTCCCCGCCTCGATCCCGCCCAGCTCGAACACGCCCGGCGCCCGGTGCATGACGAGCGACTCGCGGCAGCGCTGGCCGCCTACCGCTCCTTGGTCGTCGATGACGGACTCGACCCCGACGAGGTGCTGGGCGGCCTACTGCACCTGCACCACGCTCGCATGATCGGTGTCGACCTCACCTCCGAGCGGCACTGCCTGCGACTGGCCCGAACCATCGCCCGCACCACCCTCTCCAGGCGTAAGCCGTGACCGCGGGACAGTCCCTCGCCGACGGCGCGGCCGGCATCGCCCTGCTGCACCTGGAAACCGGCAACCGGCCCGCAGCGTACGAGGCACTGCGCCACGCCACCGCCGGCGGCGTGAGCATCGCCGACGGGGCCAGCCTCTTCTACGGCGCCCCCGCACTCGCATTCGTCGTCGCCACCACCGACCACCCAGGGCTCGCCCAGGCACGAGCGGCCACCGCCGACGGCACCGCCACGGTAACCCGCCGACGGCTCGACGCCGCTCACCGCCGCATCGACCGACACCAGCAGCCGCACTACGCCGAGTACGACCTCATCCGCGGGCTGACCGGGCTCGGCGTCGTTCTGCGCCGGCTCGGCAATCACGACCTGCTCCGCCAAGTCCTGGACTACCTCGTCCGGCTCACCGAACCGCGAGGCGCGCTGCCCGGCTGGTGGTGCTGGAACGGGCCCGAACGCCGCCAGCCACCGCCCGTCGGCGGTCACGCGAACTTCGGCATAGCCCACGGCATCACCGGCCCACTGGCACTGCTCGCCCTCAGCCACCGCGACGGCATCACCGTCGCCGGACACACCACGGCGATCAACCGCATCAGCCGATGGCTGGACACCTGGCAGCAGCACAGCTACGGCACGATCTGGTGGCCGCAAACCATCACCCTCACCGACCTACGCCGCGGAACACCTGCCCAGCAAACCCCGCTCCGGCCGTCCTGGTGCTACGGCACCCCCGGCATCGCCCGCGCCCAGCAACTCGCCGCACACGCCCTGCGCTACGCCACCCGCCAGCACGTCGCGGAGACCGCGCTCATCAGCTGCCTCACCGACCCCGAACAGATCCGGCGGCTCACCGACCGAGGCCTGTGCCATGGCACCGCCGGACTGCTGGCCACCGCCCGCCGCGTCGCTTCCGACGCCCTCACCCCAATACCCCTGGCAGCCGCAGAAGATCTCCACCGGCAGGCGACCCCCGCCGCCGACGAGCCCGAAGGGCTTCTCGACGGCAAGGCAGGAGCCGACCTCGTCACCGCCGCCGCCACCGCATGGGACGCCTGTCTCCTCCTCTCCTGAGAAAGAGCTGCCGTGGACCACACCCCCTGGCAACAGGCCAACATCACCTACCCCGGCCAGACCGCCCGAGAGCGCGAACAACACGGAATCGCCCACCTCAGCCGAGTGCTTCCCAAAGCCGAGACCGACGGCCTGATCACCTCTTGGTGGTTCATCCGCAAAGGCGCCTGGCGCATCCGCTACCAACCCACAAACAGCCCAGACAGCGAAGACCACGCCCGCCCGCTACTCACCGAAGGGGTCAACTGGACCAGCGACATTTACGAACCCGAAACTCACGCGTTCGGCGGCCACGACGCCATGACCACCGCGCACACGCTGTTCCACCACGACAGCCGCCACCTCCTCACCTACCTCCACCAGCTCCCCAGCACCCGGCGCGAACATTCCCTGATCTTGTGCACCGCCCTGATGCGCGCAGCAGGGCTGGACCTCAACGAGCAAGGCGACGTCTGGGCACAGGTCGTCGAGCACCGCGCAGCACATCTCAACCAAGCACCCGCAACCGATGTCCGCACGTGGCAGAGCTTCACCGGAGACGTGCGGCGGCTGCTGCTCGGTGCGCCTCGCATCACCTCCACCTGGCACACCGCATTCGAGAACGCCGGCGCAGCCCTCCATCGTCAACGCGAAAGAGGCGGGCTCACCCGTGGCTTACGAGCAGTGATCGCCTTGCATGTGATCTTCCACTGGAACAGGCTCGGCCTACCCGCCATTACCCAAGCCACCCTCGCCCAAGCGGCCCAGCACGCCATCTTCGGCCTGCCCCATCCACACCTGCCGGACCAAGGCTAGACGCACCAGGAGGGATTGACCGATGCTAGGCGCGGCTGGCAGCCTCCTCCGAGTGCAGGTGCACGACGAGATCCGGGCGCTGGTCGAGGCGCTGACGCCAGCAGACGAGCTGGAGGCACAGCACCAGGCAGAGTGCCTGGCCTGGCTGGCCGAGACCCACGACATCTTCCGCAGAAAGAAGCCACGTACTCCATCGCCGCACCTGGTGGCGTACTTCCTGCTGCACGACGAGACGGACGGCAGCGTGCTGCTGGTCGACCATCGCAAAGCCGGAATGTGGCTGCCCAGCGGCGGCCACGTTGAACCCGGAGAGCACCCAGCCGAGACGGTACGTCGGGAGGTGATGGAGGAACTGGGTGTGCCGGCAGTGTTCCATCCGCGCTTCGGCGAGCATCCAACCTTCCTCACCGTCACGCGGACGGTTGGTCCGCGAGAGGAGCAGCACGTCGATGTCAGTCTTTGGTTCCTGCTGAGCGGCAGCCGCCATCAGACATTGGTCCCCGACTCCGGCGAGTTCCGCAGCGTTCGGTGGTGGACGCCGGAGGAGGTGGCGGACGCCGACCCGGCAACCGTCGAACCGCACCTGGGCCGGATGTTGGGCAAGCTGGGATCCTTCGCGCGACGGTAAGCGCCATCGCAGGGAGACCAGCCTGATCTCCTCATCCCTCGATCGCTGTGCCCGTTGCGTGCCCGTTAGCGCGGATCCGACTCACCGATGCCCCAGGGGAGGCACCATGTCCGCCCACGGCCAGTTCACCTGGCGCTCGAACTGACCCGGCCTGCGCCTGGCCCTGGGCTCACCTCTCGCCGAAGTACCCCTCCTCCTCGCCGAGCAGCAACGGCACGTCGTAGATCGACATGTCCGGCCGGGTCCTGATGTACCGGACCCGGTGTCGCCACCGCTGGTGTTCGAAGGCTACGTCAGCGTCGATCTCGACCACCGTGGTGGGGTCCACCTGTACATATGGCAGTGGTTCGGGCCGGTCCAGTTGCCCGGACCAGGACGGCGGCAGTGGCTGCGGCCAGGGATGCGCCGTTGCGCCGCGGCGCGGCATCGCGCGGACCGGGGACAGCGCGGCCGCGAGCTCTGGCCGCTGTGTGGGGTTCAGCGGGTGGGTGCGGCCGGTGTATCGCAGCGTTCCTCGCCGGTCGAACCGGCCGAGCAGCACGGTGTCCGGGTCGCGGAGGCTGCCGGTCACGCCACCGACGATCGCCTCGGTGGTGATCCGGGTCCGGTACTTCCACCAGCCGCGCCGGCCAGGCTCGTACCGGCCGGTCGACCGTTTGCTGACAACGCCTTCGATGCCGGTGGCGACGGTCCAGTGCGTCAGCCAGTCCGCGACCTGCCGCATGTCCGCGGTCTGCGGGGTGAGGGTGAGCTGCGCTGGCGCGCCGGAGAGCAGTTGTTCTAGCCGGCCGCGCCGCTGCGACAGCGGGCGGTTCAGGTTCACCTGTCCACCGGGGTCGGCGAGCAGGTCGAACAGCACGTAGTGGGCGGGGCACTCGCGGGCCAGGTGCAGCAGGTCGCGGCCGGCGGTGACGCGCCGCTGCAGCTGCGCGAAGTTCGTTCGGCCGCCCTGCAGCACGATCAACTCGCCGTCGACCACCGTCCCCGGTGCTATGACCGCGCGAACGGCCCGGGTGATGTCAGGAAAGTAGGTGGTCAGGTTGCGGCCGGCCCGGGATTGGAGATACACCCCGTCGGCGTCCCGGAAGGCGATCGCACGCCACCCGTCCCACTTCGGCTCGTGAACCAGCTCTGGGCCCTCGGGTACTTCGTCGACCGGCGCGGCGAGCATCGGCGCGACCGGCCGGCGCAGCACCGGTTCGGCGCCCGCCTCCGCCCGGCGGTGGGCCGGGCTCACCGCGGGATGTGAACGCTGATCATGTCCGCCCCCTGCAGATCATCGTGGGGGAGCGACGACCACTCTCGGGTGAAGATCCGCGACAACGAATGCCTACGGCCGCAGGCGGATGCCAGCGGCGGGGGCGCCAAGGCCACCATTGGGGCAGTCGGGGACCGCTTGGACACGTGCCAGGCGCCTCTTCGTGCGGATCATGACCTACGGCAGCTGGCCGGCATAGCGGAAGGTGGGAGGCTCGCCGTCGCTGCCCTGCCGGACGTACCGGTAGTGGATGACCGGGCCCGCCTGGTCGATGGCGCCGACGTATGCGCCTGTCTGCGGTAGGTCGACAGCGTGGGGCAGGGACCCGTCGGCGCCGGTTTCCACGGGCATGATGCGGCCGTCGATCGGACCACCAACGAACCACGCCTCGACTGCGGGCATCAGCCGTCCCCCTTCTGTTTCATCCTTTGCGGGCTACCGCGGGCCACAGCCTCCGCGGCAGGCCATTTCGGCCCCTCGGCGACCCAGAAAGGGCGGTCGGAGTACCTGCCACCGGCCGTCGCCACCATACGCAGGGATCGATCTCCCTAGCGAGGGCCAAACATCACGGCGAGGGCCGCCGCGATCGTTCGTCTTGTGGTTGCCCGCCTGTTACGAAATCACCGAACCGCGGCCATACTCATCGGAGACCGTCAACTTCCGCGCGGGCGGCTCAGGAGGTTCCCATGAGACTGGCTCGACTCTTCGCACCGCAGTTGGGCCTACGGCGCACCCGCGTCGCAGTAACCGTGATGGCGATGGTCGCCGGTGCCGGCCTCGTCAGCGTCGGCGCCACAGCGGCTGCGGCCACGCCCCCGGGCATCCCCTCGAAAGCCACCGCACAGTCGCAACTCAACGCCCTGCGAGTAGCGGCGCAGGGATCCACCAGCGGCTACTCGCGGGACCTGTTCCCGCACTGGATCACGATCAGCGGAAGCTGCAACACCCGCGAGCAGGTCCTCAAGCGCGACGGCACCTCCGTGGTCGTGGATAGCTCCTGCGTGGCCATCTCCGGTCGCTGGTACAGCCCGTACGACGGGGCGACCTGGTACGCCGCTTCCGATGTCGACATCGACCACGTCGTACCGTTGGCCGAGGCGTGGCGGTCGGGCGCGAACTCCTGGACGACCAGCCGTCGGCAGAGCTTCGCCAACGACCTGACCCGTCCGCAGCTGATCGCGGTCACCGACAACGTCAACCAGGCCAAGGGCGACCAGGACCCGTCGACGTGGCAGCCGCCGCTGTCGTCCTACCGCTGCACCTACAGCAAGATGTGGATTACCGTGAAGTACAGCTGGGGCCTGACGCTGCAGTCGTCGGAGAAGTCGGCGTTGCAGAGCATGCTCAACACCTGCAGCTCCTGACCGCGCACCCTGCTCCCGGCTATCCATAAACCGTGCCATGCCGACCCCAGGACGTTCGTCGCCGGACGAGTAACCGTCGGTCGTCTTCAACGCCTGGAAGCTTTCGTTCGATGGAGCATCTTCGTCGAGATTTAACTGCCAATCGTCGACCTATGCGGATCGGTGCGATCCCCGGTTGTCGCTGGTGCAACAGGCGGGGCGTACCATTTCCCCCCCGGTTCAAGCTCAACCAACGAATTCGCCGGGAGTGACCGCCATGGCTCGGAAAATGATCACCGTGCTGACCGACGATATCGACGGAGGACCGGCGGACCGGACCATCGAATTCAGCCTGGACGGTGCCGCCTACGCCATCGACCTGTCCGACCACAACGCCGGCGCCCTGCGGAAGGCCCTCGACGTGTACATCACCGCGGGCCGGCGCATGGGGCGGGGCGGCATCGACTCGGGTCGGGTGGCGCGACGCGCGCTGCGTCCCGCGACCTCCGGCAGCAGCAGTCGTGCTCACACTCGCGCGATCCGCGAATGGGCCGCCGAGAACGGCTACCAAGTCTCCGAACGGGGCCGCATCCCGACCTCCGTGGTAGAGGCCTACAACAACCGCTGAGCAGACGGGCAACTCAGGGCGCTGCCAGCAGGCCTCGTTTACAGCTGGCCCCGAACCGCCGACTTGGCAGCGTCGTGCGCCGGCAGACAGGCGTACCTCCCGGGCATGCGTGTCGCCCTCCTAGCGCTCCGCTTATTCGCAGCGATCCTCCGCGCCGCGCCCGTACGGCTGACAGCAGTCCGGCCGGTGCTGGTACACGCGCAGGTCCCGCCCACGAGAGCGGCCAATGTCCGACGTCCGCTCGTAGAGGCAGGAACCGCAGACCACAGCTTCGCCTCCGCCGACGACGACTCGCCCATCACAAGGCCCGCCACGCAACAACACCTGCACCTGACTGACGTACCACGCGAAGCTCCTTCGCGGTGGCGAGAACGGCCAAGGTGCCGAGGCAACACACCGGGCGCCGCAGTCGCAGCCGCTCAGTGGCGGCGAGACTTGGGGTGGGCGACATGCGTGAGCATCATGGAAAGCGCCACGCGTGGGGAGGGGCATCGTGGATCCGTACACCCTGGCTGAGGTGGATCAGTGGCTTGACTGGATCCATTCGCATCACGACGAGTTCGACTACCGGCACATCTACTTCGCCTACCTGGCGGTACGCATCGGCCAGCCCCGCGGCGGTGAGGTGACGATGACGATCGACCCAGACGGCAGCTACCTGCTCCAAGCCGGAGACGGCGATCGCGGGATCCGACTGGCGACCGACGGCGAGCGCGCCGCGTTCGCCGACCACCTGCGGCGGCGGTACTGCGGTGACCGATACCCGAGCATGCGGGAGTGGGAGGCAGCCCGGCACGCGGGCTACCTCGAGGACCGCTGGTGGATCTGACACCTGACAACGCCGCCCCGCTGACAGCCGATCCTCGGGCCGAACTCGCTGGCATCGGATGTCTCCAAGGACGCTGGTGCCAGGCAGCGAGCCGGCTTCGCTTGGCGAGGCCCAAGCTCACGGGCGGATCCGGCGTGTAGTGACGGGATGACGTGGGCGTCATACTCATGCTTGGCTATGCGTATGCAGGCGGGGGAGGCGCGGCCGGCGATCGACTGCGGCACCACCACCACGGTCGCGATGCTCGCCTGGCCCGGCGGCCACGCCGCCCCCTTGTCCTTCGACGGGACGACCCATCTCCCAGCGCTGTCTACGTGTCCGCCGATGGTGAGGTCTGGACGGGGCAGCGGGCGTGGCAGGGCGCAGCCGGGCAGCCGCAGCGGTTCGTGCCGAACCGCGCCTCCCCGCCGACGACGTCATCACGGTCGAGGAAACGCGTGTCGAGGCTGCCGAGCTGACAGCGGCAACCTTGCCCCGCGTCACCGCCAAAGCCGAACGCGTCGCCGGTGGCCCGGTACGGGATGTGCGGTTGGTGGCCCCGGCCGGGGGTGGCGACCACGCCGGCGCACATGGATGCGGCAGGTCGCTCACCGCGCTGGCCTGCCGCAGCCGCGTCTGGTGGAGGCCGACCGGTCAACATGGCGAAAGCGATAGGGATCGCCGCAGCCTTCGCCGAGCCGTACCGCTACACCCTGGTCAGAACAGCGGACTTCTACGACGACGCCGGATTCTGCGGGCCCTGCGACGCGCCGTACTGCCGCCACCATTGGAACGTCTCCAGCAGCGGTTACGGCACCTACCTCCGCGGCCACGGCAAGAGCATCGGCCCTCACTCGTGGCGCGAGGACCTCTAGCCGCAGGCGACCTGCTGGCGGTTAGTGCAGGTCGAGGTCGATGTAGGCGGGGTCGTGGTCGGATCCGTCACCGCTGATTTGGGTGCGGCGCATGACGTGCGCGGCCGTGACTGTCAGGTCCGGGCTGGTCCAGATCTGGTCGTAGAGGGCGAATGTGGTGACGCCCTTCGCGCGGTGACGGTGCGTCCACATGGTGGGGGACAGGTCGGCGAACTGGTCATCGACCAAGGAGCCGCTGCGCTTGGGGCCGGCGA
Source organism: Micromonospora desertarenae (assembly GCF_056150265.1). Lineage (NCBI taxonomy): Bacteria > Bacillati > Actinomycetota > Actinomycetes > Micromonosporales > Micromonosporaceae > Micromonospora > Micromonospora desertarenae. The sequence goes on from NZ_JAXCFQ010000009.1 coordinate 118,747, forward strand.
CCGTGGAACCCCGGTGAATCTGCTCGGTAAGGCTGACCTGCCGTAGGCCGCCGAGGCTGGCGGCGTCGGGTTCGTCGTTGAGGTCGCCGGTGACCACGACCCGGCGGGTCAGCCGCTGCCGACGCAGAATCTGCCTGATCGCCGTGGCCTGCTCGGTACGTCGCCGGACGATGTCCTCACGGGCGGCGGCGACCTGGTCGGGGGTGAGGGTGTGCTCGTCGGCGATGAAGTTGCTCTTGAGGTGGTTGACGAAGACGTGCAGCGGTCGGCCGTCCGGGGCGGCGATCTGCGCTTGGAGCAGATCCCGGCCGAACACCGGCTCCCCTTGAGAGTCGGGCCAGAACCGCCACGAGCTGACACGGGTGATCGGTAGCCGGGAGCAGATCGCGACGTCGATACGGCGAGGGTCGTTGCCGTCCACGACGACCCGGTAGCGGTAGTCGACGCCGAGGGGACGCAAGTCGTCATGGTGGAAGGCGTCCAGGGCGTCCTGGTCTTCGACCTCCTGCAAACACAACACGTCCGCGTCGAGTGCGGCGATACGCCGGGCGATCCACGCCCGAGCCTTCGGATCCTTGCCCTGGACGAGCTTGCCGCGGAACGTGCGCAGCACCCCGCTCATCCGTGTGCCGTCAGGCAGGACCACCTCGACCACCGACGGTTGACCGCTCGGCGTGCCGGTCCCGCCCGCTGTGCCGGTAGCGATCTCAGCCACCGGCGGCTTGGCCAGGGACCGAGGAAGCTCCGCCTGGAACGACCAGCGGGAGAACAGGTTGTTGGCGTTGAACGTCGCAATCCTCACCGCCACCGCCGACTTTCCACTCTGACGCTCGATCTTCCCTACGTGAACCCGACGATACGGTCTGTGCTGCTTAGTGGACCGGCAACTATCAGCAAGCCGCCAGTACGCCGCCGTCAGCTTGGGCGGCGGCTGGCTTCGGAGACGCCCCTCCTGACGGCGTTCCGGCGCTACCTTGGCTTTGTGTAGGGAAGATGAGCTGTTCGTGCATGGGCCGGTAGGTATCCCGTCGTTGTTGGCTCCGCTGCACAAGCACGGTGCTAAGCGACAGGCCCACGGCGACGGTTGCGATGACTACACCAAGCAGGTCCTTGTAGGTGCTCACCCACTGAGGTCAGCGACTCATCAGGTTGAACGGACGGCTTGCCGGGGCCGCAACTTAGTCTCGATCTCGTGACGCATCTCGCGGCTCCGGCCCGCCGGATCCGGCCGCAGCCTCCCAGCCCTACCGCCACCACCATCGGGATGCGACTGGGCGTCGAGGACGCGTACTCCAGACCGGCGCGGCGCAGGTAGTACCCCGCCGCCAGACCCCGCCTGCCCACCCCTAACGACCACCACGTCACACGAGCCGGGCACGCTCGACACCTCCCTCGATCCGTAGATCATCCAGCCGAGACGGTAGAAGCGGTGGGCTCCTACACGAACTCACGGTGATCCTGCCCTCGTTCACCAGCTGATCCATGGTGTTTGCTGCAACGATGCAGACGTGGGAACTGTGAAGACTGCGACGCCCGCCATCTCGCCCCTCGCCGGCGAGCCGATCGAACGCGCCGACGCCGAACGGCTCGCGGGAGTGCTCAAGGCGTTCGCCGACCCGGCTCGGCTGCGACTGCTCAGCCTGATCCAGTCGGCTCCGCAGGGGGAGGCGTCCGTCAGTGATCTCACCGCGCCCCTCGGACTTTCCCAGCCGACCGTCAGTCACCACCTGCGGATCCTCACCGAGGCCGGCCTGCTCGAGCGTGACAAGCGCGGCGTCTGGGCGTACTACCGCCTGGTGCCGTCCGCCATCGCCACGATCGCCGACCTGTTGACGCCACCCCGCAAGCGAGTAACGAAGAAGACCCGCTGACCAGCGCCATCGAAGGTCACCGCCGGCGCCGCCTGACCCGGCGTCCGGTCGCTGCGCGTGAGCGGCCTTCACGCCGGAAGAACCCGTCGAACACGCACCTGACCTCGTGGCCGTTGCGTTCCAGGTAGCTGGCCATGACCGTGCCCAGGCTCTGCTCGTCGTCGACCACCAGTACACAGGTCGCGTCCATCCTGCGGTCGTGCCGCTCACCTCGGGGAACGCCAGGGGAGCATTCAGCCTCGCGGAAGCGGTTGCCGGCGGTGCCTGCGGCTCAAAAACGGGCAGCGTGTCTTTCGTGATCTGTGCGGCTGCCGGCTGCCGACGGGCTGGACAGGACAACCGACAGTCGGGGTTCGACCGGGGGCGGGAGTCCGGGAGGCGTAGCTGATTCCATTCGGCTGATCGCCCACCTTGATCGTGGCGACCGTGGCGCGAGTGGCCAGGGCGACGCTCGCGACCAAACGGGTCGCCGGGAGCCCGCCTGCCCTGGGAGCGCGCGTTATACCAGGGCGTAGCGGCGAGTCCACGTAGTCCCGCCGTCGGTGCTCGCCACGATCTCGTCCCCGCTCACCGCCGCGAAGACGGTGGGCTCGTGCGTGGTCAGGGCATGCGGCTGGGCCGGCAGCCGGCAGCGGCCGCGCCGTGCCGTGCCAGTGAACGCTGGTGTCAGCGGGCAGGTCGTTGACCACGTCGACCCGAATCAGATCACCGGCGCGAGCCCTGATCAGCGGACCGGGCAGGTCGTCCGTGCAGCCCAGGTTCGCACCTGCTGCCCGCCCAGGTCGATGGTGACCGGTCGGGGATTCAGCGACGAGGCCACCGTGGCCGCGTCAGGACTGCGTCGGGCCGCCTCGACGCGGGACGTCGGGTCGAGCTGCGGCCTCGCTTGCCGAGGATTGAAGGCATCGCCGGCCCGGTAGGCGCTGGCAGCCGTTCCGACAAGCCCCACCGTGCCCGCCAATCCGACCAGCAACCGACGGCGGGTGATGGCGGGTGTCATGGCATCTCCTCGGTCGACAACGGCGGCGACGGCAATCGCCGGCGCGGCGGTGCTGTCATGAGCGAGTCTCGCTGTGACGGTCCGTATGAGGGGGGTTTCACGGGTGGTTGCCCTGGCTGTTGGGCCCACATCTGGTTCCGACAGATGGGATGCCGCACCCGGACGGCGACCGCCTGCACCGCGAGCCTGACAACGTTGGACGCCTTCGACAGCTAAGCCCGCGGCCGGTTAGGCCCATGCCTAGACACCTGGCTCTGCGAATCAGTGGAATCGTTCACCCCTGCCCCTAGGAGGCGGGCGGGTGTCAACGTCGGCGCAGGATGGCGTGGACTGTTCTGTTGCTGCCGATCTCGGTGATCGTCACGAGTTGCCAGCCTGTCGCCTCGAGCGCCTCGGCCGCGGCCAGAGCTTGGGTCACCTGGTCCGCTCCGACACCGCGGTTCACCGCCACCGACAGCAACCGGTAGGGGTAGCCACGCAGGTCGACGCGGTTGGCGAGGACCGCCTCGGCGGTGACCGTGCGGGTGCGCATGATCTGTTGGGGTGTTTCCTGCGGGCCCACGTCCTGCACCGTAGCCGGATCGTTGACGGGCCGTCCTCCGGGGCCGTCCGCCGGTACGGTCATGGCGTGCGTCACTCGCTGCGTCGCTCTGGTCTGGCCGCCACTCTCACCGCCCTCGTCGCCGTCGCCGGGGTCGGCGGATGCGACCGCGTCGAGGATCCACCGGACGCCGCACCCACGACTCAACCGTCGACAGTTGCGCCGGCCAGCCCTTCATCAGCCGCCGGGCCCTCCTACGCGGCCGACGGACTGGACCTGTGCGCACGCACGAACCTGGCGCCGCTGGCGGACCTGGAGTTGACGGTGACGCGCGCCGACCCGAAGCCGCCAGTCGGGCGACCCGGCGCGGCCTGCCTGTTCGAGATGCGCACGAGGACGGGACACCAGGCGAACCTGCGAATCGAGGCGTCCACGCCCGCGACCGCGAACGAGGCCCGCCATCTGTATCGGGGTACGCGGCAAGCGACGGGGATGACCCCGGCGGGCTCGGTGACCGGGGTGGGGGAGGAGGCAGAGGCCTTTACCAAGCAGTCGAGTCCCGGGTTCAAGTACGCCGAGTACATGGTGCATGCCCGAAGCGGTAACCTGGTGGTGAAGGTGTGGCTTGCCGTGGGCGGCGACTCGTTCACCCCCACCAAGACCTTGGCCGAGAAGTCCCTGGCCATCCTGACCGCGACGCAGGCGGCGATCCCGACGGCCTGAACCCACCCGCGCGATGCGGCGGGAGGCGCTATCCGCGCACCGCGTGCGGCCACTGACCGCCGGGCAGCTTCGAGTGGTCCCCGACCTGCGTGGCGATGTCCCGCACGTTGCCCAACGCGTCAACGAACCGCTGCCCGATCGTTAGCAGGGTGTCGAGGCCGTCGGTGACCAGGTCACCGACAGACTTGGCGAGCGTGGAGATGGCCCAGGGCAGATCGATGACCGTGCCCGCCTCGGTCGCGGCCTGCACGAGCTTGCCCGCCAGCCCGGTGACGATCTTGGCTAGTTCCACGGCGTAGTCGACGTTCGCCTTAGCGATGTTGAACAGCCACTGGCTGATGAACTCCGACTTGAGCACCGTCTCGTCGACGGCGGCCTTCTGCTTCACCGCCTTGGCGGTGTAGGCGCTCGCCGCGTCGCCGGTCCACTTGGCGAGGTTCTCGTTCACCGGCTCGGTGGTGACGAACGACAGCTCGGAGACAGGCGTCTTCACGTCGTTAACCCACCGGAAGCTGATATTGATCAATGACAGGACGGGTATCTGGTGTTCCAACGCTCGGTCGACCCGGTCGAGCACACCGTCCAACGCGTTGCGGACGCTATCGAGGTTGTGCTTGATCCACCACAGCGCCGCCGGGCCCAGCAGCCACTTCCAGTCGTTGACCTGCTCGACGATCTTGTTGAACGTGCCCACCGCGGTGTCGATGCCGGAGCGGATCTGGTCGAACGCCTTGTTCAACGGCTCGCCGTACTCGAGGTCAGTCGTCGTTGGCTGCACGTGCTCGTGTCCTCCCGGTCAGGCCGTGTAGATCTTGTTGAGATCGAGCGAAATGATCTCATCGGCGCGGTCGTACTCGTCGGCGATCCGCCGCAGCGCCTCCCCGACCTGCTCGAACTCCACCACCGCCCCACCGAGAACCTCGACCATGAAGGCGTGGAAGTCCCGGTACGCCATCGAGTGGATCAGCGTGTTCGCGTCCCCGATGAAAAACGCCGACGCGTCCAGGTCCAGCTGCTCTGCTGCGGTCTTGATGGCGGCGATCCGATCGGACAGGGTCAACCACTTGCCGCCCTCGTCGCGGACCGCGTCGGTGATGACGTTCAGTTCCTTCATCGCGGGCACCTCACGATCGATCCCGGGAACGGACCAGGGCGCAGGTCCGCAAGAGCGAAAGGGCTTCGAACTGCAACTGCCCGGCGTCCAGACCGGCAACCCGGTCAGGATCGCCGGCGACAGCCACGATGCTGCCGGCCCGAAGCCGAGCGGTGAGGCCTCCGTGAGGGCTGGTAACGGTCTGCTCGGCGACCGCCTCCGGCTGCCGGGCCAACCGGTCCAGGTCGGTGTCAATGTCGTGCAGGGTGCGCCACACCCGACGCAGCCACAGATGCTCATCCACCTCATCGGCGGTTGCCGACTCCGGCCCGGAGACGGCCGGGGAGACCACCACCGGCTCGCGCCGCAGCTGTCGCGCGGCCGCGGCCTCCAGCGCGGACTGCACCCCCCTCGCGTACGCCTCGAACACCGCGTCCCCGACGGCAGCGGGACCGACCCGGCGGCGCCAGTCCCGGCTGACCGTCACCTCCCGCACCTCGCCGTCGTCGCCGACGAGCACGGTGACCGTCCCAGTCTGATCCCGCCCGGCGTGCGGGCCGGTCAGTTGGTGAGCGTCCCGCTCCTGGAGCGCGCCCTCGGCGTTAGCGCGCAACTGGGCGTCGTCTCCGAGGACGTCCAGACTCGCCAAGGACAGGCGTACGTTGCGTCTGTCGCGCTGCATCTTCCCCCGACCATCACACCGACCAACGCGGCCCACATGCGCCTGCCACAACCAAGCAAGCACCACCGTACGACAAGCCCCCGCCACTGGGGGACCCCATGATCGCTCGGCCACCTCCGACCACCACCCAGATCCTGATATCGGACTGTCAGGCACGCCCTACCTACCCCGGCACGGACTGACAATCGTCTGTCATCGATCATCAACCGAAACGGGCCATACTGACTCCCATCGCGGTCGATTCGGCCGCCCGGCCCAATACTGGAGTCCAGAGGGGATCAACATGCGGGTTACGCGGGTGATCGCGGGGCTGACAACCGTTACCACTGCCGCTCTAGGGCTGAGTTTGGTGACCGCCCACCCCGCCGCAGCCGCGGAGAGAGGCGCGTGGCGTGCCTATGGCAACACCAACCCGATCACCTCCAGCTCCAGCACGTGGAAGTGCGGCGTCACCGGGACGGTCGCCATCAACGTGGTCGCCCAAGCCTGCGCGATCCGCTCACCCGGCGGGCAATACGTACAGGGGGCAGTGATCGTTCGCAACAACCGATCCAGCCTCTACTCAGCGACGGCAAATACCGACCTGAGAAACGAGAACGGCCAATTCCTGGGGGAGTGGGAATGCCCATCGTCCGGGGTTGCGGCGAACTCGTGGTCCGTATGCTTCGGGCAGACTATCTACGAGTATCTCTCTGTGCTGTCGGAAGGCATGGTCAACGGCGGATACCTCGAGTGGTCACCGTACGTCTGAACTTGGCCGCGTCGATATGGCACGAAGCCGGGGCGTTCCCACATCCGATTCGGCCCGCAGTGGCTCGATGGTGTCAGCAGTGGGCTACGACTGCTTCGAGCCCGGCCGTGTTCGCGGTGGCTCCAAACGCCGCCTGTCGTCCAGGAACTCCATGCGGCCGTCTTCGAGGACCGGCGGATGCAGGCGCCGCCTCTCGTTCAGCGTTGCCGGGTTTTCCATCCGGCTGATCGCTGGTGTGGAGGGCGCAGCTGTCGTGGTCGGCCCTTACGTTGCCTAACGGGCCGGGGTGGCACAGGCTAAGTCGCGTCAGTGCGTATCGCAGTCAACATAGTTACGGTGGGCGACCATGTCGCCAGTCTTCTACCTACCTGCCCGATTTGTGGTGTCAGGTTGTGACGGGTCTTTACACCTGTTCTTAGGGATCTTTAAGGTCGCCGTGATCTTCCAGCTTGATCACGGGGGCTGCTGTGGATACGTGGGTGAGGTCTGTCCTGGTTCGGCGGGTCGGGGGTCGGGGTAGGTGGTCGCTGGCTGTCGTGGCGGCGCTGGCCGTGGCGATGGGGCAAGCGGTGGCTGTCGCTCAGCCGGTGCTGGCTGCGGCGCCACCGCTGGTACAGCAGCGGCCTGCCGGGCAGTTGGAGGCGGGGGACGAGTCGTCGGCGATGGCGCTGGCGTATCGGTCCCGCAAGCCGGTGCTGGTAACGGGTCTGACCTCGCCGACGTCGATGGTGTGGGCGCAACCGGATGGGACGTTCCGGGCGGAGATGCATTCGTCGCCGGTGCGGGTGGCGTCGGCGACGGGTTGGGTTGCTGTTGACCTGACGCTGGAGCGGAAGGCCGACGGGTCGGTGGCGCCGAAGGCTCACCCGTATGGGCTGTGGCTGTCGGGCGCGAGGTCGGCGGAGTCTGACGCGTTGGTGCGTGTGGGCCCAGGTGCGCAGCGGACGACGCTGGGCTGGCGCGGAGCGTTGCCGGAGCCGCAGCTCGACGGACCGAAGGCCCTCTACCCAGATGTGAAGCCGGACGTGGACCTGGTTGTCGAGGCGCGACCGACCGGCTTTCAGTATTCGTTCGTGGTGAAGACGCCGCAGGCCGCGGCGGGCATGGCGACGGTGAGCATGCCCTGGTCCCAGGGCGAAGAGACAGCGCCTGCGAGCAGGTTGACGGGGCCGGAGCCGCCGGTGGCGGTGTCGCAGGGGGAGATGTGGGACTCGCGGCTGTCGGAAGCGGGCGAGCCGCTGCATCACGCCCCTGTTGATGTGTCGACTGAGGTGGTCAGCGGCCGCACCGAGCTGGTACTCCGTCCCAACCAGGAGTTTTACGAGGATCCCGGGCTCACCTTCCCGGTGACCATCGACCCGTCGATCAACTTCAGTCCCTCGTTCGACACGTATGTGCAGGACACGATCTCCAGCACGGACAAGTCCGGCGATGACGAGTTGCGGTTGGGTTATAGCGATGACGCGGACGAGGGCTGTGGTAGTGGGTGTCTCGCCCGGTCCTTTCTGAGCTTCCGCAATCTGGGCGGCTACTCGGGGACGACGGTGCTGTCGGCGGAGCTGTTCTTGTGGAACTTCTACTCCTGGCAGTGCGACGCGGCGTCCTGGCAGACGTGGCGAGTTGGCGCAGTCAACTCCTCGGTGCGGTGGGGGAGCCAGCCCTCGTGGATCAAGCACAACGGCACATCGAGTGGCACGGCCGGCTACAACTCGAACTGCGGGGATGACTGGGTGTCCGCCTCAGTGAAGGACGTGTTCCAGACGGCCTTCACCGGCGACGACGATGTCGCCTATGTGGGGCTGCGCGCGAGCAGCGAGACGAACCACAGCGGGTGGAAGAAGTTCCACTCCTCAGAGGCGTCGAAGAAGCCCTACGTGCAGGTGGTCTACAACCGGACGCCGAACGTGCCGACCGGGCTAGCGGTGGACTCCTGCTACTCGTCATGTGCCTCGCCGGCGGTCGTCCGCTCGGGTAAGCCGCAGCTGTCGGCGACGGTGTCGGATCCGGACGGCGGCACGCTGCGCGCCGAGTACGAGGTCTTCGATCAGACCGGCACCACGGTGAAAGCGAGATCGGGCACCGCGCTGACTGGTGTTGTGTCGGGTACCGCGAAGCCGTGGCGTGTCGTTCCGCTGTCCGGCACCACGTTGCCTGATGGGAGCTACGCATGGCGGGCGAAGGCGTGCGATTCGTACACCTGCGGCGGCTGGTCCGGCTGGTTCTACTTCGACGTGATCACTTCCGATCCGGCTGCGCCGACCGTGACCGGCACCCCATACGCCGAGGCATCGACGGGCACGTGGAACGGCGGCCCCGGCCAGGCGGGAACCTTCACCTTCGGCCAGCCGCTGGTCGGAGGCGTTGAGGAGTACGTCTACAGCCTGAACGATGGACCGTCGGTGACCGTGCCCGCGGGTGTGCCTCAAGCGGAGCAGCTCACGCTCAATCAGCGGCAGGTGTCGACCGACCTGACGGGATTTTCGGGCCACAATGCCACGATCGCTCGGGACACCACCCGGGGGCATGACAGCGGGGAGTCCTTGACGGTGACGCCGCTGGCGTCGGGTGGGACGCCCACGGCGTCGCAGGGCGACACGTTCGCCTCGCTTGGCGGCGACTACGGGGGCATGCGGCTGGGCATGTACGCTGGCCAGCGGTACTCGATCACCGGTTGGATCTACGTTCCCGCCAGCACGGGATTGAATACCACGGGCACCTACGGGACCAGCCGCGGCTTGCGGATCGTCGCCTTCTACAAGACCGGTACCACCACGGTCGAGGTCGCCTCAGCGAAGGCCACGGTTACCGACGGTTGGCAACGACTGTCCCTGACCCTGAAGGTTCCTGCTGACGCGACAGAGGCGTTTGTCCGGCTCTACAACGGCTTCTCCACAGGGCAGACCAGCAAGCCGGTGTACTGGGACGACCTGTCCGTGCGACGGCTCCTGTTCACCTACACCACCCAGACGATCACGCCGACCAGCGACCTTCTCAATGTGCTGTCAGTGCAGGCGCGAAACGAGGCGGGAGCGACGTCCGACCCCCGCATCTACCAGTTCCTGGTCAACCCCAGTGACGGCAGTTGGACCTGGACCTTCGACAACGACCCTCCAGGGAATGCCGCCTCAGTGCCGGATACCGTCCCCGCAGCGCACAGCCCGACCGGCGTAGCGCCGCTGACACCGGGACGTGTCGGCGACGGTGCGGTGTCTCTCGATGGGACGGGCGACCTGACCACCGCATCACCAGTGCTTAACACCAGCCATACCGCCGGGTTCACGGTGGCCGCCTGGGTACAGCTGACCAACTTGACCACTGCACGAACGGCCCTCGCCCAGCTGGGTAGCACCACGGAGATGTTCCGACTCGGCTATCGCAACGATCGAGACGTCGACGGCGACTCGGTCGCGGACCAAGCCTGGTGCTTCACCCTCACCCGTTCGGACTCCGCGACGGCAGACGAGGTCAACGCCTGCACCACCGACGGGGTCACTCAAGACGTGTGGGTCAGCCTGGTCGGCGTCTACGACAAACCCGCCGGCGAAATGCGGCTCTATGTCAACGGCGCCGCGAACGTCGATGGAACGGAAGTCACTCTCCCCTACAGCAGCGGCTGGTCCGCCACCGGAGCGTTCACGATGGGACGCGGCTTCGGAAACGCCGGAAGGTGGATTGGTGGCCTCGATCATGTCTACGCCGTGCAGCGAGTATGGGCCACCACCGAGATCAACCGACACGCCGCGCTGTGATCCCACGATGACCTCATCCCAACGCTCTATGCCTGCCTTCACCTCTCGCAGGAAGGGAACTCCCGTGACGTCTGCTGATGCCACGCCCCTCACCGCTCGACGCCCGACGATGCGGGGCCGAATCGCCGGCGCGCTGGCCCTGGTTCTCGCGGCGACCCTCGCGCAGGTGCCGGCTGACGCGGCAGCGGCAGCGCCATGGAATCCGCCGAAGCCACAAGAGACCACCGGTATTGCGGTGACGCCGGTCAAGCACACGGTGCGCCCGTCCTGGACCGCGAAGGACCGGGAGGCGAAAGCACCAGCCAAGGTCACTTGGCCGGCGGGCGGCTCCGCCACCGTCGACCTGACCGGCGCCACAGCCCGCACCTCCGACGGCACCAGCGCGGCGGGTGCGCTGCCGGTCCGAGTTCGGGCCGCATCGGCGCCGGGAGCGGCGGCGCGCGACGCCGCCGGCCGGGACGCGGTGCCGGTCGCACGGGTCAAAGTTGAGGTTGCCGACCGCGCCGCCACCGCACGTGCCGGTGTCTCCGGGCTGGTAGCCAGGATCGCACGTACCGACGGACGCCGGCAGGCTGGTGTGGTCGAGGTGGACTTTGACTACTCGGCTTTCGCCGGGGCGTACGGCGGTGACTGGGCCTCACGGCTTCGCGTCATCTCGCTGGCCGACGGCAAACAGCTGCCCAGCCGCAACGACCTGACGTCTCAAACAGTGTCGGCGACCGTGCCGCTCGCTGCCACCGGCACTGCCACCACCGTCGCCCTGGCCGCGGCCGCCTCGGGTGATAACGGCGATTACTCCGCGACCAGCCTGTCACCGGCCGCGACGTGGCAGGTGTCGGCGCAGACCGGCGACTTTTCCTGGTCGTACCCGGTCAATGACCCGCCCGCTATGGGGGGTCCCGAGCCGGGCTTGGCCTTGTCCTACTCGTCCTCATCGGTTGATGGGCGGTCGGCCGGCACGAACACGCAGGGCTCGTGGATCGGTGACGGGTGGGAGCTGTGGCCGGGCTTCATCGAACGGAAGTTCAAGGCCTGTGCGGACGACAAGAAGGCAATCCGGGGCGGCGAACCCAACAACAAAGACATCTATGGCGGTGACCAGTGCTGGTACAAGCCGGAAGGCAACGCCACCGTATCGCTGAATGGCAAGGCCACCGAACTGGTCATGTCGACCGGCAACACCTGGAAAGGCGTTGCCGACGATGGGTCGAAGATTGAACTGCTGACGGACACCAAATTCGACAACGGCGACGCCGACGGCGAGTACTGGAAGCTCACCAAGCCTGACGGCACCCAGTACTTCTTCGGCCGCAACCGCGGGCAGGGCGGATCGTCCGCCACGACCGCGACGAACTCGGCATGGACCCTGCCGGTGTACGGCAACCATCCCGACGAGCCTGGGTATGCGGCCGGGGACTTCGCGGGGTCCCGCACCACGCAGGCATGGCGGTGGAACCTCGACCTGGTCGTCGATCCGCAGGGCAACTCCATGACCTACTTCTACGAGAAGGAAGGCGGAGCCTACGGCCGCGAAGGCGACAAGGACAAGCGCACCACCTACGACCGCGGCGGCTACCTCACCCGCATCGAGTACGGCAGCCGCACCGACGACCCTTCCACCACCCGCCCCGCCGCCCAGATCCTCTTCGACACCGCCGACCGCTGCGAGAGCAACTGCTGGTCCGGCACCGACCCGGTCACCGCGTCCTGGCTGGACACCCCCTGGGACCAGTACTGCAAGGCCACCCCCTGCACCGAGCAACTCTCGCCCACGTTCTGGACCGCCAAACGCCTGTCCCGCATTCGCGCGCAGGTCTACTCCGGCACCGGCACCACCTACCAGGACATCGAGTGGTGGACCCTGCGACACACCTACCTCCAGTCAGGGGCCAACGAGGGCAAGCCCATGTGGCTGGCCGGCATCACCCGCACCGGCAAGGTCACCACCGCCGGCGGCGCCGAGGCCAGCGACCCGGAAATCGTCTTCGATCCAGGTGAAGAAGCCCTCGCCAACCGTGTCGACGGCGGTTCGGCCGACGGCCGGTCGAACCTGTTCCGCTACCGCATCAACACCATCACCACCGAAACCGGTGCGCAAATCAGCGTCACCTACTCGCCCACCGAATGCACCCGCAGCACCCTGCCGACTGTGCACGCCAACACCAAGCGCTGCTACCCCCAGTACTACGGCCCAAAGGGCGTCGAACCCGTCCTGGACTGGTTCCACAAGTACCGCGTCGACCGCGTCGACGTGTACGACAACACTGGCGGCTTCAGCCACGAGCAAACCAACTACGACTACCTCGACACCCCCGCCTGGCGCTACGACGACTCGGAGTTGACCGACGAGGAGAAGCGCACCTGGGGCGAGTTCCGCGGCTACGGCAAGGTTCGTGTCCGCACCGGTCTCGAGTCTGGCGTCCAGTCCGCGACGGAGTTCCTGTACTTCCGCGGGATGGACGGCGACAAGCAACCCGGCGCGGGCGACGACGAGAACGACCCACCCACGGGCACCCCTCGCGACGTGTGGATCACCGACTCCCAAGGCAGCAGAGTCGAAGACCATGACGCCTACTCGGGCACGATCCGAGAGGAGACGACCCTGCTAGGCGCCGGTGGAACATGGATCTCCGGCACCATCACCACTCCAGGTAAACAGGGACCCACGGCGACGTCGGGGCCGCTCAAGGCGTGGATGACCTACACCGACACGGTGCGCAGCCGCATGAAGATGTCCAACGGCACCACGCGCTGGACCAAGACAGTCACCACCGTCAACGCCGACAACCTTCCCACGGAAGTTGACAACCTCGGCGACGAGTCAACCCCCGACGACGACACCTGCACCCGCACCTGGTACGCGCGTAACGCCTCAACCTGGATGCTCGACCTGCCGAAGAAGACCGAAACGGTCGGGGTGAACTGCTCCTCCAACCCGACCCTGCCGGGTGACATGCTGGCGTCGGTCCGCACCACCTACGACGCTGACACCAACAATTGGGACACCTACCTCCCGGTGAAGGGCAACGTCGCCAAGGTCGAAGTAGTTGACTACTGGGACGGCACCACCCCCGTCTGGGCAACCGTCGGCCAATCCAAGCACGACGCCATCGGCCGCGTTACCGAAAGCACCGACGCGCTCGGTCGCACCTCGACCACCGCCTACACCCCTGCCAGCGGTGGCCCCGTCACCGCGATCACCAGCAGCAACCCTCTGCAGCAGTCCAGCACCATCACCTACGCCAGCGCCTGGCACCTCCCCACCGCTGTGGTCGACGCGAACGGCATCCGCACCGACCTCACCTACGACGGACTCGGACGCCTTACCAAGGTGTGGCTACCCGGACGTTCCAAGACCAGCTACCCCAACGGTCCCAGCACCGAATACACCTACCTGGTCCGCAACACCGCGCCCACCGCCATCACCACCAAGACGTTGATGCCCGTCGGCACCAGCACCTACGCCACCTCCATCACCCTGTATGACGGGCTCCTGCGAGCCCGCCAGGTTCAGACGCAGGCACCAGGGGGCGGCCGTACGGTGACCGACACCGTCTACGACTCGCGCGGCCTGCTCGAGTGGTCCTCGGCCCCGTACTACGACACGACGAACACCCCGCCCAACACCACCCTCTACGGCGGCCCCGGCACCCCCGCCATCCCCGCGCTAACCGAGAACATCTACGACGGCGCCGGCCGGTTGACTAACTCGATCTTCAAGGTCGGTGTGAACGAGACCTACAACGAGAAGTGGCGCACCGTCACCACCTACAACGGCGAGAAGACCAGCACCCTCCCACCCGAGGGCGGCATCGCTACCACCACCATTACCGACGCCCGCGGCAAGACCACCACCCTGCGCCAGTACAAGAACCGCGCCGACGTCGGCAGTGACGACCCCGCGACCTTCGACGCGTCCCACTACCGCTACACCGACCGCGGTGAAACCTCCACCATCACCGACCCCGCCGGCAACACATGGCGCTACCACTACGACCAGCGCGGCCGCAAAATCAAGGACGAAGACCCCGACCGGGGCATCACCACCTACACCTACAACACCGCCGGCGAACTCACCACCACGACCGACGCCGAAGAAAAGGTGCTCGCCTACAAGTACGACGACCTCGGCCGTACGACCAGCGTCCACGAAGGCTCCGCCACGGGACCCAAGCGCGCCGAGTGGACGTATGACACGCTCACCAACGGCATCGGGAAACTGACCAGGTCGACTCGCTACGAGCCAGCCGGCTCGACCAACGCCTACACCAGCGAGATCACCGCGTACGACGCCGCTGGGCGACCGACCTCCAGCAGCGTCACCATCCCGGCCTCCGAAGGCGGCCTCTGCGCATCCGGCACACTCACCCCCTGCACCTACACCTACACCACGACCTACCGAGCCAACGGCCAAGTCGCCACCGCCGAACAACCCGCAGCCGCCGGCCTGGCAAAGGAAAAGCTGACCTACACCTACAACGAGGTCGGCCTGCTCAACGGCATCTTCTCCCCGTCCCAGATCTACCTCTACGACGCGACGTACAACAGGCAGGGACGCCTCAGCCAGCAGATGACCGGAGAGTTCGGCAAGCGAACCGCCACCACCCACATCATCGATCCACACACCGGCCGCCTGACCAACACCACCGCCACCCCCGAGCTGAAGCCCGAAATCTTTAACTTCGAGTACAGCTACGACAACGTCGGCAACCTCGAAAAGATTAAGGACACACCCGCCGGCGGCACCTCAGACACCCAGTGCTACGACTACGACTACCTGCGCCGGCTCACACATGCCTGGACCCCCGCCAACGGCGACTGCACACCCACTCAACGCAGCATCGATAGTCTCGGCGGCCCCGCAAAGTACTGGCACTCCTACACCTACTACCCCGGCACCGACAACCGGCACATCGAAACCCACCACAACACCACCTCCACCACCCGCACCTACACCTACCCCGCCCAAGGAGGGACCCCCGGGTCTCGGCCGCACGCCGTCACCGCCGTCGAAACCACCGGCGCCGCCACGAAGAGCGAAAACTTCACCTACCACGACACCGGCAACACCAAAACCCGACCCGGGCCCAACGGAACCCAGGAACTCACCTGGGATCACGAGGGACGACTCTTCGCGGTCGCAGACGACACCGGCACAACCAGCTACGTCTACGACGCCGACGGTAATCGAATCATTCGCCGGGACCCGGCTGGCTCGACGCTCTATCTGCCCGGCGGCACCGAAGTCCGCAAACCCACAACGGGCACCGCCATCGGAACTCGCTACTACAGCGGACCGACCGGCGCGATCGCGATCCGTACGTCGACCGGCAGCCTCGACTGGATCGCCAGCGACCACCACGGAACCGCCGAGGCCACCATCAACAACACCACCCTCACCGCCACCCGACGTCGCAGCTACCCCTTCGGCGGGGACCGCGGAGCTCCCCCGGCCGCATGGCCCGCAGCCATGGACAAGGGCTTCCTCGGCGCAACCGCTGACAACACCGGACTCACCCACCTCGGCGCTCGCGAGTACGACCCCCAACTCGGCAAGTTCATCTCCGTCGACCCCATCCTCAATATGGCCGACCCCCAACAATGGAACGGCTACGCCTACTCCCACAACAACCCCGCAACCTTCAGCGACCCATCCGGCCTCATCGACTCCGACTGCACTGAAATCCCCGGCGGCTGCCCAGGATACGAGCCCGGCAACGAGAAGAAGAATCGCGACCGGAAAGATCGCGGAGGCTGCTGGCCCCTCAGCAATTGCGGCCAGCTTCCGGTTAACGAGGATCCCTACGACCCCGACACTTGGACAGACGAAATGCCCGACGGGCGCGACGCGCCTGGGAAGGGCTACGTCACACTCGAAGTCTGGGCGCAGCTGTACTACAACACCCACATCAGCAACCTCACCGCGGTCCAACTCGAGCGCGCACGCTGGGACGTCTTCTGCTACAACTACGGCGACATCTGCAGCCAAATGATGGCAGCAGACCAGGCGGCATTCGAAAACTTCCTAGGCGAAGTATCCGGCGTCAACGACGCCGTGGATTGCTTCAACGGGAGCATCGGAGGCTGCGCATGGACCGCCGTCGGCCTTGTCCCAATTGGCGGAAAAGTAGCCACCGGCCTGAAGGGTACCGTGAAGGGCGGCGGGGCAGCCGCAGACGGCGCCAGAGCCCTCTGCAGCTTCTCCGGCGAAACAAATGTACTCATGGCCGACGGAAGCGCCAAGCCTCTACATGCAATTCGAGTCGGCGACATGGTCATCGCTCGAGACCCCGAAACGGGCGAGCAGGGCGCGCGCGAAGTCACTCATGTATGGATCCACGAGGACCGACTTTATGAACTGCGTCTGGAAAACGGGAGCGCGATCGAAACCACGGAAGATCACCCATTCTGGAGCCAAGCTGATCGGCAATGGCGTCGAGCCAAGGAACTAGTTCCGGGTGACCTTCTGTCTGCGTGGCCCAACCGTACGGTGCAGGTCGGGGAACGGGCGAAAGGGCTCGGTCGCGATGAGATCCTTTACAACCTCACCGTGGCAGGAATTCACACCTACTATGTGATAGTCGGCAACGCCTCTGTGCTCGTGCACAATACGTCAGGGGCTTGTAAGTACGAGGACATTACCGATCCAAATAGCCGTATCGCAAACAGGCTTACTGGCGTCGGTCATGAGGAGTTTGGTGATACCCTGATGTCGAATGGGTGGAGCAGGTCGGTGTCGAAGGATGGTAATGTTCAAATCTTCCAGAAGGACGGCGCAAAGTACGCACTTCGAGGTAACGCCAAGACCTATGATGGTTGGACCGCAGAGTTCACGCCAGCTGGTGCTAAGAAGGCCACTCTAAAGATCCGGCTGGGAGGTTGAATTGAGTTCTAAATTGGCGTCAAGTCCTCAGGAGTTTGAGGCAATTCGCGAGGCTGTTGCAGGGGCGTTCGATATTCATGCTCGTCTGCCGGATATGGTGTTCAGGAGGCCTTCGTCAACCTCGCTATTCTGTGAATACGAAGCGTTGTTTGCGGCGGACTTCTGGCCCGCTCTGACGGCGGTAGCAGCTGTTCACGATGATCAGGTAGTCCACCTGGTCGTGCTCGAGCCGAGTACGGCAACATACTATGTGCCCGAGTACAGGATGTACCCGGCATTCTCGCTGTCTGTGAAGTCGCATGAGGACTGCTATTGGGATGCCTTGAATGAGGAGCCGGGTGGCGATATTACGGGTGCCATCATTCATTCTGCCAACGTAGTCGCCTTAGCGGGACGCTCAGCGAGCTGGGGTGTCTGGGGTGATCGTGGTCTGGGTATCGCGGTAGTGCAAGGTATGCCTATGGATGGCGACGCGGGAAGTTGGCGTACAAGGTATGGGCCGTTCTTGGAGGTTCAAGGTGCATTGGCGCACTATGTCGCTCCCAACTTCGGCGGCCGGGTGCCGTCCGACCTGGCCGGAGCGTTGGTAAGTCACTTCACTAACAAAGGGTAGTGCTATGTAGGCCCTGAGCGCATGTTTGTGATGGGGTTATCAGCTCCAGGTGAAGGTGCGGCGGGCTTGCCGTCGGGCTGGTCGACCGCGGGTGATGTGGCGGGTCATGCCGGCGATGGCTGCCCACCGGATGAGGCTTCGGAGACGGCCGGGTGGCGTTCGTAGTCGCGGGCCAGCCGGCGGGAGGCGGTGAGCCAGGCCAGGGTGCTTTCCACGACCCAGCGGCGTGGGTGGATCGCGAAGCTGCGCTGGTCGGCGGACTTGCGGACGATCTCCAGCGTGGTGCGCAGGGTATCGCGGGTCCAGTCGACCAAGCGCCCGGTGAAGCCTTGGTAGGCGAAGACGTGCCGGATCGGGGCGGTCATGTAGGCGCCCAGCAGTGCGGTCTTGGCGCCGTCGCGGTCCTGCCAGCTCTCGGCGAGTACGGTGACGGTGACCAGCAGGCCCAGGGTGTCGGTGATGATGAACCGCAAGCGGCCGTTGATCTTCTTGCCCGCGTCGTAGCCCCGGCTGCCTCGCCCGACGGTGTCAGCGCCCTTCACCGTCTGGGAGTCGGTGATCCCCGCCGACGGCTCCGGAGCTCGGCCCTGCTGCACCCGCACCTTGACCCGCAGCGTGGCCAGGAGTCTCTCCGTCACGCCGGCTTCTTCCCACCGGGTGAAGTACCAGTACACCGTCTGCCACGACGGCAGATCAGCGGGCAAGTACCGCCACGGGCAACCCGGCCGCACCACGTACAAGATCGCGTTGACGATCTCCCGCCGCGGGTGCTTCTCCCGCCGGCCGTCCGTGTTCGGCTCCGGCAACAGCGGCTCGATCAGCGCCCACTGGGCGTCGGTCAGGTCGGAGGGGTAGCCACGACGAGCAGACACCGCGCCAGGTTCTCGTTGTAACCGACACTCAGCTGCCTACCCTTCCCGGTCGTCGTCTGGAGGGTACGACCGACACGCGGACCTTTGGGGAGCGCGATCGAGCGCTGACCGGCGAGAATCGACTTGTGTCGAACTCTCCCGCGGCATCGGCTCACCGACTATTCGTCTGGCCCATGCTGCTGACCGCATGCACGCTGGTGGGCTGCTGGGGGTGGCTACGTGGATACACGGTCTTTCGTGATCCGGCCTGCGGCTGGCGGCGGTGGGCGGGCGTCGTCGCGCGGGTGGCGGTGCTCGCAGCCGCGTTCAGGGCGGCCAACCTGCCGGGCTCTGTGCGCTGGTGGGGCTTTGCCGTGATCATGCTTTGCGGGGCGCTGGGCTGGCTGGCGTTCCTGCGTCTCAGGGAGGACCGGGATGATCCCTGACGACTGCAGTACTTCGATTGTTATGGTTACGATCCAAAGACGGGTTGTCCCGGCGGCTGTGGCTCAACTGACAACGTCAACTGGGGCAAGAAGAATGGCAAGACTAGCACCAAATCAAAGCGTAAGCGGAGCAAGGTCGAGATCGGCTCCTGGGTGCCGACCGTCGAGGACGTTCGGGCCCGCCAGATGCCGCCCACCCTGCTGTTCATCCGGGTGCCCGAGGGCAAGGCCGGGAAGAACCGGCTCCACCTCGACGTCAGCCCGATCGACCGCAGCACCGACGACGAGGTGACCAGATTGCTCGGCCTCGGTGCCACCAGGACGGACGTGGGCCAGGGCACAGACCGGAACTGGGTGGTCATGGCGAACCCGGAGGGCAACGAGTTCTGCGTCCTGCGCACCCTGGCGCCCCAGGACTAGACCGGGCGCGGGCACCCCCACCCCGTCCACACGCGGCAACCGTCACCTTGCCGAGAAGACCTCGTCGTCAGCTCCTGGTCAGCATACGGCCGTCACACGCGACGGCCGCTCGGCCGCGGATGGCGCGCCCTCGGCGCGGCGCTACGGCAGCGACAGGGCCGGGTCGACGACCGCCCGGTGCGGCGCCGGCACCTTCCGGCCGCGCACCCTCCAGGTCGGAGCTCGGGGGGCGGCGGTGGGCGAAGACATGCAGGCGGAGCACCAGGAACCGCCCGGCTCCGGCGAGTCCGGAGGCGCCGAGGTAGACGGCCTGCTCCCAGCGGATACCGGCCGACGGCTGCACCGCGTGCAGGGCGAGGATGGCAGCCGAGGTGACCAGATAGGCGGCGGTGGCCGAGCCGGCGGACTGCAGGTGCTGGTGCCATCGCGCGCGCCGACCGGTGCCGAAGGTGAACCGGGCGTGCAGTTCCGTGCCGAGCAGCGTGGATGCCACGGTGATCAGCGCGTTCGCGACGGCCCATGGCATGAGCGTGGCCACCGCCGACACCGCGATGCTGGAGGCGAGCCCGACACCGCCGCCGAACAGAACGAACCTGGCGAACGAGCCGAATGCGCTCGGGCCCACCGGTCGAGCTTCGGACGCTCCGGCTGGCTTCGGCGGTAGCGGCGCCGCGGTCGGCTCACCGTCGCGCCCCGGAGCAGCGCGGCGGCGATCGGGTCGCAGCATCGACGGAACGTCCGAACGGGAGCATCTCCCTCGACCGGCCTGCCGGTGCCGCTGCGGCCGGCAGCGCGCGCCGGTCGCGGCCATGCCGGCCAGCCGCCTGCCCGGCACTCCTCGCCGGAACAGCGGAGATCGGGGCGGCGGTGTCCTGCTTCGCATCATGCTCTCCAACGGGCGGTCGTGGCTGGTGCTCCGCGGCTCGTGTCCGCCGCGCACACCGACCATGGCTGCCACCACTGACACCGCCCTATCAGCGCGCTGACGCGGCCGGCTCACCCGCAGCAGCGCGATGTCAGCAGCGCGGAGCGGTGGCCGCTTCACCTGGCCTCCGCCGGCCGGAGCTGGCGCTCGGTCAGCGCCGGGTGAGCGGGGTCTCGGACGCGATCCGGGTCAGCTTCTCGGGGTTGCGGACGTAGTAGAGGCCGGTGATGCGGGCCTCCTCGACCCGGACCGCCATGATGCCGTCGAGCTCGCCGTCCAGGCGTACGAGCAGTGCCGGGCTGCCGTTGACCACCGTCGGTTCGGTGGTGAGCGTGCCGTCGACCCTGTCCAGGCCCCGGAAGAACATGCGGGCCACCTTCTCGACGCCGGTGATCGCCCGCAGCGCGGCGTGCTTGACGCCGCCACCGTCGCTCACCAGGACGACCTCCGGGGCGAGCACGTCGAGCAGGCCCTGCAGGTCCCCGGTTTCGATCGCGCGCTGGAACGACTCCAGCGCCGCCCTGGTCTCGCTCGGCGAGACCACCCCACGGGGGCGGCGGGCATCGACGTGCCGGCGGGTGCGGTGCGCGATCTGGCGCACCGCCGCGGGGCTCTTGTCGAGGGCGGCGGCGATCTCGTCGTAGCTGATGCCGAACGCCTCGTGCAGCACGAAGACGGCGCGCTCGGTGGGCGACAGGGTCTCGAGGAGGATCATGAGCGCCATCGACACGCTCTCGGCGAGTTCGACGTCCTCGGCCACGTCCGGGGTGGTGAGCAGCGGTTCGGGCAGCCAGGGGCCGACGTACGCCTCCTTGCGGCGGCTCATCGTGCGCAGCCGGTTGAGCGACTGCCGGGTGGTGATCCGGACCAGGTAGGCGCGCTGGTCGCGTACCTGCTCCAGGTCGGCCTTGACCCACCGCAGCCAGGTCTCCTGCAGCACGTCCTCGGCGTCGGCCGCCGATCCGAGCAGCTCGTACGCGACGGTGAAGAGCAGGTTGCGGTGGGCGACGAAACTCTCCGTCGCCGGGTCAGTGCCGTGGTCGCTCATCTCGACCTCTCTGCTCGGTGGGCGTGCGATCCGCCCCGATCGGGAGTGGGACACCAGCCGGCCATCTCGACGATGATCCGTCATCGCGGCCGCTGACGAACGCCTGCGTGCGGCGACGCCCGACCCGGGCGTCGCCGCACGACCCGCGCTCGGATCCGTTGCGCTCGGCCGGACCGAGTGGGGGTGCCTCGCCGGGGCGGTCCCGCGCCGGCCGGCGCCCGGCCGGGCCTCGCTAGACCCGTGGCGCGCCGGCCGGTGCGCCGCCGCGCCTGGCCCGCAGCACCTCCTGGCGCTTGTCGTCCTTGACCCAGGTGAGCGAGCCGGGCTTGCGTGCCTCGTTCGCCAGGTGCCTGACGGTGTGCGTGCAGACGAACTCCTTGAGCTTCGCGCCGGGCCGGCCGCCGAGGTGGACCCCGGTCGCGGTGTCGTCCCTGGCGGCGAACTGGAAGATGCCCGCGCGCCGGCCCAGGCTGATGCACTGGCCGAAGAAGCCCAGGTTGATGGGCGCGGGTCGGTCACCCGCGATCCGGCTGAGCACGGTGTCGGCGGCGTGTGCGCCGATTCTCGTGGCGGCCTGGCAGCTCATCCGGAACGGCAGGTCCGAGGGGGCGGCCGCGTCCCCGGCCGCGACGATGCGCGGGTCGTCCACGCTGGTCAGCGTCTCGTCGGTGAGCAGCCGGCCCAGGGCATCGGTGCGCAGCCCGCTGCGCTTGGCCAGGTCCGGCACCCCGAACCCGGCGGTCCAGATGGTCACCCGGCTGGGCAGCTCCCGGCCGTCAGCCAGCCGCACGGCGTCGGGCGTCACCGCCGTCACCGTCGCCTCGGGGCCTTCGAGCACGGTCACCCCGAGCCGGGCCAGCCGCTTGGCGACCGAGCGTCGGCCGCGCGGGTGCAGGTACGGGCCGAGCACCCCGCCGCAGGCCAGGGTCACCCGGCGGCCCGCCTCCGCCAGCTCGGCGGCGACCTCGATGCCGCTCGGTCCGGCTCCGACGACCGTGACCGTGGCCGTCGCCGGCGCGGCGGCAACGGCGGTACGCAGCCGCTGGGCGTCCTCCAGGCTGGCGATCGGGTACGCGAACTCGGCCGCTCCGGGCACGCGCAGGTCCGCACCGCCACTGCCCACCGCGTAGATCAGGTAGTCGTAGTCGAGCGTGCCGCCGGACGCCACCGTCACGCTGCGCGCGGTGGGGTCGATCCGGGTCACCGTGTCGACCACCAACCGGACGCGTCCGGCCAGGACGTCCCGGTAGTCGACCACCGCGCCGTGCGAGCCGCCGACCAGTTGGTGCAGGCGGATCCGTTCGACGAAGCTCGGGCGCGGGTTGACCAGGGTCACTGTCACGTCGTCGCGCTGCGTCAGGCGGTTGGCGGCCAGGACGCCGGCGTATCCGCCGCCGATCACGACCACGTCGGTACTGCCCATCATGGTGTCTCCTCCGTCTGGCGGGATTCGGCATCGAGACACCGCCCGGTCGAGCCGCGTGACGGCGGGTGAAGCAGATCACGCCGCCCCGGGCTCGCTCCCTCCCGCGGGGGAGAAACCTCCCCTCCCTTCGGGAGTCGGGGCCCGGTGCGGGGTGGCTAGCGTCGTGACCATGGTCGATCCTGCTTCCTCCCGGCGGTGGCCGGCGTACGCGATGGCGGTGGTGTTCCTCGGTTACGCCGTGGGGAAGGCCGCCTTCGCCGCGCAGTCCCGGCTCGGGTTTCCGGGCGGCCCGCCCGTCTCGGCCGCCGAAGCCGACGCCTACTTCCTGGATCCGGCGGTGGCGCAGTGGTCCGCCGCCGCGACCGGTGTGCTGGGCGCGAGCCTCGCCCTCGCCACGGTCACGCCGCTGGGTCGCCGGGTGCCGCGGGCCGTGATGCTGCCGGCGCTGGCCGGGATGCTGCTCGCCGTCGGCGGCGGCGCCGTGATCATGATCCTGGACGGGTTCGTCGGTCTCGGTGTCGGCTGGCGGTGGTACCACGGCGTCCTCGGGCTCGTCGTGATCGGGCTGCTGCTGGCGACGATCCGCTCCTACGAGACGGCGACGAGGCGACGTGTCGCGGGCTGACCGGGGGATCCTCGCGGCGTACGGGGCGGCGGCGGGCGCGGCGGCGTACGGATCGATGAAGCTCGCGCAGGCGCTCGGCGCCAACGCCCTCGCCGACAAGGACCCGCTGCCTCCGCAGCTACGCGAGCGGCTGTTGGCCCGTGATCCGCTGTTCGTGGCGAGCCACTGGGTGCTGGGCGGGGCCGCGGTGGTCGGCGTCGTCGTCGCGCTGGCCGCCGTACGCCCGTGGGGTGCGCTCGTGCCGCGTCGGCTGCTGCTGGCGGTCGCGTGGGTGTTGGGGATCTTCATGATCGCCCGGGCGGTCGGGGCGCTGGGGTTCGGTTTCGTCGGCGACGGGCTGCTGCTGGCCGGGGTCCGCCCGCCGCCGGTCGAACAGGCCGCCCTGGCCCGCGACCTGGCGCGCTGGGACCTGCTGCTCTGGTCGCCGTTCTTCCTGCTGTGGGGGATCTGCTGGACGGCGACGGGATGGGCGCTGGCGGCCCGCGTTCCGGCTCGGGACCGACCCGAGCCGGGCCCGGCGGACCGGTTCCGGCGGGACGGGCGGCCGGGAGCGGTCAGAGTTCGCCGCTGACGAACCAGCCGTTGTGGTCGGTGCGGCGCATCGGGTAGGAGCGGGCGTCGGCGAGGTCGAGGTCGCCGGTGGCGATGACGTGCTGGACGTTGCCGTTGCCGACGTGGTGGTAGCCCGCGGGGACGCAGTCCCGCACGTCCGGCGAGCCGCCGGCGGTGAGGTTCAGGTCGCCGGCGACGAGCACCGGTGCCGACGACCCCGTGGCCGCCCGCATCGCGGGTATCTCCACCCGCAGCAGGTGCTGGCACTGCCGGATCGCCACCGCTGCCGAGGCGAAGGTCAGGTGGGTGGTGCAGGCGTGGTAGCGGTCGGCCGCCGCCACGCAGAGCCAGACCCGCAACTCGTCCGGGCCGTCGGCCTGCTGTGGGTAGAGCCCGTTGAACACCGAGACGCCACCCCGGGCCGCCGGGTCGACCCGGCCGAGGATCCCGATGCCGTACGGCTCGCCGTTACGGCACCGGTAGGACCGTGCGGGTACGACCCGCTCGGCCGCCGGCTGGAACGCCCAGAACACCGGGTCGCCCGGGAACGCGCGGACCATCGCCGGGTGCAGGCCGCTCACCACGTCGTCCCGGCAGACCTCGTTGAGGGTCACCACCTGTGGACGCAGCGCGGTGATCGCCGCGAACGCCTCGGCCACCGCCCGGCCGTTGTTGACCTGGCCGTAGCAGGCCGCGAAACCGCTGTTGCAGAGGTTGAGCTGCAACACCGCGAACGGCGTGCCGGGCCGCCGCGCCACCGGCTCGTCCCGGGTACGGCCGGTCGAGCCGCCGGTCAGGCCACCCAGCTCTGCGCAGGGGCCCGACGCCGGACAGAACGCGCGTACCTCGGACGCCGGCCGCCCGGCCGGGGCGCCGGGCCGGACGTCCGCGTCCCCGGCAAGCGCCGCCACCAGCAGCAGACCGGGCACCGCCAGGGCTCGGCGGAGGTGCCCCCGGCGGCCGCCGGGCGGCGGGGCCGTGACCCGAGGTGTGCCGTGGGGCCGCGTCATGGCCGCCACGTCAGCGTGCCCGGCTCGGCCCCGACGGCTGTCGTCTCCCGGCGCATCGGGCTAGCCGGACGACGGTCGTGGGGGACGGCCTCCGGGCAGCACGAGGTCCAGTTCGAGCCAGCCGGCCAGCTCCCGGATCTCGGCGTGCACCGCGGCGGCGGTGGCCCGGTCGAAGGGTTCGTCCTCGTGGATCGCGTCGACCCGGAGCACGCCGGCCGTGCGGTCGGCGGTCGCGTCGAGCTTGCCGACCAGGCGGTCGCCGGACAGGATCGGCAGCGCGTAGTAGCCCCAGCGCCGCCTGGCCACCGGCTTGTACATCTCCAGCTGGTAGTCGAAGCCGAACAGCTCGGTCGTGCGCCTGCGGTCGTGGATCAGCCGGTCGAAGGGGGAGAGCAGCGCCACCCGCCCCGAGAACGGCTGGGCCAGGTACGACGGGTCCACCCGCCACAGCCCGGCGACGCCCTCGACCACGGCCGGCTCCCCGGCCACTCCCACGTCCACCGGCTCCACCGGGCACTCCGGCCCCTGCGCGCGGGCGATGCCGAGCGCGCGTAGCCGTCGTCGGTCGCGGATGCGGCGCGCCTCGTCGGCCGGGACGACGGGGTCGGCCGGGTAGACCCGGGTGGCGAGGTCCCACAGCCGCTCCCGGCCCCGGCGCCCGGCGGTCGCCACCTCGCCACGCCGCACCATGAACTCCAGCAGCTGGGTGACGTTGCGGTGGTTGGTCCAGCCGGTGGACGTCCACGGCACCGCGCAGGTGTCGGGGATCTCGCGGGAGGTCAGCGGCCCCTGGGTGGCGAGGCGCTCGAGGATGTCGCGCCGGCAGGCGTCGTTGGCGCGTACCCAGTCGCGGGTGTCCTGCTGCCAGTCGCGCAGCCCCCCGCGCCCGGGCCAGTCGGCCATCTCGGCGCGGTAGAGCGCCAGGTCCTCGCTGGGCCGGATCATCGCGCGGAGTTCGAGCAGGACCCGGTCGGCGAGGGCGGCCGCCAACCGCGCCGGCGAGTACGACGGCCCGAGCCGGCTGAACGCCACGAGGTCGGCGCTCGGCGCGACGGCGGCGGTCGGGTCGATCTGGAGCAGGGTGAGGTGCCGCACCACGTCGAGCAGGTCGGTCGGCCGGGAAGCGTCCAACAGCTGCGCCCGTACGGCGATGCGGCGCGCGTCGGTGCGGGACAGCTCATGGACGGTCACGGATCGAGGCTAGGGGACCGGTACGACGCAAGGCCACGCCGGCGACCGGGTCGGCGACCAGTTGCTGGGACGAGGGCTTGTCCCGGCCCGGCGCGGCTCCTATTCTCCACCTAACCAGTGGGAAATATCGGGATGCTGGGCTCCGCCCCGCCGGCCCGCCCCGCGTGGGTGCGCGACCGGGCACCGCCGCCCGACCGCCCGACGACCGATCGACCGACGAACCTGAACCCCCTCACCCGGACTGGTGGTTGACATGCGAAAACTCATCCTGCTCGCGCTCGTCGGCCTGGGCGCCCAACTCGTCGACGGCAGTCTCGGCATGGCGTACGGGGTCACCTCGACGACGCTGCTGCTGGCCATCGGCACGAACCCGGCCGCCGCGTCGGCCACCGTGCACCTGGCCGAGATCGGCACCACCCTGGTCTCCGGGGCCGCGCACTGGCGGTTCGGCAACGTCGACTGGAAGGTGGTCTGGAAGATCGGCATACCGGGCGCCGTCGGCGCGTTCGCGGGCGCCACGTTCCTGTCCAGCCTGTCGACCGAGACCGCCGCGCCGCTGATGTCGCTGATCCTGCTGGCGCTCGGCCTCTACATCCTGGTCCGGTTCACCGCTGTCGGCCTGCCCAAGGGCAACCTCGGCAAGCCGCTGCGCAAGCGCTTCCTCTCCCCGCTCGGGGTGGTGGCCGGGTTCGTCGACTCCACCGGTGGCGGCGGTTGGGGTCCGGTCGGCACGCCGGCCATCCTGGCCAGCGGCCGGCTGGAGCCGCGCAAGACGATCGGCTCGATCGACACCAGCGAGTTCCTCGTCGCCGTCGCCGCGAGCATCGGCTTCATCGTCGGCATCGGCTCGGAGGGCGTGAACTTCGCCTGGGTGGCCGCCCTGCTCCTCGGCGGCATCATCGCCGCGCCGATCGCCGCCTGGCTGGTGCGGCACATCCCGCCGCGGGTGCTCGGCTCGGCCGTCGGCGGCATCATCATCCTGACCAACACCCGCACCCTGCTGCGCAGCGACTGGATCGACGCCCCCGACAGCGTCCGCTACCCGGTCTACGCGGCCATCTACGTCGTCTGGGCGGCCGCCCTCGCCTACTCCGTGCGCCGGTACCTGGCCAACCGCGAGGAGGAACGGCGCATCATCGCCGAGGCCGAGGCGGCCGCGACCGCCACCACCGAACCGGACGACAAACCCGTGGCCCCAGCCCTCTGACCCCAACCATCGGCCCCGCCCTCCCGGGCGGGGCCGACCGCTGCCCGCTGCCCGCCGGCATCGCGTCGATCATGAAGTTGTCGACGGCGACGTCGGCGTGTCGGGTCGACAACCTCATGATCGACGGAGGGTCGGGGCGGGGCCGGTGGAGTCGCGTACCACCAGGGAGTGGCCGGTGGAGCGGCGGCGGGGGCGGGCCGCGCGGGGCTTGAGGGCGAGGCCCAGCGCCATCCGGCCCATGTCGGTCATCGGCAGCCGGATGGTGGTGAGGCTGGGCGCCAGGTCGGCGGCCACCGAGACGTCGTCGAAGCCGACCACCGACATCCGTTCGGGCACCGGGACCCGGTGCGCGCGCAGCGTGGACAGCACGCCGATGGCCATCGCGTCGTTGAGCGCGATGATCGCGGTGGTCTCGGGGTGCTCGCGCAGGATCTGTTCGGCGGCCGCCCGGCCACCGTCGCGGGTGAAGTCGCAGTGGACCACGGGCAGGTCGTCGAGGGTGAGCCCGTGCCGGCCGAGCGCGGCGGAGACGCCGGCGAGGCGGTCGGCGACGGTGGTCAGCGCGGCGGTGCCGGCGGCGACGGCGATCCGCCGGTGGCCGAGTTCCAGCAGGTGCTCGGCGAGCGCGCGGCCGCCGGCCTCGTTCTCCGGCAGCACGGCGTCCACGCCGAGGGCGTGCCGGCCGATGACGGCGACCCGGCCGCCGCCGCGCTGGAACTCCGACAGCTCGGCGCGCGCCGCCGCCTCGATCCGGGGATCGTTGTAGCCGGAGCCGGCGATCAGGATGATGCCGACCCGCTGGGCGATCAGGTGCCGCAGCTGTTGCAGCTCGTTGTCGGGGTCGCGGCCGGAGTGGCAGATCTGCACGAGCAGCCCCTCCTCGGCGGCGACCTGGATGACGCCGCCGGCGATCTCCGAGAAGTACGGGTCGTCGACCTGGTGCACCACCAGGCCCACCGTGGAGCTGGCGCCGCCGGCCAGGGTGCGGGCGTACGGGTTGGCGACGTAACCCAGTTCGCGGGAGACCTGCCGGACGTGCCGGGCGACCTCCTCGCTGACGCCCTCGCGCCCGGAGAGCGCGCGGGACGCGGTGGCCAGCGAGACGCCGGCGCGTTCGGCGACGTCCACGAGGCGCAGCCTCGGGCCAGGTTTGGGCATCCGCAACTCCCCGGAAACAACAACCCATCGACGGTATTGCCAGTGGCGCAGGACACAGCTTAGGCTACGAAAGCGCTTTCGTAAGCGCTTCCGTCCCGGGCAAAGGAGCGTTGCGGGATGACGAACCGATACAGGCGAATCCGATGGCTGACGGCTCTCGGCGCGACGATGACGCTCGCGTTGACGGCCTGCGGTGGTGACGGCGGCGGGGACTCCGCCGGAAGCGACGATCCGATCGTGGTCGGCATCTCCCTCCCGCTCACCGGAGACTTCTCCGAGCCGGGCAAGGGCGTGCAGCGCGGGTACGAGGCCTGGGCGAAGATCACGAACGACAAGGGCGGTCTGCTCGGCCGCAAGGTCGAGTTGAAGATCCTCGACGACCAGTCCAACGCCGACCGGGTGGTCGCCGACTACGAGCAGCTCATCGGCTCCGACCAGGTCGACCTCGTGGTGGGGCCGTTCTCCACCCGCCTGGTGGTGCCCGCGGCCCGGGTGGCCGAGGAGTACGGCATGCTCTTCGTCGAGCCGGCCGGCGCCGCGAAGGAGGTCTTCGAGCAGGGCTTCAAGAACCTGTTCTACGCGGCCCCGGCGGTGGCCAACGACCACTACAACCACCTGGCCGAGTACCTGCTGGCGCTGCCGGCCGACCAGCGGCCGAAGACCGCGGCGTACGCGGCCATGGACGACCCGTTCGCGCAGGGCACGGCGTACGGGCTCAAGGAGAAGCTGGAGGCGGCCGGCATCCGGACCGTCGTCGACGAGGTCTACCCACCGAACACCACCGACTTCGGCAGCATCGCCGCGAAGATCGCGGCCTCGCGGGCCGACATCGTGGTGGGCGGCTCGCAGTACCAGGACGGCGTGAACCTGATCGTCGCCCTCCAGCAGTTGAAGTACCAGCCGAAGCTGGCCGCGTTCTCCACCGCACCGACGAACCCGGAGTTCGCGGCGGCCATCGGCAACAAGACCGAGGGCATCCTCTCGCCCACCGGCTACACCCAGAAGGCGCCGTACCCCAGCAACAAGGAGTTCGTCGAGAAGTACACCGCGCAGTTCGGCACGCCGCCCGAGGAGGACGAGGCCAACGCGTACACGACCGGCCAGGTCGTCGCGGCGGCGGTGACCGCGGTGGGCTGCGCCGAGCAGGGCGAGTGCCAGAAGAAGCTGGTCGAGTGGGTGCGCGGCAACACCGTCGAGACGGTCGTCGGCCCGCTCTCCTGGGACGAGACCGGCAAGCCGAAGGGCGCCCACATGATCCAGCAGTGGGTGGGCGGCGAGATCCAGATCGTGCTCCCGGCCGACGCCAAGGAGACCGACCTGGTCTACCCGAAGCCGGCCTGGTAGGCGCGGCGATGCCCTCCGGTGCGCTGCTCTTCCAGAGCGTCATCCTGGGTCTGCTGCTGGGCGGGCTCTACGCCCTCCTGGCGGCCGGCCTGACCCTCTACTTCGGCATCATGCGGGTGGTGATGATCGCCCACTCGGCGTTCCTCATCCTGGCCGCGTACCTGGCCTGGTGGTCGCACACCCGGCTGGGGGTGGACCCGCTGCTGTCGATGGTGGTCACCGTGCCGCTCTTCTTCGGCGCCGGCGTGCTGCTGCAACGGCTGCTGCTGGCCCGGCTGCGCGCGGCGACGCTGACCATGATGTCGGTGCTGCTGACCTTCGCCATCGCGGTCACCATCGAGGGGCTGCTCGGCTACGCCTTCACCGGCACCCAGCGGCGCATCCAGCTCGGCTACGGCTCGGCCAGCTTCGGCCTCTTCGGCGCCCGGATCGCGGTGGTGAAGCTGATCGCGTTCGGCCTCGCCGCCGTCGCGCTGCTCACGCTCTACCTGCTGATGAAGAAGACCACCTTCGGCTGGGCGCTGCGCGCCACCATCCAGCACCGCGACGCGGCCCGGCTGGTCGGCATCGAGACCGAGAAGGTGGCCGGGTACGGCTTCGGCATCGGCCTGGCCACCGCCGCCGTCGGCGGCACCGCCCTCGCCCTGGACACCACCATCTACCCGTCGCTGCACTGGCACTGGATCGGTCCGCTGATGGCCATCATCGTGGTCGGCGGCCTCGGCAGCGTGCCGGGCGCCGCGATGGCCGCCATGGTGCTCGGGATGGCGCAGAGCCTGTTGCAGATCCCGCTCGGCACCACCTGGGCGCAGACGATCTTCTACCTCGCCCTGTTCGCCACGCTGGCGTTCCGGCCACAGGGATTCTTCGGAGGTCGCCTTGCCCAGCACTTCTGACCCGACCGTCACCCCGGCCACCACCGGGCCCGACCCGGCCCCCACCTCGCCGGAGGCGACCACCACCGCCCCGAAGCCGCCCACCGCCGCCGCCGAGCCGGCCGCCGCCCGACCGGGGCCGGCCACCGCGGCGGGGCCGCACCCGGCCGCCACCGGGAGGCCGGAGTCGGGCGCCGCGCCGGACGGCGGCACCACGACACCGGCCACGACCAGGGTGCTCGCCCGCGGGCGGGTCGGCTGGATCGTGCGGGCGGTCGCGCTGGTGGCGCTCGCCGCCGCGGTGCTGTCCTTCCCGTCGCTGGCGCCCAACCCGTACATCCTGTCCGCGGGCGTGGTGGTGCTGAACTACGCGGTGCTCTCCACGTCGTGGAACTTCGTGGGCGGGTTCACCGGCTACATCTCGCTCGGCCACGGCGCGCTGGCCGGCCTCGGCGGCTACGGCACCGCGCTGCTGGTCACCAAGGCCGGGCTGCCCAGCTTCGTGGCGCTGGCCGTGGCGGCGCTGCTGGTGGCCGTGCTGGCGGTGCCGATCGGCTACGCGGCGCTGCGGGTACGCGGCGCCTCGTTCGTCATCGTCTCCATCGCCCTGGTGCTGATCCTGCTGCTGGTCTTCCAGAGCTGGGCCTCGCTCACCGGCGGCTCGCGGGGCCTGGTGGTGCCGCGACCGTTCCCCGGGCTGCTGCGCCCGGAGCACCACCGGGTGTTCTACTTCCTCTTCGCCGGGCTGCTCGGGCTCGCGCTGCTGGCCTGGTGGCTGATCGACCGCTCGCGGTTCGGCCTCGGGCTCAAGGCGATCCGGGAGGACGAGGACAAGGCCGAGGCGCTCGGCACGCCGACGTTCGCGTACAAGCTCGTGGTGTTCGTCGTCTCGGCCGGGTTCACCGCGCTGGCCGGCGGGCTCTACGCGCTCTGGTTCGGCGACCTCGACCCGGTCTTCCAGTTCTCCATCCTGACCGGCTCCTACCTGGTGCTGATGGCGCTGCTCGGCGGGGTCCGGCACCTGTTCGGCCCGCTGGTCGGGGCCCTGGTGGTCGGCATCGCGCTGGAGTACTTCAAGGTCGAGTTCGGCAACACGCCGCTGCACCTGGTCGCCACCGGCGTGCTGCTCGCGCTCGTCGTGCTGTTCATGCCCGACGGCGTGCTGCCGGCGATCGGCGCGCTGGCCAACCGGCTGTTCGGGACGACACAGAGTTCCATCCGCGAGGTCACCGCCGCCCAACTGCGCGAGGAGCGTACGGCGGGGGCGCGGGTCGACGCCGTCGCGGTCCCCGGCGGCGCGCAACCGACGAAGGAGCGGCCATGAGTGGGCGAGACGTCAGACGACGCGGCGCGGTGGTGCCGCCAGGCGGCACGCGGCGATGCGGAGTGCCGGGATGAGCGAGCCGCGCAGTCTGGCGACCGAGGGGCTGACCAAGGCGTTCGGCGGCGTGGTCGCGCTCGACGGTGCCACGGTGACGTTCCGGCACGGCCAGGTCAACGCCCTGATCGGGCCGAACGGGTCGGGCAAGACGACGTTCTTCAACTGCGTCACCGGGATGATCCGGCCGGACGCCGGGCGGACGACGTACCGCGGGCAGGAGATCACCCGGCGGTCGCCGCACGCCATCGCCCGCGCCGGCATCGGCCGCACCTTCCAGCTGTGCCGGGTGTTCCCCCGGATGTCGGCCCTGGACAACGTGCTCGCGGCGGTCCGCCCGCACGGGCTGGCCGGGTCGCTGCGCGGCGCGCACACCCGGGCGGAGGTGGACCGGGCCCGGGCGTGGCTCACCCGGCTGGGCATCGAGCACCTCGCCGGGTCCGAGGCGCGCACCATGTCCTGGGGGCAGCAGAAGCTGCTGGAACTCGCCGGGGTGCTGATGAGCGACCCGGAGACCGTGCTGCTCGACGAGCCGGCCGGCGGGGTCAACCCGGCGCTGCTGGACCGGATCGGCTCCCTGGTGCGCGAGCTCAACGCCGAGGGGCGGACCTTCGTCATCGTCGAGCACAACATGGACCTGGTGATGAGCGTCAGCGACCACATCGTGGTGTTCGACCGTGGTCGCCCGATCGCCGAGGGTCCGCCGTCGCTGATCCGCTCCGACGAACGCGTCCTGGGGGCCTACCTTGGCGTCTGAAATCGAACTCGTCGACGTCCACGCCGGCTACGGGCGCGCGGCGCCGGTGCTGCGCGGCCTCACCGTCTCGGTGCCCGCCGGCACGATCGTCTGCCTGGTCGGCCCGAACGGAGCCGGCAAGTCCACCGTGCTGAAGGTGGCCAGCGGCCTGCTCAGGCCGCGCTCGGGGCGGATCCTGGTGGGCGGGGAGGACGTCACCGGCCAGGGCCCGCAACGGATGCTCGCCGCCGGGGTGGCACACGTCCTGCAGGGGCACAGCGTCTTCCGCGAGATGACAGTGGCGGAGAACGTGCTGCTCGGCGGCTACACGCTGCGGAACAAGGCGCTGATCGCCGAGCGGACCGAGTTCGTCCGGGAGCTGTTCCCGGTGGTCGCGCAGCGCTGGACCGCACTGGCCGGGCTGCTCTCCGGAGGCCAGCAGAAGCAGGTGGAGTTCGCCCGCTCGCTGATGGTCGACCCGAAGGTGGTGCTGCTCGACGAGCCCTCGATGGGGCTGGACCCGAAGGCGACCAGCACGGTGTTCGAGCAGGTGGTGCGGATGCGCGACGCCGGCACCGCGGTGCTGCTGGTGGAGCAGAACGCCCGGCGGGCGTTGGAGACCGCCGACCTGGGCTGCGTCCTCGACCTCGGCCGGGTGCACATCTCCGGACCGGCGGCGCAACTGCTCGCCGACCCCCAGCTCGGCGAGCTGTACCTCGGCGGGCGGCCCGCCGAACCGGCGGTCACGCCCAAGCGCTGACCCGACCCCGACTGTCCACCGAGCCCGCGACTCCCGAGGCGACCCCGCGACGAACGGCACGACGAGATGACCCGGCGCGACACGTAAGCGCTTACGGAAGCGGTTACGTGCCACGCGGACCCGAGGAGAGGTGTACGCGATGACCCGAACCAGACGCGCCGCCGCCGTCACCGCCGCCCTGCTGGCGGCCGGTGTCCTGGCCGGCGCCGCCACCGCGCCGGCCCAGGCGGACCGGAACCGTCCCCGCGACGTCCACCCCACCCTGCGCGAGCACCTGGTCGCCTACTACGACTTCGACCACCCGGTGCCGGGCGACGTGGCGCTGGAGCGCGACCAGGGCCGCTCCGGCACCGAGATCGAACTGGTCAACGGCGGCGCCGCCATGCGGGTGCCGGACCGCGCCTACCCGGGCAGCGGCAGGGCGTTGCAGACCCGGCAGGTCGACCCTGACCGGGCCGGCAACGACGACTGGAAGGCCGGCATCTTCTCGGCCAGCGGCGTACGTACGCTGCGCCCGTTCAGCGCCGTCGCCGGCACCACCGTGATGGGCTGGTTCAAGCTGGAGATGGACGCCCCGCTGCCCAACTCCACCACCCCGAACCCGGACGACCGGTTCAACGCCATCGGCCTGGCCGGCGTGCTGACCGGCGACTCCGACGGCCACGGCGTCCGGGCGCTGCTGGAGCTCATCGACGTCAACGGCGAACTGCGGCTGGTCGCCCTCGGCCGGCGGCTCGACGGCGGCAACTCGCAGACCTTCGCCGCGAACGCGGACTGGCGCACCCTGCTGCCGAAGGGGGAGTGGGTGCACCTGGCCGCCACCTTCGACTTCGGCACCGGAACGATGGCGCTCTACCGCAACGGCCGGCCGCTGGACGGCTTCTACACCCGCACCGACGACCCGTGGCTGGTGTCCGGGCCCGGCCCGCACGTGACCACCGCCTCCGACCCGCGGGGCATCAAGATCGGCGGGAGCTTCCCGCAGGACAACCTGGAACGCAACCCGTGCGACTGCCGCATGGACGCCCTGATGTTCCTCGACACCGCGGTCTCCGCCCGCGACGTCGAGAAGCAGTACCGCTACCTGGCCCGCTGACCACCCTCGGCACGACCCCACCGAGAAGGAGACCCGCGTGCACAGTATCGGCAGCATCCGCAGATCCGCGCTGGCGGCCGGGCTCACGGCCGCCGCCCTGGTCCTGTCCACCCTGGTCGCCGCGCCCGCCCGGGCCGCCGACCCGATCGACGATCCGGTCATCGAGATGCCCACCCAGTCCCGGCTCGGCCTGGTGCTCACCGAGTACGCCAGCTTCCCGCAGTCCGTCCCCACCCCCGCGCCGACCGACCAGCGGCTCATGCGCACCGCCCGGATCAACACCATCATGGAGCTGCCCGACGGCTCCGGCCGCCGGGCGGTGCCCGACCTCAACGGCAAGCTCTACCTGGTCGAGGACGGCGTGCCGCACGTCTACCTGGACGTCGCGGCGACCTTCGCCCCGCGGTTCTTCTCCGGCCGCGGGCTCGGCCAGGGCTTCGGCTACGTGGCCTTCCACCCCGAGTTCGGCAGCAACGGCCGGTTCTACACCATCCACACCGAACAGGCGTCGGCCACCACCGAGGTCCCCGACTACGTGCAGTCCAGCACACTGTTCCACGGGGTGATCACCGAGTGGACGGCGAGCGACCCGGCCGCCGACACCTTCG
Source organism: Micromonospora desertarenae (assembly GCF_056150265.1). Taxonomy (NCBI): domain Bacteria; kingdom Bacillati; phylum Actinomycetota; class Actinomycetes; order Micromonosporales; family Micromonosporaceae; genus Micromonospora; species Micromonospora desertarenae. The sequence continues at coordinate 154,309 of NZ_JAXCFQ010000009.1, forward strand.
CCGGCAGCCGGCGGGAGATCCTGCGGATCGGGTTCGGCGGCCAGATCCACGGCGTCCAGGAGATCAACTTCAACCCGACGGCGAAGCGCCACGACAGCGACTACGGGCTGCTGTACCTGGCCGTCGGCGACGGTGGCCTCGGGGTGCGCAACAGCGACCCGCAGAACCTTTCCATGCCGCACGGCAAGCTGCTGCGCATCGACCCGCGCGGCACCAACTCCGCCAACGGGCAGTACGGCATCCCGGCCACCAACCCGTTCGTCGGCCGGGCCGGCGCGCTCGGCGAGATCTACGCGGTCGGCTTCCGCGACCCGCACCGGTTCAGCTGGGACCGGGCCACCGGCCGGATGTACCTGGGGCACATCGGCGAGCACGCCGTCGAGGCGATCTACGAGGTGCGTGCCGGCGACAACTTCGGCTGGAGCGAGCGGGAGGGCGCGTACGTCTTCGACAAGACGGCCAGCAACCCCTGCGACAAGCTGCTGCCGCTGCCCGCCGACGACGCCAGCTACGGCTACACCTACCCGGTCGCCGCGTACGACCACGACCCGGCGCCGGGCTGGAACTGCACCTCCGACGTCGGGGTCGCGGTGGCCGGCGGCTTCGTCTACCGGGGTAAGGAGCTGCCCGCGCTGCGCGGCAAGTACGTCTTCGGCGACCTGGTCGACGGCCGGGTGCTCTACACCGAGGCGAACCGGATGCGCCGGGGTGCGGGCCTCGCCCCGATCCACCGGCTCGCGCTCTTCGACGCCGCCGGCAACCCGGTGCGCATGCAGGACCTCTCCGGCCCCGGCGCGCCGGGTGACCCCAACCGGGTCGACCTGCGCTTCGGCACCGACGCCGCGGGCGAGCTCTACATCCTGGCCAAGGCCAACGGCAAGGTCTGGAAGGTCACCGGCACCCGGGTCTTCGCCGCCGGCGACGTCGGCGACACCCGGCTGCGCAGGACCGCCGGCGCGCCCAACTGGGCGCCGGTCACCCCGGCCAAGTGGCGGTTCACCAGGGACGAGGTGATCCTCGCCGAGGCCGGGGTGAGCCGGCCCGGCCCGCGCCGGCCCTTCGAGTACGCGGTGCTGACCGCCGGGCCGGCCTGGTCGTCGGTCGAGGTCGAGGCGCGGGTACGGCTGGACACGCCGGTGGAGGTCACCAACCGGGACGTCATCATCGTCTTCGGCTGGCGGTCGGACACCGAGTTCTACTACGCCCACCTCTCCACCGACCACACGATCTACCCGCACAACGGCATCTTCAAGGTCAACAACGCCGACCGGGAACGCATCGACCACCAGTGGAACGGCCGGTCCCGCGGCGCCAACCCGGCGATTACCGATGCCGACTGGCACAAGGTGCGGGTGAAGCACCTGCCGGCCACCGGGGAGATCGCCGTCTACGTCGACGGGCGCAAGGACCCGCTGATGACCGCGAAGGACACCACCTTCGGCTCCGGCCGGGTCGGCTTCGGCTCCTTCGACAACGTCGGCCGGCTGCGTCACCTCACGGTGACCGGCACGCCGGCCTGACCCGCGCCGGTGGGGTGCGGCGGCGACGTGGCCGCCGTACCCCGCCGGGGCACCCCGAGACGCGGCACCCGGTCGGGTGCGCGAGAACCCCGCTTACCTGGAGGGCGAGGCGATGACGGCACGTATCCCGATAGGGATCGTCATGAACGGCGTGACCGGGCGGATGGGCTACCGGCAGCACCTGGTCCGGTCCCTGCTGGCGATCCGCGAGCAGGGCGGCGTCCCGCTGCGCGGCGGCGGGCGGCTGTGGCCGGAACTCGTGCTGGTCGGCCGCAACGAGGCCAAGCTGCGGGACGTCGCGGACCGGCACGGGCTGACCGACTGGACCACCGACCTCGCCGCGGCGCTGGCCCGCCCGGACACCGCGATCTACTTCGACGCCCAGGTGACCAGCGAGCGGGAGAAGGCCATCGGCCTGGCCATCGAGGCCGGCAAGCACATCTACACCGAGAAGCCGCTGGCCACCACCCTGCACGGCGCCGTCGAGCTGGCCCGGGCCGCCGACGCGGCCGGGGTGCGGCACGGCGTGGTGCAGGACAAGCTCTTCCTGCCCGGCCTGCGCAAGCTCGACCGGCTGGTGCGCGGCGGGTTCTTCGGCCGGATCCTGTCGGTGCGCGGCGAGTTCGGTTACTGGGTCTTCGAGGGCGACTGGCAGGCCGCGCAGCGCCCGAGCTGGAACTACCGGGCCGCCGACGGCGGCGGCATCGTGGTCGACATGTTCCCGCACTGGCACTACGTGCTGGAGCAGGTCTTCGGGCCGGTGCGGGCGGTCACCGCGCACGTCACCACGCACATCCCGCGCCGCTGGGACGAGGACGGCGAGCCCTACGACGCCACCGCCGACGACGCCGCGTACGCCATCTTCGAACTCGACGGCGGCATCGTCGCGCAGATCAACTCGTCCTGGGCGGTCCGGGTCAACCGGGACGAGCTGGTCGAGTTCCAGGTCGACGGCACGGAGGGCAGCGCCGTGGCCGGGCTGCGCCGCTGCCGGGTGCAGCACCGGGCCAGCACCCCGAAGCCGGTGTGGAACCCCGACCTGCCGTCCACCGACGACTTCCGGTCGCAGTGGCAGGAGGTGCCGGACAACGAGGTGTACGACAACGGGTTCAAGACGCAGTGGGAGATGTTCCTGCGGCACGTCGCCGAGGACGCCCCGTACAGCTGGGACCTGTGGTCCGGCGCGCGCGGCGTGCAACTGGCCGAGCTGGGCCTGCTGTCCGCGCGGGAGGGCCGGCGCGTGGAGATCCCGGAGCTGGCGGCATGAGCGAGCGGAGCGAGCGGATCATCGGGCTCGGTGCGGTGGTGCCTCATGGCGGCACGGAGCGAAGCGGAGTGCCGGCATGAGCAACACGGTTCGGCTGCCCGACGGGGCGTACACGCTCTCCGGGGCGGGCGGCGAGCACGCCACCCCGGGCGCGCCGTTCACCAGCCGGGTGGCGTACGCGGCCGCGCACGTGGTCGCCGACCCGCGGGCCGAGAACGTGCCGGGCGCGCCGGCGGCCGTCGACTGGGACGCGACGCTGGCGTTCCGCCGGCACCTGTGGTCGTACGGGTTCGGGGTGGCCGAGGCGATGGACACCGCCCAGCGGGGGATGGGGCTGGACTACCCGACCGCGCGGGAGCTGGTGCGGCGCTCGGCGGCGGCGGCCCGGGCCGAGGGCGGCGCGATCTGCGCCGGTGTCGCCACCGACCAGCTGCCGGCCGGCCCGGCCACTCTGGACGAGATCCGCGAGGCGTACGCCGAACAGCTCGCCGACGTGCAGGAGGCCGGCGCCCGGCCGGTGCTGATGTGCAGCCGGCACCTGGCCGCCGCGGCCCGCTCCGCGGAGGAGTACCTCGACGTCTACGGCCGGCTGATCGACGACGCGGACGGGCCCGTCGTGCTGCACTGGCTGGGGCCGGCGTTCGACCCGGCGCTGGCCGGCTACTGGGGTGACGCCGACCCGGCGCGGGCCGCGGAGACCGTGCTGGCGCTGGTCGCCGGCCACCCCGGCAAGGTCGACGGGATCAAGCTGTCGCTGCTCGACGAGGCGTTCGAGGTGGCGCTGCGCCGGCGCCTGCCGGCCGGGGTGCGGCTCTACACCGGCGACGACTTCAACTACCCGGCGCTGATCCGGGGCGACGCGCGGGGCCACTCCGACGCGCTGCTCGGCGTGCTGGCGGCCATCGCCCCGCCGGCGGCCGCCGCGCTGCGCGCCCTCGACAACGGTGACCTGGCCGGGTACGACCGGCTGCTGGCGCCGACGCTGCCGCTGGCGCGGCACCTGTTCGGCGCACCGACCTTCTACTACAAGACCGGCATCGTGTTCCTGGCCTGGCTGGCCGGCCACCAGGACCACTTCACCATGGTCGGCGGCCTCCAGTCGGGCCGGTCGCCGGCGCACCTGGGCCGGCTGCTGCGGCTCGCCGACGCCGCCGGCCTGCTGCCCGACGCCGACCTGGCCGCCCACCGCGCGCGGGCGTTCCTGACCACGGCGGGGGTGGCGCAGTGAAGCGGTTCGCGCTGAACTCGGCCACCACCCGCCGGTGGCCGCTGCCGGACCTGGTCGCCGGCTGCGTGGACGCCGGCGTGGGCAACGTCGGGCTGTGGCGCGAGGACCTGTCCGCGTACGGGGTCGAGGCGGCCGCCGCCCTGGTCCGGGACGCCGGCCTCACCGTCACCTCGCTGTGCCGCGGTGGCTTCTTCGACGCGCCGGGCTGGTTCGACGAGAACCGGCGGGCGATCGACGAGGCGGCCGGCGTCGGCGCGCCGGTGCTGGTGCTGGTCTCCGGCGGGCTGCCGGCCGGCAGCCGGGACCTCGACGCCGCCCGGGCGCACGTCGGCGAGGCGGTCGGCGCGCTGGTGCCGCACGCGCTGGCCGCGGGCGTACGGCTCGCGGTCGAGCCGCTGCACCCGATGTTCTGCTCCGACCGGTGCGTGGTCGCCAGCCTCGGCCAGGCGCTGGACCTGGCCGAGCCGTACCCGCCGGAGGCGGTGGGCGTGGTGGTGGACACGTACCACCTGTGGTGGGACGACCAGGTGTGGGCGCAGATCGCCCGGGCCGGGCGGGCGGAGCGGATCGCCTGCTTCCAGGTCGCCGACTGGGTCACGCCGCTGCCGGCCGGCGTGCTGCTCGGCCGGGGCCTGCCCGGGGCGGGCTGCGTCGAGCTGCGGCGCTTCCGCGAGGCGGTGGACGCCGCCGGCTACACCGGCCCGATCGAGGTGGAGGTCTTCGCCGAGGAGGTCTGGTCCCGGCCCGGCCGGGCGGTGCTGGACGAGGCGATCGCCCGGTACCGGGAGCACGTCGCCTGAGCGGGGCGGGCGGGCCGTCCGGCCCGCCCGTGGTGTCGCTGCCGGGGGATCCCGGACCGTCCCACGTCGACCTCGCGCCGCGGCGGGCCGGTCACCGGGCGACGTGGCGTACCCGATGCGTCAGGCCGGCAGGAGGCGGTCGCCGGCGGCGGCCGGCGGTTCGCTCGTCCGGGCAGGCGGACGACGCCGGGGCGTGCCCGGGGCGGTGCCGAGTTCGGCACGGAGGGTGGCGCGGGCCAGATCGCTCGGAGTGATCACGCCCACCACCCGGCGGTGGTCGTCGAGCACCACCACCCGCCCGCGGCACGCCGGGTCCCGGGCGTCGATCCGGGCCGCCAGCGCGGACAGCGGCTCACCGGGGGCGGCGGTGACCGCCTCGTCGGCGGGCGTGGCGATGTCGCCGAGCCGGGTCCACCAGCGCCGGTCGGCCGGGACGGCGCGGATGTCGTTGAGGGTGACCAGGCCGGTGAAGCGCCCGTCCAGGTCGACCAGGGGATAGGTGGAGAAGGGCCGGCACAGCACGGTGTGCTCCACGAACGCGGCGAGCCACGCCGACGGTACGGCGGTGACCGGATCGGGGGTCATGACGTCGTCGACGCGCAGACCGCCGAACTGGTCGGGGTCGGCCCGGCGCGACCGGGCGCCGCGCAGGCCGGCGACGGCGCCGAGAGGTGACCGTGAACGCATGGCGAGCAACTCCTTCCGGTCCGGCCGGCCCGGGGTGGTGACCGCCGGCCACCACCCCGGGCGCTGCTGCGATGGGTCGCCGATCCGCACCGGCGGGCGCGTCAGGCGGTGGACGTCTCCGCCTGACGGCTGTGGTCGGCCGCGGCGTCGGCGCCCTCGATCTGCCGGACCGGCGCCGCCGACCGGACGGCGATCTTCCGGGGCTGCTCCATCGGCCGGGTCACGTCCCTGACCCGGATGGCCAGCACCCCGTTGTCGTACTGCGCCTCGACCCGGTCGGCGTCGACCCCGTCGGGCAGCTGGAAGCTGCGCCGGAAGGTGCCGTAGCGCAGCTCCCGAACCAGGAGCCGGCCACGTTGCTGGTCCAGGGTGTCCCGGCGCTCACCCGAGACCGTCAGCCGGCCCGGGACGACCTCGATGTCGACGTCGTCCGGGTGCACCCCCGGCAGCTCCATGCTGATGACCACGTCCGAACCGTCGGTGGCCATGTCGACGCCCGGCACGTAGTGCTGCGTCCGGGTGCCGAAGCTCTGCCGGATCAGCTCATCGAACGTGCTGTCCAGCCGGGCCAGCGCCGTGAACGGATCCCAGCTCATCAGTGCCATGTGAACATCACCTCCGATGTGACTCGTCCCGCCGGTCGGCGGGACATCCGACCCATCACCCGGCCTCCGGCCGCGGCCTCACATGTCGAGGTCGCCCGCGCCGGCGGCCGGCGTCTTCTTCTCCTGCTGCGGCCGCTCCGCCACGACCGCCTCGGTGGTGAGGAACAGCGCCGCGATCGACGACGCGTTCTGCAGCGCCGAGCGGGTCACCTTGGCCGGGTCGATGATGCCCGCGGCCAGCAGGTCGACGTACTCGCCGGTCGCGGCGTCCAGGCCGTGCCCGTCCGGCAGCGTCTTGACCTTCTCCGCGACGACGCCGCCCTCCAGGCCGGCGTTGCGGGCGATCTGCCGCAGCGGCGCCTCCAGCGCCGACCGCACGATCTGCGCCCCGGTCGCCTCGTCGCCGGTCAGGTCCAGCTTGTCGAAGGCGGTCTTGCCGGCCTGCACCAGCGCGACACCACCACCCGGGACGATGCCCTCCTCGACGGCGGCCTTCGCGTTGCGCACGGCGTCCTCGATGCGGTGCTTGCGCTCCTTCAGCTCGACCTCGGTGGCCGCGCCGACCTTGATCACCGCGACGCCACCGGCCAGCTTGGCCAGCCGCTCCTGCAGCTTCTCCCGGTCGTAGTCGGAGTCGCTCTTGTCGATCTCGGCCCGGATCTGGTTCACCCGGCCCTGGATCTGCTCGGCGTCACCGGCACCGTCGACGATCGTGGTCTCGTCCTTGGTCACCACGACCTTGCGGGCCCGGCCCAGCATGTCCAGGGTGACGTTCTCCAGCTTCACCCCGATGGTCTCGCTGACCACCTGGCCGCCGGTGAGCACCGCCATGTCGGCGAGCATGGCCTTGCGGCGGTCACCGAAGCCCGGCGCCTTCACCGCCACCGACGAGAAGGTGCCCCGCACCCGGTTGACCACCAGCGTGGCCAGCGCTTCGCCCTCGACGTCCTCGGCGATCACCAGCAGCGGCTTGCCCGCCTGCATGACCTTCTCCAGCAGGGGGAGCAGGTCCTTCACCGCCGAGATCTTCGAGTCGGCGATGAGGACGTACGGGTCGTCCAGCACCGCCTCCATCCGCTCCGGGTCGGTCATGAAGTACGGCGAGATGTAGCCCTTGTCGAAGCGCATGCCCTCGGTGAGCTCCAGCTCCAGGCCGAAGGTGTTGCTCTCCTCGACGGTGATGACGCCTTCCTTGCCGACCTTGTCCATCGCCTCGGCGATCACCCGGCCCACCGCCGCGTCGCCGCCGGCGGAGATCGTCGCCGTCGAGGCGATCTGGTCGCGGGTCTCCACCTCCTTCGCCTGCTGCAACAGGTTCTCCGTCACCTGCGCCACGGCGGCCTCGATGCCCCGCTTCAGGGCCATCGGGTTGGCGCCGGCGGCCACGTTGCGCAGGCCCTCACGAACCAGGGCCTGGGCCAGGACGGTCGCCGTCGTCGTGCCGTCACCGGCCACGTCGTCGGTCTTCTTCGCGACCTCCTTGACCAGCTCGGCGCCGATCTTCTCGTACGGGTCCTCGAGCTCGATCTCCTTGGCGATGCTCACCCCATCGTTGGTGATGGTGGGGGCACCCCACTTCTTCTCGAGCACGACGTTGCGGCCCTTGGGGCCGAGGGTCACCTTCACGGCGTCGGCGAGCTGGTTCATGCCCCGCTCGAGGCCGCGGCGCGCCTCTTCGTCGAACGCGATCATCTTTGCTGCCATTACTTGCCCTCCGCACACACCGGTCCGGCGGTCAGGCGGCGCCCGCGACGGCAACCCCGGCCGGCGCGCACCGCGCACGGCAGGGCCCACCGCCCGTCCCCGGTACCGTTAGCACTCACAGGGTTGGACTGCTAATCCCGGATATAGCACCAACACCACCGGCTCGGCAACCCGATCCGGGGATCAGACCCGATCCACCGCGTCGGGCCCGGGCGGCTGCCGGAACGCCAGGGCCACCGTGAGGTCGAGGACGCTGGCCGGGTCGGTGAGCCGGTCGCCGTACAGCTCGCGCAGCTTGCCCATCCGGTAGCGGACGGTCTGCGGGTGGACGAAGAGGTCGGCCGCCACGTCGTCGCGCCGGCCGTGGTGCAGCAGCCAGGAGCGCAGCGTCTCGGCGAGCCGGTCGGCGGTGGCCGGTGGCAGCCCGGCCAGCGGCGCCAGCGCCCGGGCCCGCAGGTCGGCCAGCGCCTGCGGGTCGGTACCGAGCAGCAGCTCGGCCAGGTGCTGCTCGGTGTCCAGCGCGGCGCCGTCCGCCGGGTGGTCGATGCCGAGCGCGTGTGCCCGCACGGCCCGCTGGTAGGCGTACGCCGCCCGGGTCCAGGGGCGGGCCGGGCCGAGCACGGCCCGCCGGCCGTGCAGCACCCGGGCGAGCTGGCGCCGCCGGTCGCCGTGCGCGTCCGGGACGAGCAGCACGGCGAGCTCCGCGTCCGGCTCCGCCGTGGGCAGGTCCTCCGCGCTCTCCAGGGTGTGCTCGTCGAGCAGCGCCAGCGCCGAGCGCAGGTTGGCCCGCGGCAGCAGGACGACGGTGAGGGTCTGCGGCGGCGGCCAGTCGGCCCGTTCGGCGCTGCGCAGCAGCACCTCCTCCGGCTCGCCGGTGAGCAACTGCTGGGTCAGCCGTTCCAGGTTGCGCCGCCGGGCCCGCCCGGCGCTGGCCAGCTCGTCGGAGTGGCCGGCGACGCTCGCGGCGGAGAGCTCGTCGATGTAGGCGAACATCAGCTCGGCGAACTCGGCGACGGTCGCCGCGGCGAGCCCGCCCTCGACGGTGGTGGCGGCCATCTCCCGCCAGGAGACCCGGGCGCCCACCCGGTAGGCGGCCAGCAGCGCGTCCATGCTCCGCCCGGAGCGCGCCTCGCCGCTGCCCAGCGCGTACGCGGCCTCCAGCGCGGGGACCAGCGGGGTGCTCGGATCGGCCGTCCGGGGCCGCTCGATCAGCTGGAGGAAGGTGCCGAGCGCGATCTGCACCGCGTTGGCGATCTTGGCGCGCATCTGGCCGGTGAGGGCGCCGGAGTAGCTGGGCACCTCGGCGGTGATCGCGGAGACCGTACGCTCGGCGAGCAGCGGCAGCCGGTCGCGCAGCGCGTCGGCCACCCGCTCGTCGAGCTCCAGCCGGGCCGCGCGGTGCGTCGCCCCGGTACCCTCCGTCACGAGTTGTTCCCTCCGCACAAGAATGCGGGACCGCTTCACCCGCCTGGGCCAAGATTTTATGCCAGGGCGCCGCGACCATCGAGGTATGACCACGACAGTCCCCGCCTCTCGGGCAAAGCGGTCCGTCCGGGGCGGACTGCTCCGGCTGGCCGCCGCGGTCACCACCCCGCTGCTGCCCGAGGACTACCTCGACCTGGTCGCGCCGCTGCGCTCGGCGGACCTGCGCGGCCGGATCCTCGCCGTCCGCCCGGAGACCCCGGACGCGGCGACGCTCGTCATCCGGCCGGGCCGTGGCTGGCGCGGGCACACCCCGGGGCAGTACGTGCGGCTCGGCGTCGACGTCGACGGCGTACGCCAGTGGCGGGCCTACTCGGTCACCTCGGCGCCCGGCCGGCGCGCCGACCCGATCACCGTGACGGTCAAGGCGATCCCCGACGGGCTGGTCAGCAACCACCTCGTCCGCCGGCTGCGACCCGGGACGGTCGTGCAGCTCGACCAGGCCCAGGGCGACTTCGTGCTCCCGGAACCGGCCCCGCGGCGGGTCCTCTTCCTCACCGCCGGCAGCGGGATCACCCCGGTGATGGGGATGCTGCGCGCGGGTGCGCTCGCCGGTGCGGACGTGGTCGTGGTGCACTCCGCGCCCACCGCGACCGACGTGATCTTCGGCGCCGAGCTGCGCCGGCTCGCCGCCGACGGGGTGATCCGGTTGGTGGAACGGCACACCGACACCGACGGCCTGCTCGGCGTCGCCGACCTCGACGCCCTGGTGCCCGACCACCTCGACCGAGAGACCTGGGCCTGCGGGCCGGTCGGCCTGCTCGACGCGCTGGAGGAGCACTGGACGTCGCGGGGGTGCGCCGACCGGCTGCACACCGAGCGGTTCCGGCCGACAGTGGTGACCCCCGGCGAGGGCGGGACGCTCACCTTCGCCCGGGCCGCGGTGACCGTCGAGGCCGACGGCGCCACCCCGATCCTGGACGCCGGCGAGCGGGCCGGGGTGCTGATGCCCTCGGGCTGCCGGATGGGCATCTGCTTCGGCTGCGTCGTCCCGCTGCGCCAGGGGGCCGTCCGCGACCTGCGCAACGGCCAGCTCACCACCGCCGTGCCCGGCGACGGCGTGCTCGTGCAGACCTGCGTGTCCGCGGCCGCCGGGCCCTGCGACCTCGACCTCTGATCGGAGCCCCGACATGACTGTGCTGCAGAAGAAGCCCGACAACCCGATCGCGCACCTGACGGCCGAGGACATCGAGACCATCGGCCGGGAACTGGACGCGATCCGCGACCGGGTGGTGGCCAGCCGGGGCGAGCGGGACGCCGCGTACATCCGCCGGGTCATCACCACCCAGCGGCGGCTGGAGCTGGGCAGCCGGGCGGTGCTGTTGTTCTCGCTCTTCCCGCCGGCCTGGGTGGTCGGCACCGCCGGTCTCGCGGTCGCGAAGATCCTGGAGAACATGGAGATCGGGCACAACGTCCTGCACGGCCAGTGGGACTGGATGCGCGACCCGAAGATCCACTCGACCACCTGGGAGTGGGACCACGTCTCGCCGGCGGACCAGTGGAAGCACTCGCACAACGAACTGCACCACCGGTACACCAACGTGGTCGGCAAGGACAACGACCTCGGCTACGGCATCATGCGGGTCGACGAGGACCAGCCGTGGCACCCGATGCACCTCGGCCAGCCGCTGTGGAACTTCCTCAACGCGTGCTTCTTCGAGTACGGCATCGCCGCGTACGACCTGGAGCTGGGCAAGAACCTCCAGCGGGGGCGGCACCGGGACCCGCAGTTCCGGGCCCGGGCCAAGGCGGTCGGGCGCAAGATCCGCCGGCAGGTGCTGAAGGACTACGTGCTGCACCCGCTGCTGTCCGGGCCGTCGTTCCTCAGCACCCTGGCCGCCACCTTCACCGCGAACCTGATCCGTAACCTGTGGAGCCACTCGGTGATCATGTGCGGGCACTTCCCGGAGGGCGTGGAGACCTTCGAGAAGCGCTCCATCGAGGGGGAGACCCGCGGCGAGTGGTACCTGCGGCAGATGCTCGGGTCGGCGAACATCAGCGGCAGCCGGCTGCTGCACCTGATGACCGGGAACCTGTCCTTCCAGATCGAGCACCACCTCTTCCCGGACCTGCCGAGCAACCGCTACCAGGAGATCGCCCCCGAGGTGCGGGCCCTCTTCGACCGGTACGGGCTGCGCTACACCACCGGGTCGCTGCCCCGGCAGGTCTTCTCCGCCTGGAGGAAGGTCTTCCGGCTCTCCCTGCCCAACCGCACCCCGGCCGCCGCGAGCCCGGCCGACCCGAGCCCGGCCGACGACCGGCCGGCGCGGGTCCTCGCGCCGTCCCTGGGCGGCTGATCCGGCACCCGCGGTGCCGTCCGGCGGGCCGACCCCGGCCCGCGGTCGGCTCGCCGGCACCCGGGGAGGGGCGGGCGCCGGCGGAAACCCGGTGGGCGGCGGCGCCCGGGCGACGTACAGTCGGGGGCATGGAGTCCAGGCGCCGACGCATCGCCGCGGCCGCACGAGCTGCCAGCTCGTCGGTCGCCGCCGCCTGATCTCCCGACCCCTTCGCCGGCGACCGGAAACGGTCCGCCGGCTTCTTCGCGCTCCGGGGCAGCCCTTGCCGCGCCAGCGGACCCTTTCCGGTCGTCACGACCCGAAAGGCCACCGCCGTGAACCGCGACCAGATCGTCAGCACCTTCCTCGACTACTACCGCGAGCGCGGACACCTGCCGGTCCCGGACAGCTCGCTCATCCCGCCGCCGGGTGACCCGGTCCTGTTCACCACCTCCGGGATGCACCCGCTGACGCCCTTCCTGGCGGGCCGCCCGCACCCGCTGGGCCGCCGGCTGGTGAACGTCCAGCGCTGCCTGCGCACCACCGACCTGGACGAGGTCGGCGACCGCACCCACCTGACCGTGTTCGAGATGCTCGGCTCGTGGTCGCTCGGCGACTACGACGTCTCGCAGAGCCTGCGCTGGGGCCACCAGCTGCTGCGCGAGGGTTTCGGGGTCGACTCCCACCGGCTGCACGCGACCGTGTTCGGCGGCGACGACCAGCTCGGACCGGACCGGGTCTCGCTGGAGACCTGGGCGGAACTCGGCGTACCGGTGGAGTTGACCCGCGGCGAGGACAACTGGTGGTCCAACGGCCCGACCGGACCCTGCGGGCCGGACTCGGAGATCTTCGTCTGGACCGGGGACGGCCCGCCCAGCGGCACGCCCGGCACCGACGAGCGCTGGATGGAGGTGTGGAACCACGTGCAGATGCGCTACCACCGGCACGACGACGGCCGGCTGGAGCCGCTGCGGCAGCCCAACGTGGACACCGGGATGGGACTGGAGCGGCTGGAGATGGTGCTGGGCGGCACCCGGTCGGTCTTCGAATGCGACGGCCTGCGACCGTGGGTACGCGGCGTCGGCGGCCTGTGGCGGCTGGACGAGGTGCCGCTGCGCCAGGTCTGCGACCACCTCCGCTCCGGCGTGGTCGTCGTCGGCGACGGCGTGCGCCCGTCGAACACCGGCCAGGGATACGTGCTGCGCCGGCTGGTCCGCCGGGTGCTCACCACGCTGTGGCGCGACGACGCGTCCCGCAGCCTCGGCGACCTGCCGACCGAGCCGATCCGGCACACCCTCGACGGGTTCGGGCAGCGTACCGGGGTCGGCGAGGTGCGCGACGTGTTCGGCGACGAGGAGCGCCGGTTCCGGGAGCTGCTGCGGCGGGGCCGGCCGGTGGTCACCCGGCGGCGCTCCCGGGGGCCGCTGACCGGCGAGGACTACCGCTGGCTGCACGACACCCACGGCCTGCCCCGCGACCTGGTCGACCACCTGGTCGGTCAGCTGGGCTGACCCGTCGCGGGCGCGTGCAACCGGATCGGGGGCCGCGCCCATCCCTACGGTGACGGCGGCGGACGGGAGTGATGGATGCAGGCGACACAACGGCACGAGTACGTCGAATTCGTCACGGCCACCACCCCGAAGCTGCGCCGCACCGCCTACCTGCTCACCGGCGACCAGCATCGGGCCGACGACGTGGTGCAGCAGACGCTGACCAAGCTCTACCTCAAGTGGCCCCGGGTGCGGGGCGCCGACGACGTCGAGGCGTACGTGCACCGGATGCTGGTGCGCGTCTTCCAGGAGGAGCGGCGGTCCCGCTGGTGGGGGGTGCGGCTGCTGGACCGTACGCCCGAACCGGTGCCGCGCGGTGATCCACCCGGCGCGGACGAGGCCGTGGTGGACGCGGTGACGCTGCGCCGCGCGCTGGCGTCGGTGCCGCCGGGGCAGCGGGTCGTGCTGGTGCTGCGGTTCTACGCGGACCTCTCCGTCGAGCAGACCGCCGCGGTGCTCGACTGCTCGACGGGCAACGTGAAGAGCCAGACCGCGCGGGGCCTCGCCGCGCTGCGCCGCTGGCTGCCGGTGGACACGGACTCGGAGGGAGTGGCGCGGTGAACGACAACGAGGAGCGGGCGGTCCGCCTCCTGCTGCACCGGGTGGCCGACGAACTGCCGCCCGGCGGCGTGCCGGCGCAGGAGCTGGTCACCGGCGGCCAGCGGATGCTGCGGCGGCGGCGGTTCGCCGTCGCCGGGGCGGCCGCCGTGCTGACCGTGGTCGCGCTGCTCGGCGGGACCGTCCTCGCCGGTGGCCCCCGGGCCGCGCGGACGGTCCCGCCGGCCGACAGCGCGTCACCGACGGCCGGGCCGCCCACCGTCGCGCCCGAGCGGTTCGACCCGACCCGCCAGCCGTTCCGGCTCGGCTCGCTGCCCCCGAACGTGGGCCACCAGACCTACGAGACGGACGTCCGGATGGTGACTGTCAACGCGAGTGTGCCGGACGCGATCAGCCCGGGCGGACCGGTCGAGGCGGGCCCGATCATGGCGTTCTCCGCGTCGGTGACCGTCCGGATGGGTGCCCGGGGGGTGGACGTCTTCTTCAACGAGCGGGAACGGGTCGAGGACCGGCGGATGGGCGGTCCCCCGCCAGAGGTTCCGCTGCCCGGCGCGCCCGTGGCGCCGGTGAACGGCAAGCCCGCGTTCTTCTACACCCACCAGCACGCTGCCGTGCTCTCCTGGCAGTACGCCCCGGACGGCTGGATCGCGATCAGCGTCTGGGAGTACGACCGCCCGGAGGAACTCGCCCGCCAGATCGCCGAGGGGTTGGTCTGGGAGGAGCGGCCGGTGACCGTGCCCTTCGCGTCGGTCGCCGCCCCCGGGGGAGCGGTCCTGGAGGGCACCGAGATACGGACGTTCCGGGGCGGGTGGCTGGACGCGAGCCTGCGGTACGTGCTGCCGGAGAACGTCGGCTCGGCGGAGGTCCGCTCCGACTACATGCTCGGCGTGAGCAACGGGATCTTCAAGGACGGCGAATTCAAGGCCGGGCTCACCGTGGCCGGCCGGCGGGCCATGGCCGACGAGTTCTCCAACGGTACGGGCGTCTACCGGGTCGGCGAGTTGCCCGGTGGCTGCACCGGTTGTGTCGCCGAGGTCAACCCGGAGACGGTGGCGGGGCAGGCGGCGGTGGGCGGCCGGACCGGCGCGCTCGAGCTGGCCGCGTCCCTCCGGCTGGTGGACGGGTGGGACGACCCGGCGTCCTGGCGGCCGGTGTAGCCGACGGGGGCGGCGGGCGGGCAGGCCCGGCGGGACGGGGGCGGGCCGGCCCGAGCGGATCCGGCGCGGGCGCGGCACGGACGCGCGGTTGCTGCGTCGGGCGGCGCGATCGGTCAGGATGAGCTGCGGACGGGTGGCCGGACCGGATCGCGGTGCCGGCGGCCCGCCGAGGAAGGAGACCCGTGCCGTCCACCCTGCTCTCCCGCCGTGACCTGAGGTTCCTGCTGCACGAGTGGCTGGACGTGGTGCGGCTGACCGAACGGCCCCGCTACGCCGAGCACTCGCGGGAGACCGTCGACGCGGCGCTGGACCTCGCCGAGCGGGTGGCCACCGAGCGGTTCGCCCCGCACAACCGGGCCGCCGACCTCACCGAGCCGACCTTCGACGGCCAGCGGGTGCGGCTGATCCCGCAGGTCAAGGCGGCGCTGGAGGTGTTCGCCGAGACCGGGCTGCTGGGCGCCAGCCTGGACTCCTCGGTCGGCGGCATGCAACTGCCGCACGCCGTCTCGGCGGCCTGCTCCGCCTGGTTCCAGGCCGCCAACGTGGCCACCTCGGCGTACCCGTTCCTCACCCTGGGCAACGCCAACCTGCTGCTGGCGCACGGCAGCGCCGAGCAGGTCGACACCTGGGTCCGGCCGATGGTGCAGGGCCGCTTCTTCGGCACCATGTGCCTGTCCGAGCCGCAGGCCGGCAGCTCGCTGGCGGACATCACCACCCGGGCGGAGCCGCAGGACGACGGGACGTACCGGCTGCACGGCACCAAGATGTGGATCTCCGGCGGGGACCACGAACTCGCCGAGAACATCGTGCACCTGGTGCTGGCCCGGATCCCCGGCGGCCCGCCGGGGGTCAAGGGCATCTCACTGTTCATCGTCCCCAAGGTGCTGGTGGACGCCGCCGGCGCGCTGGGCGCCCGCAACGACGTGGTGCTGGTCGGCCTGAACCACAAGATGGGCTACCGGGGCACCACGAACACCCTGCTCAACTTCGGCGAGGGGGTGCACCGCCCGGGCGGGCGCGCCGGGGCGGTCGGCTATCTCGTCGGCGAGCCGCACCAGGGGCTGGCGCAGATGTTCCACATGATGAACGAGGCGCGCATCGGGGTGGGCGCCGGCGCCACGGCGCTCGGCTACACCGGCTACCTGAAGTCCCTGGCGTACGCCCGGCAGCGCCCGCAGGGCCGGCCGGTGGCCGACAAGGACCCGACCGCGCCGCAGGTGCCGATCGTCGCCCACGCCGACGTGAAGCGGATGCTGCTGGCGCAGAAGAGCTACGTGGAGGGCGCGCTCGCGCTGGTGCTCTACTGCGGCCGGCTGCTCGACGAGCAGCGGACCGCGCCCGCCGAGGCCGACCGGGACCGGGCCCGGCTGCTGCTGGACGTGCTCACCCCGATCACCAAGAGCTGGCCGTCGCAGTGGTGCCTGGCCGCCAACGACCTGGCCATCCAGGTGCACGGCGGCTACGGCTACACCCGCGACTACGACGTCGAGCAGCACTGGCGGGACAACCGGCTCAACGCGATCCACGAGGGCACCCACGGCATCCAGGCGCTGGACCTGCTCGGTCGCAAGGTGACCATGCGCGACGGGGCGGGGCTGGCGCTGCTGGTCGACACCGTCCGGGCCACCGTCGCCCGGGCCTGGAAGGCCGAGGGGGAGCCCGCCGAGCTGGCCGCCCGGCTCGGCGCCGCGCTGGACCGGGTCGCCCTGGTGACCCGGCGGCTGTGGGAGCGGGGCGATCCGGAGCTGGCGCTGGCCAACGCCAGCGTCTACCTGGAGGCGGTCGGCCACGTGGTGATCGCCTGGATGTGGCTGGAGCAGCTGCTCGCCGTCGACGCCGCCACCGGCCCGACCGACACCGCCGAGGACGTGGCCTTCTACGCCGGCAAGCGGCAGGCCGCCCGGTACTTCTTCCGGTACGAGCTGCCCCGTACCGGCCCGCAGTTCGACCTGCTGGAGAGCCTGGACCGGACCACCCTGGAGATGCGCGAGGACTGGTTCTGACCCGGCCGGCCGGGTGCGGCGGCGACCTATCCTTGCCGGTCATGGACTCCGGTGAGGCGATGGCGGCGCGACCCGCCGAAGACGATCGGATGACGGCGCTGCGAGGCTGGTGGCGGCTGCCGGCCGCGACCCGCCGCGAGGTCCGGCGGCTCAGCCGGCGCGGGGAGCCCCACCCCGACCCGGAGGTGGCCTGGATCGCCTGGCGGTGGGCGCAGGTGGTGCTCCCGCCGGGCGCGCCGGAACCCGGTCGGGCCCGCAACATCGGCAGCGCCGCCGGCTTCTGGGTGCTGATCCTGCTCGACCTGGTCACCGGGGCCGAGCCCACCGACCCGCCGGCGCCGCACTGGCTGGACCGGCGGCGGGCCCGGCGCGTCCTGCGGATCGGCCCACCCGTCGGCTGACCCGCCGGTGGCCCGCGACCGCCGGACGACGGTCGCGGGCCACCTCCCGCGAGCGGGGTGCCGCGTCAGCAGCCGGTCCAGCGGACCGGGCTGATCCGGGTGCCGTTCTGGAAGCCGACCACGATGCCGTTGTCCGAGATCGCGGTGGCCCCGATGCCGACGCCGGTGCCGCCGCCCGGCAGGACCACCGAGCCGGTGCCCCGGCTGATCCGGTCCCCACCGACCACCACGCCGTGCCGGTTGACGTCGGTCAGCCACTCGAACCGGGGGTCGATGCCGATGCTGGCGCCACTGGTCAGGTCCCAGCGCACCTTGACGGTGTTCGGGCCGCCGAGGTCGACCCAGCCGATCGCGTACCGGCCGCCGGCGCCCAGCACACGCGCTGACCGCGCACCCGGGACGGTCAGCTCCCGGACCTCGCCGTCCGGGGTGCGCACCCAGCCGGTGGGTTCGGTGAACGAGCCGCCCGTGCCGACGATGGTGCCTTCCTCGGTGATCCCGTCCGTCTGCCCGGTGGCGGGGGCGTCGAGGACCTCGACGGTGCCCGGTCGGGCGGCGGGCCACAGCAGCGGGAAGCTCTCGTTCGTCGTGGCGGAGGTGCCGTACCCGACGATGTCACCGGCGCCGTTGATCCCGGTCACCCAGATGCCGTACGAGGGCACCACGGGCAGGAACTCGACCCGGCCCGCCTGGTAGCGCCACGGCCGGCCGATGCTGTTCTCCCAGCCGTTGCCGACCACCACCCCGCTGGAGTTGACGTCGACCACCGTGTCGGCGATGGCGGACTCGACGGTGGTCAGCCGTCCGCCGTCCCAGACCAGCAGCAGCCGCTGGTTGACGCCACCGGTGGTCCGCAGCCCGGAACCGGCGATGTACCGGCCGCTCGGGTCGATGGCGTCGGCCGACGCCCGGTAGGAGTCCGCCGGGTAGGCCAGCGGGCGCAGGGCGCAGAGGCGGATGCTCCGGCCCGGGTCCGCGGTGGCCGCACCCGGCGTGCTGGCGACGCCGAGCGCGGCGGTCAGCAGGCCGGCCGCGACCCCGGCCAGGATCCGGCGTCGAGCGATCTGGGTCATGGGTTCCTCCCCCGTGTACGGCCCGGCTGTCCGGGCCTTGGCACACGCAAGACGCGTGGTCGCGGGGGAAGGTTGCGGCGCTGTCGGATCGGCGACCGGTCCGCTGTGGACCTCGGTCGCCCACCCGCCCGGCGGGCGGTCAGGCCGGGGTGTGCGCCACGTAGACGGTGTTGGCGGACTCCCCGCCGGTCAGCGGGTTGGCGAACGGCACCACGTGCGCCCGTGCGGCGGTGAACACCTCGGCGAGGACCGCCTCGAAGCCGGCGTCCGGCGGGTCGTCCGACCAGAGCGCGAACACCCCGTCCGGGTGCAGGCAGGCGGCGAGCCGGCGCAGCCCGTCGGGGGTGTAGAAGTCGGCGTGGCTCGGGTGCAGCACCTGGCGGGGGGAGTGGTCGACGTCGAGCAGCACGGCGTGGAACCGTCGCCCGGGGGCGTCCGGGTCGAGGCCGGTGCCGTCGGCGACCGCGGCGAAGAAGTCCGCCCGCACGAACCGGGTCCGCGGGTCGGTGGCCAGGCCGGCCGCGAAGGGCAGCAGTTCCCGCCGGTGCCAGTCGATGACGTCCTCGATCGCCTCCACCACGACCAGCGAGCGGACCCGGTCGTCGGCCAGCGTGGTGCGGGCGGTGTAGCCGAGGCCGAGGCCGCCGACGACCACGTCGAGCGCCGGCCCGGCCAGCGCGGCCAGCCCCAGCCGGGCCAGTTCGATCTCCGCGACCGGGAAGAGGCTGGACATCAGGTACTCGTCGTCGAGCTTGACCTCGTACACCTCGGTGTCGAGGAAGGGGTCGCGGCGCCGGCGCAGGCTGATGGCGCCGATCGGGGTCTCCCGCCAGGCCAGTTCCTCGAATCGCGCGCTCACCGGCCGGGATGCTACCCGCCCGGGCGCCCGGCGCCGGTGCCGGCGCGCGGGCGGGCGGCAACGCATCGATCCGCCGTCGCCGGGTATGCGGGCTGGCCGAGGCCCCGGACGGGGGGCCCGGACGAGGGAGTACGCACAGTGGCGGAGATGCTGGCCGGACGGCTGCACCTGACGGAGCGGGCGCTGCGCCTGGAGACGGTGCCGGTGCCCGAACCGGCGCCGGGGCAGCTGCGGATCAAGGTCGCGGCGGCCGGGGTGTGCCTGTCGGACGTACACCTGATCGACGGCACGCTCACCCCGCTCTACCTGCCCGGCGACGTGGTCACCCTCGGCCACGAGGTGGCCGGTGTCGTCGACGCGCTCGGCGACGGCGTGGCGGGGTGGCAGCCCGGCCAGCGGGTGCTGCTCCAGGCGGGGGAGCGGGACCGGCGCGGCACCGTGTTCACCCGGGGCGTGGACTACGACGGCGGCTGGGCCGAGTACGCGGTGGCCAGCCAGGAGACCGTGGTGCCGATCCCGGACGAGCTGCCGTTCGAGCAGGCCTGCATCATCCCCGACGCGGTCTCCACGCCCTGGGCGGCGGTGACCGACACCGGGCGGACCCGGCCCGGCGAGGCGGTCGCGGTCTGGGGCGTCGGCGGGTTGGGCGCGCACGCCGTGCAACTGCTGCGGCTGGTCGGCGCCGCCCCGGTGATCGCGGTGGAGCCGCTGGCGGCGGCCCGGGAGCGGGCGCTGGGCCTCGGCGCGGACGCCGCGCTCGACCCGGCGGACAACGCCTTCCGGGACACCGTGCTGGGCCTGACCGACGGTCGGGGGCTGGACGTGGCGTTCGACTTCGCCGGGGTCACCCCGGTGCGCGAACAGGCGCTCACCGTGCTCGGCCGGCGCGGGCGGCTGGTGCTGGCCGGGATCGCCAACCAGCCGGTGACGATCCCGTCGGACAGCTCGTTCAACTACCTCCGGCAGGCGGTGCTCGGGCACTACGGCTCGGAGGCCGAACACGTGGTGCAGCTGGTGTCGCTGGCCCGGCAGCGGCGGCTGGACCTGTCCGCCTCGGTCAGCGACGTGCTGCCGCTGGCCGAGGCGGAGCAGGCGGTGCGGCGGGTGCAGAGCAAGCAGGGCAACCCGATCCGGCTGATCCTGCGGCCCTGACCCGCGTCGGTCACCGGGCGGCGAGCGCCCGCAGGACGCGGCACACCGGCGCGGTGGTCGGACCGCGCCGGCGCCCGCCGCACTCGGCGACGAGCAGCCGGGCGTACCCGGCCAGCAGGGCCGCCGCGCCGAGGGCGACCCAGAGCTGCGGCTCGCCGCGGACCGGCGCGGGGAGCTGCTGCCCGAGCACGAACCCGCCCATCGCGAGTACGAACCAGCCGAAGGCCCGGCGCAGGACGTCGGCGGGCAGCCGTCCGGCGAGCCGGGCACCGGCGAGGCTGCCGGCGACCGCCGCCGCGGTCACCACGGCGGCCAGCCGCCAGTCGACGGTGACGCTGGCCAGGTAGCCGGCCAGGCCGGCGAAGGACTTCAGCGCGATGACGACCAGCGAGGTGCCCACCGCGACCGGCATCGGCAGGCCGCCGAGGAGCACCAGCGCGGGCACCACCAGGAATCCGCCACCCGCGCCGACCAGGCCGGTGACCAGGCCGACCACCAGGCCGTCGGCGACCACGCGCGGCAGCGGGAGCTGGCCGGGCGGCGGTGCCCCGGCGGCGTCCCGCCGGCCGCGGATCATCGCGGTGGCGGTGCCCAGCATCATCAGCGCGAACCCGGTGAGCAGCAGCCAGGGCGGGACGAACGCGGCGAGCCGGCCGCCGGCGTACGCGCCGGCCATGCCGGCGGCGCCGAAGACCAGCCCGGTGCGCCAGCGGATCCGGCCGGCGCGGGCGTGCGGCACGGCGGCCACCGCGCTGGTCACCCCGACGACCAGCAGCGAGGTGGCGATCGCCTCCCGGGCCGGCAGGTCGGCGAGGTAGACCAGCAGCGGTACGGCGAGGATCGACCCGCCGCCGCCGAGCAGCCCCAGGCTGACCCCGATCAGCACGGCGCCGGCGACGGTGAGGACCAGGCCGGTCACGACCGGCCCGCGTCGGGCGCGCCGTCGCGCAACTGGCCGACCACGGTGTCGAGGTCGCAGCTGGCACCCCGGTTGTACGGCAGCCTGCCCAGCAGCATGCCCATCGCACAGGTGTTGGTGACCGCGGCGCTGGTGAGCCCGGCGCCGATCGCGGCGGCCACCCACTTCGCGCCGGGCAGCACCACCGAGGCGAGGATGCTGGCCAGCACGATCGTGCCGGCGACCAGGCGGACCTGCCGTTCCAGGTCCCAGCGCGCCCGGCCCAGCCGGACCGGCGCCCGGGCGGCCTGCCAGGCGAGCATGCCGCCGTCGAGCACCCGCAGGTTGGGCAGGCCCGCCCCGGCCAGCGTCTGCCCGGCCCGCGCGGCGCGCGCGCCGGAGCGGCAGATGAGCACGACGTCGTCGTCGAGGTGGGCGCGCAGTTCGGCGCGGTGCTCGCGGAGCAGGTCCAGCGGCACGTTGTACGCGCCGGGGATGTGCGCGGTGTGGAACTCGCCCGGGGTGCGCACGTCGAGGATCCGGGGCGGGCGGCCGCTCTCGATCAGCTCGCGCAGGGTGGCCGCGTCCAGGGTGGCGGGTGAGGTGTCCATGTCTCCTCGGGTCGGGTCGGCCCCCGCCGGTCGGCGGGTGCGGGGCAGGGTCGGCGGGTGCGGGGCAAGGTCGGTGGGCAGGGCGGGTGTTCGCGGGCCGGCGGGCGCGGCGGGCCACCCGGCCGGGCTGCTCCGGCCGGGGTGGCCCCGCCCGGCGGGCGCGGGACCGGGCCGGGCGATCCGGGCGTCAGGCCGGGTGGACGATGGGGAGACCGGCGCTCCCGGCCGCGGCGTACCGGTCGTCGATGACCACCACCCGCCGGCCGGCGTTGGCCAGCAGCGAGGCGGCGGCGGTGGCCCGGTAGCCCGAGCCGCAGTGCACCCAGACGGTGCCGGCCGGCACCTCGGCGAGCCGCTTCGGCAGGTCCGGCAGCGGCAGGTGCACCGCGCCCGCCAGGTGGCCGGCCCGCCACTCGTTGGTCATCCGCACGTCGAGCACCACGTCGGGCGCGGGCAGGCCGTCGGGGGTCCGGCCGGCCTGCGCGGCGGCCAGGGCGGCGAAGTCGGCGGTGGGCAGCTGCCGCAGGTCGGCGGGGTCGGCGGCCCACTCGGCGGGGGCGCCGGTCGCGGCGGCGGCCGGCCGGTCGATGCCGATGCGCACCAGTTCGCGCTGGGCGTCGGCGAGCTGCTCGGGCGTCTCGGCGAGCAGGGTGACCGGCACCCCCCAGTCGATCAGCCAGCCGAGCCAGGTGGACATCGGCCCGTCCAGGCCGAGGCTGACCGTGCCGGCCAGGTGCGTGGCCGCGTACGCCTTGCGGTTGCGCAGGTCGACCACCCACTGCCCGGCGGCGATCCGGTCGCGCAGTTCGGCGGCGTCCGCGCGGGTGGCCGGGGTGAGGTCGACCGGCGCCGGTCCGGCGGCGTTGGCCACCCCCATGTGGGCGTAGTACGCCGGGTAGGCGTCCAGGCCGGCCAGGATCTCGCTGACGAACTCCTCGGCGGCCAGCCGCAGCACCGGGTTGACCTGCTTCTCCCGGCCGATGGTCGACTCCGGCGCGTCGGCCTGGGTCGCCGAGCAGAAGCTGCCGAAGCCGTGGGTGGGCCAGACCTCGGCGCCGTCGGGCAGCAGGTCGGCCAGCCGGCGGGCCGACGCGTGCTGGTGCCGGGCCAGGTCGTGCGCGTGCTGCGGGCCGAGCAGGTCCGGCCGGCCGGTCGTGCCGAAGAGCAGCGAGCCGCCGGTGAACACACCCGCCGGCGACCAGCCGCCGTCGTCGGCGGTGTCCAGCACGTACGACAGGTGGTGGAAGGTGTGGCCGGGAGTGGCGACGGCGCGCAGCCGCATCCGGTGCGAGACCGGCAGCACGTCGCCGTCGGTCACCGGCGTGCGGTCGAAGTCGACCCGCTCCGCGTCGGCCAGCAGGTAGCGGGCACCGGTCAGCTGGGCCAGCTGCCGGCCGCCGGAGACGTAGTCGTTGTGCAGGTGGGTCTCGACGACGTGGGTCACCCGGACCCCGAGCCGGCCGGCGAGGGCCAGCACCCGGTCGACGTCGCGCTGCGGGTCGACGACGACCGCTACCTCGCCGTCGTGGGCCAGGTAGCTGCGGTCACCCAGCGACGAGGTGGTGATGACGGAGACCTGGACGGTCATGGCCGATCCTTTCGGAAATACCCTGGGGGGTATGCGATGGGCAGACGTCCGCCCGTGCGGCTACCCCGCCCCGGTGTGGTCACACCGGGGCGGACGGAGGGCGGATCAGGACAGGGCGAGGAACAGCTTCTCCAGCTCGTCCTCGGTCATCTCCGGCTGCTCGCCGCGCTCGCGGGCGGTGCTGCAGTGCCGCATCCCGGAGGCGATGAGCTTGTAGCCGGCGCGGTCGAGTGCCTTGGAGACGGCGGCCAGCTGGGTCAGCGTGTCGCGGCAGTCCTGGCCGGTCTCGATCATCTCGATCACGGCGTTGAGCTGCCCGCGGGCCCGCTTGAGCCGGGTCAGCGCGTCCGCCGTCATCTCGGGTCGTAGCTTCACGATGCCCAGCATACCCCCGGGGGTACCTGGCCGCCAGCCGGTCGCGGTGGCCCGCGACGCAGGGTCGTCGGGATATCGACGCAGCGCTTATCCTGTGCCCCGACCGACTCGCCGGAAGGGATCCCATGCCGTCGCGGCAGGACCAGCTGCACTCCTACCAGTTCACCGTCCAACGGGCGGTCGCCGCGCTGGTCATGCGCGAGACCGACCCGGCGCAGTCGCCGTTCCGGCGGCTGGCCGGCGCCGCGCTGGCCAGTGTCCTGGTCGCGGCCATCGGGGTGGGCGGCGCCGCGCTCTACGGGTTGTTCGCCGGGGGCGGCACCAAGTGGCGCGACGCCGGCGCGGTGATCGTGGAGAAGGAGTCCGGCGCCCGGTTCGTCTACCGGGACCAGAAGCTGCACCCGGTGCTCAACTACGCCTCCGCGCTGCTGATCATCGGGGCGGACCGGCCGAAGACCGTCCTGGTCTCCCGCCGCTCCATCGACGGCGTGCCGCGCGGCCTCCCGCTCGGCATCGCCGACGCCCCCGACTCGCTGCCCGCCCCGGGCCGGCTGGTCACCGCGCCCTGGACGGTCTGCTCGGCGCCTCCGGCCCCGACCGCGCCGGAAGCGCCCCGATCGGCGCTGCTGGTCGGCGTCGACGCCGCCGGCGGCCGGCCGCTCGGCGAGGACGCGCTGCTGTTGCGGCACCCGGACGGCGGGCTGCACCTGCTCTGGCAGCACCGCCGGCACCTCGTCCGGGACGCCAACCGGGTGCTCGCGGCGCTGGCGGCCACCCGGGCCCGGGCGGTCCCGGTCGCCCCGGCCCTGCTCAACGTGCTCCCGGCGGGCGCCGACCTGGCGCCGCTGGCACTGCCCGACGAGGGTGAGCCCTCCGAGCGGGTGTCCGGCGCCCGGATCGGCGACGTCTACCTGGTGCGCAACTCCGGCGGCGGCCGGCAGTACGCCGTCGCGCTGCGCGACGGGCTGGCCGGGATCACCGAGCTCCAGGCCAGCCTGCTGCTCGCCCGTACCGGCCAGCGCGAGCCGGAGTCGATCACCCTGGGCCGGTTCGCCGCGCTGCCGAAGCTGCCCGACCTCGCGCCGACCGGCCCGGCCGCCCCGCCGACCGTGCCGCCGAGGCTGGCCGCCCTGGACGGGGCCGCGCTCTGCGCCCGCTTCGGCGACGACGGCGCGGTGGTCGACGTCCGGCTCGGCGCGACCCTGCCCGACCTCGGGGCCACGCCCCGTACCCCGGCACCGGCCGGCGGCGGGGTGCTGGCCGACCACGTCCTGGTCGAGCCGGGCCGGGGCGCGGTCGTCGAGGCGGTCGCCGCGCCCGGGGCGAGCGGCGGCGCGATCTCCGTCGTCACCGACCTGGGCCGGCGGTACGTGCTGGCCGGCGGCGAGGTGCTCGGCATGCTCGGCTACCGCGACGTCCGGCCGGCCCGGTTGCCCGCCGGGCTGGTCAGCCTGGTGCCCGCCGGCGCCACCCTCGACCCCGCGGCGGCCCGGGTGGTGGCCGCCCCGACCTGAGCGCCCGTCAGGCGGGGCGGCGCAGCACGGTCACCGCGAAGTCCGCGTCGTCCCGCCACGGGCGCAGGTCCCAGGTGGCGAAGCGGTGTTCCAGGCGCAGCCCGGCGGCCACCGCGTGGGCGTCGAACTCGGTCAGCGCATAGCCCCGGTCGGTGCCGAAGCCGACCACCATCACGCCGTCCGGACGCAGGTGCGCCGCGATCCGGGCCAGCACCGCCGGCTCGGTGCCCGGCGCGACGAAGGCCATCACGTTGCCGGCGACCACTGCCGCGTCGAACGGTTCGGGTTCGCCGGCCGCGGCCAGGTCCAGCTCGGCCAGGTCGGCGACCAGCCACCGTGGCCCGGGATGGTCGGCCCGGGCGGCCTCGACCAGCGCCGGGTCGGCGTCCACCCCGACCACCGTGTGCCCGCGGGCGGCGAGCGCGGCACCGACCCGGCCGGTGCCGCAGCCCGCGTCGAGGATCCGCGACCCGGGCGCCACCATCGCGTCCAGGAACCGGGCCTCACCGGCCAGGTCGGCGCCCTCGGCCGCCAGCCGGCGGAACCGGTCGATGTACCACTGCGAGTGCTCCGGGCCGGTGTCGGTGGCCCAGCGGGTGGGGTTGGCCATGCCCCCAACGCTATCGAGGCCGCTGCGGCGTCAGGGCAGCCGGGCCACCGTGATGAACTCGTTGTAGGTGAAGAGCTTGCCGAACGCGCGGGGGAACGGGAACGAGTACTGCCGCTCGACGGTCAGCCCCAGGTCGCGGCAGGTCTCCGCCGCCTCGGCGAAGCCGACGAACCGGACGTGCGTCGCGTCGCTGCGGTAACCGCGCTCCTGCGGGGTGATGAACACCGCCCGGCCGCCGGAGCGGAGGTACGGCAGGTACATCGAGATCACCTCGCGGGCCTGCTCGGCCGGCATGTGTTCGAGCAGGTGCGCGGCGAGCATCGAGTCGAAGGCGCCCGGGCGGGCGTACTCGGAGGCGAGGAACTCCTCGGTGGTGTACGCCTCCAGCCCGAGCTCCCGGCAGTGCGCCACCGAGGTGGGGTTGTGGTCCACGCCGACGCTGTCGCGGCCCAGGTTGATCAGGTTGCGACCGAGGCCGGAGCCGACGTCGAGGGTGCGTCCCAGCTGGAGCCGGCGCAGGTTCCAGCGGTAGGGCGCCTGCACGTCGAGCACCTGCTTCCACCGGGCGCCGCCCAGTCGTTGCAGCCGGCGGGTGTAGTCCTCGCCCGCCGTGCCCGTGTGGTTCTCCTGCCCTGTCTGACTCATCGCCGGTTCCTCTGTCTGCGTCGGTAGAAGCTGGTGCGCGTCGCGGCCGGTCCACGCGCGGCGGGTCGACCGGGTCGCCCCCGGCCGCCCGGGGCGGGCCGGCCCCGATGCTACGGCCTACGGGGCGGCCTGTGGGGTAACTGACCGGCCAGTTTGTGCGGGTGTGCGCCGGGTGACCGGGTGGTCGGCGGGGCGTCACCGGCGTCCGCCCCGCCGACGGCCCGTCACCCCTTCTCGGCCCCGCTGGTGAGACCCTCGGTGAGTAGGCGCTCACTGGCGAAGAAGAGGATCACGATGGGCAGGGTGAGGATGACCGAGCCGGCCATCAGCACCGTCTTGGGGACCTCGACCCCGTCGGCGAGCTGCGCCAGCCCGAGCGACACCGTCCACCGGTTCGGCTTGTCGACGAGGAAGAGCAGCGCGAAGAGGAACTCGTTCCAGGCGATCATGAAGTCGTAGAGGGCGACCGCCATGATCGAGGGGGCGGCGAGCGGGAGGCTGACCCGGCGGATGACGCCGAGCCGGCCGGCCCCGTCGATGGCCGCGGACTCCTCCAGGCTGACCGGGATGGTCTCGAAGTAGTTCTTCAGCATGTAGACCGAGACCGGGAGGGTCTGCGAGATGTAGACCAGGATCAGGCCGAACAGCGAGCCGCGCAGCCCGGCCCGGGTGAAGACCACGAAGAGCGGGATCGCGATGACGATCGACGGGAACAGGTAGACCGCCAGGAACAGGAAGTGGACCTGCCGGCGGCCGAAGAACCGCAGCCGGGAGACGGCGTACGCGCCGGGGATCGACACCAGCAGGGTGAGCAGGGTCGCCGCGACGGCCACCAGCCCGCTGTTGCGCATGAAGGTGAGGAAGCCCCGGCCGCCGTCGTCGGCGGTGCGCAGCACCTCGGCGTACGTGCTGACGGTCAGTTCGCCGAGCCCGACCAGGAGCGAGCCGGGGTCGAGCAGGAGGCGCTCGATGGGGCGTACCGACAGCAGCAGCATGTAGTAGAAGGGGAAGACGGTGACCAGCAGGAACGCCGCGATCAGCAGCCGGCGCAGCCAGCGCAGGCTCACCGTCTCGACCCGGTCCCGGTCCATCAGTCGACCCTCCGTCCGAAGAAGCGCAGGTAGATCAGGACGAACACGACGAGCACCACGGCCAGCACGACGGCCTGCGCCGCGGCCGCGCCGATGTCGGTACGGGCGGTGAGGAACTGGTAGACCCGGACGCTGACCACCTCGGTGCCGGCCGCGCCGCCGGTGAGCAGGTAGACGTCGTCGAACTTGTTGAACGTCATGATGAAGCGCAGCACGCCGAGCATGGCGATCACCGGCATCAGCTGGGGCAGCAGGATGTGCCGGAACCGCTGGGTGGGGGTGGCCCCGTCCACCCGGGCGGCCTCCTCCAGCTCGCCGGGCACCGCCTGGAGGCGGGCGAGCAGGAACAGGAACGCGAACGGGAAGTAGCGCCACGCCTCGAACGCGATGACGGTGGCCAGGGCGGTCGACTCCTGGGACAGGAAGGGCACCGGGGTGTCCCAGCCGAGGAACCGCCGGCCCCAGTCGTTGACGATGCCGAGCTGCGGGTCCAGCATCACCTGCCAGACGAAGGTGAAGGCGACCACCGGGGCCACGTACGGCAGCAGCATCGACGCGCGGACCAGGGTGCGGCCCCGGAACGGCCGGCGGACCACGAGCGCCGCCACCAGCCCGAGCGCGATCGAGCCGGCGGTGGCGCCGAGGCTGTAGACCAGGGTGGTCCAGAGGGTGTCGGCGAAGCCCGGGGTGTTCAGCACCCGTTCGACGTTGTTCAGGGTGAACTCGCCGAACAGGCCCGTCCGGCGCAGGGTGGCCAGGCGGACTCGCTGGAAGGCGAGCACCACCGTCCAGACGATCGGGATGCCGATCACCGCGACGACGACGAGCAGGGTCGGGGCGACCAGGGCGAGCCCGGCCCGGGACTCGCGGCGGCGCAGCGTGAGCGGCCGGCGGCGGCGGGCCGGCGCCGGCCGCTCCCGGGTGGGGGAGCGGCCGGTGCCGGGTGCGGTGGTGGTCAATTGACGCCCGCCTTGATGGCCTCCACGTCCTTCTTGGCCCGTCCGGCGGCCGCGGCGGCGTCGGACTTGCCGGCGACCACGTCGCTGAGCGCCTTGGGCACCGGCAGCTCGCCGAGGATCGCGCCGACCAGCTTGCCCTGGCCCTGGGTGAGGCCCCAGCGCTGGAAGGTGTCCGGGCTGCGGCGCAGCCCGGCGAGCACCTCGTCGCCGTACACCTCGGCCAGCGGCTTCTTCGCGTCCACCCCGGCCTGGCTGGTGTTCCAGGCGGTGAGGAACTTCTCCGGTTCGGCCGTGGTGCCCTTGCGGACCGGGAAGCGCCCCTCCGGTGACATGCCGAACCAGCGCGGGTACGCCTCGTCGAGCAGGTGCGACACGAAGGACTTCGCCGGGCCGGCGGCGGCGCCGTCGAGCACCGCCCAGGAACTGATCTCGCCGTACTGCGCGGGTCCGCTGCCGTTCGGGCCCTGGATCCCGGTGACGAAGCCGCTGTTCTGAGCGAGGAAGGTCGGGTCGGCCTGGCACTGCGGGCAGGTGGGTCTGGCGTCGTTGCGCAGCCCGGCCAGCTCGTCGAGGATGAACGGCGACCAGACCAGCATGGCGGCCTTGCCGGCGAAGTAGGTGGCCCGGGTGGTGTCCACGTCCTGCCCGCCCTTGACCGACCAGTTCCGCATCAGGTCGCCGTAGAAGCGGAACGCCTCGACGCACTCGGGCGAGTCCAGCTTCACCGCGCCGGAGTCGTCGGTGAGCTGGCAGTTGTTGGCCAGCGCCAGGTGCTCGAAGGTCTGCTGGGTGAACACGTCGCCGGGCGCGGTGGCCGCGGTGATGCCGGCGACGCCGTCGCGGTGCAGCCGCCGCGCCGCGTCGGTGATCTTCTGGTACGTGTCGGGGGCGGGCAGCCCGGCGGCGGCGAAGAGGTCCTTGCGGTAGACGAGCAGCTGACCCCAGCCGTCACTGGGCACGGCGAGCTGCCGCCCGTCGTCGGAGGTCAGTTCCAGCGCCCGCGGCGAGAACGTCTGCCGGCCGAGCGAATCCACCACCTCGCCGTTCGCCGTGGGGTGCAGCAGTTCGTTGCCGGCCAGGGTGCGGACGCCGGCCAGCGACACCGAGCCGACCACGTCGGGCAGTTCGCCGGCGGCGGCGCTGGAGGCGATCAGGGAGGGGAACTGGTCCTCGTTGACGGTGACCAGGTCGACGGTGATCCCGGTCTTCGCGGTGAAGTCGGCGATGATCGCCTTGGTGGCGGTGACCCGGTCGGCCACGTCCTCCAGGCTCCACACCGTGATCTTGTTGCTGTCGCCGCCGGAATCGTCGTCCCCGCAGGCCAGCAGGCTGGCCCCGGTGAGTGTCATGATCAGGGTGGCGGCGAGCATCCGCATCGGAGGTGCTGACATCGGTGGCACTCCTCTCGAAGGGTACATGAGGGATTCAACGCCGTCGATTGATCAATTACAAGACATATACCGATTTTTTGTTCTAGGATGGAACCCAGTGCTACCGGGATGTGACTCATGGTCAACTGGGTTGTCTCCTTGGCCGGGCCGCGCAGGATCAGCCTCGAGCCCTGCCCCCCGGATCCACTCGGGCCGGGCCAGGTCCGGGTCCGCACCTGTTACTCCGGCATCTCGGCCGGCACCGAGCTCACCCTCTACCGGGGCAGCAATCCCCGACTGAGCAAGGACTGGGACGACGTCACCCGGATGTTCGTGCCCCGGCAGACCGCCGTGCCCTACCCGCTGGTCGGCTTCGGCTACGAGGAGGTCGGCGAGGTCGTCGAGGTCGCGCCCGAGGTCACCGACCGGCAACCCGGGCAGGTCGTGTGGGGCATCTGGGGGCACCGCGCCGAGGCGGTGGTGCCGGCCGACCTGGTGCACCCGCTCCCCGCCGGCCTGGATCCGCTCGCCGCGGTCTTCGCCCGGCCCGGCGCCATCGCGCTCACCGCCGTGCTCGCCGGCGACCTGCACCTCGGTGACTGGGTGGGGGTCTTCGGGCAGGGCGTGATCGGGCTGCTCGCCACCCGGCTCGCCACCCTCTCCGGCGCCCGGGTGGTCGCCGTCGACCGGGTGCCCGGCCGGCTGGCGCACGCCCGGCGGTTCGGCGCCCGGCTGGTCGTCGACGCGGCCGTCGAGTCCCCGGCCGACGTGCTGCGCCGGGCCACCGGCGGCAGCGGCGCCGACGTCTGCCTGGAGCTGTCCGGCGCGTACCCGGCGCTGCACGAGGCGATCCGGGCCACCACCCACGCCGGCCGCGTCGTGGCCGCCGGCTTCTACCAGGGCCAGGCCGACGGGCTCGGCCTGGGCGAGGAGTTCCACCACAACCGGATCCAGCTGGTGGCGGCCCAGGTGTCCGGGCCGACGCCGGCGCCCGGCATGGCCGGCCGGTGGACCGGTGCCCGCGTCGCACACACCTTCATGGACCTGGTGGCCGAGGGCAGCGTCGATCCGCTGCCGCTGGTGAGCCACGTCGTCGACGCCAGCGCGGTGGCCGACGCGCTGGCGCTGCTCGACCGCGGTGACGCTGATGCCCTCCAAGTCGTGCTGAGGTTCCGTTGACATCTTCCGCAGCCCTGAAGGGCGGGGATTCCCTCGGTCGCCCGAGGGGATTCCTGCTTCGCTGGGTCGTGCCTTCGCCGCATGCGCGGGTGGGGTCTTACCGGCCCTCCACAGGCGTTTTACCTCTCCGTCAGCCCGGCGGCGAGGATGTTGTTGGCGGCGTTGACGTCCCGGTCGTGTTCCGAGCCGCAGCCCGGGCACGTCCAGACGCGCATGGCGAGGGTCATCGTGGTGTTGATCCGTCCGCATGCCGAGCAGGTCTTCGTGCTCGGATGCCAGCGGTCGATGGCGATCACGGTGCGCCCGTACCAGGCGGCTTTGTATTCCAGCATGTGGCGCAGTTCCGACCAGGCTGCGTCGGAGATGGCGCGGGCCAGGCGGTGGTTGCGCAGCATATTGCGCACGCTGAGGTCCTCGATCACGACTGTTTGGTTCTCGCGGACGAGTCGAGTCGACAGCTTGTGCAGGTGATCGCGCCGCCGGTCGGCGATGCGGGCGTGGATGCGGGCCACCGCCAGGCGGGCCTTGGCCCGGTTGGCGGAGCCCTTGGTCTTGCGAGACAGGTTGCGCTGTGCGCTGGCCAGCTTGCGTCGGTCGACGCGCTCATGTCGCGGGTTGGTGATCTTCTCGCCGGTGGAGAGGGTGAGCAGGCTGGTGATGCCCGCGTCCACGCCGACCGCCGTGGCCTGCGGGGGCAGGGGCTGCACGCCGGGATCCTCGACCAGGATCGCCACGTGCCACCGGCCGGCCGAATCGCGGGACACGGTGACCGTCGACGGCTCGGCTGGCAGGGGCCGCGACCACGCGATGGCCAGCGGTGCGTCCATCTTGGCGAGGGTGAGCTGTCCGTCGCGCCAGCGGAACGCCGAGCGGGTGTATTCCGCCGACGCCCGGGACTTGCGCTTGGACTTGAACCGCGGGTAGCGGGCACGCTTGCTCCAGAACGCCGCGAAGGCGGCCTGAAGGTGCCGCAGCGTCTGTTGCAGCGGCACGGACGACACCTCGTTGAGAAACGCCAGATCGTCGGTGCGTTTCCACTCGGTCAGCCAGGCCGAGGACTGCACGTAGGTGCTGCGCTGTCCGTCGACCGACCATGCGCGGGTGCGCGCCTGCAGGGCGAGGTTGTAGACCTTACGCACGCAGCCGAAGGTGCGGTTGAGCTGATCAGCCTGCTCAACCGTGGGATAGAAGCGGTACCTGTACGCCCGCTTCACCACCACACCCACACCCCAGATCATGCCGGCAGTCCAGACAAGACGTTGCCCGAGGGGAGGGAGCGGCGTTCCCCCGGCACTGAAGAGCTGGGATCCACGCCGCGAATGAGATGACCATTCCGATCGCCTGCCAGGAGCAGCTCCTGCCGGGCACCGACCTGATCCAGAAGTACGCCCTGGCCACCGCGCTCGGCTACGACGCCATCGAGCTGCGCGGTCGGGGCGACCTCGCCCTGGCCCGCCGGCTGCCCGAGCTGCGCCGGGCCCGCGCCGCCGGGGTGGTGATGCCCACCGTCTGCGTCGAGATGGACCACTTCATCGGCGACTTCGACGCCGAGCGGTCCCGGGACGCCGTGCGCAACCTGCGCTCCCAGCTGTCGGTGATCGCCGAGATCGGCGGGGTGGGCGCGATGACCCCCGCCGCGTGGGGAATGTTCTCCCGGCGGCTGCCACCCTTCGACCCGCCCCGCTCGCCCGCCGCCGACCGGCAACTGCTCGTCGACACCCTCGGCGAGCTGGGCGAGCACGCCCGCGCCGAGGGGGTGCGCCTCTTCCTGGAGCCGCTCAACCGGTACGAGGACCACATGGTCAACCGGCTCGACGAGGCGGTCCGGCTCTGCGCCGCGGTCGGGCTGCCGTCGGTGCGGGTGGTCGCCGACACCTTCCACATGAACATCGAGGAGGACGACGTGCACCGGGCGCTGCGCGCCGCCGCGCCGTATCTCGGGCACGTGCAGGTCAGCGACTCCAACCGCTACCAGCCGGGGGCCGGGCACCTCGACTGGCCGGCGCTGCTGCGGACCCTGCTGGAGATCGACTATCGGGGCTGGCTGGCCCTGGAGTGCCGGCTGCGCGGCGACCCGGTACGCGCCCTCCAGCAGGCCGCCACGGTGCTGCGGCACGCCCAGCCCCGGCAGGCGGCGGCATGAGCGAGCGTCAGCGAGCGAATCATCGGTGCCGGGCGGTGGTGTCTCCTGGCGGCGCGGAGCGCAGCGGGGGGCCGGTGTGAGCGCGGGGACGGCCGGCGCGGGCACCCTGACCCGGTTGCGCCGTCTCGCGCTGTCCACTCTGGACGGCAACTGGGAGCACGACCACACGGTGCCCTCGCGCACGCTCTACCCGCACCAGTGGAGTTGGGACTCGGCCTTCATCGCGATCGGGCTGGCGCACGTGCGTCCCGAGCGGGCGTGGCGGGAGCTGGACAGCCTGTTCCGGGCCCAGTGGGCCGACGGGCGGGTGCCGCACATCGTGTTCAACCCGGCGACGCGGGTCGGCGCGTACTTTCCCGGACCGGACTTCTGGCGTACCGAGGTGGCCGCGGCGGCGCCGGCGGTGGCCACCTCCGGGCTGGTCCAGCCGCCGGTGCACGCGCTCGCCGCCTGGCTGGTGCACCGCCGTGACCCCGGCCCGGCCACCCGGGCGGCGCTGGGCCGGCTCTATCCGCGGCTGGTGGCCCAGCAGCGCTACCTCGCCGAGCGGCGCGACGCGGGCGGGGGCGGGCTGGCCAGCATCGTGCACCCGTGGGAGTCCGGGCTGGACAACAGCCCCGCCTGGGACGCCCCGATGGCGGCGGTGCCGGCCGACGCGGCGGTGATGCGCGCGTACCGCCGGCACGACACCGCGCATGCCGACGCCGCGCACCGCCCCACCGACCTGGACTACGCGCGTTACCTGGCGATCGTGGCCGCCTACCGCGACCACGGCTACCGCGACGACGGGTTGGCCGAACGGCAGCCGTTCCTGGTGGAGTGCCCGCTTTTCAACGCGGCGATGGGCCTCGCCGAGCACGCGCTCGCCGAGATCGCCGCGGTGGTCGGCGCCGACCCGGGACCGCACCGGGAGCGGGCGGCGGGGATCACCGAGGCCCTGGTGCGGCGGCTGTACGACCCGGCGACCGGCACCTTCCACCCGCTCGACCTGCGCACCGGCCGGCTGGTCCCGGCGCGGACGGTGCTCGGCCTCGCCCCGCTGGTCCTGCCCGACCTGCCGGCCCGGCAGGTCGACGCGCTGGTGGTGGAGGCCTGCTCGGCGCGGTTCGGGGTGGCCGGCCGGATGGAGCGCCCGTTGCCCAGCTACGACCGGACCGCCCCGGACTTCGAGCCGCTGCGGTACTGGCGCGGGCCGAGCTGGCTGAACACGACCTGGCTGGTGCGGCGCGGGCTGCTCACCCACGGCCGGCCGGAACTGGCCGCCGGGTTGCGCGGGTCGATGCTGGACCTGGTGACCGGGGCCGGTTGCCACGAGTACTTCCATCCCGACACCGGGGCCGGGCTGGGCTCGCCGGCGTTCGGCTGGACCGCGGCGCTGCTGCTCGACGTGCTCGCCGACGACTGCTGAGGGTGGGGCCGTCAGCGCCCGTCGGTCAGCTCGGCGAGCAGCCGCTCCACCCGGATCCGGATCTCGTCGCGGATCGGGCGCACCGCCTCGACGCCCTTTCCGGCCGGGTCGTCGAGCTTCCAGTCCTCGTACCGCTTGCCCGGGAAGACCGGGCAGGCGTCGCCGCAGCCCATCGTGACGATGACGTCGGAGGACTCGGCGGTGGCGTACTCCAGCAGCTTCGGGGTCTGGTCGGTGATGTCGACGCCCACCTCCCGCATCGCCTCGACGGCGGCCGGGTTGACCGTCTCGGCCGGCGCCGAGCCGGCGGAGCGCACCTCGACGGCGTCCCCGGCGAGGTGGCGCAGCCAGCCGGCGGCCATCTGCGACCGGCCGGCGTTGTGGACGCAGACGAACAGGACACTGGGTTTGTCGGTCATCGGGTGCCTTTCCGGCGGTCGGGGTCAGCGGTCGAGGGCGGCCTGGTCGTCGGCGGGGACGACGACGTGGTCCGCGGCGGCGCCGGCGTCGGGGTGGAGTACGGCGAGCAGGCCCACGCCGACGGCCAGCCCGACCAGTTGGGCGAGGACGAACGCCGGCACCGAGGCGGGCGCGATCCCGGCGAAGGTGTCGGTGAACGCCCGCCCGATCGTCACCGCCGGGTTGGCGAACGAGGTCGACGAGG
Source organism: Micromonospora desertarenae (assembly GCF_056150265.1). Lineage (NCBI taxonomy): Bacteria > Bacillati > Actinomycetota > Actinomycetes > Micromonosporales > Micromonosporaceae > Micromonospora > Micromonospora desertarenae. The sequence goes on from NZ_JAXCFQ010000009.1 coordinate 189,686, forward strand.
TGAACCAGTAGGCGGCGCCGATGTAGGCGCCGACGGCGGCCGGTGCGGCCGACGCCCGCCCGGAGCGGGCGAGCGCGAAGACCAGCAGGACCAGCCCGCTGGTGGCGACGACCTCGCCCAGCCAGAGGTGCGCCCCGGTGCGCTCCCTGCCCGACAGGTCGACGGCGGTGAGGTCGAACATCAGGTTCGCCAGGACCGATCCGGCGACCGCCCCGGCGACCTGGGCGAGGGTGTAGCCGGCGAGGTCGCGGCCGGTCAGCCCGGTGCCGGCGCGGCGACCGAGGAACCAGTCGGCGGCCGAGACGACCGGGTTGAAGTGCGCCCCGGAGACCGGGCCGAAGACCAGGATGAGCGCGCCCAGGGCGAGCGCGGTGGCGATCGAGTTCTCCAGCAACTGGAGGCCGACGTCACCGGGGGAGAGGGTGGCGGCCATGATGCCGGAGCCGACCACGGCGGCGACCAGCAGGGCGGTGCCGAGGAACTCGGCCAGCAGGCGCCGCCGGAGTGCGATGGACATGAGGGGTCTCCTCCTCGGGGCGCGAAGCGCGGGCGGCGGGCGTCAGGGACGGTGGACGGCGGGGGCGAGCCGGTCGACGCGGTCGGCGAGCTCGGTGTAGGCGGCCTCGAACGCCTCGTCGGTGTCGAGCCGCACCGGGTCGGGCACCGACCAGTGCAGCCGGGGCCGGACCGGGCCGGTGAGTTCCTCGTGGGCGTTGTCGCAGACCGCGACCACCAGGTCGCCGTCGCGGACCACGTCCGCGACGTGTGCGGTGCCGGCCGGGTCGAGGTGGAGCCGGTGGCGGTGCGCCACGGTGATCGCCCGGGGGTGGACCCGGGCGGCCGGTTTCGTGCCGGCCGAGGCGGCCGGGCCGTGCGCGCGGTGCCGCCAGAGCGCGGCGGCGAGCTGGGAGCGGGCGGAGTTGTGCGTGCAGACGAAGACGACCCGCCCCACCCCGGTCAGCGGCGGCGTGCCGAGGGTGGCCAGGGTCTCCGGACGCAGCCGCAGGTAGGTGCGGCGCCGGTCGCCCTCGGACCGGGTGCGCACGACGAGCCCGGCCGCGCTGAGCACCTTGACGTGATGGGCGACCAGGTTGGTCGGCATGTCGAGGGCGTGGGCGATCTCGCCGGGCGAGGCGTCGCCGAGGGTGAGCGCGTCCACGATCGCCAGCCGCGCCGGGTCGCCGAGGGCGGCGTGGACCCGGGCCCGGTCGCCCAGGGTGGAATGCTCAGCGTTCATTGAGTCAACTGTCGCTGAGCTGTAGGCGACTGTCAAGCCGGGACGAGTCGCGGGGCCCTCTCCGCCTCGGTGGCGCGGCTGGTGGACAAGTTGAGCGTGGTGCCCGGGGCGGGCGTCAGCGGCGGCGGCGTCGGATCGGCGAAGGGCGACGCCGGGCCCGGAGAGCGGCGATCAGCAGCAGGTCGCCAGGTAGGACTGCAGTTCGGCCAGCGCGGCGAGCGCGCCGTCGCGGTCCGCCCGGTAGTAGACGGTCTTCCCGTCGCGCCGCGACGTCACCACCCGACCCCGGCGCAGCAGCGTCAACTGCTGCGAGGCGGTGGCCTGGCTGATGCCCGTGCGCTCGGCCACCTCGCCCACTGACAGTTCCGCGCCCCGCGCGAACAGCATCATGATCCGCTGCCGGGTCGGGCTGCCCAGCGCCTTGAGGAACTCCTGCGTCTCCGGCGCCAGCCCAGACGGGGCGTCGACCGGCCCCGCGGTCGAGGATGTCGGTCGTCCGGACGTCGCCTGCTGCATGCCTCCCACCTTCCCGCACCATCATCATATTGTCATTCAACAAAATGACGATATGATCGCCCGCATGACTCCGCGAACCGAACCCCTCGTCATCGTCGGTGGTGGCCAGTCCGGCCTGGCCGCCGCCCGGGCCGCGCTGACCGCCGGCCTGCGCCCCGTCGTCCTGCACGCCGGCACCGAACCGGTCGGCTCGTGGCCCGACTACTACGACAGCCTCACCCTCTTCTCGCCGGCGCGCTACAGCGCCCTGCCGGGCCTCGACTTCGGCGGTGACCCGGAGCGCTACCCGAGCCGCGCCGAGGTGGTGGCGTACCTGCGCCGCTATGCCGCCGGTCTGGACGCCGACATCCGCACCGGCGTCCGGGTCGCCGCGGTGCTGCCGCGTCCCGACGGCGGCTACCTGGTGCGTACCGACGCCGGTGACGAACTCGCGGCGGCCGGGATCGTCGCCGCCAGCGGGTCGTTCGGCAACCCGCACCGGCCGGTCCTGCCCGGGCAGGACCGGTACGCGGGGGAGTTGCGCCACGTCGCCGACTACCGCCGGCCGGAACCGTACGCGGGGCGGCGGGTCGTGGTCGTCGGGGCCGGCAACTCGGCGGTGCAGGTCGGCCACGAGCTGGCCGCGTACGCCGACGTCACCCTGGCCACCCGCGCACCCGTACGGTTCCTGCCGCAGCGCATCCGGGGCCGGGACCTGCACCACTGGCTCCGGGTCACCGGCGCGGACCTGCTGCCGGGCCCGGTGCTCGCCCGGCTGGTCCGGCACGCCGCCGTGCTCGACACCGGGGTGTACCGCGACGCCATCGCCGCCGGCGCGCCGGCCCGCCGGGAGATGTTCACCGCGTTCACCGACGACGGGGTGATCTGGCGTGACGGCACCGCCGAGCGGGTCGACGCCGTCCTCTTCGCCACCGGCTACCGCCCGCACCTGGCCTACCTGGCGCCGCTGGGCACCCTCGATGACGGCCTGCCCCGCCAGCGCGGCGGGATCTCCACCACCCATCCCGGGCTGGGCTACCTCGGCCTGGAGTTCCAGCGGTCGTTCTCCTCGAACACCCTGCGCGGGGTGGGACGCGACGCGGCGTACGTGCTGGCCGCCGTCGCCGCGCACGTGTCCGGCCGGTCGCGGCGCCGCCCCGCCGCGCACCGCCGTCGGCGGCCGGCCGTGAGCCGGGGCGGCGGTACGCCTAGGCGACGCCGGCCGGCTCGACCGTGAGCAGGGCCGCCAGTTGGCGCAGCACCCCGGGGCGGGCCCGGTAGTAGACCCAGGTGCCCCGCCGCTCCGCGTCCACCAGGCCCGCCTCGCGCAGTGTCCGCAGGTGGTGGGAGATGGTAGGCCCGCTGAGGTCGAAGGCGGGAGTGAGGTCGCAGACGCACGCCTCGCCCCCCTCGGCCGAGGCGATCATGGACATCAGCTGGAGCCGGACCGGGTCGCCGAGGGCCTTGAAGGCGGGGGCGAGGACGGCGGCCGTCTCCGCCGGCACCCGGCGCTGCGCCAGCGGCGGGCAGCACGGCGTCTCGGCGTCCAGGACGGTCAGCGGCGTCGGCTGCTTTGACATTCCTCTAGGTTGACATCTCTCTAATCAGCGTGCAAGTCTCTGCTTAGACGGACGTCAAGACAGGCTCCGTGGGAAGGGGATCGTCATGTTCGGCAAGGCCCGACGGTTGGTGGCGGCGCGGGCGGGAGTGCGCTTCTGCGACTCCTGCGCGCAGGTCTCGACCGCCTCGCAGCGCGCGGAGCGTCGCTACGACCGCGTGCGCACCAGCGTCCACACCATGATCAGCCCTCGATGAGCGACGGGACGGCGACCACGATGAGCGAGCACATCCAGCCGGCCGGCGGGTTCGCCGGCGACCCGGCCGCCGCGCTGGCGGTCACCGGTTCCGGCGGCTGCTGCGGCAGTCCGGCCCAGGCGGTCGGCTCGATCCTGCCGCCCGCCGGCCTGCCCGCGGCATCCGGCCCGTGTTGCGGCACCCGGCAGGAGGCCGAGGCCGTCGGCGCCTGCTGCGGCGCCGAGGCGAAGACCGCCGCCGTCGACGCCGGGCAGGGGTGCTGCGGATGATCCCGGCCGACCCGCCCGCGCCGCCGGCGGAGATCTCCGGCGACCGGATGGTGGCCACCGTCGCCGCCCTCGCCGCGGACCGTTTCGCCGGCCGGCGGGTCGGCTCCGCCGGCGGGGCGGCCGCCCGGGCCTGGCTCGCCGATCGGCTGGCCGCGCTCGGCGCGACGGTGGAGACCGACGAGTTCCCCGTGCGAGCGGTGCCCGACCTGTCCGCCGCGCCCACGGTGACCTGGGGTGCCGGCACCGCCGCGCACCGCCTCACCGCCGGTCGGCAGGTCGCCGTCCACCTCGCGTCCGCGTACGCCCCGGAGGTCCGGCGGGGTGGGCTGGGGGTGGCCGGCGCCGACGACCCAACCGGCCGGTGGCTGGTGGTGCCGGCGGGAATGAGCCTCTTCGACGCCTACGGGCACGCGCACGGCGCGACGGGGCTGCTCGTGAGCCGCCCCGTCGACGCCGACGGCTGGCAGTACACCACCCTCGCCGGCCCGGACCCGGGGCCGTTGCCGGCCCTCACCCTCGACCCCGCCACGCACCGCGCGCTCCTCGCCGCGGCCGGCGCGCGGGGGTGGCTGGCCGCCGACGCCCCGCTGCGCCGGCTCGACGTCACCGGCGCCAACCTGCACGCCACTGTCCGCCGGGCGGCACCGGGCCGGCCCGACGTACTGCTCACCGCGCACTACGACGGCGTGGGCGACCACCCCGGGCTGCGGCAGCCGGGCGCGTCGGACAACGCCAGTGGCGTCGCGGTGGTGCTCGAGGCGGCCCGGGTCCTGGCCGCCGGGGCCGGCGGCGTCGGGCTCTCCGTCGCCCTGCTCGACGCCGAGGAGATCGGCGCCCTCGGCTCGGCACGCCACGCCCGTCGACTGCGCGACGCCGGCGCCGACCCGCTCGTCGTCAACGTCGACGGCGCCGGCCGGCTGGACCGGGCGGCGGCCGTGGAGGCGGGCGGGCCCGCCCACCGGCTGCTCGCGCTGCTGGACCAGGCCGGCCGGCACGTCGGCGTACCGCTGGTGGCCGGGCCGGTGGCCTCGGACAACCGGCGCTACGGCGGCGCCGGGTTCGCCGCCGTCGGCATCGGCGCGGGCATGGCCGGCTACCACAGCCCGGCGGACACCGCAGAGCGGGTCGAACCGGCCACCCTGACCGCCCTGGCGCGGCTGGTGGTCGCCACCGTGCGGCTGGCCGCGCCGTCACCCGCTACACTTTCATCGCCGATCGGCGATTAACGATAGAGGGGGCGGAGTGGCTGACCTGCTCGACCGGGCGACCGCGCGGACGTACGCGTCGTGGTTCCGGGCCCTGGCGGACCCGACCCGGGTGCAGATCGTGGAGTACCTGGCCCGCCAGGCGCGGCCGATGAGCGTGGGAGAGATCGTCGCGGCGGTCGGGCTGGCCCAGTCCACCGTGTCCCAGCACCTCAAGGTCCTCACCGAGGTCCGGTTCGTGCTCGCCGAGCCGGCCGGCACCGCCCGGCTCTACCGGGTCAACGACGCCTGTGTCGACTGCTTCCCGTCCGCCGCCGACGTGGTGATGGGCCGACCGGCCCCCAGCCCGAACGGAGCCTGCTGATGGCCGACCTCACCGTCCGACCCATGCGACCCGAAGACGCCGACCGGGTCCTGGCGATCTACCAGGCGGGCCTCGACGGCGGCAACGCCAGCTTCGAGACGGTGGCGCCGACCTGGGCCGCGTTCGACGCCGGCCGGCTGCCCGCGCACCGCTTCGTGGCGGTCGACGGTGACGACACCGTCCTCGGCTGGGTAGCGGTCACGCCGACCTCCACCCGGGCGGTCTACGCCGGAGTGGTGGAGCACTCGATCTACGTCGACCCCGCCGCGCAGGGGCGCGGGGTGGCCCGGTTGCTGCTCGACGCGCTCGTCGCCTCGACCGAGGCGGCCGGCATCTGGACCATCCAGTCCGGCATCTTCCCGGAGAACGCCGCCAGCCTGGCCCTGCACGAGCGAGCGGGCTTCCGGGTCATCGGCGTGCGGGAGCGGGTCGGTCGGCACCACGGCCGGTGGCGCGACGTGGTGCTGCTGGAACGCCGCAGTCCCGTCGTCACCTGACCGTCGTACGACCGGCCCGCCCGGGCCGTCGTCCGCCCTTTTGTTTCGATTGTCGTCAAGACAGAGGAGTTCCTGATGAGCGTCCTGGACGAGTTGCCCGTGGTGGTCGTCGGCGCCGGGCCGGTCGGGCTCGCCGCGGCCGCGCACCTGCACGAGCGCGGCCTGCCCTGCACCGTGCTGGAGGCCGGTGACACCGCCGCCGCGGCGGTGCGCCAGTGGGGCCACGTGCGGCTGTTCTCCCCGTGGCGGTACAACCTCGACACCGCCGCCCGGCGGCTGCTCGACGCGGCCGGCTGGGTCGCGCCCGACCTCGACGCCCTGCCGACCGGCGCCGAACTCGCCACCGACTACCTCCAGCCGCTGGCGGAGCTGCCGCAGCTCAAGCCGCACCTGCGGTTCGGCGCCCGGGTGGTGGCGATCAGCCGGCTCGGCCTGGACCGGCCGCGCACCGCCGGCCGCGAGCAGGCCCCCTTCCTGGTCCGGCTGGCCGACGGCGAGGAACTGCTCGCCCGCGCGGTGGTCGACGCCTCCGGCACCTGGGGTACGCCCAACGTGCTCGGCGCCTCCGGCCTGCCCGCCCACGGCGAGGCCGAGGCCGCGGCGTACCTGGAGCACGCTCTGCCGGACGTGCTCGCCGCCGACCGGGACCGGTTCGCCGGCCGGCACACGCTGGTGGTCGGGGCGGGCCACTCCGCGGCGAACACGCTGCTGTCCCTGGCCGAGCTGGCGGCCGGCGCACCGGGCACCGAGGTGACCTGGGCGATCCGGAGCGCCAGCCCGGCCCGCACCTACGGTGGTGGCGACGCCGACGCGCTGCCCGCCCGGGGCGCCCTCGGCTCCCGGTTGCGCGAGCACGTCGACGCCGGCCGGATCCGGCTGCTCACCGGCCGCTCGGTGCACGCGCTCGGCCCGACCGGCGGGCGCGTCACCGTGGCGGTGCGGGCCGCCGACGGCGGCGTGGAGTCCATCGTGGTGGACCGGATCGTCGCCGCCACCGGCTTCCGCCCGGACCACTCCATCGCCGCCGAGCTGCGGCTGGACCTCGACCCCGTGCTCGGCGCCACCCGGGCGCTCGCGCCGCTGATCGACCCGAACGAGCACTCCTGCGGCACCGTCCCGCCACACGGTGTCGACGAACTCGCCCACCCGGAGGCTGGCTACTACGCGGTCGGCATGAAGAGCTACGGGCGGGCGCCGACGTTCCTCATGGCCACCGGCTACGAGCAGGTCCGCTCGGTGGTCGCCGCGCTGGCCGGCGACTGGACGGCCGCCCGCGACGTCCGGCTCGAACTCCCCGAGACCGGGGTGTGCAACAGCAACCCGGCGGACCCGGTGAGCGGGGACAGCTGCTGCGGCACCGCACCGGCTGCCGCGCCAGCCGGCCGCGGGCTGGCCACCGGTGTCAGCGGTGGGCTGCTCGCCGCGCCGGTCGGCCTGATCCCGCTGGCCACCGTCGGCGGCGACGCCGGCTGCTGCGGCGGCTGATGGCCGCGGCCACCGGAGCGCCCGCCGACGCCGGGCTCGGCGGGCGCCCCGCGAGGCAGCCGCGCCGGATGGTCGCCGCGCTGGCCGTCACCCAGACCATCGGCTACGGCACCCTCTACTACGCGTACGCGGTGCTGCTGGAGCCGATGGCGGCGGCCCTCGGCGCGTCCACGGCCGCCGTGACCGGCGCGCTGACCGCGTCCGTGATCGCCGGTGCGCTCGCCGCCGTCCCGGTCGGACGGTGGCTCGACCGTCACGGCGGGCGCGGCCTGATGACCGGCGGGTCGCTGGCCGCCACGGCGCTGCTGCTCGCCTGGTCCCGGGTGGACACCATCGGGCAGCTCTACGCGGTGATGATCGGCATCGGCGTGACCGGCGCGATGGTCCTCTACGAACCGGCCTTCGCGGTCATCGTCTCCTGGTACGCGCCGCCCCGCCGGGACCGGGCCCTGCTCGCCGTCACCATCGTGGCGGGGTTCGCCAGCACGATCTTCCTGCCGCTCACCGGGCTGCTCGTCGCGCGCCTGGACTGGCGCGGCGCGCTGCTCGTCCTGGCCGCCGTGCACGCGGCGACCACCGTGCCGTTGCACGCCGCCACCGTGCGCCGGCCCCCGCGCCCCGGCCGCGCCGCGTCCCGCAACGCCGGCGGCCGGGGGCGACCGGCCCGGCCACCGGGCGCGGCGCGGCGGGCGGTGCGGGACGCGCGGTTCTGGATCCTGGTGTCCACCTTCGTCGCCCACGGGGCGGCCACCAGCACCATGACCGTGCACCTCGTCGGGTTCCTCACCCACCGCGGTCACGCCGCGACCTTCGCCGCCGCGGTGGCCGGTCTGCTCGGCGTCCTGTCGGTCACCGGCCGGCTCGTCCTCACCGGCGCCCGGCGGCGGCTGTCCGTGCCCACCGTGCTCGCCGTGATCTTCGCGGTCCAGGCGGCCGCCGCGCTCGGCCTGGCGGTGGCCGGCGGTACCCGGGTCGGCGCGGTCCTCGGCGTCACCGCCTTCGGGCTCGGCTTCGGCGTCGCCAGCCTGGCCGTCCCGGCGCTGCTGGCCGACCGCTACGGCACCGTCGGCTACGCCGCGGTCGCCGGCCTGCTCGCCGCGCCGGTCACGCTGGCCAAGGCCACGGCACCGCTGGCCGGCGCGCTCCTGCTGCACCGCACCGGCTACGGCCCGCTGCTCGCCGCCGTCGCCGGCTGCTGCACCCTCGCCGCCGCCGGCGTGCTCACCCGCGCCGCCGGGGCGGTGGCTCGATGATCGGCTGAGGTTTCGCCGGCGCCGACCCGGCCTTCCGCCCTGCTCCGGATTAGACGATCATGAGTCGGCGGGTCGAGTGGGAGGTGGCGGGCTGTGGGGTACGTGGACAAGATCGCTTGGATTCGGCTGGAGGGCGGGCGGGTGCTCAGCACCCGGTCGCGGGGGCGGGACGTCTGGTACCTGCCCGGCGGCAAGCGGGAGCCGGGCGAGACCGACCTCGCGACGCTCTGCCGGGAGATCGCCGAGGAGTTGAGCGTCGTCGTGCTGCCGGAGAGCGCCGTGCACGTCGGCACCTTCACCGCGCAGGCGCACGGCCATCCGGCGGGCACGCTGGTCCGGATGACCTGCTACTCGGCGGAGTACCGGGGCACCCTGCGCGCGGCCAACGAGATCGCCGAGGTGGGCTGGCTCGGTTACGCCCACCGGGACCGGGTCTCCCCGGTCGACCAGCTCATCTTCGACCACCTGCGGGCGTCCGCCGGGCTGCGCTGACCCGTCGCGCCGGCGCCCGCCGTTTGCCGGGTCGGCGCGGGGGTATGCGCGGGGCCGGTGACGACAGGAGGCGCCGTGCGCTTTCCCCGCTTCGTGGACGCGGTGTCCCGCCGCTCCGGGCTGCCGCCCGAGCAGGCCGCCGCCATCGCCCGGGCCGTGCTGCAGACGATGGCCGAGCGGGTGACCGGTGGCGAGGCCGACGACCTGGCCGGGCAACTCCCGGACGACCTGGGCGACTACCTGGCGCCGGGCACCGAGGCGGTCGAGGGCCGGTCGACGGCGTTCGGGCCGGCGGAGTTCCTGCGCCGGGTGGGGGAGCGGGCCGGCGTCGACGAGGCGACCGCGCGAGCCGGCGCCGGCGCGGTCTTCGCCACGCTGCGGCAGGCGGTGACGGTCGGCGAGTTCCGGGAAATGGTGGCCCGGCTTCCCCGCGGTTCCGCCGGCACGATCGCGCCGGTGCCGCCGTACGACGGGTGAGCAGTCGGGCTTCGGCGCAGGTCATGTCGGACTGTGGACATGGCCCATATTTCGGGAAGTTTCGCGGCCTGGGCCCCGTTTTACCGTAAGATTACTTGACGGTAGACCCTTAGGCGGTAATTCCTCTACGCGCTAGGGGGATGATCGGACGATTTTCTCCGTCCCTCGTCCGAGGGCCCGTTCGGCTCTTCGGCCCGACTCTAATCGATGATCTTTCTTCCCAGGTACTGAGCCATATGCTCAATCCAATGTGAAGTCCTGGGGGGGATCATGATCAGCCTTGTCGAACGCTGTGTGCTGTCCTGTTGCGGGGCGACCTCCGTAGTCTGACATGGAACAATCGACGGTCATCCATCGTTTCGCCGCTGTCGCCGCCCGTCGTCCCGAACTGCCGGCTGTGCTCGGCGAGTCCGAACAGCTCAGCTACGCCGACCTGGCCGGTGCGGCCGGCGGGTACGCCGCGGCGCTCGCCGCCGCCGGAGCCCGGCCGGGCGACCGGGTCGCCCTGCTCACCGCGCACGGCGCGCCCACCATCGCGGCCATCCTCGGCACCCTCGCGGCCGGGTGCGCGTACGTGCCGCTGGATCCCGGGTTCCCCGAGCAGCGGCTGCGGCACATGCTCGCCGCCGCCGGCGTCGGTACCGTCCTGAGTGGAGCGGAGTACGCCGAGGCGGCCCGCCGGCTCACCGCCGACCGGCCGCACGTGCGGGTGCTCACCGTGGACGCCCCGCCGCCCGCCCCGCTGCGCCCGGCGCCGATCGACCCGGACGCGCTGGCGTACGTGCTGTTCACCTCGGGCTCCACCGGCGTGCCCAAGGCGGTCGGGCAGACCCACCGCAACCTGCTGCACGTCGTCGACAACCAGATCGCCACGCTCGACCTCGGCCCGGCCGACCGGCTCAGCCTGCTCGCCTCGTTCAGCTTCGACGCGGCCATCCCCGACCTCTACCCGGCGCTGCTCGCCGGCGCCGCGGTCGTCCCGGTGGAGCTGCGCCGGCACGGCCTGGCGCACGCCGTCGAGCAGCTCGCCCGGCACCGGGTCACCGTCTACCACTCCACCCCCACCGTCTACCGGTTCCTGCTCGACACCCTCGGCGAGCGCCGGCTCGACCACGTCCGGGTCGTGCTGCTCGGCGGCGAGCAGGCCACCCACGCCGACGCCGCGCGGGGCCGCGACCGGTTCGCCCCGGACGGCCTGCTGGTCAACGGCTACGGCGCGACCGAGTTGACCTTCGCGGCCCGGTACGCGCTGCCGCTGGCCGCGGCCGACCCGGCCGCCACCGGGCCGCTGCCGATCGGCACCGCGCTGCCCGGCTACGAGCTGCGGCTGGCCCCCGACGGCGAACTCGTGGTGCGCAGCCGGCACCTCGCCCCCGGCTACCTCGACCAGCACAGCGACCGGTTCGGCGTGGACCCGGACGGGGTGCCGACGTACCGCACCGGCGACCTGGCCGACCGGCTGCCCGGCGGCGAGCTGGTCTGCCTCGGCCGGCTCGACCGGCAGGTCAAGGTACGCGGCTTCCGGGTCGAGCTGACCGAGATCGAGGCGGTGCTCGCCGAGCAGCCGGGCGTCGCCGCGGTCCGCGCCATCGCCCGCGACGGCGAGCTGCTCGCGTACGCCCGGCCGGCCGGCGGGCCGCTCGACCCGGCGGCCCTGCGCGCGGCGCTGGCCCGGCGGCTGCCCGACTACGCGCTGCCGCGCGCGGTGGTGGTGGTCGAGGAGTTCCCGCTCACCGTCACCGGCAAGATCGACGAGCGGGCGCTGCCCGACCCGGCGGCGGACGTGCCGCCCGGCGAGGCCCCGACCACGCCCACCGAGCGGATCGTGCACGACATCTGGTGCGCGGTGCTCGGCCGTGCCGCGGTGGCCCGCACCGCCAGCTTCTTCGACGTCGGCGGGCAGTCCCTGCTGCTCGGTCAGGTGCAGCAGCGGCTGGCCGAGCGGTTCGGCGTGCGGCTGCCCCTGCTGCGCCTCTTCGACCACCCCACGGTGGCCGACCAGGCCCGGCTGCTCGACGCGCCGCTGGAGCCGGTGCGCGCGCCGATGCCGCCGCCGGCCGCCCCGACCACCGCCGCCCGCGAGTACACCGGCGACGAGATCGCCGTGGTCGGCCTGGCCGGCCGGTTCCCGGGCGCGCCCGACGTGGCCACCTTCTGGTGGAACCTCTGCGCCGGCGTCGACTCGATCCACGACCACACCGACGAGGAACTGGCCGCCCTCGGCATCGGCTCCCGGCTGCGCGCCGACCCCCGGCACGTCAAGGCGGCGGGCCGGCTGGACGGGGTGGCCGACTTCGACGCCGGCTTCTTCTCCTTCGGCGAGCAGGAGGCCGCGCGCACCGACCCGCAGCACCGGCTCTTCCTGGAGACCGCCTGGGAGGCGCTGGAGGACGCCGGCCACGACCCGGCCCGCTTCCCCGGGCTGGTCGGGGTCTACGCGGCCACCTCGGCCAATCGCTACTTCCTGTTCCACCTCATGGACAACCCAGCGGTGGTCGGCGATGTCGACCCGGACGACTGGGAGGCCCGGCTGGTCGGCCGGCAGTTCACCGACCACCTGCCCGGCCAGGTGGCGTACCGGCTGGGGCTGACCGGGCCGGCGGTCGCCGTGCAGAGCGCCTGCTCCAGTTCGCTGGTCGCGGTCTGCCTGGCCGCCCAGAGCCTGGCCGACTACCAGTGCGACATCGCGCTGGCCGGCGGGGTGAACGTCACCTGGCCCCGCTACCGGCACACCCCCGGCGGGCTGGCCTCGCCGGACGGCCGGTGCCGCGCGTTCGACGAGGCGGCCAACGGCGCCGGCTTCGGCTCCGGCGTCGGCGTGGTGGCGCTGCGCCGGCTCGCCGACGCGCAGGCCGACGGCGACCGGATCTACGCGGTGCTTCCCGGCTGGGGAGTCACCAACGACGGCGCCGACCGGGCCGGCTTCGCCGTGCCCGGGCCGGCCGGGCAGGCCGCCGCGGTGGCCAACGCGCTCGCCGCCGCCGAGGTCGCGCCCGGCGAGGTCCGCTTCATCGAGGCGCACGGCAGCGGCACGCCGCTCGGCGACGCCATCGAGGTCGCCGCGCTGCACGAGGTGTACGCGGGCACCGGTCCCGCCGAGACCTGCGCGCTCGGCTCGGTGAAGACCAACATCGGCCACCTGGACGCCGCCGCCGGCATCGCCGGGCTGATCAAGGCGGTGCTCGCCGTGCAGCACGGGGTGATCCCGCCGAACCTGCACTTCAACCGCCCGCACCCCGAGGTCGACCTGGCCGCCGGCCCGTTCTACGTGCCGACCAAGGCGCGGGACTGGCCCGACGCGGCGCGCCGGGTCGCCGGGGTCAGCTCGTTCGGCGTCGGCGGCACCAACGCGCACGTCGTGGTGGAGCAGCCGCCACCGGCCGAGCCGGGTGACGCCCCGGACGCCGCGGCGTACCTGCTGCCGGTCTCGGCCCGGGACCCGGTCGCGCTGCGGGCGGCGCTGACCCGGCTGCGCCAGCACCTCGCCGGCACCAGCCCGGTACTGGCCGAGGTGGCCGCCACGCTGGCCCTGGGCCGGCGGGCCTTCGGCTGCCGGGCGGCCGTGGTGGCGACCGACCCGGCCGGCGCCGTCGCCGCGCTCGACGAGCTGCTCGGCACCGACGCCCGGGTGGCCGGCCCGGCAGGTGAGCTGCGTGAACTGGCCGCCACCTGGGTCACCGGCCGGGACGTGGACTGGGCGGCGCTGCACCCCGAGGGCACGGTCCGGCGTACCGGGCTGCCCACCTACCCGTTCCAGCGCCAGCGGTACTGGATCGACCCCCCTCAGAAAGGCGCGCGGTGAACTGGTTCGTCTCCGCCGGCCGCCGGGAACCGGCACCGGTCCAGCTGTTCTGCCTGCCCTACGCCGGCGCGGGCGCCAGCGCGTTCCGGCGCTGGCAGGACGGCCTCGGCCCGGGCGTCGAGGTGCTGCCGGTGCAGCTGCCCGGCCGGGAGAACCGGATCAGCGAGGACCCGCGGTTCCGGGTGGCCGACGTCGCGCACGCCATCGCCGAACGCACCACCGGCGCGTACGCCGTCTACGGCCACTCCATGGGCGGCCGGGTCGGCTTCGAGGTGGTCCGCGAGCTGCGCCGGGCCGGACTGCCGCTGCCGCTGCGGCTCTACGTCGGCGGCGCCCGTGCCCCGCACGTCACCGCGCCCAGCCTCTTCGACGGACTCTCCCGGGTGGACGACGACGAGCTGCTGCGCCGGCTCGGCGCGGGCGGCGGACTGCCGGCCGAGCTGCTCGACCACCCGGAGCTGGTCGAGCTGCTGCTGCCCCTGCTGCGCGCCGACTTCGGCCGGGTCGACAGCTACCGCTACGTCCCGGAGGAGCCGCTGCCGGTGCCGATCGTGGCGTTCAGCGGCCGGCACGACCGGGCGGTCACCCGGGCGCACAGCGCGGCCTGGCGGGAGCACACCGCCGCCGGCTTCACCCTGCACGACGTCGACGGCGGGCACTTCTTCCTGCACGACCGGCTGCCCGACCTGCTCGCCCTGATCCGCGCCGACCTCGACACGGCGCTCGCCTCCCCGGATCTCGATGACACGGACATGCCCGCGACCGCCGCGGCCGATCGGTCCGGCACGGACACAGCAGTGCCCACCGGTCCGTCCGGCACCGAGGCATCCGCCACCGCTGGTCTGTCCGGAGCCGGGGCCGGCGCGGTGCTGCCCGGCGGGCACCGGGTGCCGCTCGGCGACACCGGCTGGTCGGTGTGGCGGGACGCCATCCTGCGCACCACCGGGTTCCCCGCCGACGGGCTGGCCCTGCTCGCCGCCCCGCCGGCCGCCGCGGCCGCCGACGAGCTGCTGGCCACCGGCGCCGGCGCGGAGCAGTTCGACAAGGAGTTCGCCGAGGCGGTGGCGGCGACCGGCCGCCGGCTCACCGAGCTGGCCGGCGACCCGCTGCTGCGCGAGGCGGTCACCTGGCAGAACCGGGGCGCCCTGCTCGCCCTGGACGGCCTCGCCCGCGGCGGCCCCGACCCGGCCCGCAACGTGCGCCGCCGCGACCGGGAACGGGCCCTGCTCAAGTACTGGCAGCGGTACTGCGGCAAGAACGAGACGGTCGGCTTCTTCGGTCCGAGCTGCTGGGTCACCCTCGACCCGGCCCGCCCGGAGACCGCCGACGTACGCCCCGGCCCCCGCCTGACCCGGCGCCGCTGGGTCTGGTTCGAGTCCTGGGCGCTGAGCGCCTACGCCGACCGGATCGGCCAGGACCTGGCGGTGCGCAGCTGGTGGGCGCCGATGCTCGCCCCGCAGTTGAGCCTCGCCGACCGGGCGGTCCGCCGGCCCGGCCGGCCGCCGGTGCCGATCACCGGCGTGGAGGCGGCGCTGCTGGCCGCCGCCGACGGCCGGCGCCCGGCCCGCGAGCTGGTCGCCGACCCGGCGATCGGGTTGCGCCGCCCGGAGGACGGCTACGCGCTGCTGGACCGGCTGGTCGAGCGGGAGCTGATCACCTGGGACGCGGCGCTGCCGGTGAGCCCGGACGCCGAGGACGTGCTGCGGCGGCGGATCGACGCGATCGGTGACGAGCCCGCGCGGCGGGACGCCCGCGCCGGCTTCGACCGGCTCCGCGCCGCCCGGGACGCGGTGGCCGCCGCGGCCGGCGACCCGGACCGGCTGCGTACCGCCCTGGACGCGCTGGACGCCACCTTCACCGAGCTGACCGGACAGCCGCCGCGCCGCCGGGCCGGCCAGATGTACGCCGGCCGCACCCTCTGCTACGAGGACACCAGCCGCGACCTCGACGTGGTCTTCGGCCAGCCGCTGCTGGACCGGATCGCCGCCCCGCTCGCGGTGCTGCTCCAGGCGGCCCGCTGGCTGGTCGGCGCGCTGGAGCGGGCGTACGGTGCGGCGTTCCGGGAGCTGCACGACGAGCTGCGCGCCGAGTCCGGCGGCGCCCCGGTGGCCCTGTCCGACCTGTGGTTCCTCGCGCAGGGCCTGTTCTGGGGCGACGGGACCCGGCCGGTCGACGCGGTCGCCGCCGAGTTCGCCGGCCGCTGGGCCGGACTGTTCGGGCTGGCCGCGCTGCCGCCCGGGACCACCGAGGTCCGGCTGCCGGTGGCCGACCTCGCCGCCCGGGTCGCCGAGGTCTTCCCGGCTGAGCGGCCGGCCTGGCCCAACGCCCGGCTGCACAGCCCCGACCTGCAGATCTGCGCCGCCGACGCGGACGCGCTGGCCCGCGGCGACTACACGGTGGTGCTCGGCGAGCTGCACGCCGCCTGGGCGTCCTTCGACTGCCAGGTCTTCACCCCGGCGCACCCGGACGTGGGGCGGCTGCGCGACGCGCTCACCGCCGACCTGGGCGAGCGGCGGATCCGGCTGCTCTTCCCGACCGACTGGCCCCGGCGTACCAGCCGGGTCGCCGAGGCGCTGGCCGGGCCGACCGACCGGCAGCTGGCCTTCGCGCCCGCGCCCGGCGCCGACCCGGACCGGGTGCTGCCCACGGTGGACCTGACAGTCGTCGACGAGGACGGCCAGCTCTTCGCCACCGCACCCGACGGGCAGCGCTGGACCCTGACCGAGGTCTTCTCCCCGCTGCTCAGCGCGCACGCCGTGGACGGGTTCAAGCTGGTCGCCGCCGCGCCGTACACCCCCCGGATCACCCTCGGCGAGCTGGTGGTGGCGCGGCAGACCTGGCGGACCACGGTCGGCGACAGCGGTCTGGCCGCCGTCACCGGCGAGCGGGAACGGTTCCTCGCCGTCCGGGACTGGCGCCGCCGCCTCGGCCTGCCCGAGCAGGTCTACGTCAAGCTCGGCACCGAGACCAAGCCCTGCTTCGTCGACCTGAGCAGCCCGGCGTTCAGCAACATGTTCTGTGCCATGGTGCGGGCCGCCCGTGGCGACGGCGGCGACGACACCTCGCTGGTGGTCAGCGAGATGCTGCCCACGGTGGCCGACGCCTGGGTGCCGGACGCGGCCGGCCGGCGCTACTTCAGCGAGCTGCGGCTGCACATCGTGGACGCCGACGAGCGGGAGGCCGCTCGATGAGCGAGCGTCAGCGAGTGAATCATCGGTGCAGCGCGTTGGTGCCTCATGGCGGCACGGAGCGAAGCGGAGTGCCGGCATGAGCCACCGGATCCCGCTCGGCGACACCGGCTGGTCGGTGTGGCGCGACGTCGTGCTGCGCACCGCCGGTTTCCCGGCCGCCGGGCTGGACGCCTTCGCCGCCCCGGAGGTCGCCGCCGACGCCGACGCCCTGCTGGCCGGGGAGGACACCGCCGACCTGTTCGACAAGGCGTTCGCGGCGGCGCTCGCCGACAGCTCGGCGGTGTGCGGCGAGATCGCCGCCGACCCGCTGCTGCGCGAGGCCGTCACCTGGCAGAACCCGGAGATGCTGATCGCGCTCGACGGCCTGCTGCGCACCGACCCGGCGGTCCGCAACGTCCGCCGCCGCAAGCGCGAGCTGAGCCTGCTGCGCTACTGGCAGCGCTACTGCGGCAAGGCCGAGACGATCGGGTTCTTCGGGCCGGTCTGCTGGGGCCGGCTCGACCCCGACCAGCCGGGCACCCGGCTGCGGCCCGGGCCGGCGCTGGTGTCCCGGCGCGAGGTCCACTTCGAGGCGTGGGCGCTGATCGCGTACGCCGACCGGCTCGCCGACGACCTGGCGGTGCGGCGCTGGTGGGCACCGGTCCTGCCGCCGCACCTGAGCCTGTCCGGCCGGCAGGTCACCCGGCCGCTGCTGCCGCCGACCGAGCTGTCCGCCGTGGAGGCGCGGCTGCTGGCCGCCTGTGACGGGCGTACCCCGGCGATCGAGCTGGTGCGGCGGCTCTGCGCCGACGGGGAGCTGCGCAGCCCGGACGACGGCTACCTGCTGCTCGACCGGCTGGTCGAGCGGAGCCTGCTGACCTGGGACGCCGGCCTGCCGGTGAGCCCCGCGGCCGAGCGCGTGCTGGCGGAGCGGATCGCCGCGATCGGCGACCCGCCGGTGCGCGCCGAGGTGGCCGCCGCGTTCGACCGGCTGCGCACGGCGCGCGACGCGGTGGCCGCGGCCGCCGGTGACCCGGACCGGCTCGGCGCCGCCCTGGCCGCGCTGAACACCGAGTTCACCGCCGTCACCGGCCGGCCCGCCACCCGCCAGGCCGGGCAGATGTACGCGGGCCGCACGGTGCTCTACGAGGAGACCGCCCGCGACCTGGCGGTCACGGTCGGCTCCCGGGTGCTGGACGCGCTGGCCGAGCCGCTGGCGATCGTGCTGACCGCCGCCCGCTGGCTGACCGCCGAGGTCGGCGCCGCCGGCGAGCGGCTGGTGGCCGAGCTGCACGCCGAACTGCGCGGCGACGGGCCGGTGCGGCTGGCCGACGTCTGGGCCCTCGCCCAGGGGCTGCTGCTGGCCCCGGACGGCCCGATCGCCAGCGCGGGCGCCGAACTGACCGCCCGCTGGGCCGAGCTGGTCGGCCTGGACACTGTCGCGCCCGACCAGACGGAACTGCGGCTGCGCAGCGCCGACCTGGCCGAGCGGGCCCGGGCGCTGTTCGGTGCCGAGCGCCCCGGCTGGCCGTCCGCCCGGATCCACAGCCCGGACGTGCAGGTCAGCGCCACCGGGCTGGACGCGGTCGACCGGGGCGACGTCCTGCTCGTCCTCGGCGAGCTGCACCCGGCGTACGTCCCGTTCGACAGCGCGGTGCTGACCCCGTTCCACCCCGACCCGGCGGCGTTGCGGGCCGCGCTCGACGCGGACCTCGGCCCGGCCCGGGCCCGGGTGCTCTATCCGGAGAGCTTCCCCCGCACCACCACCCGGATGACGTACGCGCTCGACGGCCCCGCCGACCGGCAGTTCGGCATCGACACGGCGCACGGCGCCGACGTGGAGCGGCTGGTCCGGGCCACCGAGGCACTGGTCGAGCCGAGCGCCGACGGGTGGGTGGCGGTGCTGCCCGACGGCACCCGCTGGCCGGTTATGGAGATCTTCGCCACCCTGCTCGGAGCGCTGCTGCTGGACGCGTTCAAGCTGCTCGCCCCGGCCCCGCACACGCCCCGGATCACCATCGACCGGCTGGTCGTTGCCCGGCGTACCTGGCGGACCACGGTGGCGGAGACCGGGCTGGCCGGCGTCACCGGCGAGGCCGAGCGGTTCCTCGCGGTCCGCCGCTGGCGGGCCCGGCTCGGGCTGCCCGAGCGGGTCTTCGTCAAGGTCGGCACCGAGGTCAAGCCCTGCTACGTCGACCTCACCGGCCCGCTGCACGCCCAGTCGCTCTGCGCCATGGTCGACGCCGCCGCGAAGACCGGCCCGGAGGTCACGGTCACCGTCAGCGAGCTGCTGCCGGACCCGGCGGACGCCTGGGTGACCGACGTGCAGGGCCGCGGCTACGTCAGCGAGCTGCGGATGCAGATCACCGATCCAGTGAGCCACCGGGGAGTGAACGGGTGACCGACATCCTGTCCATCAGCGCCGCGCACGGCGAGAGCCTCTCCTGGCCGGACGCGACGCTGGCCGAGCTGATCGCCGCCCAGGCCGCCCGCACCCCGGACGCGGTAGCGGTGCGCCAGTGGGACACCCGGCTCAGCTACGCCGAGCTGCTGGCCCGGGCCGCCGGGGTGGCCGCCGCGTTGCGCGAGCGCGGCGTCGGCCGGCAGACCCGGGTCGGCGTCTGCGGCGCCCGCACCCCCGACCTGGTGGTGACCGTGGTCGGCGTGCTGCTGGCCGGCGGCTGCTACGTGCCGCTGGAGCCGGGCGGGCCGCGCCGGCGGCTGCGGGAGATCGCCGCCGACGCCGGGGTGACGGTGGTGGTCGGCGACGCGGCCGAAGCGGAGTTCGGCGACGTGCCCGGCGTCGAGGCGGTCGGGCTGCCCGGCCCGGCCCCGCTGGCCCCCTGCCCGGCGCGCCCCGGCGACCCGGCGTACGTGCTGTTCACCTCCGGGTCCACCGGCCGGCCCAAGGGGGTGCTCACCACCCACCGCAACGTTGTCGAGTTCGTCACCGGCTGCGCCGCGCTGACCGGCGCCGACGCCGGAGTGCGCAGCCTCGGCATCGCCTCGCTCGGCTTCGACGCGGCCACCATGGACCTGTTCCTGCCGCTGCTGCTGGGCGGCGCCGTCCAGCTGCTCGGCGCCGACGACCGGGCCGACCCGGTGCGGCTCGCCCGGTTCATCGCCGCGCACGAGGTGAACTGGGGGTTCATCACCCCGACCGTGCTGTCCATGCTGGACCCGGCGGAGCTGCCGGCCTGGCGGGTGGTGCTCTGCGGCGGGGAGGCGGTGCCCGCCGAGCTGGCCGCCCGCTGGGCGCCCGGACGGCTCTTCCTCAACGGCTACGGGCCCACCGAGACCACTGTGCTCGCGGTCAGCGGGGAACTGACCGCCACCGAACGCGACCCGGTGCCGATCGGCCGCCCGCTGCCCAACCACCGGGCGTACGTGGTGGACGAGCGGCTGCGCCCGGTGCCGCCGGGGGAGACCGGCGAGCTGCTGATCGGCGGCCCCGGTCTGGCCAACGGCTACCTCAACCGGCCCGCGCTGACCGCCGAGCGGTTCGTCCCCGACCCGTTCTCGGACCTGCCCGGGGAGCGCCTCTACCGCACCGGCGATCTGGTGCGGCAGGACCCGGACGGGCGGATCGTCTACCTCGGCCGCGCCGACCGGCAGGTGAAGGTCCGCGGCCAGCGGATCGAACTGGGCGAGGTGGAGGCGGTGCTGGCCGACCTGCCCGGGGTGGACCGGGTGGCGGTGGAGGCGGTGCCCGGTCCGGCCGGCACCGAGCTGGTCGCGTTCCTCACCCCCGCCGACGCCCCGGACGACGAGCGGCTGCGGGCGTACGCCGGACCCCGGCTGACCGCCGCGATGCTGCCGGCCCGGGTGCTGCGCCTGGCCGAGCTGCCGGTCAGCCCGACCAGCGGCAAGCTGGACCGGGCGGCGCTGCGCGCGCTGGCCGCTGCCGGCCGCCCGGCCGAGCCGGCCGAGCCGGCCGAGTCGACCGGACCGGCCGCGGGCGACGAGCCGGTGGCGGCGGCGGTGGCCCGGATCTGGGGCCGGCTGCTCGGCGCCGCGCCCGACCCGACCAGCGACTTCCTGGCCGCCGGCGGCAACTCGATAGCGGCGATGCGGCTGGTCGCGGCGCTCCGCGCCGAACTGGGCCGGCAGGTCGACGCCCGGGACGTCTTCACCGCCCGCACCCTGGCCGGGCTCGTCGAGCGGGTCCGCGCCGCGGCCCCCGCCGACGCCGACGGGCTGACCACCGGCAACCCACCCACCCTCTCCCCGCCGCAGCGGCGGCTCTGGTTCGTCGACCAGCTCGCCCCGTCCAGCGCGCCGTACAACATCGCGGTGGCGCACCGGCTGCGGGGCCCGCTGGACACCGCCGCCCTCGGCGCGGCGCTGCGCGCGGTCGCCGAGCGGCACGACGTGCTGCGCTGGCGGATCCCGCAGACCGCCGGCGTGCCGTACGCGGTCCGCGAGGAGCCGACCGACGTGGCCGTCCCGGTGGTCGACCTGACCGGCGGCGCCGACGCCGGGGCGGAGCTGGCCGCGATGCTGGCCGCCGGCGCGGCGCACGCCTTCGACCTGGCGACCGGGCCGCCCTGGCAGGTGACCGTCTACCGGCTCGGCGTGGACGAGCACGTGCTGGCGATCACCCTGCACCACGCGGTCTTCGACGGCTGGTCCGAGAAGCTGTTCTACGACGACCTCGCGGCGGCGTACGCCCAGGCGGTCGCCGGGGACCCGCCGCGGCTGCCGGCGCTGGCCGCCACGTACGCCGACTACGCGGTGTGGCGGGCCGAGCGGGACCGGCACCGCGGTGCGCCGGACCTGGCCTGGTGGCGCGAGCACCTGCGGGACGCGCCGACCGTCCTCGAACTGCCCCGCGACCGGCCCCGGCCGGCGGTGGCGACCTACGCCGGGGCCGAGGCGGCCGTGCGGTTGCCCGAGGCGACCGACCGCGCGGTACGCGCGCTGGCCGAGCGGCGCGGCACCACCGTCGCCGCGGTGCTGCTGGCCGGCTTCGGTGAGCTGCTGCGCCGGCTCACCGGCGGTGACGACCACGTGCTCGGTGCGATCGTCGCCGACCGGCGGCTGGCCGCCTTCGACGACGTGGTCGGCTTCTTCATCGACACCGTGCCGGTGCGGGTACGCGGCGGCGCGGCCAGCTTCGCCGAGCTGGTGGAGCGGTGCGCGACCGAACTGCACGAGGTGACCGCCCACCCGGGGGCGCCGCTGGAAAAGATCGTCGAGGCGCTCGGGGTGGGTCGGGACACCTCCCGAGCCCCGCTGGTGCAGGTGCTGTTCAACGTGCTGAACTTCGCCCCGCCGCGGCTGGCGCTGGCCGGGCTGACCGCCGAGCCGGTCGCCGTGCCCAAGCCCGGCTCGCCGTTCGACATCACCGTCTACGTCGTAGAGCGGGACGACCGCTGGGGCGTCGAGGTGGTCTACAACCCGGACCTGTTCGACGCCGAGCGGGTCGAAGGGCTGCTCGCCGACCTGGTGGCGCTGGTCGGCGCGCTGGCCGCGGCGCCGGAGACCCCCGCCGACCGGGTGGCCGCCGAACTGCCCCGGCCGACCGTGGCCACCCCCCAGCTCGGCGCGATGGGCGTGGCGGCCGCCGAGCCACCGCGCGGCGTGCTGCCGGCCGGCCCCGACGGCCTGACCGACACCGAGGAGCTGATCGCCGGCATCTGGCGGGAGGTGCTGGAACGCGACCAGGTCGGGGTCACCGACAACTTCTTCGACATCGGCGGCCACTCGCTCGCCCTGGCCGCCGTGCACGCCCGGCTGACCGCCGCCACCGGCCGCTCGATCAAGATGCTCGACCTCTTCCGCCACCCCACCATCCGGGCGCTCGCCGCCAGCCTCGACGGCGCCGCCGACCGGCCGGAGCTGGCCCGCGCCGCGCTGCGCGCCGCCGCCCGACGCAGCCGTACCCGCCGTAACCCACCCCGCCGCCCCGGCGGCACCGCGTGACGAAGGACAGCCTGATGAGCAACCCGACCGCAACCGACCTGCCCGACGACGGCATCGAACCGATCGCCATCGTCGGCATGGCCGCCCGCCTGCCCGGCGCGGCCGACGTGAACGAGTTCTGGCGCAACCTGGTCGACGGGGTCGAGTCGAGCACCGAACTCACCCGGGAGGAGCAGATCGCCCGGGGCGCCACCGAGGCGGAGGTCGACGACCCGGGCTGGGTCAACCGCGCGCCGCTGGTCGACGGGTACGACGAGTTCGACGCCGGACTGTTCGGGATGACCGCCCGGGAAGCGGAGATCACCGACCCGCAGCACCGGCTGTTCCTGGAGTCCTGCTACACCGCGTTGCAGGACGCCGGCTACGACCCGGGTCGCTACGACGGTTCGGTCGGCGTGTACGCCGGCACCGGCGGCAACTTCTACCTGCACCGCTACGTGTACCGCAACAAGCGGGTCGGGGGCAGCCCGCACGGCGCCGTCTCCATCGCCACCGGCAACTCGCCCAACTACATCGCCACCAACGTGTCGTACCGGCTGGACCTGCGCGGGCCGAGCCTGACCGTGCACACCGCCTGCTCCACCTCGCTGGTCGCGTTCCACCTGGCCTGCGAGGCGCTGCGCAACGGCGAGTGCGACATGGCGCTGGCCGGCGGGGCGAACATCGAACTGCCGCACGTCGGCTACCTGGGCATGGACGGCTTCACCTCGCCGGACGGGCGGTGCCGCCCGTTCGACGCCGGCGCCAACGGCACCGTCTGGGGCAGCGGCGTCGGGGTGACCCTGCTCAAGCGCCTCTCCGACGCGATCGCCGACGGCGACACGATCCGCGCCGTGGTGCTCGGCAACGCCATCAACAACGACGGCGCCGGCAAGGTCGGCTTCACCGCCCCCAGCATGGACGGGCAGATGGAGGCGATCGCCCAGGCGGTCGCGATGGCCGACGTCGACCCGCGCACCATCAGCTACGTCGAGGCGCACGGCACCGGCACCGCGATGGGCGACCCGATCGAGGTGGCCGCGCTCTCCGCCGTCTACACCAAGGACACCGACGACCGGGGCTGGTGCGGCATCGGCTCGGTGAAGTCCAACATCGGCCACCTGAGCCAGCCCTCCGGCATCGTCAGCGTGATCAAGACCGTGCTGGCGATGGAACACGGGCTGATCCCGCCGACCATCAACTACGAGACGCCCAACCCGGCCATCGAGTTCGCCGACACCCCGTTCTACGTCACCAACACCCTGACCAAGTGGGACACCGACGGCGCACCCCGGCGGGCCGGGGTCAGCTCCTTCGGCATCGGCGGCACCAACGCCCACGTGGTGCTGGAGGAGGCCCCGGCGGCGCACCGCCCGTCCCGGCGGGTCCGCCCGGCGCAGTTGCTGCACCTGTCGGCGAAGACCCCCACCGCGCTGGACACCGCCGTACGGCGGCTCGCCGAGCACCTGGAGTCCGCCGCCGACCGGGGGCCGGAGCACCTCGCCGACGTGGCGCACACGCTGCGGATCGGCCGGCAGGAGTACCCGCACCGGGTCGCCGTGGTGGCCACCGACCTGGCCGACGCGGTGACCGCGCTGACCACCCCGCGCCGCCGGCAGGCGGGGGTGGCCGAGGGCGCCGCGCCCCGGCTGGCCTTCCTCTTCTCCGGCCAGGGCGCCCAGTACGCGGGCATGGGCGCGCAGCTCTACGCCGAGGAGCCCGGCTTCGCGGCCACCGTGGACCAGTGCGCCGAGCTGCTCCGCCCGGAGCTGGGGCTGGACATCCGTGCCCTGATCCTCGGCCGCGACCCGCAGGCCCAGGAGAAGCTCACCGAGACCCGCTACACCCAGCCCGCCCTGTTCGTCGTCGAGTACGCCCTGGCGGCGCTCTGGCAGTCCGCCGGGGTGCGGCCGGCCGCGATGATCGGCCACTCGATCGGCGAGTACGTCGCCGCCACCGTGGCCGGCGTGCTGAGCCTGCCGGACGCGCTGCGGGTGGTGGCCGCCCGCGGCCGGCTGATGCAGTCCATGCCGCCGGGAGCGATGCTCGCGGTCGCGCTGGACGAGTCGGTGGTCGCCGAGCGGCTCCCCGAGGGGCTGGCCGTGGCCACCGTCAACGGCCCCGGCACCTGCGTGGTGGCCGGCCCCACCGAGGCGGTCGCCGCGTTCGCCGAGACGCTCAAGGGCAAGGCCAAGCCGCTGCGCACCTCGCACGCCTTCCACTCGCCGATGATGGAGCCCATCCTCGCGGAGTTCACCGCGCTGATGGCCGGGGTGCCGCTGCGCGCGCCGGCGATCCCGTTCCTGTCCAACGTCACCGGCACCTGGATCACCGAGCAGCAGGCCACCGACCCCGCGTACTGGGCGGCGCACCTGCGCCAGCCGGTGCGCTTCGGGGCCTGCGTGGCCACCCTGCTCGGCGAGGGCACCTGGCAGCTCGTCGAGTGCGGCCCCGGCAAGCAGCTGGCCAACCTGGCCCGGATGCAGGTGGCCAAGGCGGCCGAGGCGCAGCGCAAGCTCACCCCGCTGGGCAGCCTGCCCGGCCCGGGCGACGCGACCGGCGACCTGGCCACCCTGCTCGGCGCCGCCGCCGCGCTCTGGTGCCAGGGCACCCCGGTGCGGCTGGGCTCCGACCCGGACGCCCGGCGGGTGCCGCTGCCGACGTACCCGTTCGAACGGCGCCGCTACTGGGTCGACCCGGACCCGGTGGAGCAGGTCGCCGCGGCGCCGGTGGAGACCGGACCCCGGCCGCTGCCGGAGTGGTTCGCGGTGCCGGTCTGGCGGCAGGCCGCGCCGGAGCCGCGGACCGAGCCGCTGGGCCGCTGCCTGGTCCTGGTCGACGGCCCGCGCGGCGACGCGCTGCTCGCCGGGCTGCGCGCCGCCGGCGCCGACCCGGTGCCGGTACGCCCCGGCGACGCCTTCGCGGCCACCGACACCGGCTACCGGCTGCGCCCCGGCGTGCGGGACGACTACGACGCGCTGGTGGCCGCGCTGGCCGCCGACGGCGTCCCGGCCCGGCTGGTGCACGCGTTCGCCCTCGACGGCGAGCCGGCCGGCACCGACATCGCGGCCACCTGGGCGGCCCAGGACCGGGGCTTCTTCAGCGCCCTGCATGTGGTGCAGGCGCTGGCCGGTGCCGGCCTGACCGGTGACGGCGCCGCCCTCACCCTGGACCTGGTGACCAGCGGCATCGGTGACGTCACCGGCACCGACCTGTGCCGGCCGGAGCACGCCACCCTGGCCGGGCTGGCCCGGGTGCTCCCGGTCGAGCTGCCCGGGCTGACCGTCCGGCTGCTCGACGCCGACCCGGCCGACGACGGCGGGCGGGCGCTGCTGGCCGAGCTGCGCCGCCCGGTCGACCCGGAGCGACCCGAGGTGGCGCTGCGCGGCGGCCGCCGCTGGGTGACCGGCTACGAGCAGGTCACCGTGGACGCCGAGGGCGAGCCGGGGGCGCTGCGCGAGGGCGGCCGGTACGTCATCACCGGCGGCCTCGGCGGCATCGGCATCACCCTGGCCGAGGACTTCGCCCAGCGGGCCCGGGCGAAGCTGGTGCTGCTGGCCCGTTCCGGCCTGCCCGCCCGCGAGGAGTGGGACGCGCACCTGACCGTGCACGGCGGCGCGGACCGCACCGGCCGGGCGATCGCGGCGATCCGCCGGATGGAGGCGGCCGGCGCCGAGGTGCTGGTGCTCGCCGCCGACGTCACCGACCCGGCCGACCTGCGCCGGGTCCGGGCGGCGGCCGAGGCCGCGTACGGCGGGATCGACGGCATCGTGCACGCGGCCGGCCTGCCCGGCGGCGGCATGGCCGAGATCAAGGAGCGGGCCGAGGCGGAGCGGGTGCTGGCGCCCAAGCTCGCCGGCACCCTCGCGCTGGCGCAGGTCTTCGGCGACCTGCCGCTGGACTTCGTGGTGCTCTGCTCGTCGATCACCGCGGTGATCGGCGGCTTCGGCCAGGTGGACTACTGCGCTGCCAACAACGCGCTGGACGCCTACGCCCGCTCCGGGCTGGGCTGGCGGGCGCCGGTGCTGTCGCAGAACTGGGGCGGCTGGGCCGAGGTGGGCATGGCGGTGGAGACCAACGCGCCGGCCGGGTTCCGGGCCGCGGGCCGGGACACCGTCACCAGCCCGGTCGAGCACCCGGTGCTCACCACGAAGGTGACCGGCCCCGACGGCATCGTGCTGCACGGCCTGGTCTCCGCGGCCACCCACTGGCTGCTCGACGAGCACCGCATCGGCGGGGTGCCGGTGGTGCCGGGCACCGCCCACCTGGAGTCGGTCCGCGCGGCGGTGGCCGCCGCGCTGCCCGCCCCGGCCGAGGGCGCCTGCGTGGAACTGCGCGACGTGGTGTTCCTGGAGCCGTTCTCGGTGCCGGAGGGCACCGTGGCCCAGTACCGGGTGGAGCTGACCCCGAGCGAGGACGGCGCCGACTTCGCGGTGCGCAGCCTCGCCGCCGGCCAGACGCGCACCCACGTGCGCGGCTCGGCGGGCTGGACCCTCGAGCCGGCCCCGCCGGCGCGGCAGCCCGCCGTGGCCGGTCGGCGGGTGGACGACGACTCGTCGTTCGGCCGTGGCCGCACCAGCATGCTCACCTTCGGGCCGCGCTGGGCCGCGCTGCGCGAGCACCACCTCGGCGACGCCGAGGAACTGGCCCGGATCGCGGCCCCCGCCGAGGCCGTCGGTGACCTGCCGGCCTGGGGGCTGCACCCGGCGCTGCTGGACGTGGCGACCGCGTTCGGCCGGGGCCAGGGCTCGGGCACCTACCTGCCGCTGTCGTACGGCCGGATCGTGGTGCGCGGGCCGCTGCCGGCCGAGTTCCACAGCCACCTGCGGCACCGGGACAGCGCCACCGACGAGGTGGTCGCCGCCGACCTGACCCTGCTCGACCCGGCCGGCCGGGAACTCGTCGCGATCAGCGACTTCGTGCTGCGCCGGGTCGACCAGGGCGCGGTGACCGGCGGGCTGACCGCCGCCGCGCCGGCCGACACCGTCGAGGCGGCGCCGGCCGGGCCGACCGAGGACATCCGGCCGGTGGACGGCGCGGAGGCGTTCCGGCGCAGCCTCACCGCCGGGCTGGGCGCCCAGGTGGTGATCGCCACCCGGACGGTGGCCGACATCCGCGACCGGGCCGGCCGGGTGACCACCGAGAGCCTGGAGAACGAGCCGGAGGCGCCGGCCGCCACGCCGGCCGCGACCGGGGGCGGCTCGGCCGCGCCGAGCACCGAGCTGGAGGTCACCATCGCCGGGGTCTGGCGGGACGCGCTGGGCGTGCCGGAGATCGGGGTCGACGACGACTTCTTCGCTCTCGGCGGCAACTCCCTGGTCGCGGTCCAGCTGATCGCGGCGATGCGCAAGGCGACCGGGGTCCGGCTGCCGATGCGCAGCCTCTTCGAGACGCCCACCGTCGCCGGTCTCGCCGCCCGGATCGAGGAGCTGCGGGCCACCGCCGCCCCCACCGACGAGCCGGCCGCCCCGGCCACCATCCCCGCCATCCCGCGGCTGCCCCGCGCGTGAGCACCGAGAAACCAGGAGTGACAGAGCAATGAGCGACACGATCGCCACGCTGCCGGTGGTCGTCGAGAACGACGGCCGGGAGCTGACCGAGTTGATCGACGCCCGCCGCGCGGAACTGCGCGCGACGCTGGCCGAGCACGGCGGACTGCTGTTCCGCGGCTTCGACGTCGGCGGGGTGGACGGCTTCGACCGGGTGGTCCGGGCGCTGTCCGGCGAACCGCTGGTCTACACCGAACGGTCCTCGCCCCGGCATGCCATCAAGGGCCGGGTCTACACCTCGACCGACTACCCGCCGGACGAGGAGATCTTCCTGCACAACGAGAACTCGTACCAGGCGCGCTGGCCGCTGACCCTGTTCTTCTACTGCATCACCCCGCCGCAGACGCAGGGCGCGACCCCGCTGGCCGACGTGCGCCGGGTGTACGCCGAGATCGACCCGGCGGTGCGGGAGGAGTTCGTGCGCCGGCGCTGGATGCTCGTCCGCAACTTCCACGCCGACTTCGGCACCCGCTGGCAGGACGTGTTCAACACCGACGACCGGGCCGAGGTCGAGGCGTACGCGGCGGCGAACCGGATCGAGCTGGAGTGGCGCGGTAAGGACGGGCTGCGCACCCGGGCGGTGCGGGACGTGGTGCACCACCGGCCCGGCTCGGACACCCCGCGCTGGTTCAACCACGCCACCTTCTTCCACATCAGCACCCTGCCCAAGGACTACCAGGAGGGGCTGCTGGCCATGTTCGGCGCGGACGAGCTGCCGTCGAACACCTACTACGGCGACGGTGGGGAGATCCCCGCCGACGTGATGGAGCACCTGCGGGCCGCGTACCGGGCGGCCAGCGTCCGCTTCGACTACCAGCGCGACGACGTGCTGGTGGTGGACAACATGACAGCGGCGCACGGGCGGGAGCCGTTCACCGGCCCCCGCAAGATCGCCGTCGCGATGGCCGAACCGCACACCCCCGAGAGCGCTGGAGACAACTGATGGCCGAATCCCGTTTCCTGGTCGTCCGCAACGACGAGGAGCAGTACTCGATCTGGTCGGCCGAGCGCGACCTCCCCGCCGGGTGGCACGAGGCCGGTTTCGCCGGCACCCGCGAGGAGTGCCTGGCGCACATCGACACCGTCTGGACGGACATGCGTCCGCGTTCGGTCCGCGAGGCCGCGTCATGAGCGAGTGGACCTTCCCGGCCTCCTTCGCCCAGGAGCGGGTGTGGCTGGCCAACCAGCTCGACGCCGGCTCGCCGGTCTACAACGTCTCCAGCCCGTGCCGGTTCCCGGTCGGCATCACCCGGGAGCAGGCCAACGCGGTGCTCGGGCAGATCGTCGCCCGGCACGAGTCGCTCCGCACCCACCTGCGCACGCAGGACGGTGACCTGGTCCAGGTGGTCCGCGCCGCGGAGCCGGTGGAGCTGCCCGAGACCGACCTGCGCCACCTGCCGGTGGCGGAGCGCGACCGGCACGCCCACGAGCTGCTGGCCGAGCTGGCCCGCACGCCGATCCCGCTGGACGCACCGCCGCTGTGGCGGGCGCGGCTGCTGCGGCTCACCGACGACCAGCTCACGCTGCTGTTCGTGGTGCACCACGCGGTGTTCGACAGCCGCTCGGCGGTGCTGTTCACCGAGGAGCTGGCCGCGCTCAGCCGGGCCGCGCTGACCGGCGCGCCCGCCGACGTGCCCGAGCTGCCCATCCAGTACGCCGACTACGCGGTCTGGCAGCGCGACCAGCTCGCCGGCCCGGAGCTGGACCGGCAGCTGGACTTCTGGCGCACGCAGCTGGCCGGCGCGCCGGCGGTGACCGCCCTGCCGCTGGACCGGCCCCGGCCGGCGCAGCTGGGCTTCGCCGGCGACGAGGTGCGTTTCGACCTGCCCGCCGGGCTGCTGGACCGGATCGGCCAGCTCGCCGCCGGTTCGGCGGCCACCCCGTACATGGTGCTGCTGGCCGCGTTCACCGCGCTGCTGTCCCGGATCTCCGGCGACGAGGACGTGGTGGTCGGCGTCTCCACCGCCGGCCGGGACAACCCCGAGTTGGCCCGGCTGATCGGCATGTTCGTCAACCCGGTGGCGCTGCGCTGCGACCTGGCCGGCGACCCGACCTTCGCCGAGCTGCTGGTCCGGGTCCGCGACCGGCTGGTCGACGCGATGGAGCACGGCGGCACGCCGTTCCAGCGGATCGTCGAGGCGATCGACCCGCAGCGGGACCCGTCGGTGCAGCCGGTCTTCCAGACCGCGCTGAACTTCATCCCGGACTCCGGTCTCGACCCGGCGCCGCTCGGCACCACCAAGGACGACCTGGCCTTCGACATCACCACCGGCGCCAGCCGGTTGCTGTACCGGACGGCGCTGTTCGACCGGGCCACCGCCGAGGCGGTCGTCGCCCGCTACGTGCGGCTGCTCACCGCCGCGGTCGCCGACCCGGCGCAGCGCGTCTCGGCGCTGCCGCTGCTCGCCGACGCCGAGCGGGAGCTGGTGCTGTCCACCTGGAACGACACCGCCCGCGACGTGCCGCCGAGCACGCTGGTGGCGGAGTTCGAGCGGCAGGCGGCGGCCACCCCGGACGCGCCCGCCCTGGTCCGCGCCGGCGTCGAGCTGACGTACGCCCGGCTGAATGCCGACGCCAACCGGCTGGCCCGGGTGCTGGTGGCCCGCGGGGCCGGCCCGGAGTCCCGGGTCGCGCTGGCGCTGCCCCGCTCGGTGGAGCTGGTGGTCGCCATCCTCGCGGTGCTCAAGTCCGGCGCGGCGTACGTGCCGGTGGACACCGGCTACCCGGGCGGCCGGATCGCCTACCTGCTCTCCGACGCCGAGCCGGCGCTGGTGCTGGCCACCCCGGAGACCGCCGCGCTGGTGCCGGCCGGCGCGCTGGTGCTCGACGGCCCGGTGGACGGTGACGGGGCCGACCTGACCGACGCCGACCGGGCCGCCCCGCTGCGCCCGGACCACCCGGCGTACGTGCTCTACACCTCCGGCTCCACCGGCCGACCCAAGGGCGTGGTGGTGGAGCACCGGGCGGTGACCGCGTATCTCGCCTGGGCCCGGGACACCTACCCGGGGCTGGCCGGCACCGCGCTGCTGCACTCGCCGGTCTCGTTCGACCTGACCGTCACCGGGCTGCTCGGCCCGCTCACCGCGGGTGGCACGGTCCGGCTCGCGGCGATCGACGAGCCGGCCGCGCGGGCCGGCGGGCGGCCGACCTTCCTCAAGGTCACCCCCAGCCACCTGCCGCTGCTCGACGCCGAGCTGTCGCCCACCACCGACCTGGTGATCGGCGGCGAGGCGCTCACCGGGGAGCAGCTCGCCGGCTGGCGGGCCGGCCACGGCGACGTCGCGGTGATCAACGAGTACGGCCCGACCGAGGCGACCGTCGGCTGCGTGGCGGCCCGGATCGCGCCGGGACAGCAGCTGCCCGCCGGGCCGGTGCCGATCGGCCGGCCCACCTGGAACACCCGGGCGTACCTGCTCGACGGGGCGCTCAACCCGGTGCCGCCGGGGGTGGTCGGTGAGCTGTACGTGGCCGGTGACCAGCTGGCCCGGGGCTACCTGCGCCGGCCCGGCCTGACCGCCGAGCGCTTCCTGCCCTGCCCGTACGGGCCGGCCGGGCAGCGGATGTACCGCACCGGCGACCTGGCCCGCTGGCGGCCCGACGGCACGCTGGAGTACCTGGGCCGCCGCGACAGCCAGGTCAAGGTCCGCGGCATGCGGATCGAGCTGGGCGAGATCGAGTCGGCGCTGCTGGCCCGGCCGGACGTGACCGCCGCGGCGGTGGTGGTGCGTACCGACTCCGGGGAGCCGACCCTGGTCGGCTACCTGGTGGGGACGGCCGACGAGGCGACCCTCGCCGCCGACCTGGCCCGGGAACTGCCGGCGCACCTGGTGCCGTCGGCGTTCGTCCGGCTCGACGCGCTGCCGCTGACCCCGAACGGCAAGCTGGACACCGCGGCGCTGCCCGCCCCGGCCGCCGCCGAGCCGGCCGCCGACGGGTTCGTCGCCCCGCGCACCGACGCCGAGGTGCTGGTCGCCGAGGTGTACGCCGAGATCCTCCAGGTGGACAAGGTCGGCGCCCTGGACGACTTCTTCGCCCTGGGCGGCAACTCGCTGCGCGGCATGCGGGCGATGGCCCGGATCCGCGCCGAGGTGGACGTCGACCTGCCGATGCGGGCGCTTTTCAGCACCCCGGTGGTGGCCGACCTGGCCGCCCAGATCGAGCAGCGGATCGCCGCCGAACTCGACGAGCTCTCCGAAACCGAGGTCGCCGCGCTGCTCGCGGCGGAGAAGGACAAGCCCTGATGACCGACCTGAAGGATCCGGCCCGGGACGCGGCCCGCCAGGCGTTGATCGCCCAGCGGCTGCGCAAGCGGCAGTCGGCCGCGCCCGCGGCCCGGATCGGCCCGCGTCCGCCGGACGCCGAGGTGCCGCTGTCGTACGCCCAGGAGCGGGTCTGGTTCATGGACCAGCTCGCTCCGGGCGAGGCGGCGTACCACATCGCGGTGCCGCTGCGGGTGCGCGGGCCGCTCGACGTCGCGGCGCTGCGCGCCGCGCTGGCCGGGCTGACCCGCCGGCACGAGTCGCTGCGCACCCGGTTCCCGGCCGACGCCGACGGCCGGCCGACCGTGGTGGTGCAGGACTCGGTCGAGGTGCCGCTGACCATCGTGGACGCCCCGGACGAGGCGGCGGCGCAGGCGCTGGTGGAGGCGGCCGCGGCCGAGCCGTTCGACCTGGCCGAGGGGCCGCTGCTGCGGGCGCTGCTGATCCGGCTGAACGTCGACGACGACAATCCGGCCTCCGCGCCGCACGGCGGCACTCCGGACCGGATGAACGTCGACGACCACGTGCTGTTCCTCAGCAAGCACCACATCGTCGGCGACGGCTGGTCGGTGGACGTGCTGCTGCGCGACCTGATCACCCTCTACCGGGGTGGCGACCTGCCGGCGCTGCCGATCCAGTACGGCGACTTCGCCCACTGGGAGGCGCGGGAGCTGGAGGGGCCGGCGGCCCGCCGGCACCTGGACTGGTGGAAGCAGCGGCTGGCCGGCATCACCCCGCTGGAGCTGCCGCTGGACCTGCCCCGTCCGGCCACCCAGACCTACACCGGCGACTTCGTGGAGCTGCGGCTGGACCGGGCCGCCGCGGACGGGCTGCTCGCGCTGACCCGCTCGTACGGCGGCACCCTG
Source organism: Micromonospora desertarenae (assembly GCF_056150265.1). Lineage (NCBI taxonomy): Bacteria > Bacillati > Actinomycetota > Actinomycetes > Micromonosporales > Micromonosporaceae > Micromonospora > Micromonospora desertarenae. The sequence goes on from NZ_JAXCFQ010000009.1 coordinate 222,825, forward strand.
TTCATGACGCTGCTCGCGGCGTACCAGGTGTTCCTGTCCCGGCACGCCGGGCAGGACGACTTCGCCGTCGGGGCGTCGGTCGCCGGCCGGTCGGTGCCGGAGCTGGAAGACGTCGTCGGCATGTTCATCAACATGGTGCCGCTGCGCGCCGAGCTGGCCGGCGACCCGACCTTCACCGAGCTGCTGGAGCGCACCCGGCGCAGCGTGCTGGACGGCCTGGAGCACGCCGAGGTGCCGTTCGCCAAGGTGGTGCACGAGCTGGGGCTGCCCCGGGACGTGAGCCGCTCGCCGGTGTTCCAGGCCATGTTCGTGCTGCAGAACTACGAGATCGGCCGGTTCAACGAGGTCTCCGACGCCACCGACGTCACCTTCGACTGGACGCCGATGGAGCTGCGGGCGACCCGGTTCGACTTCGAGCTGCACGCGGTGGAGACGGTCGACGGGCTCTACGCCAAGCTGGTCTTCAACACCGACCTGTTCACCCGGGCCACCGTCGAGCGGATGGCCGAGCGGCTCGCCGCGCTGCTGCACGCGGTGGTGGCCGCCCCGGACACCCCGATCTCCGCGCTCGACCTGCTCGCCCCGGCCGAGCGGCGGCTGCTGGCGAGCTGGAACGACACCGCCGCCGACTTCCCGCGCGAGCAGACCCTGCACGGGCCGATCGAGCAGCGGGCCGCCGCCACCCCGGACGCGGTGGCGGTCACCTTCGAGGGCCGCTCGGTGACGTACGCCGAGCTGAACGCCGCCGCGAACCGGATCGCGCACCGGCTGCGCGCGGCCGGGGTGGGCCCGGAGACCCTGGTCGGCGTCTGCGCCGAGCGGTCGGTCGAGCTGGTCGCCGGGCTGCTCGGCGTGCTGAAGGCCGGCGGTGCCTACCTCCCGCTGGACCCGGAGTATCCGGCCGACCGGCTGGCGTTCATGGTCACCGACGCGGCCGCGCCGGTGGTGCTGGTGCAGCGGCACCTGCGCGACGTGCTGCCGGACACCGGCGCCACCGTCCTCGCCCTCGACGACGAGGGCGTCTGGGCCGGCCAGCCGACCGTGGACCCGGCGCCGACGGCCGGCCCGGAACACCTGGCGTACGTGATCTACACCTCCGGCTCCACCGGCCGGCCGAAGGGTGTGCCGAACACCCACCGGGGCATCGTCAACCGGCTCGACTGGATGCAGAAGACCTACCGGCTCGGCGCCGACGACGCGGTGCTGCAGAAGACCCCGGCCAGCTTCGACGTGTCGGTGTGGGAGTTCTTCTGGCCGCTGCGCGAGGGCGCCCGGCTGGTGGTGGCCAGGCCCGGCGGGCACAAGGACGCCGGCTACCTGCGCGACCTGCTGGTCGCCGAGCGGGTCACCACCGCCCACTTCGTCCCGTCGATGCTGACCGTCTTCCTCGCCGAGGACGGCGTCGAGGCGGCGACCGCGCTGCGCCGGGTGATCTGCTCCGGCGAGGAGCTGCCGCTGGCCTCGGCGGTGGACTTCACCGCCCGGCTGCCGTGGTGCGGGCTGCACAACCTGTACGGCCCCACCGAGGCGGCCATCGACGTCAGCTCCTGGCACTGCGACCCGGCGCTGCTGGCCGGGCTGACCAGCGTGCCGATCGGCGCGCCGATCGCCAACCTGCGGCTGCACGTGCTCGACCCGGCCGGCAACGAGTGCCCGGTCGGGGTGGCCGGCGAGCTGCACATCGGCGGGGTGGGGCTGGCCCGCGGCTACCACCGCCGGCCGGCGCTCACCGCCGAGCGGTTCGTGCCGGACCCGTTCTCCGGCGAGCCGGGCGCCCGGCTGTACCGCACCGGCGACCTGGCCCGCTGGCGGGTGGCGCCGTCCACCGGCGACGCGCCGGCCGGCGGGGTCATCGAGTTCCTCGGCCGGATCGACCACCAGGTCAAGCTGCGCGGCCTGCGGATCGAGCTGGGCGAGATCGAGAGCGCGCTGCGCGAGCAGCCGGGGGTGACCGAGGCGGCGGTGATCGTCCGGGAGGACAGCCCGGGCGACAAGCGGCTGACCGCGTACCTGGTCGGTGCGGCCGAGCACGCGGCGCTGAAGGCGGCGTTGAAGGAGACGCTGCCCGAGTACATGGTGCCGAACGCGTTCGTCACCCTGGACGCGCTGCCGCTGAGCCCGAACGGCAAGCTGGACCGCCGGGCGCTGCCCGCGCCGGTGGTGACCCGGGAGGCGTCCGTCGCGCTGGTCGAGCCGCGCGACGACACCGAGCGGCTGCTGGCCGGCATCTGGTCGGAGGTGCTCGGCGTCGACACGCTCGGCATCGACGACGACTTCTTCGACCTCGGCGGGCACTCCATGCTCGCCACCCAGGTGGTCGCCAAGATCCGCAAGGCGGAGCACGGCGGCCGGCCGGTCGGCGTGATGGACCTGTTCCAGCAGCGGACCATCCGCGAGCTGGCCGCGTTCATGTCCGGCACCGGCGAGGCGGAGGGGCCCCGCCGGCTGCTCTACGAGCTGACCAAGCCCATCCCGGTGGCCCAGCGGGTGCTCACCTACGTCTGCGTCCCGTACGGCGGCGGCAGCGCGATCGTCTACCAGCCGCTGGCCGACGCGCTGCCCGCCGGGCACGCGCTCTGGTCGCTGGCCATCCCCGGCCACGACGTCGGGCTCAGCGAGGACGCGCTGCCGTTCGACGAGCTGACCACCCGGGTGGCCGAGGAGATCCTGGAGCGGATCGAGGGGCCGATCGCCCTCTACGGCCACTGCGGCGTGGGCAGCGCGATCGTCGCCGAGGTGGCCCGGAAGGTGGAGGCGGCCGGGCGGGACCTGGAGGCGCTCTACATCGGCGCGATGTTCCCGTTCGCCCGGCCCAAGGGGGCGTTCGCCGCGCTGCGCAACCGGCTGGAGCGGCTGCGCAGCAACCGGCACTACGCCAGCTGGCTGAAGTCCATGGGCGTGGACACCGACGAGCTGGACCCGGAGCAGGCCGACCGGATCATCAGCAACATGCGGGCCGACTCCCGGGCGTCGGAGGAGTACTTCACCGGGCTGCTCGACCGGCGGGCGGTGAAGCTGCGTACCCCGATCGTCTCGGTGGTGGGCTCGGAGGACCCGGTCACCGACTACCACACCGAGCGGTACGCCGAGTGGCAGTTCCTCAGCGACACCCTGGCGCTGGTGGTGCTCGACCAGGCCGGGCACTTCTTCCTGAAGTACCGCGCCGACGAGCTGGCCGAGATCGTCACCCGCACCCACCGGGCCGTCGCCGCCGGCGACGTCGCGGAGCTCGGCCCGCGGGCGCGGGGCGAGGACGCCGGCTGGGTGCTCGCGGCCCACCAGCGGGTCGGGGTGGCCGACCGGCCGGCGGCGGCGGTGGTCAAGCCGTCCATGGCCCGCTTCGTCGCGGTCACCATCGGGCAGCTGGTCTCCACCACCGGGTCGGCGCTGACCGCGTTCGCCCTGCCGATCTGGCTGTTCACCCAGACCGGGTCGGTCACCAACCTGGGCCTGCTCTGGGCGCTCGCGCTGATCTGCGGCGTGCTGATGCTGCCGGTCGCCGGCGCGATCACCGACCGGGTCAGCCGCCGGAAGATCATGATGATCGCCAGCAGCAGCGCCGGCTCGGTGCAGGTGGTGCTGGCCGCGTTGCTGTGGACCGACAACCTGGCGCTCTGGCACATCTACGGCCTGGTCGCGTTGAGCCAGGTCGCCGGGTCGTTCCAACGCATCGCGTTCCAGTCGGCGGTGCCGCAGCTGGTGCCGAAGCGCTACCTCGGCCACGCGATGGGCATCACCCAGCTCTCCAACGGTTTCGCGATGCTGCTGATGCCGGTCTTCGCGGCCGGGCTGCTCGCCGCCATCGAGCTCAAGGGCATCCTGCTGATCGACGTGGCGAGCTACCTGGTGGCGGTGCTGACGCTGGCGGTGGTCCGCTTCCCGGACCTGCTCGGCTGGCGGCCCAAGGAGCGGCTGCTGGTGGCCATCGCCAACGGCATGCGCTACTCCTGGCAGCACCGGGGCTTCCGGTTGATGCTCGGCTACTTCGCGGTGGGCAACATCTTCCTGGCCCCCGCGCTGGTGCTCACCACGCCGCTGGTGCTCTCCTTCGGCACCGCGACGCAGGTGGCCCAGGTGGCGCTCGCCGAGGCGTGCGGCGCGGTGGCCGGCGGTGTGCTCATGTCGATCTGGGGCGGCCCCCGGCACCGGCGGATGATCGGCGTGCTGATCGGCAACCTGGGCACCGCTGTCGGTTGCGTGCTGATCGGCCTGGACGCCTCGGTGGCGATGATCTGCGTGGGCGCGTTCTGGCTGGCCATGGCGATGACCACGGCGCAGTCCATCTACGCCACCATCGTCCAGGTCAAGGTGCCGCAGCGGTTCCACGGCCGGGTGTTCAGCCTGAACCAGACCATCTCCTGGTCGACCCTGCCGATCGGCTTCGCGCTGCTCGCGCCGGGGGCCACCGCGCTGTTCGAGCCGATGCTCGCCCCGGGCGGCGCGCTGGCCGGCTCGGTGGGCGCGGTGATCGGCACCGGCGAGGGCCGCGGCATCGGCTTCGCGTACGTCTGCTTCGGCGCGGCGCTGGTGCTGGTCACCCTCGGCGGGTTCGCGATCCGGCTGCTGCGCCGGTTCGACGTCGAGGTGCCCGACTCGCTGCCGGACGACCTGATCGGCGCGCAGGAGCGGGAACGGCGCCTGGCCGCCCGGGCCGCCGAACGCGCGGAGGAGAAGGCGCCGGTCGCGGCGTGAGCTGTCCCCGGGGGCCCGTTCGGCGGGCCCCCGGGGTCGCTCCTACCGGTCGGCCAGGTCGGCCGCCGGCAGTTCGTCCGGCTCGGCGACCCAGGCGGAGAAGACCGGCAGGCCGTGCCACGGCCCGGTCGCCCCGCCGGTCCGGGTGTCGGTGGCCACCGCGAGCACCGCGTACGGATGGCCGAAGCGCAGCTCGGCGACCCGGGCCACGCCCTCCGGGGGCAGGCTCATCCAGTCCATCAGCGCGGTGACGGCGGCCGCCTCGAAGCCGTACCGGCCGTAGCGGGCCATCGCGACCTGGGCCGCCGCGAAGTCCGGCTCCGGGACGTCCAGCAGCTCGGCGAAGGCGGCGTTGGCGGCGGCGAACCCCAGTTCGGGCGCGACCAGCTCGTGCCGGCTCTCCGCCGACCAGCAGGGCAGGACGGCGGCGGTGCGCTCCTCGCGGCCGTCCGGGGCGTAGGTCCTGGTCGGCTCCTCCCGCACGGTCCACAGCGGGGTGTCGCCGAGCGGGAGGTCGAACAGGGAACGCCGGCCGGGCGGGGGCTGGTCGCCCGGTGTGTCGAGGGCACCGGCCGCGATGTCGTGGGCGGCGGCCAGGACGTCTGCGGCCGGCACGCCGGGGGCGGCCGCGACGGAGACGACCAGCAACCCGGCCTCGCCGTCGCCGGCCGCGGCCGGCTGGGCGGGCGCGGCGTGCACGGCGACGTCGCCGATCCGCGCGCTCGTGGCGATCCAGCAGCGGTGGCCGCGCCGCGGGGTGCGCAGCACCCGGTCCAGCCGGCCGGCCCAGCGGCTGTCCGGCCCGAGCGCGGCGGCCGGCGCCACCTCGAACGGGTCGGCCCAGGAGACCCGGGTGGCCAGCGCGCTGGCCAGGATCAGCAGCACCTCCGGGTCGACCTTCAGCGGGAACCCCTCGATCAGGCCGAGGGTGTGCTCGCGGGCCCACGCGTCGAGGCCGGCCTGGTCGGGCACCGGGCCGGTGGCGGTCGGCCCGGGCAGGGTGGCCCGCCACCGGTCGAGCGCGGCGGTCCCGTGGTCGGGCCGGTGCCAGAACGCGGTGGCCGAGGGCACCAGCGGGTGCGGCGCCGCCAGCAGGGCGTGCGCGGCTTCGGCGGCGGTGGCCGGGTCGGTGCCGAGCGCCTCCGCCAGGGCCGCGCGGGCGGGGCCGGTGGCGGCCGGCGCGGCGAGCGCCAGGAGCAGCCACGCGCCCAGCGGGGAGGCGACGTGGTGCCCGTCGCCGGCGCGGGCGTGCAGGCGGTCGGCGTAGCGGGCCAGGGGGGTGCGGATGTCCGTCGTCACCGCTCCACTGTGCCCGCCACCGCGGCGCTCGTCACCACCATCGCCCGACCGGTTTGCGGTGCGGTCAGGACCACAGCTCGAACGGCTCGTCGATCTCCTCGCCGGCCAGGAAGCCGGTCAGCAGCGCGGGCAGCCGGCCGGGGTAGAACCGCTCGCCGCTGGCCACCAGCTCGGGGATCGGCCACCACCGGAACCCGAAGTAGTCCTCCAGCTCGTAGTCGAGCCGGTCCGCCTCGTCCACGTCCGGCCCGGGGCCGGCCAGCCGCACCGGGACGATCACCTCGTCCTGGAGGTGCCGTCGCTGCCGGTGCACGAAGCTGGCCCGTCGCCGCCAGGTGGGCGGGCCGATCTGCGCCGGGTCGGCCACGATGCCGGTCTCCTCGCGCAGCTCGCGCACGGCCGTGTCCAGGTACGTCTCGCCGGGGTCCATCCCGCCGCCGGGCAGCTCCCACCAGGTGCCCAGCCGGGGGTGGTCCGGGTCACGGGTGTGGAACAGCAGCACCCGGTCGTCGCCGTCGAGCACCACCAGCCGTACCGCGCTGCGCTCGAAGACCGGCAGGTCGTCGGGCAGTTCGACCATGTTCCCCCCTGGTGTACGCGCGGCCGGTCCGGCCGTGCGCTCGACCGTAGCCGGTGGCGCCGCGCCCGTTGACCTCCGGGTTGGGCGGCGTTCCACGCCCACCTGGCCATACTCAACCAGCTCGCCAACTGGTCACCGGGCGCCGACCGGGACGGCGCGTCGACCTGACCGGCCGGAGCGCGCTGTTCCGCCTGGTACGGGCCGGGCGTCGAGGAGTTGGCCGGCGAGAAGCGGTCCGATCTGATCGGGCGCGTCAGGGCGCTGGCCGCTCGGTCGGGTCACCTGACGACACGGATCCAGCGCCGTTCCGCCCAGGGCCGAAAAGTAAGCAGCACGTGGTAGCCGATGCTCGTCCTCAGTGACTCCATCGAAAGAGGTGATAGACGGGATGGTGTCCGGCGGGTTACGGTCCTTGGCGTAATTGCCGAGACGTCGACATGTGCCGGAGGTAGGATGCGCTTTCGAAGCAGTCTGATCGCTGTGGCCACGGCGGCCGCGATGGCCTCGACACTCCTGGCGCCCGCCACGGCCCTGGGCGCCCCGACACCATCCGTCACGGTGGAGGACCACGGTGTCATTCCGCTGACCGCCGTGACCGCCGCCGGGGCCGCCTCCGGGAACATGCCGGATGGCAGTGCTCGCACGTGGACGGTGGTCTCCGGTGAGCCGGCCTACCTGGCCGAGATCGACCCACTCACGGGCGACGTGATCGCCACCTACCCGCTCGACGGCGCGGGCGGTGCCTGGGGTGTCGAGATCGCCGCGGACGGCACGGTCTGGGTCGCGAGCTACGGAAACGGCAACCTCTACTACCTGCCCTACAAGGCAGCCGCGGCGGTGAAGGCCGGCCAGGCCACTCCCGACGCGAGTTTCCTCTGGCAGGTGGACACCGACGCCAACGGCGTGGCGTACACGGGCACCTTCGAGGGCTTCGCCGGAGGATCGACGCTGCCGGGCGCCCACGTCGTGGCCTACGACAAGTCAACCGGCCGGTGGCGCGACTACGGCACCTTGGGGGAGCAGTACACCTACGTGCGGTCGACCGCGGTCGTCGGCGACAAGGTCTACGCCGGCACCGGGACGCAGGCTGCCTTCTTCGAGATCGACATCGCTACCGGGGACAAGCGACAGATCCCGCTGCCGGAGGGCCGTGCCGATTGCCAGTTCACCTACGAGTTGGCGACCTCCGGAACCGACTTGTTCGTCCGGTTCGAGTGCACGAAGAAGAACATCGGTTACGTCTACGACACCGTCGCCGGCACCTGGAAGGCCGGGCCGTGGAACGACTACCTGATGCAGCGCGTGGGACGGGACAGTGCCGGCAACACCTACATCGCGCTCCTCGAAGGCGGTGTTCCGGTCCTGCACCGGTACGCCCCCGACGGCACGCTGACCAACCTCGGCGTGAAGATGGGCACCAAGGTGGGTGTCGTGACCTCCGGCGGTGCCGAGTACGTCGTCGGCGCGTACGGCAAGGTCCTGCAGTACTACAACCTGACGACGGGCGCCCACGCTGAACTGGCACCGGCGCTGCAAGGGACGCCGGTGGCCCCGCGATCGGCAACCCTGGGACCCGCCGGCCAGGTCCACGTCGGCGGCTACTTCTCCGGCGGTTTCGCGAGCTACTCACCCGGCCAGGACGCGTGGACGTTCGACCCGCGGCTGGGCCAGGCGGAGAACCTGGTGACGGTCGGCGAGCGCCTCTACGCCGGCGTCTACCCGGGCGCCAAGATCTTCGAGGTCGACCCGACGCGGCCACTCACCAACGGGAATCCGGTCCAGGTCTTCGATCTCACGGCGTCCGGCCAGGATCGTCCGTTCGCCATGGCGGATGCCGGCGGCGTCCTCGCTGTGGGGACGGTACCGGGCTACGGCCAACTGCAGTCCAGCCTGGCGATCTACGATCCGGCGACCGGCACGGTGGACACGTACTTCGACCTCGTCGAGGACCAGAGCATCCTGACGCTGGCCTATGCCGACGGGATCCTCTACGGCGGCACGTCCGTCTACGGCGGTAACGGTATCGCCCCGACCCAGCAGAACGCGCGGGTCTTCGCCTTCTCCATGGCCACCCGCAGACTGCTGTGGAGCCAGGAGATCGTCGGGCACGCCCAGGTGACCGCCGTCGCGGTGACGTCGGGCAACCAGGTTTGGGCGGCTACCAACGGCAGCCTCTTCGCGCTCGAGAGAAATGCGGGGCGCCAGCTCTACAGCAAGACGGTCAGGGCCTTCGACTGGGGCAACTTCGCGGGCGGCACCTGGCAGGCCGACACGCTTAGCTACAACGCCGCGGACGGCTACCTGTACGGATCCGTTGGCGACAACGTCGTTCGGATCAAGCCGGTCGGCCAGCGCGAGCTTTTCGTGGTCCCCAACGCCAAGGGCAACTGGTTGGTTCTCGACGGGCAACGCACGTACTGGGTCGACGGGCAACACCTGAAGAGCGCTCGCTGGCCAGTCAGCAACTGACCGACCCGCAAACGGCACAGTGGTGAGGGCGTCCGGCTCGATCCGTCCGGGGTGGACACGCTCCTGCTGGTGCTCCCAAGGGCGGGCATGACCGGTTCAGGTGACCATCGAGGCGCGCTACGCCTCGTCGGTCGTTCGAACCGAGTGATGCCCGCCCCGCCGGCTCGACGTGCCGGCCCACGCCTTCTGCGAGATGACCGGGGTGCTCGCGCCCTACCGCGGGCGGGGTCGGTCCCTGGTGTTGAAACCGCTCGCGATCCGCTTCGCCCGGTAGTCGGGTCAGCTAGTGTCCCCGCCATGAAGCGGCTCAGGCTGGTCGGCTCGGCAGAGATCCGCGTCATGCTGGGTGGGATCTCGCGTCAGCGGGTCTACCAGATCACCAACCGCCGCGACTTTCCCGAGCCGGTGGCGCAGCTGTCCATGGGTAACGTCTGGCTCGCCGAGGACGTCGAGAAGTGGATCGCCGAGAAGCGGTCGGATCTGGACTAGGAGCGCCAGGACGCTAACTGCGCGGCCGGGTCACTTGACGACATGGAAATCGGGGTGGGCGATCCACGCGGCCATCGCCACCGCATCGAGGTACACGGCATCGCCGGCTCGTACGCAGCGGCCCGCATCCAGGACGTCGAGCAGGTCCACGGTGGGCGGGCCGGAGAACTCGACGAACACGCAGCCCGGCGACCTGCCGGTAGCCCCATTCGCTGTCCCGGGGCGAAGCTCGCGGACCGGAGACACCGGAATGATCTTGCGGAACGCGGCTTTCTCCACGTGGGGCTTCCTCCGAATTCCTCACTCGGTGGGTAGCGCGCCGAGGCGGTGCAGCAACCGTCGGCCCAGCGGCAGCCGCTGGTCGGCGTCCGCGTCGGTGGTGGCGTCCACGTTCAGGGCGAACGTCCAGAGCCGGTCGCCGCGCTCGACCCAGCCGACCCACCAGCCGGTGCCGGGATCGGTGGCGTCGGTCAGGCCGGTCTTGCCGTACAGGCTGTGCTCGGCGGTGCGCTCCAGACGCAGGATGTCCCGTACGGTCGCCTGGTGGGCGGGGTCGGCCGGCAGGTCGCCACGGGCCAGCCGGGCCAGCCACCGGGCCTGCTCGTCGGCCGAGATCTCCAGCGGCCCGCTCAGCCAGAACCGGTCCACCGCCGGGCCGACCTCGCCGTTGCCGTAGCCGAGCCGGCTCAGCCACTCCCGCTCGCGCTCCGCGCCGATCCGCCGGGCCAGCTCCTGGAACACCGGGACGTTGGAGACCCGGATCGCGTCCCGCAGCCCCATGTCCCGCTCCCAGGCGGCGACGCGCTGCGGGCGGCCGCCGTACGGGATCTTCTCGTGCTCGTCGCGCACCACGCCGGTCTCCAGCGCGATCAGGCTGTGCGGGATCTTGAAGGTGGACGCCGGGATGAACCGGCGCTCGGCCCGTGCCCGATCCACCATCACGACGCGGCCGGCCGACACGTCGTACAGCACGAAGGTGCCGCGCAACCCGGCCTGCCGGAACAGGGCGGCGAGGTCGTCGCGGGTCTCGACCACCGGCGCGGCGGCCGACGGGCCCGGCGTCGCGGTGGTGGCGACCGCCGACGGCCCCGCGACCGGCGACCCGCCCGACGACCCGCCGTCGGTGCAGCCGGTCAGCAGCATCAGCGCGAGAACGGCGGCGACGGCGCTCCGGCGGGATGGTCCGGCCCCACCGGCGCCGCGCCGGCGTGCCGGATCAGGCACCGACGCCGCCCACCACGTCGGCCCGGCCCAGCCGCACCGGCGTGCCCGCGCGTAGCGAGTTGGGGATCTCCGCGATCGCGTCCACCCGGCCGACCAGCTCGCCGAGCCGCTCGGCCGGGGCGTTCCCCTCGACCAGGACGTCGTAGGTGATCTCCGTCGAGACCGCCGGCTCGCCGGTGAAGTCGCCGCGCACGGTCACCTCCACCCGCCACAGCTCGATGCCGGCCGCCCGTGCCTCCCGGAACAGGTCGTTGGAGACGCAGCCGGCCACCGCCAGGTAGAGCAACTGGCCCCCGTTGAACCCCAGGCCGTCGCCGCCGCCGTCCGCGGGTCGGTCCACCACCAGGGTGTACGCCCCGGCGGAGCCGATCGCCGCCGGCCTGCCGGGCAGGCTCCGCGTCCGTACCTCGAAGGTCATCCGCCACCGCCCTCGCCCGCGCCCGCACCGACCGCCCCAGTCAAGCACGCGCCGGCCGGACGCAGGCGGCATCGACGGCTCGACACCCGCTCGTCGTCGCCACCGGTCGGTACGCGGCGGGCGGGATCCGTCAGACTGTCGTCGCGCCGACCGCGGCGGCGACCTCGGGCGGCAGCGGGTACGGGCGCTCGGGCGGCAGCAGCGCCTCGGCGGCCGGGTCGTCGTCGGCGTCGAGCAACTCGCGGATGGCGCGGGCGGTCGGGGTCACGTCGGTCAGGCCGACCAGCCACTCGTCGACGTACCGCCGCACCGCCTCGCCGGAGAGGCCGACCTGCACCGACCGGTGCGGCAGCGGAGCCAGCCGCAGCGACCGCTCCGGGTCCCACTGCACCCGGACCGGGCTGGCTCGCAACTGGCGCGACCAGGTCGCCCGGTCGGCGTACCGCTGTGGGTCGTAGCTGCTCAGGCAGGCGTGCGCCAGCGCCCACTCGAACCCGGCCCGGGTGATCTCGACGGCCAGCACGCGTTCCTGCCCCGGCTTGGTGGCCCAGCCGCAGCGGTACATCATCCACCGGAACGACGGCTTGATCCAGGTCATCCGCTCCCGCTTGAACGGTGGCACGAAGCGTCCGGCGGCCAGCGCGGCGCGGGCGATCTCCGGCGGGTACGCCTGGTAGACGGTGATGGTCTCCGCGCCGTAGCGGGCGCGGACCTGGTGGGCGGGCATGGACATGCCGACGATCATCGACGAGACCACCGGGGGAGTTCCACCGGATTGCCGCCGGCCTGCGCCGGGCCGGCGGGGCGCGGGGGATAGGCTGCCGGCCGTGGCTGCTCTGTTGAGGAACGTGGCGGCGCGCATCGGTCGGGTGGGCAGCGCGGTCGTCCCGCGTCCCCGGCGGTCCGGGCCCGCGCCGGCCCAGGTCGCCCGCCGGCGCCAGGTCGCCGCGTTGCAGCGCCGTGAGCTGACGTACGCCCCGGAGCTGGACGGGCACGCCGACCCCGGGGAGATCGTCTGGACCTGGGTGCCGTACGAGGACGACCCGCGCCAGGGCAAGGACCGCCCGGTGCTGGTCGTCGGCCGGCACAGCCGGACGCTGTTCGGGCTGATGCTGTCCAGCCAGAGCGAGCGGGACGGGCAGCGGCACTGGCTGGCCCTCGGCCCGGGGGCCTGGGACCGGGACAACCGGCCGAGCTGGGTGCGGCTGGACCGGGTGCTGACCATGCGCGAGGACAGCATCCGGCGGGAGGGTGCGGTGCTGGACCGGGCCCGCTTCGACCGGGTGGGCCGGGCGCTGCGCGCCGGCTACGGGTGGCGCTGACCCGGCGTCAGCCCGGTCAGGCCGGCTCCCGGCTGGGACCGACCCCGGCGTTCGTGGCGCCCGGTGGCGGGTACGGCCGCTCGGCCAGCAGCCGGGCCAGGTGCGCGGCGTTGAGCGCCAGCGCCTTCGTGGTGCGGCCGGTGGTGTCCGGCTTCGGCCCGGCGTCGCGGTAGTCGAGCTTGTGCAGCGCCTCGCCGACCCAGTAGGTGGCGCCGGCGGCCGGGCAGGTGAACCCGACCTCGTTGAGCGCCTGCTGCACCTGGCCGATGGTGTGGTGCGCACCGTCCTCGTTGCCGACCACCGCCACGCCGGCCACCTTCCCGTACGTGCGCAGCCGGCCCTCGGTGTCGGTTTCGGACAGTTCCGCGTCGAGCCGTTCGAGGACGAGCTTGCACACGCTGGACGGCTGGCCGAGCCAGATCGGCGTGGCGATGACGAGGATCTGCGCCGCCAGCAGTTTGGTCCGTAGCGAGGGCCACTCGTCGCCGTCGCCCTCGTCGGTGGAGACCCCGAACCGTACGTCGTGGTCGACCACCCGGATCAGCTCGCCGTCGACGCCCTGTTCGGCGAGGGCGGCGAGCACCTCCCGCCCGAGCAGGTCGGAGCTCGACGGGGCGGGTGACCGCTTCAACGTGCAGTTGAGCACCAGGGCGCGGATCGACACGTCGGGTCCTTCCGTCGGGCAACTGTGGCCGACATACCCGACGGCCGGCGCGGAACACCTCGAACCACCGGAACCGTTTCCCGAACCGTCTTGACAGCAGCGCTCGGACGAGTATGTTCAACCCATCGGTTTATAAACCAGATGGTTGAGAGAGATGATGTCAGCAGATCCGGTCAGCACCGTCTTCGCCGCCCTCGCGGATCCGACCCGGCGGGCCATCCTGGCCCGGCTGGCGGCCGGCGAGGCGACCGTCAACGAGTTGGCGGAGCCGTTCCCGGTGAGCGTCCAGGCCATCTCCAAGCACCTCAACGTGCTGGAGCGGGCCGGGTTGATCGTGCGCACCCGCGAGGCGCAGTGGCGCCGGTGCCGCCTCGACCCGGCGCCGCTGCGCACGCTCGCCGAGTGGGTCGACCAGTATCGCCGGCTCTGGGACGACCGTTACGACACGTTGGACAGCTACCTGCGAGAACTGAAGGAGAACAGCGATGAGTCAGCTCAGTAACCTGGTCGTGGAGCTTCCCTCCGACCACGAGATCACCCTCACCCGCGTCTTCGACGCCCCGCGCGACCTGGTCTTCGCCGCGCACACCCAGGCGGAACACCTGAAGCGCTGGTGGGGGCGGGGCAACCCGCTCGACGTCGAGATCGATTTCCGGGTGGGCGGCCGCTACCGCTACGTCGAGCACGCCCAGGACGGCAACTCCTACGGCTTCCGGGGCGAGTTCCGCGAGATCCAGGCGCCGGAGCGGATCGTGCAGACCTTCGAGTACGAGGGCATGCCGGGACACGTCGCGGTGGAGACGCTGGTCTTCACCGAGCAGGACGGCCGCACCGTGGTCACCGGGACCACCCGCTTCGACACCAAGGAGGAGCGGGACGGCATGGTCGGCTCCGGGATGGAACAGGGCGCCGCCGAGTCCTACAACGCGCTCGAGGAGTACCTGAAGACCCTGGCCTGATCCGCCGGCGGAGCGCCGCGACCGGCACCGGCCGCGGCGCTCCGCCGTGCCGGCGGCGATATTCGGTACGCACGTACCGACCGCCGCTGGCACGGTGTACCGATGGCCGACGACCCGTTGCCGCTGACCGAGTGGGTGCACCGCGACTTCGGGGTGCGCCTCACCGCCACCGAGCCGGTCGACCTCGGCGCCGACCGGCGCGCCCTGCTGTGGCGGGCCGAGGCCGCCGACGGTAACCGGTACGCGGTCAAGCTGGGTGACCTGCGCCCGGCCCGGGCCTGACCGGCGCGCCCAGGGGCGTGGTCAGCACTCGGCGAGGCGGGGGCTGTCCACCAGCTGCCGGGGCGCCCGGCCGGTGCCGAGGCTCTTGGCCCGGTACATCGCGGCGTCGGCGCGCCCGAGCGCCTCGGTGAGCTGGGCCGGGCCGGTGACCGGCGCGAGCCCGACCGACGCGGTGACCCGTACGCTGCGGCCGCCGAGCGGGATGGGCGCGCCGAGCGTCTCGCCGAGCCGCCGGGTGGCGTGGTCGATCCACCGCCGGTCGACGGTCGGGCTGGCCAGCAGGCCGGCGAACTCGTCGCCGCCGAGCCGGGCCACCAGGTTGTCGCCGGCGAACGCGGTCAACCGCTCGGCGACGATGATCAGCACCTGGTCGCCGGCGGCGTGCCCGAAGCGGTCGTTGACCTGCTTGAAGTCGTCGAGGTCGACGACCACGGCGATCAGCGTCCGGCCGTCCGCGCGGGTGAGCAGGGTGGCGGCCAGGCGGTAGAAGGCGCGCCGGTTGGGCAGGCCGGTGAGCGGGTCGTGGCTGGCGGCGTGCCGTTCGGCCGCCAGCTCGGCCTGGAGATGCTCGATCTCGGCCTCGGCGCGCAGCGCCCGCTGCCGCAGCTGCCAGGAGGTGAGGAGCGCGCCAGCGGCGCAGATGCCGGACGCCACGGACATCGGATCCGGCACGAACCCTCCCATCGCGCAACGCCTCCGGCCGTCGCCGGGCGGCTGCTGTCCGGCCAGAACAAGCCGGCGCGGAGTAACTCAGCGTGAACGGCTGAGCACCATTCACGTGCGTTATCATGCTCGCCGTCCGATGCAGATGCAAGAGCAGATGCACGTGCAGGAAGCCTTTCGTCGACCGCCGCGGCAATCCCGGCCGGCGCCGGCGGGCTCCCGGAGAGAAAGACACCGCTTGATGCAGCAGCCACCCAACGGCGTTCCGATCAACCAGCTGCCCCCGCTCACCTGGCAGAAGAGCCGCCGGAGCAACCCCAGCGGCAACTGCGTCGAGCTGGCCGAGCTGCCCGGCGGGGCCGGCATCGCGGTGCGCAACTCCCGCTACCCGGAGGGTCCGGCGCTGATCTACACAGTGGACGAGATCGCCGCGTTCGTGCTCGGCGCGCGGGACGGGGACTTCGACCACCTGATCGGCTGACCGGCCGTCCCGTCGACCGGACCCGATCCGCCGGTTCGGAGGAGTACACCTCACTCACGGTTCATGGCATGCTTACACGTCGGCTGGGCGGGAGCGCCCGGTCGGGGTGCGGAGGGCGGCACATGACCATGGTTTCCGCAGAGGGCGGTCCGGCGACCGGCCCGACCGTGCTGCGGATGCTGCTGGGCGCCCAGTTACGGCGGCTGCGGGAGGCCAGCGGGGTGACCCGGGAGGGCGCCGGCTGGGAGATCCGCGCCTCCGAATCCAAGATCAGCCGGATGGAACTGGGCCGGGTCGGTTTCAAGGAGCGCGACGTCGCCGACCTGCTCACCCTCTACGGCGTCACCGCGCCCGAGGAGCGGGAACCGCTGCTCAAGCTCGCCCGCGACGCGAACAGCCCGGGCTGGTGGCACCGCTACGGCGACGTGCTGCCCAGCTGGTTCCAGTCCTACCTCGGGCTGGAGGCCGCCGCCGCGCTGATCCGCACCTACGAGGTGCAGTTCGTTCCCGGCCTGTTGCAGACCGCTGCGTACGCCCGGGCCGTGGTGCTGCTCGGCCACTCCCGGGCCGACGCCGCGGAGGTCGACCGCCGGGTCGACCTGCGGATGCGACGCCAGCAGCTGCTGCGCCGCCCGCAGCCGCCCCAGCTCTGGGCGGTGGTCGACGAGGCCGCGCTACGCCGGCCGATCGGCGGGCCGGCGGTGATGCGGGAACAGCTGACCGCGTTGATCGAGGCGACCGCGGCGCCGAACATCCGGTTGCAGGTCGTCCCGTTCACCGCGGGCGGCCACGCCGCGGCCGGCGGCGCCTTCAGCATCCTGCGCTTCGGCGACCAGGACCTGCCCGACATCGTCTACATCGAGCAGCTCACCAGCGCGCTCTACCTCGACAAGCGCGACGACCTCGACTACTACGCGGTGGCGATGGAGCGGCTCTGCGTCGAGGCCGAGCCGCCGGAACGGACGCCGGAACTGCTCGCTCGGATCCGCGACGAGCTCTACCCGCAGTGATCGGCTCTCCGGCGCTGGCATGGGCGACCAGCGACAGTGGACGGCCCCACCGGCGGGTGGCGCGAGAGTCGGGGAGGCGGCCGTGACCACCGATGCCCCGGGGCACCCGACCGGACCCGCCCACCGAAGCGACCGCATCGACACCTCGGTTGCCCACCCGGCCCGCCGCTACAACTACTGGCTCGGCGGCAAGGACAACTTCCAGGCCGACCGGGACTCCGGGGACGCCATCGCCGCCGCCTTCCCGACCATCCGCACCACCGCCCTGGAGAACCGCCGGTTCCTCCAGCGCGCCGTCGGCCACCTGGCCCGCGAGGCGGGCATCCGCCAGTTCCTCGACATCGGCACCGGCATCCCGACCGCCGACAACACCCACGAGGTCGCCCAGGCCGTCGCGCCCGAGTCCCGGGTGGTCTACGTCGACAACGACCCGATCGTGCTCGCCCACGCCCGGGCGCTGCTCACCAGTTCGGCCGAGGGCGCGACCGCGTACCTCGACGCGGACCTGCGCGGCCCGGAGCGGATCCTGGCCCACCCCGACCTGCGGCGCACCATCGACCTGTCCCGGCCGGTCGGGCTGATGCTGGTGGCGATCCTGCACTTCGTCCCGGACTCCGACGACCCGTGGGGCGTGGTCGGCCGGCTGCTCGACGCGCTGCCCGCCGGCAGTTACCTGGCCGCGTCGCACGCCACCGCCGACCACCTGCCGCCGGAGGTCGCCGCGGAGGCGAGGGCGGCGGGCCGGGCCGGCGGCCCGCACGGCCTGATCGCCCTGCGCAGCCGCGCCGAGGTTGCCCGGTTCTTCACCGGCCTCGACCTGGTCGAGCCCGGCCTCACCTCGGTCGCCGAGTGGCGGGCCGACGGCGAACCACGGCCCCGCCCGTCGGCCGCCGAGGTCAGCATGTACGGAGCGGTCGCCCGCAAGCCCTGACCGCCGCCCCGCCCGCCGGTCACCGCACCGTCGGTCGCGCCGGGGAACCGCACGTCCGACGGTCGTTTTCGGCATTCCCGTTGACCGATGTGCGCCCTCCGGCTAGCCTCTGAATCGATCCAGACTGAATCGATCCAGAAGGAGGCGTGCCGGTGAAGCCGACCTTGCAAGCCGTGGCGGACGCCGTCGGCGTCTCCCGCAGCACCGTCTCCAACGCCTACAGCCGTCCCGACCAGCTCTCCGCCGAGCTGCGCCGGCGGATCCTGGAGACCGCCCAGCGGATCGGCTACCCCGGTCCCAACCCCACCGCGCGGTCGCTGCGACGCGGCTACGTCGGCGCGATCGGCGTGCTCTTCGAGCCGGTGCTGTCGTACGCCTTCACCGACCCGTTCGCGGTCCGCTTCCTGGCCGGCGTCGCCGCCGCGGCCGAGCGGCACGGCACCAGCCTGCTGCTCGTGCCGGTGCCGCCCGACGAGTCCGCCGCCCGGCGGGCGGTGGAGAACGCCGCGGTCGACGGGTTCTGCGTCTACTGCGTCGGCGACGAGGGCTGGGTGGTCGACGTGCTCCGCGAGCGGGGCCTGCCGATCGTCACCACCGTGCCCCGCCCGGACGCCGGCCCCGCCGACCGGTACGTCGGCATCGACGAGCGCGCCGCGGCCCGGTCGATCGCCGCCCACGTGGCCGGGCTCGGTCACCGGCGGGTGGCGCTGCTCGGCGACGGCGTGCTGCCGGGCGCGACGCCGGGCCCGCTGCGGCTCGCCGGGCCGGACGACGCCCCGCACCCCACCACCCGGGGCCGGCTCGCCGGGTTCGCCGACGCCTTCGCCGAGGTCGGCGTCGACTGGTCCGAGCTGACCGTACTCAACGCGGCCGACAACAGCCGGGCGGCCGGCGCCGCGGCGGTGACCGACACGCTCGCCGCGGCCGACCCGCCGACCGCCGTGCTCGCCTGCTCCGACGTGCTGGCGCTGGGCGTGCTCGACGCGCTCGCCGCCCACGGCGACCCCGGCCGGCCGCCGGTCTCGGTGACCGGCTTCGACGACATCGCCGAGGCCGCCGAGGTCGGCCTCACCACCGTCCGCCAGCCGGCCGAGGAGAAGGGGCGCATCGCCGCCGAACTGCTGCTCGACCCGCCCACCGAACCCACCGCCGGGCACGTCCTGCTGCCCACCGCACTCGTCGTCCGGTCGACCACCGGACCCGTCCCGAGGAGTTGACCATGGAACAGCCCACCGGCTACATCTTCGCCATCGACGCGGTGACCCGACACGTCAACTCCGCCCGGCCGGACGCGCCGGTCCGCCCCGAGCGGCCCCGGTCGGCCCGGCTCGCGCCCACCCGCCGAGCCACCGCCGCCGCGCTGCGCCGGCTCGCCGACCGGATCCAGCCGGCGCCGCTGCCGGCGCCGCCGCGCTGCTCGTAGCCGCCCTCGCGGGTGGCGGCCGCCACCCGCGAGACCGGACGTACCGGCACGATCGGGCACGGCCGGTGCCGGACCGGGCACCGCGGCTGGTGGCCGGTCCGGCGGGCCAGGCAGACTGGATGCCTATGTCGCCGTTCAGTCCCAGCCTTCGGTTGCACGACCGGTACGTCCTGCGCGAGCGCATCGGCCTCGGCGGGATGTCCGAGGTGTGGCGCGCCGACGACGAGGTGCTCGGTCGCCCGGTCGCGGTGAAGGCGCTCGCCGGCGAGTTGGCCGCCGACCCGCAGCTGCGGGCCACCATCCAGCGCGAGGCCCGCGCCGCTGCCCGGCTCACCCACCCGCACGTCACCCAGGTGTACGACTACGGCGAAGCGACCCTGGCCGGCGGCACGGTGGTGCCGTACCTGGTGATGGAGCTGGTCGAGGGGCGCAACCTGGCCGACCGGCTCACCACCGGCCCGCTCGCCTGGCCCGACGCGGTGCGGATGGCCGGCCAGGTCGCCGCGGCGCTCGCCGCCGCCCACCGCATCGGGGTGGTGCACCGCGACATCAAGCCGGGCAACGTCATGCTCACCGACACCGGCGCCAAGGTGCTCGACTTCGGCATCGCCGCCCTCGCCGGCCCGCACCATCCGCTCGCCGGGCAGACCGGCGAGCTGCTGATGGGCACGCCGGCCTACTTCGCCCCGGAGCGGATGAGGCCCGGGGCGCCGGATCCGGCCAGCGACGTCTACGCCCTCGGCGCGCTGCTCTACCGCACCCTCACC
The DNA here is from genome assembly GCF_056150265.1 of Micromonospora desertarenae. Taxonomy (NCBI): domain Bacteria; kingdom Bacillati; phylum Actinomycetota; class Actinomycetes; order Micromonosporales; family Micromonosporaceae; genus Micromonospora; species Micromonospora desertarenae. The sequence continues at coordinate 242,498 of NZ_JAXCFQ010000009.1, forward strand.
GGTCGGGCCCCGCTGCCCGTGCAGACCTGGGAGGACGCGATGGAGGTGCACGCCCGGCACACCCCGGTGCCCCCGCTGCGGATCCCCGGCCTGCCCGCCGACATCGCCGAGCTGACCCTGGCCTGCCTGGCCGCCGACCCGGCCCGCCGCCCCACCGCGGCGCAGCTGGCCGGCCGGTTCGGCGCCGGTCAGCCGGCCGACCCGCCGACCGCCATCCTGCCGGCCGTGCCCGTCGGCACCGCCCGCCCGCCGGCCGGGCACCCGCCCACCCTGGTCGACCGGTCCCTGGCGCACCCCCGGCCGGCCGCCGGGGCGGTGCCGGGCCCGACGGCGCCCCAGCGGGCGCCCGACCGGCCGAACCGGGCGCTGACCGGGCTGGTCGCCGCCGGCCTGGCGCTGCTGGTCGGCCTGGTCGGGGTGCTCGTCCTCGCCGACGGCGACGGCAACGCGCCGAGCGCGGCCGGCCCGTCCGCCACCGCCCCGGCCGCGCCGCCCAGCCGCAGCGAGCCGGCGCCGGAGCCGAGCAGCGCCCCACCGTCGACCGGCAGCGGAGCGCAGCCGGTCGGGTTCCGGCAACTCGCCGCCGAGTTCGCCGCGCTGCTCGCCCAGATCCAGGCCCGCGGCGAGATCGACCGGCGGACGGTCGAGGAGCTGCGGGACAAGCTCGTCGACCTGGCCCGGGGCAAGCCGAAGGACCGCGCCAAGCGGATCGAGGACCTGCGCAAGCGCATCGCCGAGGCGGAGGAGCGGGAACGGATCTCGCCGGACGCCGCCGACCGCCTGAACGACCTGCTCGACCGGGTCACCGGGGTGCCCGGCGACAACGAGGACGACGACTGAGCCGGCTCAGCCGACCTCGACCGGCGCCCCCTGCGCGACCCGCCCGGCCCGCACCACCTGTGCGTACGCGCCGACGCAGGGCTGCGGGTCGAGCTGGGGCAGGGGCGCGATCCGGTTGAGCCGGGCCGGCGCCCGCAGCGCCGCCACCGCACGGGGCAGCCCGCCGTGCGCCAGGGTCGGCACCGCGCAGCGCGGCGTGGCCGCGAGCACCCGCAGCACCAGGGCATCGCCGATCCGCAGCTCGCGCCCGACCCAGTCGTTCTCCACGAACCCGTCGGCCGCGACGTCGATCACCAGGTTCGGCCGGTAGCGCACCGGCTCGAAGCCGCCGCCGGGCCCGTCACCGCGCTCCGGCGCCCCGATGGTGTCGCCGAGCGGGCCGGCGCTGCCGGGCGCGTGCGCCGCCCCGCTGCCGCCGGCGGCCAGCCGGCGCAGGGTGGCGGTGGTGACCAGGTGGATCGGGGCGAAGTCGAAGAACGTCCCCGGCGCGGCGGTGCCGAGCGGGCTCAGGTCCACCGGCACGTCCGCGGTGACGCCGGCGTCCAGCACCGCCTCCGGACGGGCCCGGTCCAGCACCGCCCCGTCGGGCGGGGTGCCGGTCAGCGTCACCGGCGCGCCGAGCACCCGGGACAAAATCTCGTCCACGTCGCCGTCCACACTCGACACTATCCGCCCGTCGGGCAGGGTGATCCGCACCGGTCCGGGCGCGGCGCCGGCCGCCCGGAGGGTGAGCAGGCCGCGCCAGTGCCGGGGGTGCTTGGCGCTGGCCACCCGGCCGGTCTCCCGGTGCACCAGGGCCAGCCCCCGGTCGCCGGCCACCCCCGTCGCGGTCACCTCGGCCGCGCCCAGCCGCTCGCCGAGCATCGACTTGACCGGGTACCGCCAGAGCTGGGCCAGCCGGCCGGTCATCCGGTCGCCCCGGCCCGGATCAGGGCGGCCGCCTCGGCCACCCGGTCGGCCACGTACGGGCCGAGCCGCGTCCGGACGGCGACCACGTCGGCGTCCCGGCCGGAGGCGAGGGGGAGCGACACTGTCACGCCGCCACCCTAGCCGGGCCGGAGCCGCCGCTGCCGTCCCGCGCCGGTGCCGCGCGCGACGGTCGACCCGCCGCCACGGCACCGGCGCCGCGGTCACCGGGCCAGCAGGGCGCGCAGCGCCTTGACGACCTCGGCGGGGGCCTCCTCGGCCATGAAGTGCCCGCAGGAGACGGTGCGGTGCTCCAGGTCCGCCGCCCACGCCCGCCACAGCCCGGCGGCGTCGAAGCCCAGCGCCGCGCCCCAGTCCTGCTGGAGCACTGTCACCGGCATCCGCAGCCGGTTGCCGGCCGCCCGGTCGGCCTCGTCGTGGGCCACGTCGATGCCGGCCGACGCCCGGTAGTCGGCGACGATCGAGGGCACCGCCGCCCGGGACGCGGCCAGGTACGCGGCCCGCACGTCCGGCGGGACGGCCTCCGGGTCCCGCGTCCAGATGTCGAGGAAGTGGCCGAAGAAGGCGTCCGGGCTGGCGCCGATGAGCTGCTCGGGCAGGCCGGGCGGCTGGGCCATCAGGTAGAGGTGGAAGCCGACGGCGGCGCTGGTGCCCCGCATCACCTCCCACATGTCCAGGGTGGGCAGCACGTCGAGCGAGGCGAGGTGGGTGACCGCGGCCGGGTGGTCGAGGCCGGCGCGGATGGCGACCAGGGCGCCGCGGTCGTGCCCGGCCAGGGCGAAGCGCTCGTGCCCCAGGGCCCGGGCCAGCGCGACGACGTCGGCGGCCATCGTCCGCTTCGAGTACGCGGTTCCGTCGGCGTCGGCCGGCTTGTCGCTGTCGCCGTAGCCGCGCAGGTCGAGGCAGATCACCGTGTGGTCCGCGGCGAGGTCGGCGGCCACGTGCCGCCACATGAGGTGGGTCTGCGGGAAGCCGTGCAGCAGCACGATCGGGCTGCCGGAGCCGCCGACGGCCACGTTGAGCGCCACGCCGTCGGCGACGGTGACGCGGCGGTAGTCGAATCCGGGGATCTGGTTCACGACGGGCCTTCCTGGATGTCAGCTCTGGTGTCACCGGCGGGCCGCCGGTGCTCGGACCCGTCGAGCCTGACCGGCCGCGATCAGCGGCGGATGAGCAGCGGATGAGTGCCGCTCCGCACGCACCGGCCAGGACGATCACCTCGCCACCGGGCACCGACCTAGATTGGTGCCATGACCGGGGCGGTGACGGAGGGGGTGACCTTCGGCGTGCTGGGGCCGGTCCGCGCCCTCGACGCCCGCGGTCCCGTCCCGCTGAAGGGGCCCCGGCAGCGTGCGGTGCTGGCCCGGCTGCTCATCGCCCGGGGCCGGGTGGTGCCGGTCGAGCGGCTCGTCGGTGATCTGTGGGCGGAGCCCTCCGACGGTGCGGTCGCGGCGGTCCGGACCTTCGTGGCCGATCTGCGCCGGGCCCTGGAGCCCGACCGGCGGCCCCGACAACCCGCCCGGACGCTGGTCACCGTCCCGCCCGGCTACGCCCTGCGGGCCGCGCCGGACGCGGTCGACGCCTGGCGGTTCGAGGACGCGGTCGCCGAGTCGGGCCGGCAGCTCGCCGCCGGCCGGGCCGGGGCGGCGCTGGACCGCCTGACGGACGCGCTCGCCCTGTGGCGCGGCCCCGCGTACGCCGAGTTCGCCGGGGAGGGTTGGGCCCGCGCCGAGATCAACCGGCTGGACGAGCTGCGGACGCTGGCGGTGGAACGCCGCGCCGAGGCGCTGCTGGCGCTGGGCCGGGCCGCCGAGGCCGCCACCGACCTGCGGGCGCACACCGCCGCCCACCCGCTCCGCGAGGACGCCTGGGCGTTGCTGGCCCTGGCCCGCTACCGGTCCGGCCGCCAGGGTGAGGCGCTGGCCGCGCTGCGCCAGGCCCGCGCCACCCTGGTCAGCGAACTCGGCGTGGACCCGGGCCCGCGGCTGCGGCAACTGGAGGCGGACATCCTCGCCCAGGCCCCGCACCTCACCCCGCCGGAACCGCCCACCGGGCCGGTGCTGCCCGCCGGGGCGGTGTCGCCCACCGCGCCCGCGCCACCCGCCGGGCCCGTGCCGAGCGCCGGGGCCGCGCCATCCACCGAGCCCGTACCGGCCGCAGGGCCGGTGCCACCAACCGGGCCCGTGCCACCCGCAGGGCCCGTGCCGGCCGGGGGCCCGACACCGGCCGGGGCGCCGACGGCGGTCGGCGAGGCAGGGCCGGCCGCGGTGCCGTCGCCGGACGTGGCCGAGAACCGGCGGCCGTTCGTCGGTCGGGGCGAGGAGCTCGGCCAGCTGCGGCAGGCCGCCGAGCGCGTCGTCCAGCGCGGCCGGCCCGCGCTCGCGCTGGTCTCCGGCGACGCCGGCGCCGGCAAGACCGCGCTCGCCGACGCGCTCGCCCGGCGCCTCTCGGCCGCCGGCTGGACGACCGCGTGGGGCCGCAGCCCCGAGTACGAGGGCGCGCCCGTCGCCGGGCCGTGGACCCAGCTCACCGACGCCCTCACGGCGGCCACCCAACCCACCGGCCCGGCCCGACCGGAAACCCCGCCGGCCGGGCCCGCGACCCCGCTCGCCGCTTCGGCGCTCGCGCCCGACAGCCCTCCGACCCCGCCGGCCGGACCCACCCCGGCGCCCGGTCCGGACCGGGTCGAGGACCCGGCGGCGCGCCGGTTCCGCCTGCACCGGGCCATCGCCGCGCTGGTCACCGCGGCCGCCGCCCGGGCGCCGGTGCTGCTGGTCGTCGACGACCTGCACCGCGCCGACCCGGACAGCCTGGACCTGCTGACCGCCCTGGCCGGCGAGCCCGAGCCGGTCACCGGCCCGGTGCTGGTGGTCGGCACGTACCGGGCCGCCGAGATCGGCCCGGAGCTGACCGCGGCGCTGGCCCGGGTCGCCCGCACCGAGCCGGTCCGGGTCTACCTGGGCGGGCTCGCCGAGCCGGCGACCGGCGAGCTGGCCCGCGCGGTCGCCGGGCCGGACCTCGACCCGTCCGTGGTGCACCTGATCCACCAGCGCAGCGGCGGGAACCCGTTCTTCGTCCGCGAGCTGGCGCGGCTGCTGGCCGCCGAGGGGGACGCGGCGCTGCGCGAGGTGCCCGCCGGGGTGCGGGACGTCATCCGGCACCGGCTCGGCCGGCTGCCGGAGGACGCACGGACCGTGCTGCGCCAGGCCGCCGTCCTCGGCCGCGACGTCGACCCGGAGGTCCTCGCCGCGATGAGCGGTGACCCGGCGACAGTGCTCGACGCGCTGGACCACGCCCTGCACGCCGGCTTCCTCACCGAACACGGCGCCGACGGGCGGCTGCGGTTCACCCACATCCTGGTGCGGGACACCCTCTACGGCGACCTGTCCGCGCCGCGCCGCGCCGGGTGGCACGCCGCCGCCGGTGCGGCCGTCGAACGGCTGCACCCGGAGGACGTGGCCACCCTGGCCCACCATTTCACCCACGCCGCCAGCCGGGCCACCGCGCCGCGCGCCGCACGCTACGCCCGGGCCGCCGCCGAGCAGGCCGAGCGCCGGTTCAGCCCGCACGAGGCGGCCCGCCGGTGGCGGCAGGCGGTCGCCGCCCACGACCGGGCCGGTGGCGGCGACGTACGCGGACGGCTGGTGGCGGTGATGGGCCTGGGCCGGGCGCTCGCCGTCACCGGTCACCTCGACGAGGCCCGCCGGCTCCGGTCCGCCGCGCTCGCCACCGCCGCCCGGCTCGACGAACCCGACCTGACCACGAGCCTGCTGACCGCGTTCGACGTGCCCGCGAGCTGGACCCGCAACGACGACGAGCGGCTCTCCGGCGAACTGGTCCGGGCCGCGGAGCGGGCCCTGGCCGCACCCGGCGGGGACGAGCCGGCCCGGCGCGGCCGGCTGCTGAGCACCCTCGCCCTGGAGCTGCGGGGGACCACCACGGACCGGGGCCGCCGGGCGGCCGGCGAGGCGGAGGCCATCGCCCGGCGGCTGGCGGACCCGGCGCTGCTGGCGGTCGCGTTGAACGCCCGCTACCTGCACACCTTCGCCCGCACCGGCCTCGCGGGCGAGCGCGCCCGGATCGGCGCCGAACTGGTCGACCTGGCGGCCCGGCACGAGCTGGTGAGCTTCGAGGTCCTCGGTCACCTCGTCCTGCTCCAGGCCCACTGCGCGCTGGCCGACCTCGCCGCCGCGGACGCCCACGCCAGTGCCGCCGACCGCCTCGCCGAGCGGTACGACCTGCCGCTGGTGGGCGTCTTCACCGGCTGGTACGCCGCCCTGCGGCTGGCCGTGAACGGGCAACCGGCCGCCGCGGAGGCCCGGTACCGCGCCGCCCAGGCCCGCCTCGCCGGCAGCGGGATGCCCGGCATGGAGCAGGGGCTGCTCGCCCTCGCGCTGCTCTGCCTGCGGCTGGCCGGGCCGGAGGCCGAGGCGGGGTGGCTGACGGCCGGACCGCCGCCGGGTGACCCGGACGACTGGGCGGGCTGGGACTTCGGGCCGTACCAGCCGTGGGCCCGGCCGCTGGTGCTGCTCCGGGCCGGTCGCCGGGACGAGGCCGCCGAGGCGCTGCGGGCCCTGCCGGAGTCGCCGCACGACCTGCTCCGCGAGGCCCGGCTCTGCCTCGCCGCCCGCGCCGCGCTCGCCCTCGACGACCGGGCCACCATGCGGCACGCCTACGCCGAACTGCTGCCCGCCGCCGACGAGCTGGCCGGGGCGGGCAGCGGCGTGCTCACCCTCGGCCCGGTGGCCGGGCACCTCGGCGCCCTCGCCGCCGCCCTGGGGCACCCGGAGCGGGCCGCATCGCACCACGAGACGGCCCGGGCGGTCGCGGCCCGGGCGGCACGGCACGGCTGACCGTCCCGCCGGCGGGCAGCCCGGGCGGGGTCAGGTCAGCGTCGTGCCGGCCGTCTCGCCCGGCGCGTCGCCGGCCCGGGCGAGCACGCTGCCGTCCGGTGCCCAGATCGCCGACCCGCCGGCCGCCTCGGCGTAGCCGCCGCCGGTCGACCCGGCGAAGCTGGCCACCGCCACGTGCACCCGGTGGGTGGTGGCGATCCGGTGCGCCCGTTCGGGCGCGACGGCCGCGTCCCGGGCGTGCTCCAGGACGCCCGCGACGTAGACGTCGACGCCGAGCGCCACGGTCCGCGCCGCGTGCTCGGCGATCCCGGTGTCCCGGCAGATCGCCAGCCCGAGCCGCCAGCCGTCCACGGTCAGCACCGCCGGCGCCGGGCCGGGGGAGAAGCGGTCGCCCTCCGCCCCGCCGGGCCACATCTTCCGGTACGCCACCCGCGCCCCGGTGGCGTCGACGGCCAGCATGGCGATGTGCTCACCCGCGACCGGGGCGCCGGCCAGTGCCAGCGCACCGGTGTCGGCACACGCCTCGACCAGCGGCCCGAGCCGGGGGTCGGTGACGTCCACCGGCGGGGCGTCCAGCTGGTAGCCGGTCAGCGAGAGCTCGGGGAAGACCACCACCCGGGCGGTCGCCGCGCGGACCGTGGCGGCGTGCGTCGCCGCGTTCGCCCCCACGTCGTACGCGACACAGGGCGGCTGCGCGACGACGATGCGCAACGGCGTACGCATGGCGGCTCCTCTTCTCGGCGGACCCGCAGGATAGGCGGTGACCCTGTGGTTTTCCGCACCCCCGCTGGTGCGGACCGCCCGCCGGGATCGACGGCCGGCCCCATGGCCGGCTCCCAGGAAGGGTTCGTAGCGTGTGGGTCATGATTCGTAGCGCGCCGCACGCCCTGCTCGCCGCCGCCGGTCAGGCCGAACCGCCCCAGGACGGCCTGGTCGGCTACGTCACCGGCCTGGTCGAACGGCTCGGCGGCCCCGGCGCCGGCCTGGCCGTCGCCCTGGAGAACCTCTTCCCGCCGATCCCGAGCGAGGTGATCCTGCCGCTGGCCGGCTTCGTCGCCGGCCAGGGCCGGATGAGTGTGGTCAGCGCGATCTTCTGGACCACCCTCGGTTCGGTGCTGGGCGCCCTCGCGCTCTACTGGATCGGCGCCGCGCTGGGCCGGGAACGGGTCCGGGCCATCGCCGAACGGCTGCCGCTGGTCAAGCTCAGCGACGTGGACCGGACCGAGGCGTGGTTCCTCAAGCACGGCGTCAAGGCGGTCTTCTTCGGGCGGATGATCCCCATCTTCCGCAGCCTGATCTCCATCCCCGCCGGCGTGGAACGGATGCCGGTCTGGACCTTCGTCGTCTACACCACGCTGGGCAGCCTGATCTGGAACAGCACCTTCGTGCTCGCCGGCTACCTGCTCGGCGACAACTGGCACCTCGTCGAGGGGTACGTCGGCGTCCTCCAGAACGTCGTCATCGTCGCCTGCGTGGCCGCCTTCGGCTGGTTCGTCGTCTCCCGGCTGCGCCGGCGGTCCCGGGCGGGCGCCGAGCCGGTCCCGCCGCCGCCGTCCGCGCCGCCGCCGGCCGCCGGCATGCCCGACCCGAGCGGCCGGGGCACCATCTACCGCAGCACCTACTCCGACACCCAGCAGAACGGCTGGGACTACGACGGGGTGCGGTGAGGTGGCACCTCCCTGGCCCGCGCTGCCGCGCGCGGCCAGGGTGCCGGTCGGCGTCGCCGCCGGGATCCTGACCGCCCTCGGCGAGCTGCTCTTCCTGGTCGTCGCGGCCGTGGCGGCCGCCGGCGCGGCGGCCGTCCCGCCGGCCCGGCGCCGGGTGCAGGCCGCGATCCTGCGGTACGCCGCCCGGCTGGTCGGGCTGGAACGCCGCCGGTTGGCCGGCTTCCTCACCGCCGGGGCGGCGCCGGGCGGGCCGGCGACACCGGGCCGGCGTGCGGTCGGCTACCTGGCCGCCCGGCTGCTGCCCGGTGCGCTCGGCGCGCTGGCGTACGGGCTGCTCGCCGTCGGCGTGGTGCTGGCGGTGATCGTGCTGTCGGCCGTACTGCGGGGGGAGATGGCACCCGCCGACGCCCTGGTGCAGGTCGTCGTCGGCGCCGCGCTGCTCCTGGTCAACGTCCAGGCGGTCGCCAGCATCGCGGCGCTGGACGTCCGGCTCGCCCACCGGTTGCTCGGCGCCGGCTCCCGGGCCGAGCTGGAACGGCGGGTCCGCGAGCTGACCACCAGCCGGGCCGAGGTCGTCGCCGCCGTGGACGCCGAACGGCAGCGCATCGAACGGGACCTGCACGACGGCCTCCAGCAGCGCCTCGTCGCCCTCGGCATGCTGCTCGGCCGGGCCCGGCGCAGCCGCGACCCCGAGCGCGCCGCCGCGCTGCTGGCCCAGGCGCACCAGGACGCCCAGCAGGCCATCGCCGAACTGCGCGAGGTGGCCTGGCGGGTCTACCCGTCGGCGCTCGACGACGGTGACCTGGGCGAGGTGCTCCGGGTCGTCGCGGACCGCTCCGACATCCCGGTGCGCATCCGGTACGACGTGCCGACCCGCCCCGACCGCCCGGTCGAGACGGTGCTCTACTTCGTGGCCTGCGAGGCGCTCACGAACGCCGCGAAACACGCCGCGGCTACCCTGATCACCGTGGAGGTGGAGAGCCGGGCGGGGACCATCCGGCTGCGGGTGCACGACGACGGCGTGGGCGGCGCCGATCCCACCGGCGCCGGACTGACCGGCCTGGCCCGTCGGGTGGCCGCGCTGGACGGCCGGCTCCGGGTGGACAGCCCGCCCGGCGGCCCGACCACCGTGCTGGCGGAGCTGCCGTGCGGATAGTGCTGGCGGAGGACTCGGCGCTGCTGCGGGAGGGGCTGGCCCGGCTGCTCGCCGAGGAGGGGCACGAGGTCGTCGCGGCGGTAGCCGCGGCCGACGAGTTGGTCACCGCCGTCGAACGGCACCGCCCCGACGTGGTCGTCACCGACGTCCGGATGCCGCCCACCAACACCGACGACGGCCTGCGGTCGGCGCTGGAGATCCGGCGCCGCTGGCCGGCCACCGCCGTCCTGGTGCTCTCCCAGTACGTCGAGCGGCGGTACGCGACCCGGCTGCTGGCCGACCGTCCGGAGGGGGTCGGGTACCTGCTCAAGGACCGGGTGGCCCAGGTCGACGACTTCCTCGACGCCCTGGATCGAGTGGCCGCCGGCGCGACCGCGCTGGACCCGGAGGTGGTCCGCCGGGTTCTCGCCGGCGCCGATCCGGCCGATCCGCTGAGCCGGCTCACCCCTCGCGAACGGGATGTGCTGCACCAGATGGCCCAGGGGCACACGAACGCCACGATCGCCGAACGGCTGCACGTGTCGCAGAGCGCCGTCGAGAAGCACATCAACACGATCTTCGACAAGCTCGACCTGTCGCAGGCGGCCGGGTACAGCCGGCGGGTGCTCGCGGTGCTGCGCTACCTGGAACTCTGAACCGTCCTCCTCGCTCTGGCCGGCGACGGGCCCCACGGCCGCCGCTGGGCGGTCGGGTCTTGCGGGCGTGCGGGGCACGGCGGTTTCGGCGATGTGGCGGTATCGACCCCGCCGGGATGGCGCCGTATCGGCGATCCGGTGTCGATCAATCCGGTCCAGCCCTGTGGCGGGCCGGTGGGAACAGCAGGCCGCTGACCTCCTCGCCCGGCAGCGGACCCCAGCCGAGCCCGGAACAAGCACACGGACCGGCGTTCAGGCGGTCGGCTGTGCGGGCCCGGTGGTGGTTGCGGCATCGGCCGGGGGTTCGTCGTCCTGCGGGTGGAGGTAGTCGGCGAGGCGGGCGGCGGCGACCAGCATGGCGTGCCCCCGGGCGGCGAGCCGGGCCCGCCAGCCCGCCACCGAGCCGGCCAGCGCCCCGGGGCCGTCGGCGTCGCGGACCCGCCGCAGGACGGTGGCGATCTGCTCCAGCGGGTAGCCGCCGCGACGCAGCAGGTGGGCCAGGTCGGCGTCGCGGACGTCGTCCGGGCCGTACAGGCGGAAGTGGGTGGCGCGGTCACGGACCGGTTCGAGGATGCCGGCCCGCTCCCACTTGCGCAGCGTCGCCGCCGTCACCCCGAGCCGGTGGGCCAGGGCGCCGACCGTCAGCGGGCGGGCGGGCCGGTCGGTGGCCGGCGGCGCGGTGAGGATGCCGATGGCCGACTCGACGGCGTCGAGCGTCTCCCGGTCCCGCAGCAGTTGGGCGTGGCTGCTGTCGATCACCCGCAGCGCGGTGTCCAGGTCGCCGGCGTTGACGGCACGCATGATCTCGCCGCTGGTCGCGTGGCCGTGCGCCGGGATCAGTGCCAGGTACGCCCGCAGGGCCCGGGCGTGGCGGGCCGAGTAGCGGCGGTACCCGCTCGGCGTGCGGTGGGCCGCCGGGATGACGCCGGCCTGTTCGTAGTTGCGGACCGCCTGGGTGGAGATGCCGTGCTCCCGCGCGAGGTCCACCGGACGGTGGCCACCTGCCGCGGCATGTCCTGCGGCTTGAGACTTCAGCTGACTCTCCCGCCTTGGCTGACGCGAAACCTTCACTGGGTGGTTCAAGGATACGGTTGAGGCCATGACTTCTGGAGATGGATCCCCGTACGACGACGGTCGGGGGGCGGTTTCCGCGGCGGCGCTCGCCGAGCGGATCCTCGCGCTGCCCGACGTCGCCCAGGTGGTGGCCGACGAGGAGTCGGGCGTGCCCGAGACGCACTGGGGCGACCGGTTCTTTTTCGTCGGGCCGGATCGACGGCGGCCGTTCGCCACCCTCGTCTACCACGACACGCCCGGCTTCGACGAGGACTCCCGCCTCGACCGGCCGGGCGTCTTCCGGCTGAACATCGAACTCGGCCGGCTGGAGTTCCAGCGCCTGTTCGGCTACCCGCCGGCGGAACTGCCCGACCGCAGGTCGGCGCTGGACTTCACCCGGCTGGACGTGATCCAGCCCCATCCCGCGTACGGGCTGCACGGCTGGGCGTGCGTCCTCAACCCCGGGGTCGAGCGCCTGCCGGAGGTCGACCGGCTGCTCGACCTCGCGCACCGCCGGGCCCGGGCCCGCCACCAGCGAGCCCTCGACCGGGACAACGCCGCCCGCCGACCCGCCGACCGCCCTGAGAAATCGGTCTCACCGGGCCGGGAACAAGAACCGGAGTCGGTAGGTTGAGGGAGGTGTCGGTGTGATCAGTGTCCCCGGGCCTCACCATATTGCCTTCGCGGAATACCGTCCGGCTGGAGCCGCGTCGCGCCACTCGCCGAGAGGCGACCTGCACACCGACACCCCAGCGCCGCCCCCGAGCCCACCAGGGCCCGGGGGCGGCGCTGTCTCGTCCGCCCCGCCCTGACCGGGACCACCGCCGGCACGCCGGACCCGCCCTGGCCGGGACCACCGCCGGCACGCCGGACCGCCCCGACGGCCTGGCCCGGCACGCCGGACCGCCCGACGGCCTGGCCCGGCACGGGTGCGCTGCTCGGTTCGGTGCGGCTGGCCCGTTCGGGTGGCAGCCGATCCGGGTCAGCGCCGGCCCCGAGGGGGCGCCAGCCCTCGGAGGAGTGGGAGCGCCGGCACTCGGAGGAGCGGCCGGCCGTCCGAATCGGAGATCGCGCTCAGCCCAGGGCGAACGGGACCTCGGGACGGGCGGCGGGGAGCGGACAATGCCCGGATGGGTGTCAAGCAGGCATGGACCGAGCAGACCGGAGTGGTCGCCCTGCCCAGTGGCGTGACGGTGCGCGGGCGACGCATCGGCGATCCGGCCTCGCCGGCCGACTTCGCCCTGCTGCTGGCGGACGGGCCGGCGCCGCGGTGGCCGCACCGGCGGATCCGGTGGCCGGACTTCTGGGTCCCGGTCGACCGGGCCGACGCGCTCGACGCGCTGCGGGAGGCGCTGCGCCGGGCGCACGGCGGTGAACGCGTCGAGGTGGCCTGCCGCGGCGGCACCGGCCGGACGGGCACCGCCATCGCCGCGCTCGCGATCCTCGACGGGCTGCCGGCCGAGCGGGCGGTGGAGTGGGTACGCGCGAACTACCGGCCACGCGCGGTGGAGACACCCTGGCAGCGGCGCTGGCTCCGCCGACTGCCCCGGTGAATCCGCTGGTCACGAGGCGATACCCCGGTCAACCTGTGGCGCCGGTCATGAACCGGGTTCGCCCGGCCGCGCCGGGGTAGGAGGGGCACCCTCGTCGACAATCTAGGCAGGAACCACCATGGCACCACCCCGCTACCAGGGCGTTCACCGTCGGCCGGCCCCGCGGATGGCGTCCGTCGCCCGGGCGGCCGCGTCGCTGGCCGTGCTCAGCGTGCTCGCCGTCCTCTTCCTGGACGCGCTGTTGATCACCGTCGGCCTGCTCACGCCGGTCGTGGCGGCGCTGCGTCCGTTGCGCGGCTGGCTGCGCGACCTCGACACCCGGTCCGTGCCGACGGTGAGTACGGCGTCCGGCCGCTGACCACCGTGGTCCCGGTGCCCGGGCACCGGGACCACGGCGCGCCGGCTCACGCCGCGACGTACTCGCGCAGGTGCCGGGCGGTCAGGGTGTCGCCGTGGGCGACCAGCTCGGCCGGGGTGCCGGTGAAGACGATCCGCCCGCCGTCGTGCCCCGCACCCGGCCCCAGGTCGATCAGCCAGTCGGCGTGGGCCATCACGGCCTGGTGGTGCTCGATGACGATCACCGTGTTGCCGGCGTCCACGAGCCGGTCCAGCAGAGCGAGCAACTGGTCGACGTCGGCCAGGTGCAGCCCGGTGGTGGGCTCGTCGAGCACGTAGGTGCTCGCCTTCTCGGCCATGTGGATGGCCAGCTTGAGCCGCTGCCGCTCGCCCCCGGAGAGCGTGTTGAGCGGCTGCCCGAGGGTGAGGTAGCCGAGCCCGACGTCGACCAGCCGGTCCAGGATCACCCGCGCCTGGCCGGCGGGGAAGAAGTCCCGGGCCTCGGTGGCCGACATCGCGAGCACCTCGCTGATGTTCTTCCCGCGCAGCCGGTAGGTCAGCACCTCGTCGGTGAAGCGCCGGCCCTCGCACCGCTCGCAGACCGAGGCGACGCCGGCCATCATGGCCAGGTCGGTGTAGACCAGCCCGATGCCCTTGCAGGTCGGGCAGGCGCCCTCGGAGTTGGCGCTGAACAGGGCCGCCTTGACCCCGTTGGCCTTGGCGAACGCCGCCCGGATCGGATCGAGCAGCCCGGTGTAGGTGGCCGGGTTGCTGCGCCGGGAGCCGCGGATCGGCGACTGGTCGACCACCACCACGCCTTCGCGGCGGTGCAGCGACCCGTGGATCAGCGAGCTCTTGCCGGAGCCGGCCACCCCGGTCACCACCGTCAGTACGCCGAGCGGCACGTCCACGCTGACGTCGCGCAGGTTGTGCAGGTCGGCGTTGCGGATCGGCAGGTGCCCGGTGGGCCGGCGGACCCGCTCGCGCAGCCGGACCCGGTGATCCAGGTGCCGGCCGGTCAGCGTGCCGGAGCGCCGCAGGCCGGCGACGTCGCCGGCGTAGCAGACCTGCCCGCCGGCCGCGCCCGCCCCGGGGCCGAGGTCGACCACGTGGTCGGCGATGGCGATGGTCTCCGGCTTGTGCTCGACCACCAGCACCGTGTTGCCCTTGTCGCGCAGGCGCAGCAGCAGGTCGTTCATCCGGGCGATGTCGTGCGGGTGCAGGCCGACGGTCGGCTCGTCGAAGACGTACGTGACGTCGGAGAGGCTGGAGCCGAGGTGCCGGACCATCTTCACCCGCTGCGCCTCGCCACCGGAGAGGGTGGCGGACTCCCGGTCCAGGCTGAGGTAGCCCAGGCCGATCTCGACCAGCGAGTCGAGCAGGTCACGCAGGTTGCCGACCAGCGGCGCGACCGACGGGTCGTCGATGCCGCGGACGAACTCGGCCAGGTCGCTGATCTGCATCGCGGAGCACTCGGCGATGTTGCGGCCGGCGATCCGGGACGACAGCGCCGCCTCGTTGAGCCGGGCGCCCCCGCAGGCGGCGCAGGTGGTGAAGGTGACCGCCCGGTCGACGAAGGCACGGATGTGCGGCTGCATCGACTCGCGGTCCTTGGCCAGGTAGAGCCGGCGCACCTTCACCGCGAGGCCCTCGTACGTCCAGCTGTTGCTGCCCATCTTGATCTTCGTGGCCGGCTTGTGGAGGAAGTCCTCCCACTGCTGCGGCGTGTAGTCCTGCAGCTTCGCGTCCGGGTCGAACAGGCCCGAGCCGACGATGGCCTGCCAGTACCACGAGTCGACGGCGAAGTTGGGCACCTTGATGGCGCCGTCGTTGAGCGAGCGCTCGACGTCGACCAGCTCGTGCACGTCGAGGTCGGAGACCCGGCCGAGACCCTCGCAGGTCGGGCACATCCCCTCGGCCAGGTTGAAGCTGAACGCGCCCGCCCCGCCCACCTGCGGGGTGCCCAGCCGGCTGAACACGATCCGCAGCATCGCGTACGCGTCGGTGGCGGTGCCGACGGTGGAGCGGGAGTTGGCGCCCATCCGCTCCTGGTCGACCACGATGGCCGGGGTGAGGTTGCGCAGCGAGTCGACGTCCGGCCGGCTCAGGTTCGGCATGAACGACTGGAGGAACGCGCTGTAGGTCTCGTTGATCATCCGCTGGGACTCGGCGGCGATGGTCCCGAAGACCAGGGAGGACTTCCCCGATCCGGACACTCCGGTGAAGACGGTCAGGCGGCGCTTGGGGATGTCGACCGAGACGGCGGCGAGGTTGTTCTCCCGCGCCCCGCGTACCTCGATCATGTCGTGGCTGTCGGCGGCGGACCGTGCTGGCTGCGGCATGCGAACCCTTCGTGTGATCGTGGGCAGGGTTGATCCCGCCCGAGCTTCCACGGGTCTGGCAGCCTTCAATTGTCTCATTCATGTCCTTATGGAGGGTTTTCGCGCAGCGCTGCGCTGTACGCCCGCCGGGAAAGCCGGCAAAGTCTCAAACAACGTGTAAGCGGTAGGGTGAGCCGGTGGACGGGCGGGGCGGGCGGTTGCGGGCGGTCGACCTCGCCGCCACCGCGGGCATCTCGGTGCAGCAGGTGCGCAACTACGTCGACCTCGGCGTGCTGCCGCCGGTCGAGCGCACCCCGGCCGGCTACCGGATCTTCACCACCGGGCACGCCCGGGCGCTCGACGTGGCCCGGCGGCTGGCCGAGGGGCACGGCTGGGCGCGTACCCGGGAGATCATGGCCGCGGTGCACCGCGGTGACCTGCCGGCGGCGCTGGCCGCGCTGGATGCCGGGCATGCCGAGCTGGACCGGGAGCGGGCCGAGATCCGGCGGGTGCTCGGCGCGTTCGAGACGGTGGTGGGCGCACCGCGCCCCGCCGTGGCGGCGCCCCGGCGTGCCCTGCGGATCGGCGTGGTCGCCGGCCTGGTCGGGGTCCGCACCTCGCAGTTGCGGCTGTGGGAGGGGCGGGGCCTGCTCCGGCCGGTGCGCGAGCGCGGCACCGGCTACCGGGTGTACGACGAGGCGGAGCTACGGGCCGCGCAGGTGGTCGCGCTGCTGCGCCGGGGCGCCTATCCGTTCGACATCATCGCCGCCGTGCTCGACGAGCTGCGCAGCACCGGCAGCCCGCAGCGGGTCCGGGCCGAACTCGCCCGGCGCGAGCAGGATCTGCACCGGCGCAGCCTGCGGCGGCTGGGCGGCTCGGCCGCGCTGCACGATTACCTGCGCCACCGGGGCCTGCTCGACTGAGCCCACCGCGACAGGTGACGGGAGGCCGTGCGGCCCGGCCGGGCTCGGACACCGTGCGCAGATCCAGCGGCGGGCGCACCTCACCGGCGCGGGGTTCAGCGCAGCACGAGCAGGTCGAGGTGGTCGACGACCGGTCCGCTGTCCTCGGTGGCGGCCGCGCGCAGCCGGTCCACCCCGGCCGCGTACTCGTCGTCGCTGATCAGTTGGAGCGGGGTGTGCGCCCGGCGGTCGAGGCGCTGCGCGTACTGCGCCAGCGACGCGGCGGTGGTCTGCGCGACCGGTTCGACGCTGCTCACCGGGAAACCGGCCGCCGCGAACGCCGAGCGCACCCGGGCCAGGTCGGGGTAGCGCTCCAGGACCCGGACCGCCTCCGGGAACCAGTGGAACAGCGCGATCCGGTGGTGCCGGCCGGGGAACGGCGAGCGGATCAGCACCGGCGCGCCCGGGCGGAGCACCCGGCGCAGCTCGCGGGCCGCCGCGTCGAGGTCGGGGATGTGGTGGATCATCGTGGACAGCCAGGCGGCGTCCGCTGTGGCGTCGCGCAGCGGCACCGCCACCGCGTCGCCGGCGACCAGCGGGCGGTGGGTGGTGCGGGAGCGCATCGCCTCGGCCGGTTCCACGCCCACCACCCGGACGCCGAACCAGTCGGTGAAGGCGGCGGCCCAGGCGCCGGTGCCGGCGCCGAGGTCGAGCATGGTCATCCCGGCCCGGGGGCGCAGATGCTGGCCCACCGCGTGCCGCCAGCGGTCCAACCCGTTGCGCGGCAGCTCGCGGGTCGCGGCGAAGGCGGCCGCGTCGGTGTCGTCGAAGGAGATCAGAGCCACGCCATCACCTCGCCACCGTCGCCGGCCGGTCCGGGCGATCGTCACCCGGTTCTAGTCGGTCGCTGCCGCCGTAGGCAACGGCTTGTGAGCCAAACGACCGCCGGCCGGCACCCCGCGCGCGGCGCGGCTCCGGCGGGTCGCCGCCCGCACCGCACCGGTGACCGCGCCACCGCACCCCGGGTCCGGGGCTGACCGGGCCGGGCGGGCCGGTCAGGGGCGGGCGGGCCGGTCAGGGGCGGGGCGTGACGGTCAGCAACACCACCGCGTCCTCGTCGGCGTGCAGGGCGTGCCGGCGCGGGGGGATGACCAGCAGGTCGCCCGGTCCGCCCGGGCAGGACTGCTCCCCGGCGGTGAGCCGGACCCGGCCGCGCAGCACCTGGAGGGTGGCCTCGCCCGGGCTCTCGTGCTCGTCCAGGGACCGGCCGCCGAGCAGAGCCACCAGGGTCTGCCGCAGCCGATGGTGCTGACCGGGGTGCAGCGAACGTCCACTGCGTCCGCTGCTCGCCTCGCGCGCCGACGCGAGCTGCTCCTCGGCGAGCTGGGACAGCGACAGGACCTCCATGGTCGACCTCCGTGGCTCTGCTGGACGGTTCGCGCGGGCGCCGGCCGGCGGTCGGCTGCCGCACCAGGTCACCAGCGTCGTCCACCGGCTGGCCGGTGGGCAGGGCCGATGGTCCCGGACGGCGGGTGGCGGCCGGCACCAGCGTCGTCGGCCCGGCGCCCGCGGCCCGGCCCCGCCGGACATCCCGCCGGTTAGGGTGACGGGCATGAGGGTTCGGCTGCTGGTGGCCACCGGGGCCGCCGTCCTGCTGCCCGCCGGCGCGGTCGCTCCGGCGGCGGCCGCCGCGCCTACCGCCCGCACCGCGCTCGCCGCCCACCCAGCGCCCTCGGCGCCCTCCGCGCCCACCGCGCCCGGGACGGGGCCCGGCGGGCCCGCGACGGTGGCCGGCGGGCCGGCGCGGCCCTGCCCGCGTGCGCCGGCGCCGAAGGTCTCCCGGCCGCCGCGGCCCTCGCCGCCGCCGGCGGTCCCCGAGGACCGGACGGTGGGCGGCCCGGCGCTGGACACCGCCGGGCTGGTCGTCCCGGCCGGGGCCGCGACCCCGCCAGCGGTCACCGCCACCTCGTGGCTGGTCGCCGACCTGGACACCGGCCAGGTGCTGGGCGGCTGCGGCCCGCACGAGTACGGCACCCCGGCCAGCGTGCAGAAGCTGCTGCTGGCGGCGACCATGCTGCCCCGGCTGGACCCGAAGCAGGTCGTCACGGTCGTCGACGAGGACCTGGACATCGAACCGGGCTCGTCCGCCGTCGGCCTGGTGCCCGGTGGCCGCTATCCGATCGAGACGGTCTGGCTGGGGCTGCTGCTGCAGTCCGGCAACGAGGCGGCCAACCTGCTGGCCCGCCTCGGCGGCGGCGCGGAGGGGCGGGCCGGCGGGGTCCGTGCCATGAACGAGTACGCCCGCCGCCTGGGCGCCCGCCAGACGCACGCGGTCACCCCGTCCGGGCTGGACGGCCCGGGCCAGTTCACCAGCGCGTACGACCTGGCGCTGATCGCCCGGGTCTGCTTCGCCGACGCCACCTTCCGCCGGTACGCGCTGACCGAGCGGACCCGGATCCCGGCCCAACCCACCCGGAAGGCAAAGGGTTTCGAGATCCAGAACGAGAACCAGTTGATCTACCGCTACCCGGGTGCGCTGGGGGGCAAGACCGGCTTCACCGACCTGGCCCGGCACACCTACGTGGGCGCCGCCGAGCGGAACGGGCGGCGGCTGGTGGTCACCCTGCTGGGCGCGGAGCCACGACCGGCCCGGGGCTGGGAGCAGGGCGCGGCCCTGCTCGACTGGGGCTTCGCGCTGCCCCGCGACGCCGCGGTCGGCCGGCTGGTCGAGCCGGGTGAGCTGGACGACCCGCCGTCGCCGGCCCCGGCCGCCACCGGCGACCCGCGCCCGGCGGCGGTGAGCGGTCCGGTCGACGACGGGTTGGCCGGCCGGTGGTGGGGCGTCGCCCTCGGCGGGGCCGGGGTGCTGCTGCTCGGCGGCCTGCTCTGGGGACGCCGGACGGCCCGCCGTCGCGCCCGCTGACCGGGCGGCCCGCCGCCGCACCCGCTGACCGGCCGGTGTGTTGCCGATCGACAACCGGCTATCGGCTCCATAGACTGCGGTCTCTCTGGCACCACGAGTCCCAGGAGGATGCCCGTGTCGAGCGAACCCCGACCGCAACCCGTCCCGCCCGCCACCGCGACGCCCGGCCGACCGTCCCGCACGCTGGCCCGCCTCGCCGGTGCGGCCCTGCTGGCCGGGGCGCTGGTCGGCGCCGGCGGCACCGCCGCGGTGGCCGCCCCCGGCGCCGGTGGCACCACGCCGACCGTCGCCGCCGGGAGCGAGCCGCCGCGGACCACCCCCGGGCCGTGCGCGTACGCCGAGACGCCGGACGACCCGGCGGCCCGGCCCGTCCCGCTGCCGCCCGACCCGCGGCGCACCCCCGACCGGGGTACCGTCCGGGTCACCCTGCGCACCAACCAGGGGCCGATCGGCCTGACCCTCGACCGGGCCGCCGCCCCGTGCACCGTGCAGAGCTTCCTGCACCTGGTCCGGCACCGCTTCTATGACCGCACCTCGTGCCACCGGCTGACCGCGTACCCGACGCTGAAGGTGCTCCAGTGCGGTGACCCGTCCGGCACCGGCTCCGGCGGCCCCGGCTACCGGTACCGCGACGAGCTGCCCACCGGCCTGCCGCCGGCACCGACCGACCCGACCGGGGAGCGCAAGGTCTACGCCCGCGGTGTGCTCGCCATGGCCAACGCCGGGCCGGACACCAACGGCAGCCAGTTCTTCCTGGTGCAGTCGAACTCGGCGCTGCGCCCGCACTACACGATCTTCGGCTCGGTGGACGCCGCCGGCCTGGCCACGCTGGACCGGATCGCGGCCGGTGGCATCGCCCCGACGGCCGAGAACCCGGCGCCGGTGGACGGCGCGCCGGCGCTGCCGGTGGAGATCTGCCGGGCGGTGCGGCACCACCACCGCTGACCGCGACGGCCCGCCCCGGTCCCATCCATCCTGGACCGGGGCGGGCCGCAACTATCGGATCGTCACCGGAAACAGAGCCACCGGCCGGCCGAGAAAGGTGTGGCCGTCACGGCCGGCCGTTCGACCGGGCCGGCGGTGCGGCGGAGCTGTCCCGCACCACCAGATCGGTGGCCAGTTCCACCCGCGGGGAGTCGATCGCCTCGCCCTGCGCCAGCCGCAGCACGGTACGGGCGGCCAGCCGACCCATCTCCACCAGCGGCTGCCGGACGGTGGTCAGCGGCGGGGAGGCCCACCGGGCCTCCGGCAGGTCGTCGAAGCCCACCACGCTGACGTCGTCGGGGACCCGCAGCCCGCGGCGGCGTACCGCCTCGTAGACGCCGAACGCCATCTGGTCGCTGGCCGCGAAGATGGCCGTCGGCGGGTCGTCCAGGTCGAGCAGCGCGGTCCCGCCGGCGAAGCCGGAGGCGTGGTAGAAGTCGCCCGGTTGCACCAGCCGGTCGTCCACCGGCACCCCGGCGGCCTCCAGCGCAGCCCGGTAGCCGTCCAGCCGGGCCCGGCTGCACAGCAGCTGGGTCGGCCCGGCCACGAAGCCGATCCGCCGGTGCCCGAGCGAGAGCAGGTGCTCGGTGGCGGCGAGCCCGCCGGCCCAGTTGGTGGCACCGATGGTCGGTACGTCGGTGGCCGGCACGCCGGCCGGGTCGACCACCACGACGGGCACGTTGAGCCGGCGCAGCTGCGCGTACAGCGGCGGGCTCAGGTGCGAGGTCACGAAGATGACGCCGTCGGTGGCCCGGGCGCGCAGGTTCTGCAGCCACAGCCGGGCCGCGGTCGGCTGCCGGTGGATCGCGGAGACCACGGTGCCCGCGCCGGCGCTGTGCCCGACGTCCTCCACGCCTCGGATGATCTCCACCGCCCAGGGGCTGTCGAGGTCGTTGAAGACCAGGTCGACCAGGCCGGCACGGCGTACGGTGCGGCTGCCCCGGCGGCGGTAGCCGTGGTGGCGCAGCAGTTCCTCCACCCGCTCCCGGGTGTCCGGGGCCACGTCCGAGCGCCCGTTGAGCACCCGGGACACGGTCGGCACCGAGACACCCGCCTCCCGCGCGATCGCGGTGATGGTCACCCTGCGTCCCTGGTCCGCGTCCACCCGCGTCTCCTTCACCGGTCGGCCGGGCCGACCGTCGCCACCGAAAATCCCGGAACGGCACGCCGCCGCACGGTCATCTTGCCCCACGGACGGGGGTTGACGACATGGCAGGTCGGTTCTAGCGTTCCGACGAAGCGCGAGGGTCTTCCGGAAATTTGTCGGGCCCTTTCGGTCGCCCGGACCAGCGGGCGGCCGTCCCGCACCGCTGCGAAGGGATGTCGCGTGCACCTCACCCGTACCGGCCCGGCGGGTGCGGCGGTCCGCGCCGTGCCCACGCTCGCCCCCGCCGCGCCGGCGACCGCCGCCGACCGGGTGGTCGACCACACCCGCCGGGCACGCCCCGGGTCCGCCGTGACGCCCGCCGGGCAGCGGTAGCCGATGGTCCTCACCGACCTGCCGGAGGAGCAGCTACGGGCGTACCGCAGCGAGGTGCGGGCGCCGGGCGACTTCGACCGGTTCTGGGCCGACACGCTCGCCGAGACCCGCGACCGCGGGTGGCCGGCGCGGACCGCGCCGGTGGAGACCGGCCTGGCCACGGTCGACGTCCTCGACGTCACCTTCGCCGGCTACGCGGGTCAGCCGGTGCGGGCCTGGCTGCGGCTGCCCCGGCACGCCCGGCGGCCGCTGCCCACCGTGGTCCAGTACGCCGGCTACGGCGGCGGCCGGGGGCACCCGCTGGAGAACCTGTTGTGGGCGTCGGCCGGCTTCGCGCATTTGCAGATGGACACCCGGGGGCAGGGGTCGGGCTGGAGCCGGGGGGACACCCCGGACCCGGCCGCCGCCGGCCCGGAGGCGCCCGGCGTGACCACCCGGGGGATCGAGGACCCGCGCACCTACTACTACCGGCGGCTGATCGCCGACGGGGTCCGGGCGGTCGACGCCGTCCGTACCCTGCCGGCGGTCGACCCGGCGCGGGTCGCCGTCCTCGGGCACAGCCAGGGTGGCGGGGTGGCGCTCGCCGTCGCCGCCCTGGTGCCCGACCTGGCGGCCCTGGTGGCCGGCGTGCCGTTCCTGTCCGACATCCCGCGCGCCGTGCTGGTCACCGACGCCCGGCCGTACCGGGAGATCCGCGACTACCTGGCCATCCACCGGCACGCCGAGGAGCGGGTGCTGGCCACCCTCGGCTACGTCGACGGCGTCAACTTCGCCCGCCGCGCCGAGGTGCCGGCCCGGTTCTCCGTCGCGCTGATGGACGAGATCGTGCCACCGTCGACCGTCTTCGCGGCGGTCAACGCCTACCGTGGGCCGGCGGAGGTGTCGGTCTGGCGGTACAACGGCCACGAGGCCGGCGGGATCGACGACGACGAGGCCGCCCTGCGCTTCCTGCGCGGCCACCTGTCGCCGGACCGGGTTCCGGCCGCCGCGGGGCCTGATACACAGGAGGTGTGACCAGGCCAGGCAGGTCGGCGGCCGCGGTGGTCGCGGTGGTCGGGCTGCTCGCCGCGACCGTCGCCGGCTGCGACCGGCCCGCGCCGGAGCCGGCGCGGAGCCGGCCGCCGGCCCCGACCGAGGCGCCCCGCCTGCCCGGCTTCGTGGTGCTCTCCGACGTCGACCCGCGCATCCTGACCGACCTGCGCTACGCCGGCCCGCACAACTTCGTCGGCCGGCCGATCGCCGGTTACCGGGAACCGCTCTGCCTGCTCACCCGGGAGGCCGCGGAGGCGCTGCGCCGCGCCCAGGACGCCGCGCTGGCCGGCGGGCACAGCCTCAAGGTGTACGACTGCTACCGCCCCCAGCCGGCCGTCGACGACTTCGTCGCCTGGGCGAAGCGGCCGGGCGAGCAGCAGATGAAGGGGGAGTTCTATCCCCGGGTGGCGAAGTCGGCGCTGTTCGACCAGGGCTACCTGGGGGCGCCCACCGCGCACAGCCGGGGCAGCACCCTCGACCTGACCCTGGTCGACGTCCCCACCCCCAGCCAGCCCCCGTACGCACCGGGCCAGCCGCTGGTCTCCTGCACCGCGCCGGTGGGCCAGCGGTACGCCGACAACAGCGTGGACATGGGCACCGGGTTCGACTGCTTCGACCCGCTCGCGCACACCGACGCCCCCCGCGTCACCGGGGTCGCCCGGGAGAACCGGCGGCTGCTCGAGCGGCTGATGACCGACGCCGGCTTCGTCAACTACGACCGCGAGTGGTGGCACTACCGCTACCGCGACGAGCCCTACCCGGACACCTACTTCGACGCCCCGGTGGCCCGCGCCTCGGTCGGGTGAGCCCGCCCGGCGCCGTCACCCGCGCAGCGGCAACCAGGCCAGCACGTCCTGGATCTTCGCGTCCCAGTACCCCCAGTCGTGGGCGCCGGGGGAGAAGTCCACGGTGAGCGGCACCCCGCGCCGCCGGGCCGTCTCGACGAAGTGGACGTTGTCCTCGTAGAGGAAGTCCTCCGTGCCGCACGCGAGGTAGAGCGCGGGTGCCTCGGCGCCGTCGTCGCCGTACCGGTCGAGCAGCGCGATCGTGTCGTCCTCGGTGCCGGTCACCTGGCGCTCGCCGAAGACGGTGTGCCAGACCGCCGGGTCCAGCGGGCTGGTCGGGTGGTGCCGCCGGGTCGCCACGTCCAGCGCGCCGGAGAGGCTGGCCGCCGCGGCGAACCGGCCCGGCTCACGCAGCGCCCACTTCACCGCGCCGTAGCCGCCCATCGACAGCCCGGCGACGAAGGTGTCCTCCCGCCGCTGCGACAGCCGGAAGAACGACGAACAGACCTGCGGCAGCTCGGAGCTGAGGAACGTCCAGTACCGGTTGCCGTGCTCCTCGTCGGTGTAGAAGCTGCGCGACACCTGGGGCATCACCACCGCCAGGCCGAGCGGGGCGACGTACCGCTCGATCGAGGTGCGGCGCAACCAGATGGTGTCGTCGTCGGTCAGGCCGTGCAGCAGGTACAGCACCGGCGGGTCGCCGGCGGTGACGCCGCCGGCCATGCCGATCTGCGAGGTGGTGCGCTGCGGGAGGATCACCGTCATCGACGTGCTGAGGGTGAGCACCTCGGAGTAGAAGTCGACACGCATCAGGGCCACGGTGCCCGACCGTAGCCCATCGCGGTGCCGGGTTGCGGCAGGCCGCCACCCGGGTGGCGGAGCCGATGCACCGCTTCCGGCTGGAGGTGCCCGGCGACGTGCTCGGCGCGGTGCTGCCGGTGCTGGCCGGGCTGGACGCGGTGCCCCGGCAGACCACCGCCCAGGGCGCCGCGTACGTGGTGGTCGGGGACATCCCCGCCGGGCGGGTGCACGCGCTGGAGCAGCGGCTGCCGGCGGTGACCCGGGGCGAGGGGATGCTGGAGTCCGCGTTCGACCACCACCGCCCGGTACGCGGCCCGGTGCCGGTGCGGGACCGCTCGGACCACGACCCGACGGACCGCCGGAGGTATCTGCTGGCGGTCGTCCGTCGGGTCGCCGGGCGGCGCGACGGGTCGTGATCCCCACGCCGTCGAATATCAATTGCGGTCAACCGCGGACACGCCTACTGTCCATGTCGCAAGGTCAACCGAACCGCACGATCCCGTTTGGAGCACGCCGTGTCGCAGCGCAACCGCACCTACCCCACGTGGCTGTCGCCGCGTGGTGGTGCCCTGCGGCCCGCGGGCGAGGGCGCCCAGGGTCAGTGTCGGCGGGGCCGGCGACCGGGGCGGTGGCGCGACTAGCGCCGGCGCGAATCGCGCAGCCGCCCACCCCGCCGGGGCCGGGCGGCTTTTTCGTTCCCCGACCGTACCTCCGCGTTCCGGGCTCGCCGGGACCGTCGATCCTTCTCAACTCCACAGCGGACGGCACGAGTCGCCGCCCCCCGGTCCGGCCGGGAGCGGCACACCACCGGGACGAGGGAGCTGGCTGACCCGCTCGCCTTGGGCGCGAGAGACACGGGGTTCGATTCCCCGGTCCCGGACGGCGGGACGGGCGGCGAGCCCGTCCCGGCACGGGCCGTTGGAGCAACGGAAGCTCACCCCGGTTCTCAGCCGGGAGGTCACGGGTTCGAACCCCGTACGGCCTACGTGGCGACGCCGCACGGCGTCGCCCGCCACCCGCGGTTGTAGCGCAGTCTGGCAGCGCGTCACCTCGCCACGGTGAAGATCGCCGGTTCGAATCCGGCCAACCGCTCGACCGTCGGGCACCTCGCCCGGCACGGGCCGCACGCTGGGCGCGGAGCGGCTTTGCACGCCACTCCCGCCGGGTTCGATGCCCGGGCGGTCCACGATCACTTTCGGTCAAACCGGGAGACGGTGGCGACCAGACGACACGAGGAGACGACGATGACGTTCAGCACGCTCGCGGGCACCCGCGCGCCGGTCCGGGTCTGGACCGACCCGTACGGCATCGAGCCGCAGGCCGCGCGGCAGCTGCGCAACATCGGCGCGCTCCCCTGGGTGGAGGGCGTCGCGGTCATGCCGGACGTGCACTTCGGCAAGGGCGCCACCGTCGGTTCGGTGATCGCCATGCGGCAGGCGGTCTCGCCGGCCGCGGTCGGCGTGGACATCGGCTGCGGGATGTCCGCGGTGCGTACCTCGCTCACCGCGGCCGACCTGCCCGACGACCTGGCCGGGCTGCGTTCGGCGATCGAGGCGGCGATCCCGGTCGGCTTCGCCCAGCGGGACACCGCCGTCGACCCGCGCCGGGTGCGCGGCCTGGAGCAGGCCGGCTGGGACGCGTTCTGGCGCGGCTTCGCCGACCTCGACAAGCGGGTCGCCCAGCTGGAGACCCGGGCCCAGCGGCAGCTGGGCACGCTCGGCGGCGGCAACCACTTCATCGAGGTCTGCCTGGAGCAGGGTGGCGCCGACGACGGCCGGGTCTGGCTGATGCTGCACTCCGGGTCCCGCAACATCGGCAAGGAACTGGCCGAGCGGCACATCGGGGTGGCCCGCCGGCTCCCGCACAACGCCGACCTGCCCGACCGGGACCTCGCGGTCTTCCTCGCCGGCACGCCGGAGATGGCGGCCTACCGGCGGGACCTGTTCTGGGCGCAGGAGTACGCGCGGCGCAACCGGGCCGTGATGCTCGCCCTGCTCTGCCAGGTGGTCCGCGACCGGTTCCCGCAGGTCGGCTACGACGAGCCGATCTCCTGCCACCACAACTACGTGGCGGAGGAGAGCTACGGGGGGGTGGACGTGCTGGTGACCCGCAAGGGCGCGATCCGGGCCGGTCGGGGGGACCTGGGCATCATCCCGGGGTCGATGGGCACCGGGTCGTACATCGTGCGCGGCAAGGGCAACCCGGACGCGTACTGCTCGGCCTCGCACGGGGCCGGGCGGCGGATGTCCCGGGCGCAGGCCAAGCGGACCTTCAGCACGGCCGACCTGGCGGCGCAGACCGCGGGGGTGGAGTGCCGCAAGGACGCCGGGGTGGTCGACGAGATCCCCGGCGCGTACAAGGACATCACCGAGGTGATGGCGCAGCAGGAGGACCTGGTCGAGGTGGTGGCGCACCTCAAGCAGGTGGTCTGCGTGAAGGGATGACCGCAGGCCGGCGCCCCGGGGGGTTGGGGGCGCCGGTCCGCACGCCCCGGTGGCGCAACGGAGAGCGCGCCGGTCTACGAATCCGGAGGGTCCAGGTTCGAATCCTGGCCGGGGCACGTCGTACGCCGCCCGGCGCGAGCGCGCCGGGCGGCCCGTGGGGGCTGGTAAGGCGCGCGCTCACCTCCGGGAAGGTAGACGCTCGTACTGGTCCAGGGTGAGCGTGTGGAGATGAGCCAGGGTCGTTGGCTGCCGCCTCGTCTCGGTGATGAGAAATGCGATGTCGTCCCGGTACGCGACGGCCTGCTGGAGCTGCCGACCCTTGGGGTCAAGGCCCGGCTGAACGAATGCCTTCGCGGAGTTGACTCCAGGCACCTCAGCAGTTCGGGCCAAGCCGACAGTGGCGGCGGCTTCGTTGCTGTAGGCGCTGAAGAACTCCGCTGCCGCCTGGTCAGACTCGAACTGCAGCAGGGCCACGGTCACCGTGGTGCCGTCGGGATAGGCCCAGCCGGCGGTCAGTTGACGCCGGGCTGTCAGCACCTGGAGCGCACTCATCGACGGTGCGGAGGGTTGGTGGGCGTGCTGCAGGTGCAGTTGCGCGTTCGTGCTGGGGGGTAATGGATCGGGGGTCGCTGATGCAGGAGCAGCGATGACGAGATCACCGAGGTCCATGTCGTGCTGACGAGACGGAGTCGGCCGATTGAACGCCAACCACACCGCGGCGACCGATAGCAGCGTCACCGTCACCACTGCGCTGGTGGCGATGGCGAGAGGGCCAGGACGACGCCACCACGACACCTGAACTGGTCGCTCTGACCATCCGCGTCCCGCCTCTGCCGGCACCGGTGGATCCTGGGAAGCCACAGATGGTAGCGGTGGCGGGCCGGACTGCGACGCGGTGCTGGCGGACTCGGCGCTGCCTGGAGCGGGGATTTGGAGGACCGTCGCCGCGGCACCGAGCAGCAGAGTCCCGAACACGGCGAGCCATGCGCCGCTAGCCAGCCGCGCTTGCGGATGGGCGTTGCCATAGCCGTAGAGATCCAGTGCGGACTGCGCCGAATCGAAGGTCAGGAACATCAGGGCGCCGACCACCACCACGGCGATGGGGTGTAGGCGTCGACGCCATTCGGGCCTGGCCCACCGAACCGCGAGCAGGGTCACGAGCAGTGCCCATCCGGAGTACAGCGAGACACGATCGTTGGCCAGGTCGGAAAGGGTGTACGTCTGCTCCGAGGCGCCGGCTCCCGGTGAGAGTACGCCGATGACCTCGCGGACGCTGACCCAGGGACGGTACTGGGCGGCGGCCAGCAGCACCAGCCCGAGAGAAGCCACGACAAGCACCGCCCAGCGCCGGCCGTTGCCCCTGGTCTCAGGGCGCCTGTCGGCCACGGCACGCGAATCGACATTCACGCGGGGGATCATGGCAGCGCCGATCTTGGCCGTCCACCCCGGTTGGCCGCCGCGACGGTCGAGACCTCATCGGTCCGTCGTGGCGCGTGCGACGCCGGGAGGCGGTCAGCGGCCGGTGGCGGCGAGCGTCACCGGCACCGCGACCACCTTGGTACGGCTGCCGTCCGCGGGGGATACCTCGTACACCTCGACGGTGCCGACCTGTTCCCGGGCCAGCCGGTAGCGGACGCCGACCCGGTAGTCACCGCGGCAGCCGGTGCCGCAGGTGGCGGTCGTGAAGGTGGTCGCCAGTTCCCGACCGGTGGCGTCGAGGATCCGGACGCTGACGGTCGCCTCGAACACGTCGGCGGTGCCGGTGACGGTGACCGGGGAGGTGACCCGCTGGCCGACGACGGGGCCGGTCACCACGATCGCCGGGAGCAGGTCGGCGTAGGTGGCGCGGTCGACCGGGTCGCCGGTGCCGAACCGGACCCGCCGCACGCTGGGGAACTGGGTGAGGGTGTAGACGACCTGGGCCTCGCGCAGTCGCCGGGTCGCCGCCGCCCCGGCCGGCAGCGGGGGGAGGGTGGCGACGCCGTCGGCGATCCGGGTGACCTCGACGCCGGCCGGCAGCAGGGTGCTCATGCCGGTGGCGGCCTCCGCCGTGGTCGGCCCGGCGGCGAGTTCGGTCAACGCCAGCCGGGAGGTGGCCAGGGTGGCCGGCCTGGTGCGCCGGGTCGGGGTGATCCGCCCGTCGCGGACGTACCACAGCTCCATGGTGAGGTTCTGCGGGCGGGGGGTGGCGCCGGTGCTCGGGGATGCGGTGCGGGTCGCCGGCGTGGCCGGCGGCGAGCCGGTGTCCGCCGGGGTGGGTGGCGGGGTCGGGCCGGTGGGCGCGGTGCTGGCCGGCGACGCCGCGGTGGGCGCCGGGCCGAGCGAGCCGCCGCGCGGGTCGGCGCAGCCGGCGAGCAGGCACAGGACGACCGCCAGCGCGGCGCCGCTGCTGGCCAGCGGGGCGCGGCCGGCCGGGTGCCGGGCGGCGGGGCGGGTCATCGGGCACCGCCGGGCTGTGCTGCCGGACGGGCGCTGGCGTCGGCGGGATCGGGGGGCGGGTCAGAAAGCCCGGTCCCGCCCCCACCGACCGGCCCGGTGGCGGGCAGTTCCAGCCGGAACCGGGTGCCGCGGCCGGGTTCGCTGTGTACGGACAGCCGGCCGCCGAGCAGCCGGGCGTTCTCCCGGGCGATGGCCAGCCCGAGTCCGCTGCCCCGGCCGGCGCGCGCCGGGTCGACCTTGTAGAACCGGTCGAAGAGCCGCGGCAGGTGCTCGGCGGGGATGCCCGGCCCCTGGTCGGTGACCTCGAACTCGACGAGCGGCCCGGCTCGGCGGACGGCGGCCCGGATCTCGCCGCCGCCGTGTTCGACCGCGTTGGCGATCAGGTTGGCCAGCACCCGTTCCAGCCGCCGCGGGTCGGTGCACAGCTCGACCGGCTCGGCGGCGACGCTGACCCGGTCCCGCCAGCCGCGCGCGGAGACGATGGCGTCGAGCAGGGCGGGCGGGTCGACCGGGCGGACGGAGACCGGCTCCTGGCCGGCGTCGAGCCGGGAGATCTCCATCAGGTCCTCCACCAGTCGGCGTAGCCGGACCACGTCGGTGACCAGCAGTTCGGCCGCGCGCCGGGCGTCGCCGGGCAGCTGGTCCAGGTGGTCGCGCAGCAGCGAGGCCGCGGCCACCAGGGCGGTGACCGGGGTACGCAGTTCGTGCGCGACGTCGGCGGTGAACCGCCGCTCCCGCGCCTGGGCGCGGGACAGCGCCTCGATCTTCGACTCCAGCGCCTCGGCCATCTCGTTGAACGAGGCGGCCCAGGCGCTGAACTCGTCGCGGCCGCGGACGGGCAGCCGGGTGGCGAGCAGCCCTTCGGTGATGGCGCGGGCGGCCCGGCTGGCCCGGCCCACCGGTTCCAGGGTCCGGCGGGCCAGACTGTGCCCGACCCCGGCGGCGAGCAGCACCACCAGCACCCAGCCGGCCAGCAGCGCGGTGCGGAGCTGGTCGAGGTCGGCGACGACCGCGTCCTCGACGGTGACCACGTACAGCTCGGCGGTCGAGCCGGGGATCCGGCCGCCGACCACCAGCAGCCGGGGGCGGGCGTCGGGCGCGGAGCGTTCGTAGCCGAGCTGGCCGGCCGCCACGGTGGCCCGCAGCTGCGCGCCGAGCGCCGGCGCGTACACCGGGTTGGACGGCTGCGGTTCGCCGGCCACCAGCACCACGTGCCGGCCGCTGTTCTCGAAGCTGGCCAGCAGGTCGGCGCGGCGCTGGTCGGTCAGCGGCAGGAACTGCCCGGCGAGCACCAGTTGGTAGCGGGCGTCGGCGGCGGCCTGGTGCAGCGAGCCGTCCAGGCGGGCCTGCCGCAGCAGCAGGTACGAGCCGCCCGCGAGCACTCCGGCGGAGACCCCGGCGACCAGCACGAACGCGATCATGAGGCGGCGGCGCAGGCGGCCCGGTGCGACGGCGTCGGTGGCCATCAGCGCCTCCTCTCTCACGCCGTGGACAGCTTGTAGCCGGCGCCGCGGACGGTGCGGACCAGCCGCGGGTGGGCCGGATCGTCCTCGACCTTGGCCCGCAGCCGTTGCACCGCCACGTCGACCAGCCGGCTGTCGCCGAGGTAGCTGTGGTTCCACACCCGCTCCAGCAGCAGCTCGCGGGTGAAGACCTGCCCCGGCCGGCGGGCCAGCTCCAGCAGCAGCCGGAACTCGGTGGCGGTCAGCGGCAGGTCCCGGCCGCCCTTGCGGGCGACGAAACTGGCCGGGTCGATCTCCAGCCCGCCGACGGTGAACACCTCCGGGGCCACCGGCGCGGTGGCCCGGCGCAGCACCGACCGGACCCGCGCCACCAGCTCCGGCAGGTCGAACGGCTTGCGCAGGTAGTCGTCGGCGCCGGACTCCAGGCCCACCACCACGTCGATGGTGTCGGTGCGGGCGGTCAGCATCAGGACGGGCACCTGGCTGGTGCGGCGGATCTCCCGGCACACCTCGAAGCCGTCCAGACCGGGCAGCATGACGTCGAGCACGATCAGGTCGACCGGCCGGGCCCGCCACGCCGCGAGCGCCTCGCGGCCGTCGACGGCGGTGCTGACCCGGAATCCGGCACGGCGCAGCCCCAGGGCGGTGACCTCCCGGATGGAGGCGTCGTCCTCGACCACCAGCACGTGGCCCTCCATCATCCGAGACTAGTCCCGCCGCGACCCGGCGCCGACCTGCCGCAACGGACGATGTGGAGGGCCCGGGCGACGCCGGGCCCTCCACCGTGCGGCTCGCTCACTGCTGCCACTGGTGGGCGACGTCGAGCACGATCCGGCTGTGCGTGCCGGGGCCGCTGAGCACGAACACCCGGAACGGCAGCCGGGCCCGCACCCCGACGGCGAACGTGGTGTAGCCCTCGAAGCTGCCCCCGAAGACCACGTCCCGCAGGGTCCGGTAGCGCAGCACGTTGGCCGCGTGCTCGCCGACCCGGTACGGCACGGTGGCCACGTGCTCGTCGTCGTACGCCGGCGCCTGGAGCGAGACCCGCAGCAGCTCGTCCCCGGCGGTGTACGGCGACAGCGGCAGCCCCTCGCCCTCGGTCCAGGTCTCGCCGTAGGTGACCGTGTAGCCGGTCACCGCCCCGGCGAACTCGAACACCACCCGGTCGTAGCAGTCGTGCCGGCCGGTGCGTACCTCGACCAGCGGGGCGGTGCTCAGCGTGCCGGCCGACTTCGCCCCGCTGCCCCAGGTGATCCCGCAGTACGGCGACCCGGTCGCCGCGGCGGTGGTGGTGGTCGCCGCGGTGCCGGTGCCCGCGCCGGCGACCAGCCCGCCGAGCACGACCACCAGCGCCGTGAGCGCGCTCCTGATCCTCATCGTCTTCCCCCTCCGGGTCGTTCCCGTTCGGGCCACCCCGGTCGGCCTCGTCGCCGGTGGCCTCGGCGTCCACCGTCGGCCCGGTCCGCCACAGCGACTTCGCCGTGGCGTAACGCCCGGGTAACAGGTGCCGTGGTCAGGCGTCCGGGTCGGATTCCGGCGGCCGGCGCAGCGTGCGCAACGGCGAGCAGTAGACCGGCAGCCAGGTCAGGCCGTTGGCGACGGCGCCGACGACCAGCGAGGTGCGCACGTCGGCGTACTGGCCGAGCAGGCCGGCGGCGACCGCGCCGACGGTGAGCGCCCCGGTGAGCAGGAACCGGAAGGTGGCGTTCATCCGCCCGAGCAGCGGGTCCGGGGTGCTGCCCTGGCGCAGGCTCACCCCGATCACGTTGCCCACCCCGGTGCGCCAGGCCAGGGCCGTCCACCCGACGCCGGCCAGCCAGAGCAGCGCCCCGCCGTCGATCAGCGCGACCAGCCCGCCGAGCGGCGCGACGAGCACGCCGGGCAGCCACAGCGCGCGGCCGTGACCGATCCGCTCGGCCAGCGGCCGGGCGGTGAGCGCGCCGAGCAGCGCACCGACCCCGCCGAGGCCGAGGAACAGGCCGAGGGCGGCGGGGCCCAGGTTCAGCTCGCGCAGGAACACCACCGGGAGCATCGTGGTGGTCAGCTGCATGGTGAGGTTGATGCCGGCGGTGGAGACGGCGAGCGGGCGCAGCAGCGGGTTGCCGAACACGTGCCGGACACCGGCGCCGAGCTGCCGGCCGAACCCGCCGGCCGACTGCCGGGACGGCTCGCGGGGCGGGCCGGCCGGGATCCGTCGCAGGATGACCGCGGAGAGCGCGAAGGCGACCGCGTCCGCCACGATCGCCACCGGCGCGGTGAGCGCCTGCACGGCCAGCCCGCCGAGCCCTCGTCCGGCGATCTGCAGGGTGGCACTGGTGCCCGCCAGCAGGGAGTTCGCCGCGACCAGGCGGTCCCGGCCGACCAGCTCCGGCAGGTAGCTCTGCGCCGCGATGTCGGCGAAGACCGTGCCGACGCCGGTCAGCAGCACCACCAGGTAGAGCTGCTCGATGCTCAGCCAGCCGGCCCACCAGGCCAGCGGCACGGAACCCACCAGCGCGGCCCGGGTCAGGTTCGCGGTGACCAGCACCGTGCGCCGGGGCAGCCGGTCGACCCAGACGCCGGCCGGCAGGCCGATCAGCAGGAACGCGGCGGTGCTCAGCGCGCCGAGCAGCCCCACCTGGCCGGGGGTGGCGGCCAGCAGGGCGACGGCGAGCACCGGTACGGCCAACTGGCCGACCTGGAAGCCGAGGTCGTGGACGAGCGCGCCGGCGTAGAGCAGCCGGAACGGGCGGGGCCAGCGGCCGGTCCCGTGGCGGCCGGCGGGCGGGGCGGCAGGAGCGGTGAGCATGCCGACCACCGTGCCGAGGCCTCGCGCCGCGGGCGATAGATTTGGTCTCCGCCAAATCCACGGAGGCGCCGATGATGCTGGTCGGGTTGGCCGCCCGCGACCTCGCGACCACCCGGTTCGCCGTGTCGCCGCTCTGGGAGGTGGTGGCCAGCGTCCGGGTCATCCGGCAACCACACCGGTTCCCGGAGCACCTGCCCTGGGCCGAGCGGGCCCGGCCACGGCTGGCCGGTGTGGACTGGCGGCTCCTGGCCGACCTGGTGCCGGTGCTGACCGGGGTGGTGCCGAGCTTCCTCTGCCCGCCCCCATCGACCTCCCAGCCGACCCTCGACGTGGAGCTGGCCACCCTCGCCGCCACCCCGGCCGAGGCCGTCCGGGCCGAGCTGGGCGCCGGGCCGCGGTCGGCGCGGCTGGCCGAGCTGTACGACGACCCGCCCGCCGGGCTGGCCCGGCTGGCCGGGGTGGTGCGGGCGTACGCCGACGCGGTGATCGGGCCGTACTGGCCGCGGATGCGCACGCTGCTGGAGCGGGAGGTGCTGCTGGGCGCGCAGCGGATGGCCAGCGACGGGGTGGCCGGACTGCTCAACCACCTCGACCCGTACGTCCGCCTGGAGGGCGACACGCTGCACGTCGACCACCTGGTCGTCTCCGGCGCGGTACACCTCGACGGGCGGGGGCTGCTGCTGGTCCCGTCGGTCTTCTGCGGCCCCCGGGTCTGGTCCAACTTCGGCTCGCCCGGCCAACCGGTGCTGCGCTACCCGGCCCGCGCGGTCGCCACGCTCTGGGAGCGGGCCCCGGGCCCGCACGGTCGCGGCTGGCCCGGGTGCTCGGCCGGACCCGGGCCGCGCTGCTGCACGAGTTGGCCGTGCCGACGTCGACCACGGAACTGGCCGAACGGTGCGGGCTGACCCCGGGTACGGTGTCGGCACACCTCGGTGCGTTGCGCGCGGCGGGTCTGGTCGGCGCCCACCGCGCCGGCCGGTTCGTGCTCTACGCCCGGACGACCGCGGCGGAGGCGCTGGTCGCCGCCGCACCCTGACACCTCACGGGAGGCGACCCATGACCGGGCGTACGCCCCAGGTCTCCTGCGTGTTCGTCTGCCACGACGGCGCGGGCCGGCTGCTGCTGGCCCGGCGCGCGGCCGGTGCCCGCGACGAGCCGGGCACCTGGGACACCGGCGCGGGCGCGCTGGAGTTCGGCGAGACGTTCGAGGCGGCGGTCGGCCGGGAGGTCGCCGAGGAGTACGCGACCACGCCGCTGGCGGTCACCCTGCTCGGGGTGCGCAACGTGCTGCGGGCCGACCCGCCGTCGCACTGGGTGGCGGTGGTCTTCGCCGTCCGGGTCGACCCGGCGACGGTGGCGATCGGCGAGCCGCACAAGTTCGACCGGTTGGGCTGGTTCACCCGCGACGCGCTGCCCGCCCCGCTGCACTCGCAGGCGCCGGCGACCCTGGCGATGCTGCCCGATCCGCTGCCCTGACCGGCCCGGTACCGCCGCCGGGTGGGTCGGCCGCGCCCGGTATGACGGATCCGTTATGGGGGACATCGACCAGGATCGATCTAACATTCACGTACATCGATGTTCGGCGGTCCTGCCGCCGTGAACACAGGGGAGTGCGTGATGTTCCGACGACAACTGCTGCGCGCCGCGGGCGCCGTGCTGACGGCCGTCCTGGCCGCGGCCGGGGTCCAGGTGGCCAGCGGCACGACCGCGTCCGCGGCGGTCCGCACCGTCTACTACGACGCCAGCCGGGCCGGTGAGTTCCGTACCAACTTCGACCAGGCCGCACAGATCTGGAACAGCCGGGTCAGCAACGTGCAACTGGTGGCCCGCACGCCGGGCAACGTCACCATCTACGTGGACAGCGGCTGGCCGCGCGCGCAGGTCACCAGCCTGGGCTCGGGCCGGATCTGGATGGGCTGGACGGCGGTCAACCAGGGCTACGACCGGACCCGGATCGCCAGCCACGAGCTGGGTCACATCCTCGGCCTGCCGGACCGGCGTACCGGCCTCTGCTCGGACCTGATGTCGGGCAGCAGCGCGCCGGTCTCCTGCCGCAACGCGTACCCCAGCTCGGCCGAGGCCAGCCGGGTCAACCAGCTCTTCGCCGGCGGCCTGGCCGCGACGGAGGCCGACGTCGCCCGGTCGTACACCTGGACCGACGGTGCGGACGCCGAGGGCGACGTGGCGCCGCTGGTGGTCGGCGGGCGCCCGGCCACCGAGAACTACCCGTGGATGGTCTACGTCTCCGGGTGCACCGGCACCCTGATCAAGGCCAACTGGGCGGTCACCGCCCGGCACTGCTCGACGCCCACCTCGGTGCGGGTGGGCAGCGTCAACCGCACCAGCGGCGGGACGGTGGTCCGGGTGACCCGGGCGGTCAACCACCCGACGATCGACGTCAAGCTGCTGCAACTGGCCAGCTCGGTCAGCTACGCCCCGGCGCCCATCCCCACCACCTCGGGCGCGGTCGGCACGGCGACCCGGATCATCGGCTGGGGCCAGACCTGCCCGACCCGCGGCTGCGGCAGCGCGCCGGCGGTCGCCAACGAGCTGGACACCTCGATCGTGTCGGACAGCCGCTGCATCGGCATCAACGGCCCGTACGAGATCTGCACGAACAACACCAACGGCAACTCCGGCGCCTGCTACGGCGACTCCGGCGGCCCGCAGGTGCGCCGGATCAACGGGGTGTGGAACCTGATCGGCGCCACCAGCCGGTCCGGCAACAACAACTCGGTCTGCGCCACCGGCCCCTCGATCTACGGCGACCTGCCCTCCATCCGGTCGTGGATCAACACCCAGGTCGGCGGTCTGCCGGCCTGATCGCTGCGCCCGTCACGGGGGACGCCGCCCGGCGGCGTCCCCCGTGACCGTGCCCGCCGGCCGCCGGCGGTGGGGCGTCACTCGACGGACACGCGGAGTGCGGTACGGTGCTCACATATCGACCCCTTCCGAGGTGATCCATGCCTGCCGTCGCCGCGCTCGCCCTGACCCTGGCCCTGGCGCCCGCGCCGACGCCCGCGCCCTCGTCGTCGAACTCCGGCGGGCTGGTCGGTGGGCTGCTCGGCGGCGTCGGCGACGTGGTCGACGGCCTGCTGGGCGGCGGTGACGGCGGCACCACGCCGCCACCGAGCGTCTCGCCCGGCCCGAGCGGCTCCGCCACGTCGGCACCGACGCCCGCCCCCGCCGTCCCGTCGTCGGCGACCTCCGCCCCGGCGTCCGTGGCACCCGGCGTGCCGGTGCCCGGGCGGGCCGGCCAGGGGTCGGGTGGCCGGGAGGGTGTGGTGCCCGCGCCCGACGGGCGCAGCGCCACGGTCGACGACCCGGCGCCGCTGACCGGGCCCGCCGCACCGGGCGACGACGACCGGCTCCAGTGGATGGTTCTCGGCATGGCGATCGGCGCCCTGGCGGTGCCGGTGGTGCTGCTGCTGCGCCGCGGCCGGCCCCGGGTAGTGCCCGCCGCCGCCGCCGCGCCGGCCGCGCCGGCCGCGCCCGCCGCGCCGGCCGCCGTTGCGGAGTCCGAGCCCGGGCCGGTCGACGACAACGTCACCCGGCTGCCCACCAACCTGAACGCCATCTACGAGTTGGGCCGGCTCGACGAACGGCTCGCCCAGGAGCGCAACCGCGGCTCCTGAGCCCCCGCGCCCACCCGACGGCATTCACCGGCACCGAAATCCCAGGTCGCGGGGGAGGTCTCGCCGTCGGCGGCGACACCCCACCGCGCCGACCCGGCGGTCCGCGCAGGCACGGCACCCGGTTGGAAACGTTTTCGTAACGAGCCCTTGACCTTGGCACGGCGCACGGCGCAGACTCCCGGAAACGTTTACAGCAATCAGGTGGAGGTGCCGGGCGTGGGTCGTAAACGTTTACAGGAGTCGACCGACGGCCGACCCACCGTCCACACGGTGGCCGCCCGCGCCGGCGTCTCCATCGCCTCCGCCTCGCGGGTGCTCAACGGCGTCGGCGGCAGCCCGGAGACCATCCGCAAGGTACGCGCCGCGGCCGCCGAGGTCGGCTACGTGCCCAACGCCATCGCCCGCTCCCTGCAGTCCCAGCGCACCGGCCTGCTCGCGCTCGCCGTCGAGGACATCGGCAACCCGGTGTACGTGGCGATGATGCGGGCCATCGAGGCGGTGGTCGCCGCGTCCGGGCGGCAGCTGCTGGTGCACGCGACCGGCGGGCGGATCGACAACGAGACGGCGCTGCTGCGCCGGCTGGCCAACCGCTACGTGGACGGCATGATCCTCTCGCCCATCCGGGTCACCGACGACCATCTCGCCGCCATGGTGGACAGTCCGGTGCCGGTGGTGGTGATCGGTCAGCTCGGCGCCGACGCGCCGGTGGACAACGTGCGTACCGACTCGCGGCAGGGCGTCGCGCTGGCGGTGGCGCACCTGGTCGCGGCCGGCCGCCGCCGGATCGGCTTCGTCAACGGCCCGCTGGACACCGTCCCCGGCGCCGCCCGCGACGCCGGCTTCCGGGCCGCCCTGGCCGAGCACGGCATCGAGCTCGACGAGCGCCTGGTCGAGGTCGGCGACTTCCAGTACGCGGCCGGCCGCAGCGCCGCCGAGCGGCTGCTCGCCCGGGCCCGCCCGGACGCGCTGATCTGCGCCAACGACCTGATCGCCGTCGGCGCGCTGCACGCGCTGCTGGCCGCCGGGCACCGGGTGCCCGAGGACGTGGCAGTGGTCGGCATGGACGACACGGAACTGGCCCAGATGATGTTTCCGCAGCTGTCCAGCGTCTCGCTCGGCTCGGCCGAACGCGGTCGCCGGGCGGCCGAACTGCTGCTCTCCCGGATCGCCGACCCGGCGCTGCCGCCCCGCCGCGAGCAGGTGCCGCCCAGCCTCGCTGTCCGCGCCTCCAGCCGGGCCGCCGTGCCGGGTCCCCACCCGGCGGGCGCGGCGTCGGCGGGCACGGGCAGTGAGCTTCCCAGCCCAGCAGTAGTGAACGAGGAGGTGGACCGGTGACCACGTTGGCCGAGCGGCCGGACGTCGACCGGGCCGGAAAGCCCGGTCGGGGCGGCCGGTCCCGCTCCGACCGGACCATGATCTACCTGCTGCTGCTCCCGTCGCTGCTGCCGATCCTGGTGCTGTCGGTCTTCCCGCTGCTGCGCGGCATGTACCTGGGCTTCACCGACGCCCGGGCCGGGCGCAACGTCGAGGTCACCTTCACCGGGCTGGAGAACTACCGCGAGCTGCTCGGCGACGAGCTGTTCTGGAACTCCTTCAAGATCGGTCTGCTCTGGGCGTTCGGGGTGACCGTGCTGCAGTTCGTGCTCGCCCTCGGCCTGGCGCTGCTGCTGAACCAGCAGTTGCGCTTCCGGGGCGTGGCCCGGGTGCTGGCGGTGGTGCCGTGGGCGATGCCCCCGGTGGTGGTCGGCATCCTGTGGAAGCTGGTCTACCACCCGGACGCCGGCCTGCTGAACGAGTTCTTCCACCGGGTCGGCGCGGACGGCCTGCGGACCAACTGGCTCGGCGACTTCGGCACCGCGCTGCCCGCCGTGATCATCGTCGGGGTCTGGGCGGGCATGCCGCAGACCACCGTGGTGCTGCTGGCCGGGCTGCAGGGGGTGGCCCGCGAGCTGCACGAGGCCGCCGCGGTCGACGGGGCCAGCGCCTGGCACCGGTTCCGGCACGTCACGCTGCCCGCGCTGACGCCGGTGATCGTGGCGATCACCTCGCTGGACTTCATCTGGAACTTCAACTCGTTCGGGCTGGTCTACGTGCTCACCGCGGGCGGGCCGGGCGGCAAGACGATGCTGCCGATGCTCTTCGCCTACGAGGAGGCGTTCCGCTACGGCAACTACGGCTACGCCGCCGCGCTCGGCAACGTCATGGTCGTGATCATCGTGGCGCTGCTCGCCGTCTACCTGCGTCGCCGGCTGAGGGAGGCGAACTAGTCGTGATCGGTGCGAGGAGTCAGCTTGCGAGCCCCGCAGTCCTGATCGGAGGGCAGCGATGATCGGAAAGTCGAGCCGTACCGGGCGGACGTTGCAGTACCTGGCGCTGGCCGGTTACCTGATCTTCCTCGGGTTCCCGCTGGTCTGGCTGGTCTCGACGGCGTTCAAGCCGCCCCGGGAACTGGTGCAGCTGCACCCGACGTTGATCCCGAGCAACCCGACCGTGCAGAACTTCGTGCAGGCCTTCACCGAGCAGGAACTCGGCCGGGCGGCGCTGAACAGCCTCCAGGTCTCGCTCGCCTCGGCGGTGCTCACCGTGCTGGTCGCGCTGCCCGCCTCGTACGCCCTGGCCCGGTTCCGCTCCAAGCTCGGCACCGCCGCCCTGGGCTGGGTGCTGCTCTCCCAGCTCTTCCCGTTCGTGCTGCTGATCATCCCGATCTTCCTGGTGCTGCGGCAGGTCGGGCTGGCCAACACGCACGCCGGGCTGGTGCTGATCTACGTGGTCTGGGCGCTGCCGTTCGCGCTCTGGATGCTCCAGGGCTTCGTCCGCAACATCCCGCGCGAGCTGGAGGAGGCCGCCAGCGTGGACGG
Organism: Micromonospora desertarenae; assembly: GCF_056150265.1. NCBI lineage: Bacteria > Bacillati > Actinomycetota > Actinomycetes > Micromonosporales > Micromonosporaceae > Micromonospora > Micromonospora desertarenae. Next base: position 282,373 of record NZ_JAXCFQ010000009.1, read on the forward strand.
CGCGAGCCGGGTGCAGGTGCTGCGCCGGGTGGTCTTCCCGCTGCTCGCCCCCGGCGTGGTCGCCACCGCGCTGTTCTCGTTCATCTCCGCCTGGAACGAGTTCTTCTTCGCCCTGGTGCTGATCAAGACGCCCGAGCTGGCCACCCTGCCGGTGGCGCTGGCCCGGTTCGTCGGCATCGAGGGCACCGCCCGCCTGGGCCCGCTGGCGGCCGGTTCGCTGCTGGCCACCCTGCCCAGCCTGATCTTCTTCGCGTTCATGCAACGCCGGCTCTCGTCCGGGTCGCTCGCCGGCGCGGTCAAGGGCTGATCCACCCCCATCCACCACCGAGGAGGTTTCCCCCCATGCTCCGTAGCAGATTCCGTCGACTCGCCGCGGCCGCCGCGGTCGCGGTCGTCGGCGTCGGCGCGCTCGCCGCGTGCGGCGACGGCGGCGACGACGAGACCACATCCGGCCCGGTCAAGCTGCGCTTCCTCAGCCTGGCCTGGCAGAAGGAGTCGCTGCAGGCCAACAAGGACCTGGTCGCCAAGTGGAACGCCGAGCACCCGGACATCCAGGTCGAGTACGTCCAGGGTGACTGGAACTCGGTGCACGACCAGCTGCTGACCTCCTTCGAGGGCGGCGACGCGCCGGACATCGTGCACTACGAGGCGTCGGCGATCGGCGAGTTCAGCAAGCAGGGCTACCTGACCGACCTGTCCGGCCTGGTCTCCGACGACCTGAAGGGTCAGATCGACCAGGGCGTCTGGGACACGGTCACCTACGACGGCAAGGTCAGCGGCGTGCCGTTCCTGCTGGAGTCGCAGGTCGTCATCGCCAACAAGAAGCTGCTCGACGCCGCCGGCGTCGCGGTGCCGCCGGCCGACGGCGGCTGGACCTGGGACGAGTTCCAGGCCAACGCGCAGAAGCTCACCAAGCCCGGCCAGTACGGCGTGGCGTGGGCGCTGAAGTCGCCGACCAACCGGGTGCTGAACCTGGCGCTCAACTTCGACGGGAAGTTCTTCTACACCGACGGCGGCAAGACCGAGGTCAAGGTCGGCGACGCGGAGAAGGAGGTCCCGAAGCGGATCCACGACATGATCTACACGACGAAGTCGGCCTCCCCGGAGGCGCTCGGGATGAGCGGGGCGGACACCCTGCCCGGCTTCTTCGGCGGCAAGTACGCCATGCTGCCCGGCTCGGTGTCGCTGCGCCAGCAGATGGTCGAGCAGGCGCCGGCCGGCTTCGAGTGGGTGACCCTGCCGCCGATCAAGGGGCTGTCCAGCAAGCAGGCGGCGAACCCGCAGACGCTGTCCATCTCCGAGGACTCGAAGGGCAAGAAGCAGGCCGCGCAGTTCCTGGAGTACTTCCTCAACCCGACCAACATGGCCGCGCTGGCCAAGGGTGACTGGCTGGTGCCCACCGGCAAGCAGGCCAACGAGGAGCTGGTCAAGCTGACCGGCGGCAAGCAGGGCTGGGACGTCGCCGCGGACAGCGCGGCCGACCTGACCGTCGCGCCGTTCCAGATGGCCGACGGGTACCCGGAGTGGAAGACCAAGTACGCCACGCCGGCCCTGCAGCAGTACTTCGCCAACAAGATCACCCTGGACCAGCTCGGCACGCAGCTGGTCGACGGGGGCAAGCAGGTTCTGAGGTAACCATGGCACTCTTGCTCGACAAGTCGGTCGGATGTCTGGTCGGCGCCGCGGTGGGCGATGCCCTCGGCGGGGCCACCGAGACGGCACTACCGGAGCAGATCCGGGCCCGCTTCGGCGGCTGGGTGGAGGGCATCGTGCCCCCGTACCACGCCGACTGGGCCACCGCGCGGCCACTCGCGCCGTACCACAAGGGCGACGGGCACATCACCGACGACACGTTGATGACCCACGCGCTGGTGCGGGCGTACGCGGCCAAGCGGGACCACCTCGACGCGTACGACGTGGTGGAGCTGCTCGTCCCCGACCTGATCGAGCGGGTGGTGTACATCCCGGACCTGGAGCGCGAGGGGGTGACCTTCCACCGGCTCGCGGCCGCCGAGCGGTGGTTGGTCACCCGCCTGCACCACGCGCACGCCGATCCCCGCGAGGCGGGCGTCGGCAACATCGTCAACTGCGGCGCGGCCATGTACATGGCCCCGGTCGGCATCGTCAACGCGGGCGATCCGGCCGGGGCGTACGCCGAGGCGGTGGAGATCGCCGGGGCGCACCAGCACAGCTACGGGCGGGAGGCCGCGGCGGTCTTCGCCGCCGCGGTCGCCGCCGCGGCGGCCCCCGGCGCGGGCGTCGAGGACGTGGTCGCCGCGGCCCTGGACCTGGCCCGCGACGGTACCCGGTCGGCGATCGACGCGGTGGTCAAGGAGGCCCGCGGCCACCACGACTGGAAGGCCGCGATCCCCGCGCTGCGGGCCGCCGTGGCGCCCTACGACACGGTGGGGGAGGAGTACCGCAGCCCGGGGCTCGGCGCCCGCCGGCCCAGCCGGCTGCACGCCATCGAGGAACTCCCGGTGGCCATCGGCATGCTGGTGGTGGCCGGCGGCGAGTTCCGCCCGGCGGTGCTCGGCGCGGTGAACTACGGCCGGGACGCCGACTCCACCGCCACCATGGCCGGCGCGATCGCCGGCGCGCTCGGCGGCGCGGCGGCGGTGCCGGTGGAGTGGGCCGAGGCGGTCGGCACCGCCTCCCGGACCGACCTGGTGGAGCCGGCCCGCGTGCTCGCGGCGGTGGCCACCGAGGTCTTCGAGCGCGACCGCGCCCGGTTCACCCAGCGGGCCGAGCGCTTCGCCGGGCTGACCGGCGAGGCGGCGCGGGGTGAGGAGCCGACCCGGTGAGGATCACCTGGGTGCAGCCGGAGGACCTGCTGCCGCACGAACTGGCGGCCAGCCGGGACGAGGGCCGCGACGTCGGGCCGCTCGCCGAGCGGTGGACGGCGGCCGGCGGGGACCTCACCCCGCCGGTCAGCGGGGCCTCGCCGACCCCGGCCTCGCCGGCGCTGCGGGCGCTCGCCGTCGAGCTGCTGGACGCCGCCGACGCGCTGCCCGCCGGGACCACCGCCGACGAGCCGGACGACCTGGCGGCGCTGGCGGCGACCTGGCCGGCGGCCTGGTCGCTGCCCACCACGGCGGTGTACGACCGGCTGCACGGCGCGTGGCTGGGCCGGGCGGCGGGCTGCCTGCTCGGCAAGCCGGTGGAGAAGATCCCCCGTCACGGGATCCGGGAGATCCTCGTCGCCACCGGCCGGTGGCCGCTGCGCGACTGGTTCACCGCGCGGGGGCTGCCCGCCGAGGTGGCCGCCCGCTGGCCGTGGAACCGGCGCAGCGCGCCGACCAGCCTCGCCGAGAACATCGACGGCATGCCCGAGGACGACGACCTGAACTTCGCGCTGCTGGCGCTGCGCGTGCTGGAGACCCACGGGCGGGACTTCACCAGCGCCGACGTGGCGCAGGCGTGGTTGGACTGGCTGCCCGGCGGGCGGGTCTTCACCGCCGAGCGGGTGGCCTACCGCAACCTGCTGCTCGGGCTGGCTCCGCCGCTGACCGCGCGGCGGCACAACCCGTTCCGGGAGTGGATCGGCGCGCAGATCCGCACCGACGTCTACGGCTGGGTCAACCCGGGCCGGCCCGACCGGGCCGCCGAGCTGGCCTGGCGCGACGCCACGGTCAGCCATGTCCGCGGCGGCGTGCACGGGGCGATCTGGGTGGCCGCCATGGCGGCCACCGCGCCGGTCGCCAGCGGGGTGGACGAGGTGCTCGACGCCGGCGAGGCGGTGCTGCCGCCGGGCAGCCGGTTCGCCGCCACGGTCCGCGAGGCGCGGGCGCTGGGCGCGTCCACCGACGACTGGGAGACGGTGGTGGACCAGTTGTACGCCCGGCACGGCCACCTGCACTGGGTGCACGTCCGCAACAACGCCGCCCTGGTGGCGGCCGCGCTGGCGTACGGGCGGGGGGACCTGGAGCGGTCCATCTGCGCGGTGGTCAGCGGGGGCTGGGACACCGACTCGACCGGCGCCACGGTCGGCGCGGTCACCGGTGCGCTGGCCGGTGCGTCCGGGCTGCCGGAGCGCTGGGTGGCCCCGCTGCGCAACCGGCTGGCCAGCAGCATCGCCGGCTTCGACGGGATCGGCTTCGACGAGCTGGCCACCCGGACCGCCGCGCTGGCCGCCCCGGCTCCGGCCGCCGACCCGGCCGCGGCGGCTTCGGCCGCCGACCCGGCCGGCGCGGGAGGTGCCCGGTGAGCGCCGCGGTGGTCGTGGTGGGCAGCACCAACCTGGACCTGGTGGTGACGGCGCCGCAGCTGCCCCGCCCCGGCGAGACGGTGCTCGGCGAGAACTTCCGCACGGTGCCCGGCGGGAAGGGCGCCAACCAGGCGGTCGCCGCCGCGCGGGCCGGTGCCGGCTGCGGCTTCGTCGGCGCGGTCGGCGACGACGAGTTCGGCGCCCAGCTGCGGGCGAGCCTGGTCGCCGCGGGGGTGGACGTGCGCGGCCTGCGCACCGTCCCCGGCCCGTCCGGCGTCGCGCTGATCGCGGTGGACCGGGACGCGGAGAACTTCATTGTGGTCGCCCCCGGCGCCAACGGCGAACTCACCGACCTGGACGGCGACGACCGGGCGGCCATCGCCGCCGCCGACGTGCTGCTGCTCCAGCTGGAGGTGCCGCTGCCGACCGTTGTCGCGGCCGCCGGGCTGGCCCGCGCCGGGGGCACCACAGTGGTGCTCAACGCCGCGCCGGCCGCGCCGCTGCCGGCGGAGCTGCTCGACCTGGTCGACGTGCTGGTGGTCAACGAACACGAGGCGGCGGTCGTCGCGGGGGTCTTCGCCGACGAGTCGCCGGTGCTGCTGGACGCCCTGCTGGAGCTGGTGCCGCGGGTGGTGCTGACCCTCGGCGCGCGCGGCGCCGCGTACGCCGACCGGGCCGGGCTGCGGCTGGAGATCCCGGCGCCGCGGATCGACGCGGTGGACACCACAGCGGCCGGTGACGCGTTCACCGGGGCGCTGGCCGTCGGCTGGGCCGAACGCGGCGGCGCGGTCGACGCCGACACGGTCACCGCCATCCTGCGCTGGGCGTGCGCCGCCGGCGCGGCCTGCGCCCAGCGCCCCGGCGCGTCGACCGCGCTGCCCGAGCGGGCCGCCATCGAGGCCCTGTACACCGCGACCTACGAGGGGACGCCGTGAGCGCGAGGAGTGAGCCGGGTTTGCGAGCCCCGCAGTCGCGAACCGAGGTGACGCCCGTGAGTTTCAACCCGTACGTGCCGCGCCCGATCGACCGGCCCACCGAGGTGCCGCTCGGCGGGGACGCCGACCTGACCGCGCTGGACGAGGCGAAGATCTTCGCCGCCCCGGACGACCCGGCGGACTGGCCGGCCTGGCGTGACCAGCTCACCCGCTGGCGCGCCGACGCCCGGGCCCGGCTCGGCTACACCGGCGCGCACTACGACGAGATCCCGCTCGACTGCTTCAGCGTCTGCCTGGCCTGGCTCTGGGACGAGACGCTCTACGACCACGAGCGCGGCGTGTTCACGGTCGAGGACTTCCTCGACGCGGCCGACCGGGACTTCGGCGGCTTCGACGGGGTGGTGCTCTGGCACGCGTACCCGGTGATCGGGCTGGACGAGCGCAACCAGTTCGACTGGTACCGGGACGTGCCCGAGCTGCCCGAGGTGGTGCGCGCCTTCCAGGCCCGCGGGGTCCGGGTGTTCGTCGACTACAACCCGTGGGACACCGGCACCCGGCGGGAGACCGGCACCGACGCGCAGGAGGTCGCCGCGCTGGCCGGCAAGCTCGGCGTCGACGGGGTCTTCCTGGACACCCTCAAGGAGGGCGCGGACGAGCTGCGCCGCGAGCTGGACGCCGTCCGGCCGGGGATGGTGCTGGAGGGGGAGAGCCGGGTGCCGCTGGCCCGGGTCGCCGACCACGCGATGTCCTGGGCGCAGTGGTTCGCCGACTCGCCGGTGCCCGGGGTGCTGCGGGCCAAGTGGTTCGAGCGGCGGCACGTGCTGCACCACACCCGCCGCTGGCACCGCGACCACCTCGACGAGCTGCACTCCGCCTGGCTCAACGGGGTCGGGGTGCTGGTCTGGGAGAGCGTGTTCGGGGTCTGGGTCGGCTGGAACGACCGCGACCGGGCGGTGCTGCGGGCGATGCGCCGCATCCAGGCCAGCCACGCCGCGTGGTTGCGCGCCGAGGACTGGGTCCCGCTCGCCGACCACCCGGGCACCGGCCAGGTGTACGCGTCCCGCTGGACGCACGGCGGCGTGCCACTGTGGACAGTGGTGAACCGCGGCGGCGACCACGACGGGCCGTGGCTGGTCACCGAGGCGCGGCCCGGGCGGCGCTTCGTCGACCTGGTCACCGGTGCCGACCTGACCGCCACCCCGACCCCCGGCGGCCGGGTGGCGGTGGGCGGCCCGCTGCCGGCCGGCGCGATCGCCGCGGTGGTCGCCACCGACGCCGCCGTGCCGGCGCACCCCGCCCCGACCGGCGACCCGTCCTTCCCGGCCCGGGCCGCGGTGCGGCTGCGCACGCCGTGGGCCCCGCGCGCCGAACCGCCGGCCGGCATGGTGGCCGTCGACGGCGGCCGGCGGGACCTGCTGGTGCGCTACCGGGTGCGGGAGACCGGCCTGTACGGGGAGACCCCGTACGTCGACGAGTGGAAGCCACTGCCGCCCCGGCTGCACCACACCGGCACGCTGCGCCGCAGCGTCCAGCTCGGCCGGTTCGCCATCGCCACCGACGAGGTCACCCACGGGCAGTACGCCGAGTTCCTGCGCGCCACCGGCTACCGGCCGGTGCGCCCGGAGCGGTTCACCGCCGGGCAGGGGCCGGCCGACGCCCCGGTCACCGGGGTCGACCTGGCCGACGCCCGGGCGTACGCGGCCTGGGCCGGGCTGCGGCTGCCCACCGAGGACGAGTGGCAGGTGGCCGCCGAGGCGGGACTGCTGCGCCGCCGGGAGCCGCTGGTGTGGAACCTGACCGAGAGCGAGCACTCCGACGGGCGGACCCGGTTCGTCATCGTCAAGGGCGGCGCCGCGTACCGGGCGGAGGGCTCGGACTGGTACTTCGACGGTGGCCCGCAGCCGCCGGACGTGTCGGTGAAGCTGCTGCTGACCGGCGCCGGGCTGACCCGCTCCGACCAGGTCGGCTTCCGCTGCGCCGCGGACCTCTCGACCGGACAGGAGTGACCTGATGAGCAGACGCTGGCGGATCGGCGGCGGGGTGGCCGCCGTGCTCCTCGCCCTCGGGCTGGCCGGCGCGGCCCCGGCCGCCGCGGAGCGGCTCCGCGCGGGCACGCTGACCACCGCCGCGGCGCCGTCCCCGGCGCTCGGCGGCGACATCGACTACACCGTCTACCTGCCGCACGGCTACGACGCCGCCGGCGACACCCGCTACCCGGTGCTCTACCTGCTGCACGGTCGGGGCGACACCATGGCGGCGTGGACCCGGGTGAAGGCCGACCTCGACCGGCTGATCGCCGCCGGCGAGGTGCCGCCGGTGATCGCCGTGCTGCCCGACGCGCCGTGGAGCAACCGCGGCAACTGGTACGTCGACTCCGCGTACACCGGCGCGGACGACCCGGGCCGGCCGGTGGAGACCGCGCTCACCCGGGACCTGGTGGCGCACGTCGACACCACCTACCGCACCGCCGCGCACCGGGGCGCCCGGCTGGTCGGCGGCTACTCGATGGGCGGCGCTGGTGCGCTGCGCTACGCGCTGGCCCACTCCGACCTCTTCGCCAACGCGCTGGTGCTCAGCCCGGCGGTGTACCGGCCGCTGCCGCCGGCCGACTCGTCGGCGCGCGAGTTCGGCGCCTTCGGCTCGGGCGAGCAGCGCTTCTCCGACGAGGTCTACCAGCGGCTGAACTACCCGGCGCTGCTGCCGGGGCTGGACCCGGAGTCCCCGGTGCGGATGTACGTCGCGGTCGGCGACGACGAGTGGGCCAACCCGGACCCGGCGGACGCGGCGCACGACCTCGACTACGAGGCCGCCACGCTCTACAACACGGTGCGCCGCGCCGACGGGGTGGCCGCCGAGTTCCGGGTGCTCGACGGGGGGCACGACTGGGACGTCTGGCGGCCGGCCTTCGTGGCCGGGCTGAAGCACCTCGCCGGCACGTTGAGCGTCACCCCGCCGGCGGGGCTGCCCGGGCCGGCGTACGGCAGCGCGGGCACCGACTGGGCCGGCGGCGTCGCCGCCCACCCGGACGGTGCCACCACCCTCGGCTACGCGGCCTCCGGCCCGGTGGCCGGGCAGCCGTACGCGGGCGGGCTGGACGCCGTGGTGAGCCGGCTCGACGCCGCCGGTACCCGGTGGACGACCCAGTTCGGCACCCCGGCCAACGACCGGCTCTACGGGGTGGTGCCGCTCGCCGACGGCGGGGTGATCGCGGCCGGCTACACCCGCGGCGACCTCGACGGCGCGCACCCCGGCAGCCCCGCCGACGACGGCTTCGTGACCCGGCTGACCGCGACCGGCCAGCGGTCCTGGCTGACCCAGGCCGGCGACCGGGCCAAGGCGGACCGGTTCTACGCCGTCGCCGCCGCCCCGGACGGCGGCGCCTACGTCGCCGGCTACACCAGCGGCTCGTTCGACGGGTCGACCCCGGCCGGGGACAAGGACGCGGTGCTGGCCCGGATCGCCCCCGACGGGTCGGTCGCCTGGAGCCGGCAGCTCGGCGGCGCCGGCGAGGACAAGGCGTACGCGGTGGCGGTCGACGCCGCCGGCGTCTACGTCGCCGGCAGCACCACGGCCGGCCTGCCCGGCACCACCGCGCTGGGCGGCGCCGACGGCTGGCTGGCCCGGTTCGACCAGGCCGGCGCGCGTAGCTGGGTGACGTCGGTGGGCGGGGCAGGCGACGACCTGCTCGGCGGGCTGGCGGTCAGCTCCACCGGCACGGTGGTGGCGACCGGCTCGGTCGGCGGCGAGGCCACCGCCGGCGGCACCGACGTGCTGACCGTGGCGTACACGGCGGCCGGCCGGCAGCGCTGGCGGACGGTGACCGGCGGCCCCGGCGCCGACGGTGGCGCCGACGTGGTGGCCCTGCCTGACGGCGCGGTGGCGGTGGTCGGATTCACCGGCAGCAGCCTCGGCGTGCCGGTCGGCGGCGCCGACGTGCTCACCGTGCGGCTGGACGCCCGTGGACGGCAGCTCGGGGTCGCCCAGTACGGCACCGCCCGCGACGACGCCGCCGACGCCTTCGGCGAGGAGAACGTCTACGCCACCCTCGGCGCGGACGGGCGGCTGCGGGTCAGCGGACTCACCGCCGGTGCGGTGCCGGGCGGGGCGCTCGGCAACGGCGACGTCTTCCTCGCCACCATCGACCCCACGAAGGGAACGCCGTGACCAGCGCAGCCGAAGCGGGCCGGCCCGGCCCGCTCGACGGGGTGAAGGTGGTCGACCTGGCCACCCTCTTCGCCGGGCCGCTCGCCGCGGCGTTCCTCGGCGACTTCGGCGCCGACGTGGTCAAGGTGGAGCACCCCGCCAAGCCCGACCCGTCACGCGGGCACGGCCCGGCGAAGGACGGCGTCGGGCTGTGGTGGAAGGTGCTCGGGCGCAACAAGCGCACGGTCACCCTGAACCTGTCCGACCCGAAGGGCGCCGAACTGCTGCGCCGGCTGGTCGCCGACGCCGACGTGCTGGTGGAGAACTTCCGCCCCGGCACCCTGGAGCGGTGGGGTCTCGGCCCGGCCGAGCTGCACGCGGTCAACCCGCGGCTGGTGATCACCCGGATCAGCGGCTTCGGCCAGGTCGGCCCGTACGCCCGCCGGCCCGGGTTCGGCACGCTGGCCGAGGCGATGAGCGGCTTCGCCGCCGCCACCGGTGAACCGGACGGGCCGCCGACCCTGCCGCCGTTCGGGCTGGCCGACTCGGTCACCGCGCTGGCCGCCGCGTACGCGGTGATGCTGGCGCTGCGCGGCCGGGAGCTGACCGGCGCCGGGCAGGTGGTCGACCTGGCCATCATCGAGCCGATCATGGCGATGCTCGGCCCGCAGATCACCTGGTACGACCAGCTCGGCTACGTCCAGCCCCGGCTGGGCAACCGGTCCAACAACAACGCCCCGCGCAACACGTACCGCTGCGCCGACGGGCGCTGGGTGGCCGTCTCCACCAGCGCGCAGAGCATCGCCGAGCGGGTGCTGCGCCTGGTCGGCCGCCCCGAGCTGGTCGACGAGCCGTGGTTCGCCACCGGCAGCGGCCGGGCCGCGCACGCCGACGAACTGGACGCCGCGGTGAGCGCCTGGGTCGCGAAGCGCGACCGGGACGAGGTGGTGGCCGCGTTCGAGGCGGCGCAGGCGGCGGTGGCCCCGGTCTACGACGTGCGGGACATCCTCGCCGACCCGCAGTACGCCGCGCTGGGCACCATCCGCACGGTGCCCGACGAGGAGCTGGGCGAGGTACGGATGCAGAACGTGCCGTTCCGGCTCTCGGACACGCCGGGGGAGATCCGGCACGCCGGGCGACGGCACGGCCAGGACACCGACGCGGTGCTGCGGGCCCTCGGCGTGGCCGACGCCGAGCTGGCCGAGCTGCGCGCGCAGGGGGTGATCTGATGCTGCTCACCTGGCTCTACGTGCCCGGCGACCGGCCGGACCGGTTCGCCAAGGCGGTCGCCTCGGGCGCCGACGCGGTGATCCTCGACCTGGAGGACGCGGTGGTCGCCGGCCGCAAGGCGTACGCCCGCGAGGCGGTCGCCGAGTTCCTCGCCGAGGAGCACCCGGTGCCGGTGCAGGTGCGGGTCAACGAACTGACCGGGCCCGACGTCGACGCCGACCTGGCCGCCGTCGCCGGGCGGCCGGGGCTGTCCGGGCTGCGGCTGCCCAAGGTGGAGTCGGCCGCGACGGTGACCGCGCTCGCGGCCCGGGTGGAGGTGCCGCTGCACCCGCTGGTCGAGTCGGCCGTCGGCGTGGAGGCCGCGTACGCCATCGCCACGGCCGATCCCGCGGTGGCCTCGATCGGTCTCGGTGAGGCCGACCTCCGTTCCGACCTGGGCGTCACCGACGAGGAGGGGCTGACCTGGCCGCGCGGCCGGATCGTGGTGGCGGCCCGCGCGGCCGGCCTGCCGCCGCCGGCTATGTCGGTGTACGCGAACGTGGCCGACGCCGACGGGCTGGCCGCCTCCTGTGCCCGGGGCCGGCGGCTCGGCTTCCTCGGGCGGGCGGCCATCCACCCGCGCCAGCTCCCGGTGATCGCCGAGGCGTTCCGGCCGGCGGAGCGGGAGGTGGCCCGGGCCGAGGAACTGCTCGCCGCGGTGGCCGAGGCGCAGACCCGGGACTCCGGGACCGTGGTGCTGCCGGACGGCCGGTTCGCCGACCGGGCGATGGTGGCGGCGGCGCGGCGCACCGTCGACCTGGCCGCCCGGTACGCCGCCTGAGCACCGCCGGCCGGTGCCGGCGGCGGTGCTCGCCCCGCCCGTACGGCCATCAGGGCTGGTCGCGCCCGGCGCCTGCCGCGTCGGGGAACCGGTCGTCGTCCCTGTGCTCCGCTTCACCCCACGCGGTGGTCGGCCAGCCGATTCGTTGCCCGGGTCGAAGCGGTGCGGAGGTGGGCGGGTTGTCGCCAGCACCGTCGCTACCGTGGGGCCGGGCTGGTCGGGGGGTCGAGCCGGTCGAGGCGAGCGAGGTCGGCACGGCTCTGCCGGGCGATCGCGGCGGCGAGCGCGGTGGTCCCCGGATGGTTGCCCGCGCGTTGCTCCGCGGCGGCGAGCCGGACCACCTGCGTCAGGTGCGCGCGCAGGTGGCGGGCGAGCAGCCGCCGCAACGGCACGCCGGCGGCGGCCCGGAGCGCCGCGAGGTCGTCGGCGGTGACCATGCCGGGCATGTCGTGGCCCTCGTGCGGGTTGGCCGCCGGCGCGCCGGCGTCGGCCAGTAGCCGGCGGCACCGGGCCAGGTCGGCGCGGTGGACGGTGCCGAGCCGGACGGCCAGCAGTCGCCAGGCGGGGTCGCTGGTCCCGTCCGCCACCAGGTCGAGCGCCGGGAGCATCCGCTCGGTCATCGCCAGGTGCACCTGGAGCCAGGCGACGTCGGTCGGGTTGAACGCACCCGCCACGCCGCCCCCCGACGTGCTGGCGCCCGGAGCGGTGACGCCCGACGCGGTGCCGCTGGCGCCCGACGCGGTGCCGTCCGGGGTGGCGGCGCCGTCAGACGTCGGGGCGGGCGCGGCCGGGCGCGGCGGAGCGGCGGAGGGGCCAGCGCCGCCGGTACAGCCCACGACGAGCAGCGCGACGGCGACCAGGACGGACGGTACGGCCGGGCGCATCCGGCCTCCTCTCCGCCGAGCGGGGAGCGGACCCGGGGTGCCAGCGGGTCCGCTCCCCACCGGGCCGGACGGTGGGATCAGAGCGGCCGGCCGTCCGCCCCGCACTTGATCACCGGACGGATGCAGTCCCGGACCCGGCGGGCCATCTCCTCGACCGGCCAGGCGTTGAAGAAGTCGCCGTGCATGGTGTAGCCCGGTCCGGAGGCGAGCCGGAGCCGCGCCGGGTCACCGCTGACCGGGTAGCGCAGCACCTGCCGCAGCTTCGGCACCGGCACCGGGTGGCTCGCCGGGCAGGCCTGGTTCACCGGGTACGCCATGTGGCTCTTGTGGTCGGGGGAGTCCAGGTCGCGGCCGTTCCAGCACTGCGGGAAGTCCAGGTACGACTCCAGCATGGTGCCGGCCGGGCAGGTGACGAAGTCCTTCGACGGCGGCACGTGCCCGGCGTGCAGGCAGGACCAGCGGGCGATACTGTCGTTCGGTCCGGTCGCCCGGGCGTTGCCGGCGACGATCCGCAGCCCCTGCGGGATCGGCTCGGTGCGGGCGACGACGTCGCTCCGGACGCCCTCACCCAGGTAGTAGAACGTGACGATGGTCGGCTCGACCGGCACGTTGTCGCGGTAGAGCGTCGGCACCCAGTACGACGAGACGTCCACCCGGGGATTGCAGGTGCTGGTCGAGTTCAGCAGGTCGGCCAGGTCGGTGTGCGCGTTGGTCACCCGGCTGCCGAAGAAGCTGTGCATGTGCGAGGCGCCGGGCAGCCCGGGGAAGATGATCGGGTCGTCCGGCAGCCGGTGGCTGTACGGGCAGTCGGCGGGGAACTCGGCGACCCGGATGACGTTGGCGACCGGGGCGGCGTCGGCCCGCGCGCCGGTGAGCACGACGTACGTGCCGAGGAGCGCCAGCAGGGCGCCGATCGCTGTCGCGCGGCGCGACCGGCGGCGGGTACCGGAGAGGGGTGCGGCCCTGTCCATCTCGTGACTCCTGTCGGGGTACGGGTCAGGGACGATCCGGCGCCGCCGCCGAAAAGGCATCGGAGGTCCCTGGCCAGAACTGTGGTGGTGGTGTGCTGTGCCCGGGGCGAGTGAGAGAGCGCTCTCTCGTCAGAGTGGGCCTCGTGTCGATACTTGTCAATACGTGTCCGGGTGCTGGAACTGGCTCCCCTCTCGCTCCCGGGCTCTGGAACCCGCCCGCGCTCTCGGCTCCCGGCTCCCCGCCCGCGCTCCGGGTGCGCGCCCGGGGTCCGCGCTTCGGATCGTGACTCGGGTCTGGAGACGCCGAAGGGCCGGCCCCCGGGTTGGGGGTCGGCCCTTCGGCGTTTGGTGTTCTTGGGTTGTCGCCGGTGTTCGTCAGGCGGTGTAGCCGCGGGTGGCGATCCAGTCGGCGAG